>JAZNPK010000022.1:0-91644 GCA_045589595.1 Victivallales bacterium
TTCAGAGTATTGTAGGTACTTGCAACGACTTTGTCGGAAGTACCGTTGAAGTTCACAGTGCCGCCGATGGTCTGGACGCTCCAGCTGCTGCCGGTGCCCGTGATGGTCAGCGTGCCGCTGTTGGACAGCGTTCCGCTCAACACCAGACTGCCGGTTTCCACCGTGCTGTTGTTGGTCAGGCTTGCCGCTTTGATCGCGCCGAAAACGGTCATGGTGCCGTCATTGGTGATGGCGGATGTACCGCTGATGTTCGCCGCGTTCAGAGCCACGCCGCTGTTCACGGTCAACGCGGTGTTGACGGTCACATCGGTGGCAGTCTTGGTGCCGCTGCCGGAGAGCGTCAGGTTACCGTAAGTCAGAGCCGCAACAGCCTGATTTGCACCGTTGTAGTTCACAGTGGCATCTGCCGCATCAACTGTTCCGCCGCTGACGGTGAAGGTTCCGCCCAGCGTGACGGTGTTGGTGCCGAAGTCAACTGCTGCCGTGCCGCTGACAGTGAGGTCGTTGTTCACGGTCAGATCGCCGCTGATGGCTTTGTTTCCGCTGCCGGTCAGGGTCAGGTTGCCGTAAACCAGATCCGCAACTGCCTGATCAGCGCCGTTGTAGATCACAGTTGCATCTGCCGCATCGACGGTTGCCGTGGCAGTGAAGTCGCCGCCCAGCGTCACAGTGTGGGTGCCGAAGTCAACATCTGCATTGGCAGTGAGATCGCCGTTCACGGTCACATCGCCGGACAGTGTCTTGGCGGAGCCGTTCAGGTTCAGCGTATTGTAAGTGCTTGCAATGACCGTATCGGACGTACCGTTGAAGTTCACAGTGCCGCCGATGGTCTGGGCGGTCCAGCTGCTGCCGGTGCCCGTGATGGTCAGCGTACCGTTGTTGGTCAGCGTTCCGGTATGGGTCAATGTTCCGGTTTCGATGGTACCATTGTTGACCAGAGAATTACTGCCGGTGATGCTGTCAGCACTCATGGTCACGCCGGTATCGACTGTCAGCGCGGTGGCAACGGACAGGGTTCCGGCGGTCTTGGTGCCGGAGCCGGAGAGGGTCAGTGTGGCGTAAGAGTTGTCCGCCACAGTCTGATCAGCGCCGTTGTATGTGACGCTGGATGCAGTACCGTTGTTCCATGCCGCGCCGGAAGCGATATTCAGCGCACCGGTAACGGTCAGGCTGCTGTTGTTGACGAAGTCTGTACCATCGCCGTCCGCGATGGTCAGGGTTGCGCCGTTGGCAATGATCATCGTGCCGTTATTGGTCAACTGATCCATTTCCATAGAAGCGCCGATGGTCACAGTGGAACCGGCGGTAATGGTCACGGAGAGGGAGTTGCTCAAAGTGGGCATGGTCATACGCCAGCTTCCGGAAGCATCCTGCCATGTTGCGTTATCGCTGGAATACTGCCAGATGGTGGCATTGTCCCAGTTGCCCGCAGCATGTGCTTTTGTGCGGTAATGATATGCAGCGAAGGCGGATTCGGACACCGTTCCGATGTCATAGGCGCCCATCATGGTCACGCCGTTCTGACCGCGTGTGGTACCCAACTGATCGGTGGTGTAACCGGTGACGACACCAGAGGGAGCGGAACCATCGAGGTACATCCAGTTCCAATCGGTTCCGGTCTTGGTGCGTGCGATCACATACTTGCCGTTATCGGCATCGTAGCCGACCATCACGCTGTTCTGGAGTGCGGCGGTACTGGAATCGGCATCATTGACCTTGTACACCGGCTTACCGGAGATCATGGTCAGTGAATCGTAACCGAAGATGGATTTCACAGATGCGTTGGCATCGGCGTAAACGGAGCTGTAAACGTTTTCGTTCAGGCTCACATTGCCGCCGAAGGCACTGTAATAACCATTGAGCGTACCGTTGTTCACGGTGGTGCCGACGATGATACTGTTGTAGGCATTGACCGTACCCGCATTGTTCAGGACTGCGCTGCTGTTCGCCAGATTGACCAGCGTGGCATTTGCCAGATTCAGGGTCGCGCCCTGCGCCACAGAAATACCGGCGGCATCCGTGATGGATGCAGGCATGAAGGTCGCATTGATGATATGGGCGGTGGTATCGCCGATGACCGCCAGATCCGTACCCTGGAAGGTGAGACCTGTGGCAGTGAAGGACGCGGTATCGACGGAGAAGGTCGCGCCGCCGGTCAGGATCAGACTGCCGGTACCGGAGATCGTCAGGTTCATATCGCCGGACACGAAGTCCAGATCACCTGTCAGTGTCACGGTATCGACGCCTGCCGCGAATTCGATCACGGCATCCTTGAGCAGGAGCAGTTTTGCATTTTCCAGCGCCTGACGGAAGGTGGTCTCACCAGCCACAGGAGCATCGCCGCCGACCGTAACGGTCAGGGACAGTTCAGTGCCGGTGGTGGCGATGGAACCGATGTAACCGTAATCATTGACGATCGGGCCGCCGATCTGGTCGGCTGTGATCTGGGTTCCGGTGGAGACCGTTCCGAAGAAGGCGGTCTGACTGCCGGACTTACTGTCGCTGTATGCGGCGCCTGTGATCTGACCATCTGTGCGTTCCACGGTCAGGATCATACCGCCGTTGGCGATGGTCTGGGTGCGGACCGGGACATAATACGTACCGGTAACGCTGTCCAGCGTCAACTTGATTTCTGCGTGATCGGCTTTGAAGTCGTAGGCGGCGGCATCAAACAATGCACTGGAAGTTTCCAGCGTATCGCCGTATGTCACACCTTCCACATTGCTGACCATTTCTCTGGTCACGCCTGTGGCGAAGGTGATGTCGTTGTATGCAGTGCCGTTCCAGTTGTAGGCGAAGATGCTGTTGATGGCGCGGAAGAGACCGCCTGCCACATCAATACCTGCATTGTTGCCGGCAACTGTCACATTCATCAGGTTGACAGTGCCCGCACTCTGACTGATACCCGCGCCGTCGTTGTTGGCGATGGTGACATTCAGCAGGTTCAGCGTGCCGTCCGTGACGCTCACGCCGGAAGCATTGCCGGTGACGGAACTGTTTTCCATCGTCACAGCCACATTGCCGGTGACGGACAGACCAGTGCCGCCGTTGCCGGAGATGTTCACCTGAGTCAGAACGGCATTCACATTTTCCACCGTCACAGCGTTGGTTCCGGTTGCGGAACCGGTGATGGTCAGGCTGTTCACCGCCACGGATCCGGGACCGCCGGAAAGTCTGACGCCGCCTTTGGCTGTCAGGATATTTCCGCTGCCGTTCAGGCTTGTTCCGCCGGTCAGGGTCACTGCACCGTTGGATGTAATGTTTCCGGTGAAGGATTTTTCGCCGTTCAGCGTCAGGCTGCCGTAGGTGGTGGTAATGACCGTCTGAGCACCGGCGAAGGCATAGATCACATCGGCTTCCGCCGCATCGAAGACTTTACCGTCTGCGATACTGTATTCGTTCATGGTGAACTGATTGCTGCCGAGGTCCACATCTGCCGTACTGCTGAAGAGACCGGTCACAGTTGCATCGCCGGTCAGGGTCTTGGCGCTGTTTGTCAGATACAAATCACCGTAAGTCAGACCCGCAATGTTCTGTGCGTCAGTGCCGTTATAGGTCGTTGTGATGTTGGAGAGATCGGTCATACCGCTGTAATTGGAGAACGCACCGCTCAGCACCAGATTTGCGCCATCGGAGAAGGCGACAGTCTGATCACCGGCGTTGAAGTCACCGTTCACAGTCAGCAGATCGCCAACGATCGTCTTGGCGTTGGTGGTGAAGGTCAGATCACCGTAAGTGATGCTGCTGTTTGCGATCACATTCGCGGTCGCGGCATAGATCACTTCCGCATTGACTGCATTCACGGATCCGGTCAGCGTGAACTCGCCGTTCAGGGTCACCACACCGTTCATAACGGTATCTGCCCCCGCAATGGTCAGACCGTTGTAGGTGTCGGCAACGACTTTGCTGCCGTCTGCGGTGTAAACGACTGTTCCGTTCAGAGCGGATTTTTCAGCATTCCATTCATTACCGGCAGTTGCATAGTTCAGAGTCAGGCTTGTGCTGTCTGCCACGGTCAGTGTTTCCGCCGTGAAGGCACTGCCTGCACTGACATTTGCCGCGATGGTCAGAGCGGCATAATCATCGGCAATGAGTTTGGAATCTGCGATATTGTAGGTCACCAGACCATTCAGTGTGGTGATACCGGCAGTCCATTCATTACCGGCTGTCTGATAGTTGAGATTGAGTTTACCGCTGTCCGTAACCGTCATGGCTCCGGCGGAGAATGCGCCGTTTGCCGTTGCTGTACCGGTGATGATCAGGGTTCCGTAAGTATCCTGCAGGATGATGGATTCCGCGGTGCTGTTGTAGCTCACCGTGCCATTCAGTTCAGACATCGTCACATCCCATTCGCTGCCGGTGGTGGCGAAATTCAGGTCCAGAGCCTTGCCGGTATTGACCCGCAGCGTATCTGCCGTGAAGGCATTGTCTGCTGCAGTATTTCCGGCGATATCCAGCACGGTGTAATCAGCGGCGATCAGTTCAGAACCGTCTGCCGCATACATCACGGTGCCGTTCAGAGCGGCGGCAGTCCAGACTGTCGTTGCGGTATCGACGGCATAATTCAGTTTCAGGGTCACGCCGTTTGCCAGATTCAGGCTTGCGGCACTGAACGCGGCAGAAGCGGTCTTTGTTCCGGAGTTGGAAAGATTCAGCACATTGTAGCTCAGAGCCGCAATGTTCTGATCCGTTCCGGTGTAACTGACTGTACCGTTGGAAGCGAGTGCAGATGCACCGGCTGCAATGATGAAGCTGTCGCTGATGGTCACAGAACCGGTACCGAGATCCAGTGTTCCGGCAGTGACATTGATATTTGCAGCGGCGAGATCCATACCGTTCAGCGCAACAGATGCGCCGGAACTTGCAAATGTGCCGGTCACTTCCGTATTGCCGTTGAAGGTGACACTGCTGCCGGAGACCGTCAGATCACTGTATGTATCCGCGACCACTTTGCTGTAATTTGCATTGTAGATCACAGTGCCGTTCAGCGTGGAGTCTGCTGCGGTCCATTCGCTGCCGGTGGTGGCAAAGTTGAGACTCAGCGTGGTATTGCCGTCCAGATTCAGCTTTGCGGCAGTAAAGGCGCTGTCCGCCTTGACCGTTCCGGCAGTTTCCAGATTCAGAATGGCATAATCGCCGGCAACGATGCTGTCCGCCGCGCCGCTGTATGTCACAGTGCCGCCGATGGACTGGCTGTTCCATTCGCTGCCGGTACCGGTGATTTCAACTGCGCCCGTATTGGTGAAGGTGCCTTCCAGATCCAGTGCGGAAACTGTCAGTTTTGCGCTGTTTTCAAGATCACCGTTCACATCCAGCGTGGTCGCAGTCTTGGCGCCGCCGCTGAGGATCAGGTTTGCATAAGCCACATTGGCGATATTCTGTGCGGCAGTACCGTTGTAGATCACCGTGGAACCGTCACTGTTGGTCCAGCCGGAAGCGGAGATGTCGCCGGTGACCGTGAGCGTGCCGTTGTTGGTCAGGGCATCTGTGATTTCCAGAGTACCGGCAGCGACAGTGAGGCTGCCGTCGATCACCAGTGCGCTGACTTTCATACCGGCAGTGATATCCACATCGTGACCGCTACGGACAGTGACCTGTTCCGCCGTTTCAAAGGTGGGGGAACTCATACGCCAGGAGCCGGATGCACTCTGATAAGCGCCATCCACAGTGGCGGAATATTCCCAGATCGCGGCATCTGTCCAGTCGCCATCGCCGGTGGTCCGGAAGTAGAACTTGCCGAACACATCCGCTGCGACCGTACCGGAATCGTATGCACCCATCATGGTAATGCCGTTCTGACCGCGGACCGTACCGAGCTGATCGGTGGTATATCCGTTGACCGTGGCATTGCTTTCCAGAGCGGAACCGTCCGCCTTCGTCCAGTTCCATTCACCGTTGGTCTGGTTGCGTGCAATGACATACTGATTATTGGCAGTGTCATAACCGACCATAACGCTGTTCTGCAGCGCGATGGCACTGGATGCGGCGGGATCGACTTTATACACCATGCCGTCCAGAGCAGCTGCCATACCGAAGATTCCGGTGACATCCGTAATGCCGGTGGTGGTGTAAACATCAGTCGTCAGCGCGGGAGATGCAGTGAAGGCACTGTAATAGGCATTGACCGTTCCCGTGCTGTTCACACTGCCGCCCGCCACGATGGAGTTGTAAAGATTGACTGTTCCGGCATTGTTCAGGATGTTGATGCCGGTATTCGCACTGAACATCGTCACATTCGCCAGATTCAGGATACCGCCGTTCAGAACGGCAATACCCGCATTGGAGAAGGTGGTGTTGACTGCATGGACTGTGACGCCGTCGCCGACCGTAATGGTATAGGTGGACGCAGAAGCGCTGTCCTGCAGCAGCAGATTCCGGACCGTCAGACCGGAGCCTGTACCTTCCACCGTCAACTGCATACCGCTGATGCTCACATCACTGCCGCCGTCCAGAACGATGTTCAGACCGTTGATGGTGATGGCACCCGCATTGACAACCGTCTTCACGTTGTCGGCGAAGGTGATCACGGCGCCGTCCTGCAGCAGCAGCCCCACATTTTCAATAGCCTGAGCCAGTGTGGTGCCGCCCGTTCCGGTGCCGTCATTGGTGACGATGGTGCTGATGATCTCGCCTTTCGTGGCGATGGAACCGATGTAGCCGTAATCGTTCAGGATGCCGCCGCCGATCTGGTCGGCGGTGATCCGGGTTCCGGTGGAGACCGTTCCGAAGAATGCTGTTGCTGCAGCAGTCTTGGTATCGCTGTAGGAGACGGCTTCGATCTGTCCGTCGGCATCATGTTCAACGGTCAGGATCTTGCCGCCGTTGGCAATGGTGCTGTGACGGATCGCCACATATTTTGTTCCGGTGACAGTATCGCTGCTCAGATTCAGAGAAGCGTATTTGCTGCTGCCGGAGAAGTTGTAAACACTTGCATCAAACAATGCGCTTGACGTGGTGAAGGATGTACCGTAAGTGATGTGTGCGATTCCGGAGGTCAGCGCCGTATCCGTCATATTGTAGGATCCGGCAACGTTGCTGATCAGTGTCGCAGTCACGCCGCTTGCAATGTACATATCACTGTATGTTTCCGCACTGTTGTTCCAGCCGTTGTAGGCGAAAATGCTGTTGATGGAACGGAAGGTGCCGCCCGTCACATTCACACCGGTACCGCTGTTGCCGGCAACTGTCACATTCATCAGATTGACCGTTCCGGCAGTCTGGCTGATACCTGCACCAGCGTTGTTTGCGATGGTCACATTCAACAGGTTCAGGGTTCCGCCCGTCACGCTCACACCTGTACCGTTGTTGCCGGTGATGGAACTGTTTTCCATGGTCACATCGGCACTGACCGTCAAACCGGTCGTTCCGTTGGAGATGTTCACGTTTTTCAGAACTGCCGCAGTCCGGACATCCACAGTTTCAGTCGTCAGGATCTCAACATTGCTGATATCCGTCACGCCTGTTCCGTCGATCACGATGCTGACAGCATCCAGCGTCACGCCGTTGCCCGCAAGGACCAGATCCGTTCCGGTCAGGCGGATGGTTTCCGCAGTGATATCGCCGCCCGGTGTTCTGGTACCGGTTCCGGCGAGGATCAGCGTGCCGTATGCCAGATTGCTGATCACCAGCGAATTACCGCCGCTGTATTTGACCGTACCTCCGGTCAGATCGCCATCGGACCATACCGTATCGGCTGTCACATCATAAGCAAGATCCAGCACCTTGCCGCCCGTCACTTTCAGATTGGCGGCGGTGAAGGCGGATGTTGCTGTGGTATCGCCGGAAATGATCAGACCTGCATACGCATCTGCAATCAGAGAACCGCCGGCGGCATATTCCACCGTACCGTTCAATGTGCTGTTCGCAACCGTCCATTCGGAGCCGGTAACTGCATACGTCAGTTTCAGGGTCGCATCTTTATCCAGCGTCAATGCGGTATTGACTTTGAATCCGGAATCAACAGTCTTGATCCCCGCACCGGTGAGCGCGAGAGAACCGTAAGTCAGAGCCAGAACGGTCTGGTCGCCGCCGCCATAGGTGAAGGCAGCTTCCGCCGCATCCAGCGTCACAGACGCCGCAACAGCAGCCGTACCGTTCAGCGTCACAGACGCCGTACCGAAGTCAACCGATGCATTGGCAGTAAAGGCATTTTCCACGACAGTTGCGCCGGTGGCGAAGACTTTGCTGCCGCCGTTCAGCGTCAGGCTGCCGTAAGTCAGAGCTGCAACCGTCTGACCGTCAGCGGTACCGTTGTAAATGGCAGTGATGTTGTCCGCTTTGACATTGGTATAATTGCTGATCGTTCCGCCCAGCGTCAGGACTGCATCATCGGAGAAGCTGACGGACTGATCACCGGCATCGAAGCTGTCGGTAACAGTCAGATCGCCGGTGACGGTCTTTGCGCTGTTGGCGAAGTTCAGGGTCTTGTAGAGGATACCTGCCACGTTCTGGGCAGATGTGCCATTGAATGTCACAACCGCTCCGGACGCATCCGCAGACGCACCGGAAGCAACGGTGAAGTTGCCGGTGACCGTGGTGGTACCGGTGCCGAGATCCAGACTGCCGGCTGTCACATTCAGATCGTTCACCGTCAGATCATTGCCGTTCAGATCGGCATTGCTGCCGGAAACATTCATCACATCTGTAACGGTAACTGCACTGTTGAAGATCACATCATCGCCGGTGACTTTCAGCACGCTGTATGTGCTGCCGACCACATTGCTGCCGTCCGCACGGTATTCCACCGCTCCGGTCAGTGTTGCATCGGCTGCGGTCCATTCATCGCCGTTGTTGACATAATCGATCACGAGCGTGGAACCGGAGGTAACACTCAGAGCCGCTGCAGAGAAGTCCGCAGATGCAGTGACCGTTCCGGTGATTTCCAATCCGGCATAATCATCCGCGATCAGGACGCCGCCGTTTCCGTACACGACTTTGCTGTCCGTGCCGAAAGATGCATCCGCCCATGTCGTATTGGCATCGGTGACCGTATAATCCAGATCCAGTGTGGTAATGCTGTTCGCACCGTCTTCCAGGATCAGGGAACCGGCGATATCCAGTCCGGCTTTCGCCGTCAGGACGCCATCGTGGATGATGGTCAGATCGCCATCCACATCCAGCATACCGGAAGCCGTCACGGAACCGGTGATGGAGAGATCGTGGAACACGATACCGCTGTTGACCGCTGCATTGTCATAGGTCACCATGGAGCCGTCTGCATTGTTCCAGTTTGCACCGGATGCCAGAGCAACAGAACCGGCGATTTCCAGTGTGCCGTTGTTGATGAGATCATTTGCGGCAGAACCGTCGGTGATCGTCAGTATTGCAGTATCGGCAACAGTCAGCGTACCGGCGACCGTCAGATTGGTCAGAGAAATATTTTCCGTCAGTTTGACGATCGTATTTTCGCTGATGGTGATGGACAGTGCGGAATCAGCCGTGGGGCTGCCCATACGCCAACCGTCCGGCGTCAGCCAATCCAGCATATTTCTGGAGATCTGCCAACGGATCTCATCCCAGGATCCGTAACCGGTCAGATTGCCGCCATCCACCAGCGTCCGGAAATGATATCCGGTGAAGATGTCGGCGGACAGTGCCGCTTCCTGATACGCACCGACCGTGGTCACTGCCGTACGGGTATTGCCCAGCTGGTCCGTGGTGATGGCAGTGATTTCGCCGGTAACGACATTGCCGTCCGCATCGTACCAGACGAAGGGACTTTCAGCAGTGCCCTCCCCTCCTCTCGCGAAGAAGAAGCTGCCGTTGTTGTCCTGACCGAGGATCACACCGTTGGAGATGGAGTACAGGGACGAGTTGTTGATATCGATCACATACACACCGTAATCATTGCTGTTCAATGCAGGTGTATCGTAACCGAAGATATTCACGGCACTCGCACCGGTCACATTTTCCGTACCGTTGCGGTCTGCAGAACTGCTGAAGACACTGTAATATGCATTCGTCAGATCCGTTTCACCGTAGAAGATCGTATTGTAGGCATTCGCAGTACCGCCATTGGTCAGATCAATGATCTTGCCGCCGTTGGTGTTGACAGCTGTCACATTCGCCAGTGTCAGTACGGCATCCGCCAGAACCACATCTTTGGTATTTTCCGTTGTGGAGCCGTCCGCATTTTCCGTTACCGTGGTAACTGTGACCGTCTTGCCGCCTTCCAGCGTGGTGGTGGTATTGGAAAGCGTGGTGTTGATGAAGGTGGCTGCTGTACCTGCAGCAAGCTGGATCAGACCGTCGCCGATGAAGGCGTTGCTCACAGAGAGCGTACCGGTCTGCATATCAAACACCGTCGCGCCGTTGAAGCCGTACATGCTGACATCGCTCACCACCAGACCTTCCGGTGTGGCATCGCCCGCAATACCGGACACCGCAAACACCGCATCCGTATCCGTGTAACCGCTGCCGTCCACGATCAGGTTCTTGATGGTGAAGACGGCATTATCGGCAACTGTGAACGCACCGCCGGCTGTCAGTGTACCGCCGACGATATTGACCTTGACCATTTCGCCGTCTTCATTGATCAGACCGTTGATGGACAGCGTGGAGCCGATATCAATGGTACCGAACAGGGAGACGTCGATCGTGATCTCGGTAATGTCCGCCGCAAAGGTAATGGTTTCGGGCACACCGCTCTTGACCAGAGCATTGATGGCGTCACGGAGCGTCACACCATCTTCCGTATGACCGATCGCAGCGTCCCAGCTGACGGTCACGACCGTGGTATTCATTGCGGCAGGTGCGGCATAAGCACCCACGATCGCATACTTGGTGCTGACAAAGCTCCGTCCGAGCTGGTCGGTCAGAACCGCTTCCGCCGTGGATCCGTCAAAGGATCCGAAGACGGAGACCAGTGTCGGTGCCACATCTTCCTTGACTTCCGAACGGCTGTCGTAACCCATACCGGTGACAAAGCCGTTGGCATCGATGTTCGTGTAGAGATATCTGCCGCCGTTCGCCTGGGATGTGGTGGAGAGACCCACATAATCCGTACCGGTCGCGTCATCCGTGACGATCACAGGAACAAAGGCACTGTATGCACTGTTGCCTTCGCCGAAGACAACTGTTTCATACGCATCGAACAGGCGGGTGGCTCCGGAGCTGAGCGCAGACGGATCTTCACCCATGACATAAATCACTTTGATACCGCTGTTGTTGTTATTGCCGATGGCACTCATCACCAGCGTGGTGGCATCACTTGCCGTATTGGACTTGTAGTCGGAATAGGTCTTGGATGCAGAATTGTAGTTGTAGGCAATGATCGAGTCGATCACGGTCAGCGTGGCATTGTTGTTGTTGATCTCAACACCGCGGTAATCGCCGTTGCCATTGCTGATGTTGCCGGCAACTGTGGTATTCGCCAACACGATGGAACCGGAATTGGTCGCATAAATGGCACTGCCGTGATAATTGGAAACGTTGCCGAGAATGGAAGTATTCAGCAGAAGCAGATCCGCCGCACCTTCAATACGGATGGCACCGCCGCCCATATCACCGAACGGCGCAGCCGCCGTACAGTTGGTGATGGAACTGTTGATCATCTGCAGTTTGCCGCCATTCAGATAAATGGCACCGCCCTGATCCGCCGTTCCGTCACGGAGCGCAGAATCCGTGATGAGCAGATTCGCATTATTCGCATGGATCAGACCGCCGGTGGTGGCAGAGGAGCCGTCAAGGGCACTGCTGCCGGTCAGCGTGACACCGTCGATGATCACGGTCGTATCGGACGCCGAAGCATCGGCAGAACCGATCTCGAACAGACTGCCGGTGGTACCGGTTGCACGCGTGAAGGTCGTTTCCGCTGCACCCGCGCCCCGGATCTGTACCTGAATACCATCCGCAATGACCACACTGTCGCCGATCACAAATTCTCCGGCGGCAAAGTTCTTGTAACCGCCTTTGACGATTTCAAGCGTTCCGATGGTCAGCGGATCGGTGAATTCCTGGGTCGCTTCACTGTTGAGGATCAGTTTATCGTATTCCGTCGTGATGATCTGATGATCGGACGTCATTGCATATTCCACAGTGGATCCGGCATTGTTCGTCAGAGTGGATATCTGCATCTGGGTATCGCCGAAGGTGAGATAACCACTGTTGATCAGCGCATCGGAAAGCAGGAAGGTGCCGCTGTTCAGATCCAGTTCCGCACCGGAACCGATCTCGAATGTGGTACCGGTGAAGCTCGCAATGCCGTCCACCTGGAGAGAACCGCCTTCGGTCATGACCGTATTGGCGGCTGTCAGTGTACCGTTCAGCGTCACAGATCCGGCGACTTCCATATCTGCCGTCATCAGAGTTCCGTTGACCGTCAGGGTCGCAGTATTTTCCACAGCCAGTTTTCCGAGGGTCATATTGGAATGATCAACATCCATCGTGGTACCGGCTGTGATCGTGATCGATGTATTTTCGTTGACATTTTCCAGAACTTCAGCTGCACGCCAACCGTCCATAGCGGTCCAGACACCTTCCGATGTATAGACTTCGAGCCAGTCGAGCAGTTCGGCAGCAGTCACACTGTCGTTCCACACATACTTGTCGGCACTGGCGATCGTGCGGTAGGAATTGGTGGTGAAAAGACCATCCGTTTCATAACCGCGGAACGCACCTGCCGCCGTCCAGGATGCTGTACGGGCTTCGCCGGACTGGTCCGTATTGAAGATCTGCGCGGGTGCCACATAAAGCGTGGAACCTGCGATATCGGTCCAGTTGCTGCCGTCGCGGGAAACTGCCAGCGTATTACCGTCAAGCCCAACAAGGATACCGTTCTTCACCGCGATGGAGCCGGAATCAAATGTGAGCATGGACGTGCTGTCGATCGCGCCGGATGCATTGGTGGTGAGAGCCAGCATGGAGACTTCATCGACTCCGAAGACCTGACGGATCGTGGGATTATTATAACGGTATTCGCCGCTGTGATGGGTCACATCGCCTTCTTCGATGCCGGTGATATTGTATGCGGAGTAAACCGTTCCGTTGTTCCGCACCAGATCTTTTGTGTTGCCGAGGAGAATGGAGTTCGCCACCTGCACCGTTGCCGCACTGCTGGACACATAAACCGCCGCAGTCGATGTCGTGTTGCCGACGATCGTCATATTGGCAAGTGTCATCATCACAGCATTCAGGGATGTGACCTGGAAGGCTCCCTGTGTGAAGGTATTGTCGAACACCGTACTGTCGGTCATCATGAAGTTGCCGGTCCCGTTCACGGTCACCACACTGGTCATATCGGAGTCGGTGATCAGCGAATTGGTGACAGTCAGATCGTATGCCATGGATTCCGCAGTAAACAGACTGCCGGTGACCTTGGCTCCGTTCAGCACCAGATTGCTGAATGTGATGGCTTTTCTCACATCAAAGAGCGAACCCGTGAAGGTACTGTCGTTGACGGTGATACCGGAAATGGTGTTGCCGGTCAGCGTCAGTGAGTTGCCGATATAAAGCAGACCGGAAGGCGCACTCCGTCCGGATGTGCCGGTCATATTATTCACCATCAGATTATTGATGGAGAGCGCGGCAGTCCCCTTCAGATAGAGCAGCATACCCGCCGCATCATCCGAGAAGGTCACATCCGTCAGATTGATCACGCCGCTGTCAATGGTCCCGGCTGCAGCCGCATCAACATAAACAACTGCTCCGCCTGCACCCGTGGCATGGTTGTAGGAGAAATTGACCCGGGTCATATCCAGTGAGCCGCCGGTGAGATAAACACCGCTGCCGTTGGATGCTCTGCCATCTTCCACGTTCACATCGAGCATCGTAAGATTTGCAGATTCCGCATAGATGTTCCCCAGCGTCAGGAAACTTTCCGTTGCGCTGGAACCGCCGGAAACGGTCATGCTCTGGAGCGTGACATCGATCACATTGTTGATGTTGACCGGATTGCCATTGCCGTCATCCAGCGTTTCAACATCGCGGATCAGGATCAGAGCGCGATCCAGACTTGCAACATTGTCGTCCTGGGAGAAGCGGACAACGGTCCCCTCACTGCTGTCAGCGGTTCCCATACCTCTGAGTGTGAGGCTGCCGCTGATGTCGATCCCCTGATGGAACAGATATTCGCCGGAACGCAGCTGTACGATACCGGTCACATCATCCAGCACCAGTTTGCCGTATGTGCCGTCTGCGAGTTCGATCATGGTCGTGCCTTCGCTTCTGATGCCGCGGTAATACATTTCTGCATCCACGCTGCTTTCCACATACGCGCTTTCGCCGAAGGTGAGCATACCGCCATCCACATCCACCACACCGGAGTTGTCAAGATAACGGGACAGCGTCAGGCTGTTGCCGGATTCGATCATGAGCTTTGCACCGGCGTTGACTCTGATCACACCCAATTCCACATCTGCGGCATTGATGTTCAGCGTCATATTTTCTTCCACATTGACCTCGGCATTGACACCCGCATTCTGGATGCGCCAACCTTTCACGGATACCCAGGTATCTGTGATGGAGAGGTAATAACGGAAATCATTACTGTTGAATCTGCCGTTTTCATCCAGCCATGTCACCGTAGTGGTCTGACCGAGTTCAGCAGCTTCCGTTTCATTGATCGTACGATAGACAGACTGCGTGAACACATTGTAGGTCAACGGTCCGTTCCATGCACCGGCTGCCGTATATTCAGAACGGGTGTCACCCAGCTGATCCAGTACAGGATTGAACAGACCGTTCACAGTGAACGCTGCCACATTCGCAATGGTCATGAAGGGTTCCGTACCGCCCAGATAAGCAACATTCAAACCGTTGAGGGTGACGCCGATACCGTTACGGGCTGCCAGAGAATCTTCCGTGATCGCGATCACACCGTCGTTCAGGACACGGTAAGTATTGCCGACTTCTTCCACCACAACGGCGGGTACGGCATTGGCACTGAACACATCCTGTTTGGTCACATCGTAGTAAGAATAAACACCGTCAGCCGTCTTGACACCTGCCGTATCGACCAGTTTGCCGATGAGCGTGTAGGCGTCTTTGTAGGATGCCGCCTGATTCAGAACAACATCATACGCCTCATTGAGCGCTTCATTCCCCACGATGTAGGTGTTGAGGATCGCCACATTGGCTGCCGCATTGTCAACATACACACCGGCGCCGAGCGGCGTTCCGGTCGCATCAGTCATGACCGTCTGACCGGCAATGGACGCATTCACGATCTGGAGATTGCCCGCACCCGTGTAACGGATCGCACCCAATGCATGATATGTGTGATTTGCGATCGTGGTATCTGCCACAAGCAGATTACCGGCTGCAGAATCGATCACATAGCCGCCCGCATCACCGAAGGTGTTGTTGGCAAGCAGTGTGCAGTTGACCAGCATGGCGGAACCGGATCCGCTCTGCGTCAGCAGCGAACCGGACGTCATGGTATTGGCATAGATCCGGCTGTCGCTCACCTGGACCTGCGATGCAGTTCCGCCGGAGAGGAGCAGACCCGCTGCCGTGTTGCTGTAAATCATTGCATTGTTCAGCGTCACAAGACCATTGCCGGAAAGATCGAACATGGCGTTGCTGAACATGTTCTTGAAGGCGGTGAAATCCGAAAGCTGCAGCGTACCGCTTGTTGCACCTGCGATCAGAGATTGCGCCTTGATATCGCTCAGGCTCACTGCACCGGAGAATGTTACAGCACCTGTACCGCTGACAGTGATCACATTTCTGTCTGCCGCATCAATGCTGTTCAGGTTGATATTGTTCAGAATGAATCTGCCGCCGCTCACATCTGCCAGCACGCTGCCGGAAGTGGAGGTCGTCAGCAATGTAACGCCGTCCAGCGTAACAGAACCGTTGGAAACGGCAAAGAATGTGCTGTTGGTGGTAATGGTGATGTCGATCGCTTTGGCATTGGAGCCGGAACCGGAAACACCGCGGATGATCACATCGTGCGCCGCCGCCCATTCCAGCAGACCATCGGTCACCGTAATGGTGGCACCGTCAAGATCCGAGGAGAATGTAATGGTACCGCCGCCGTGTGATGCCGCATAAACAATGGCTTCACGCAGAGAGATCTTGTCGTCATCCGCCACATAATCTTCCGTATTGGTGGTAACGATCAGACCGCTGATGGTAGCGAAGGTCGCAAAGGAACCCATTGCCGCAACAGCATTGCTGCCGCGCATGACCAGACGGTCATTACCGGCAAGGTCGGAATACTGGATCCAGCTGCCGGAAACCGCATCAACATTCAGAACAGTTGCCGGATCAGCAAAGTTGTACCAGTTACGGACAACATCGCCGAAGGAAACATCCTGCGTATAGTACAGGCCGTAAGCACTGTCAACTGCCACAAGCACGCCGTTATCTGCGGCACCTGCGCCCTTGTCATTGCCGGTCACCAGTTCATACATTCCGTTCACCAGCACATAATCGGTGCCGAAGAGATCTTCCGCCTTCTGATCATAGAGATTGCCGGTGGTATCGGCAAAGGCGAGATCTGCTTTCGCGCCGGAGAAGGCACTGAAACGGGCAGTCACAACAGCATCTGCAGAAGATGTGACACCGCTCAGAACGATACTGTTCAGAACTTCCAGCTTACCATTACCATTCACTGCGATATCACCGCTCTGGATCGTGGTGTTCACGATCTTACCGACGGAATCGCCGTTGATGGTCAGGAGCGAGCCGTTGGGCATCGTACCATCGCTGTCACCGACTGTGCTGTTCAGCAGGACCGCCATACCGCTGTTGACCACGATACCGTCCTGCAGACCGGTCAGCAGAGAGCGTTCCGCCACAAACAGACCGCCGTCATTCACGGTAATATCACCGTTAAGGGTCATTGTCACCAGTTTCAGAGATCCGCCGCGCAATTCAAAGATGTCATTGCCGTCAGCATTGGTCAGAATGGTATTGTTGCCGTAAAACACATTGTCCGCACGGGTGACGATCGTACTGCCGAAGTCGTAGGTTTCACTCATCAGATAGAAGGTGTTGCCGAATTTCATCGCTTCCAGCAGAGCATCCCGGGTGTAGGCTTTCACATCAGACGCCTGCATCCGGACAGCCACCTGCACATCGGAGAGGCGGCCGTAGTTCACCAGTTCCACACCGTCCACGCTGAATGCGACCGAAGGATCATGCTGTGCAGCACCCGTGGTGTAAGTTCCGATACGGTAATCGCCGGTGGCATCTTTCCAGATGGGATCAAAAATATCGCTTTCGTACACCGAAACAATGTCGCCGTAGGTATCGTAACCGGTCCATGCGGAACTGCCTTCCGTATGCCATGCATAACGGGTCGTGCCGTAATCATCAAAGTGTGCCAGCATGAAGCCCTGACGGTTCAGGTAGGACTTGTTGGCATCCGTCACAACGACCTGCAGCAGATTGTTTTCATCCACCACCAGATCCGCTTCATTGGATGTTCCGAAGACATCCGCAAGTTTGATACCGATCTTGTTGGTGGAGTCAACGGAAAGACTGGAGCCGAAGACGTTGTATGCCTGATAATACCAGGCATTGCCCGCAATATCCTGGAACATACCGCCGGATGCGTTGCCAACCATCAGGTTGTTGATGAGGAATACATTGGCGTCATCGATGGAGAGCGAACCGCCTGCATAACTGTTCCCTGCCTTATTGGCAACGAGCGTATTGTTGACCATATTCACCGTGGTGAAGTCAATACCGTAGAGCGCACCGCCTTCGTAGGCAGTGTTTCTCAGCATCGTCACACCTTCCAGCGTGATGGAATGATCCATGTCGGTATCGCCGTCAAAGAAGATCGCACCGCCGTAACTGGTGGCAGAGTTGTCCTGGAAGAGCGTATCTTTGATCGTGGCGGAAGCCGTATTCGTCACGCCCGGCACAAAAGCAATGGCACCGCCGTCACCGTAAATACCGCCATTGAGGTCAACGACTTTGTTGCTGACAAAGGTGCTGCCGGTCACGGTCAGTGTGGCGGAACGGGTATAAAGCGCACCGCCGAGGATGTTGCCGGTATTTCCGGTAAAATCAGAATCTGCGATAGTCAGTTCGCCGTTTGCCGCCGTAAAGTTGATGGCACCGGCGTAAGCCGTATCCTCATCCGCCTGATAAGTATTGTTGGAGAAGAGACTGTCGGTCACCGTCATGGAGCCGCCGTTGGCGAACAGCACGGCACCGCGCTGACTGTTGTTGCGGAAGATGGAATCTGTGATCTGCAGACTGGATTCCGTATCGGAGCTGTCGAAGCTGATCGCGCCGTCATTGTCCGCAAAGACGCTGTCGGTCACCGTCATTTCAGCGCCGGTGAAGGTCACGGCGAAATCACCGGTCACACCGCTTACAAGTACATTGTCAAGGACAAGCGATTCAGCATTGATGCTGCTTGCACCATTGAGTGTTGCATCCTTGATTTCCACCGTTCCGGCAGACACGGCAGAAATACCGCCGACCACGCTGTTGCTGTTCACCGTCAGAGTTTCAATGTCAGTGATGGTGATACCGGAAGAGATCTTCAGACCGGAAACGGTCAGGACAAGATCCGCGGAATCCACAGTCAGGGATCCGATTGCGGAGAAGGTGCCGCTGCCCTTGATCGTAATGCCGGATGCAGTTGCACCGCTGATGGACACATCATCCATCAAAGCATCATTGATCACGTTCACGACCACCTCGCCGGTCATCGTTGCGGCAAGATCTGCGGCGGCATCGACCGTTTCAAAATATTTTGTGCCGTCCGCCGTATCGATCCACGCCACATAACCGCCGCCCTGCCATGCACCGGCAGTATATTTCCATGCCTCGCTGTTATTCAGGTTGGCACGGTCATAACCGCGTGCATCGGTCAGGATCTGCGTCACGGTGCCGGTGTAGGCAACATAAGCAGAAGTTGCGCTGTCCCAACCCATCCAGTTGGTACCGTCGGTGGTGTAGGCGATCGCGCCTTCCGCCGTAAATCCGGTCGCCTTGACATCTGCCAGAGAAAGCTTTCCGGTACTCGGCATCAGCGTCTGAACGGCTTTGCCGTCGGCGGGCTGGAGATTGGTTCCCACGCCGAAGAGCGTGGGGAAATTGTTGCCGGCATCAGCATCGCTGCTGAAGCTGTAAAGCAGATTCACCTTGGTCGCATCACTGAACGCACTGCCGCCCCCGGTCGCGGTCCGGTTGGTAATCACACTGGAGAGACCGATCAGTTTACCGGTTCCATCCAGCGTAATGGCAGTCGTTCCTGCATAAAGGGAACCGACGACCGTACTGTTCATCATATAAACCGTGCTGCCGTCACCGATCGTCATGGCAGATGTGGTATTGTTTTCCGCCACGGTCACGTTGTTCATGACAAGTGTTGCGCCGCCGGATACCTGAACAGCACCCGTTCCGCTGGCAACATCGCTGATGGACAGATTTTCCATTTTCACCGTGCCGCTGTTGACGATCACCGTACCGCCGTTCACAGACACGCCGGAGAGCGATGCCGTGCCGGTGGCAGTATTGGTGAAGGTGAGATTTCCGGTCAGATGCAGTCCGGTCTTTCCATCGGCACCGAGCAGAGCCAATGCGCCGAGTACACTCACATCCACTGCGTCGTAAACTGCAGCGTCAAAACTCTTTGTTCCGGATCCGCCGAAGACCAGCTGTCCGTAGGAGCCTGCGATCACCGTCTGATCCGCACCGGTGTATTTCACGGTGGAAGCAGTGGAATTGGTCATGGTGAGACCGTCTTCCAGCGTGATACCGCCGCCGAATTCAACGGAGCCGCTGTTGTTGAACCGCTGACCGGCAAGTGTGATGTCTTTGCCGATCACCAGAGAACCGTTTTCTTCCACGACCAGATCGGTCAGGATGCTGATGGCATCGGTGGAAGCGATATTCATGGAGCTGCCGGCAGCAATGATGATACCGGTATTGGTGTCGTTGGGAATAACAGCATCGGAACGCCATCCGTAAAGTGTGATGTAGCCGTCCAGATTGCCGTCATTGAACATGGTATCGACTTCCGTACCTGCAAAGATCTGGAAGTTGGAACCGATCCAGGCGAGATCACTGCCTGCAACACTCTTGAACTTGCTGCCGTCTGCGATCGCGGAGGGATCACCGTAATCCACACTGCCCATGCTGGAATAGACGGAACGGTCATTGCCCATTCTGTCGTAACCGTTCAACACGAACTGCGGAACGAGTTTGTCCGCACCGAGACCGTATGTACTGGAGATAGTGCTGCCGAACTGAGTCCAGTTTTCGCCGTTGGTGGAATATTCCACGAAGAAGAATCCCGAACCGCCTTCCGAGTTCAGTCTCACCTGCACGCCGTTGTAACGGATCACGGACCATTCCGGGATCTCAAAGGTGCTGTAGAGATAGGCATTTCCGCCTGCATCCACAGAATAAACCGGATTCGCCGTACCATAAACTTTTTCCGCATTCCAGCTTGTAAGATCGCTCATCCAGTCCTGCGTACCGGCCTTGAGGTCCGCCACGGTCGTGGAGGATCCCGCTGAACGGTGGACATACGCTGTGTCATAAGTCCAATTCTTGCGGATCGTACCGATGTAGTTGGATGTTCCGTAATCTGTACTGCCGGAACCGAGCGTATAAACCGTACTGGTCCCGTCCAGATTCAGGAAATTGATATTGGACAGAGAAGTTGACTTCACGTTCGGGTTGTAGGTGATCGCACCGATCACACTGTAACCGATATCGATATTGATTTTCACCACATTGGAGTCGCCGCTGTCAGACCACGAGGTATCCAGTTTCGGCACATAGAAGTCTGATTCATAGGAATCATACACCAGCGAACCGCTCTCCGTGTGATAATAGTTGAAGATATTACCCGTGATCACAGAGTTGAGAATGGACACAAAGGATGTCCAGCCGGAAGACTGATTACCGAAAATACGGATCTGGATGGCACCGCCGCCGCCGAGGTTGTCTTTCGCCGTGGTGATGGTGTTGTTCACGATTTCGGAATTGGCAATGATCAGGGAGTGGGCTCTGGCACCCATGTTCCAGTCGCCGTCACCGATGATACCGGAGCCTTTGACGGCATTACGGATCTCGTTGTTGGCGATCAAAGTATCGGTAATGACCAGACCGGGCCCTTCACCGTGTGTGATCAGGGCTGTTGCATGACCATCCGAACCGGAAACAAGGTTGTTCACCACGACGCATTTGTCATAGATCATACCGCCGGTATTGTAATCGCACTCGATCATCGTATCGCGGACCGTATTGCTGTCGAATACCGTATTGGTAAACACGACGGCAGGCGCGTTGTACGACATGAAGATCAGCGTACCGGTCGTTTCATTATCGCGGAAATTACAATCCTGGAACAGGACCGTACTGACAGTACTGTTCCCCAATTCACCGAGAGAGATCAGGTGACCGCCGCCATTCTTGATGACTTTGTTGCCGATGAAGTCAACATTGGTAAAGGAACAGTCTCCAAGTTTTCCGTTGGAGTACGTGATCATAAAGCCGCAGATGTTGTTGAGGAACTGGGTATTGCTGAGATGGACCTCACCACCGCTGACTCGCTGAATGATCGTACCGCCGCGACGATTGCTGCTGCTGCCGGCTGTCAAACCATCTTTGAATACCACATTATCCGTGTAGAGATTTGCAGACTGCACACTGATAAACTGCGCTTCACCCTGAACAGTTTTTCCGTATTCACCGGGGCCGGTGAAAATAAGATTTTTCAGTGTCAGCGTACCGCCGCTCACATACATCGTAGTGAAGAAGTTGTGATCCGTAAGATACGTTCCGGCACCGTCATGAGATGTCAGCGTCAGACTGCGGGTCATGATCTCGCCATTTTCACCGGTCTTGGTCAGCAAACCGTCAATGGTGACTTTCGCACCGTTGTGGTTGTAAACATACGCAGAGGCACTGTTTTTTGCAACGGTGGCTTTGTTCAGGATGGAGGAATTTTCATCCGCAGTCCAGAACACGGAGGAATCAAATGTGACCGTGTAATTGCCGGCGGAATTTTCCCGGGACAACTGTGCGGCATAATCGATCGCTTCCGAAAGAGTCGTGTAATCGTCATAAGGATCGTCCACTGCGCTGTGGGTATTCACCACCAGGGACAATCTGCCGAGCACGGAACTGACCGCACCGGCACTGTACCGGTAAACTTCCGTATCGTTCTGGGTATCCACGTTGGTCAAACGGGCAGTACCTGCGATATCCGAATTCAGAAGCACACCGTTTCTTACCACCATATCGTTGAAGGAATTCCACCAGTAGAGATAGGCGGGTGCATCCTTGTCGCCGGTTGAAGCATAAGCATTGGTATCGGAGAAGATGAACCAGAAACCGCTTTCCGGATCTTTGTACTGATAATCCATAGACACGCTCAGCGTCGTCATGGAACCGTACTTATACGGATCCGCACCACCGGGATCAGACGGATTGACCATGTATGCAACATACACACCGCCGTACGCCGGAGAGATCTGCCAAGTTTTGTTGCTGCTGTTCTGTACATTCACCTGACGGAACGCATTGGGCGTCAGATAGCCATTGACATCCAGCAGAGATGCGGGAGCATCATCGCCGGAATAGAAAATATTGTCGGAAGCACTGAACGAGAGCAGATGGTAATTCGTCACATGGTTCGCAGAAGAAAGACTGTAGTCCTCCCCGTACTCATTGATGTTATCGATCATGTCTTCCGCGAAATAACTGTAATCCGTTTTGATGTAAGTGCCGTAGGTATCGCTGTTCTTGAGACTTCCATTGACCTCGATCCGGGACAGAATGATACTGTTCAGCATCACCAGTGTACCGCCTTCAATGGAGTTGATACGGATCTTGCCGTGGTTGGGATCCGTGACACGTTCATTGTTGATCGTGGTCATGGACAGCATGGTGGTGTTCAGGATGTTGACATCACCTTCCACCAGTTTGCCATAGCCAGAAATTTCCGCCGCACTCAGATTCACATCCACCGCATATTCGATATCGTTGTCGTAGAACTGGGAGTTCGCAATGGTCACATTGGCATAATTATTGGCTGTGATGATCGCCTCCGCACCGTTCACAGACTGGGTGATACCGACAAAGCTGACACCGTCCAGGATCAATGTGGCATAATTATTCACCACCACAGAGCCGTTGAACGACATATTTTTGAGGGTGATGAAACCGGTCCCGTTCACTTCCATAATGTTGTTCTGATTCAAACGGGAATTCAGACGCGTCACATTGACACCCTGCCCGATCAGCGTCACATTCTGCGCATTGACCGTCAGTACACTGTCAAAGTCGATCAACGATGCGATCACATACAGCGTCATACCGGAGAAGGAACCGTCTTCCAGACCGGTCATAACTTCCGTTACGGTGAAGTATTCATCCGTTTCACCGGCTGCATCTTCTGTCCATGCAAAAATTTCTGTATTCTGAGCCGCACCGACCGAATAGAAGGGCGTTCTGTAAGAACCGTATGCGTCCACATCCAGAATAATACCGTTCTGGATCTGAGCTGACGATGCAACTGTCAGGCTGATCGCACCCAGACCGTTGAGATTGCCGGCAGCAAAGCCCAATGTGTACCAGTCGGTATCCACATTGCCGTTTTCATCCGGTGTCATATCGCGATAGGCATAAAGATTCAACTGCGAATTATTGAAGAGCGCAAGTTCAAAATTCTCACGGTTGAGCTGCGCAAACAGTTCCGGATCCGTTGACATCAGATCGTTGCGCATCTTCAGCAGCCGGTATTCGTTCAGCAGATATTTACCGGCAACATGCTGTGTTTCCACATCAAAGATCGCTTCCGCATCAGCACCGGTCACATTCTCAACATCGATCTGGAACACACCATTCAGCGTGCCGATCACGTTGTAGAAACCGTAAAGCACACCGACCGGCGACCAGGAGCCGCCTACCGTCTGCATACTGCTGGCGGCATAACCGTAAGATCCCAGCACGTCATCCGCCACAAGCATACCGCCCGTACCGCGGGAATGGTTGCCGACGATCAGGTTGTTGTAAAGTGCCAGATAAGCATAAGGATTCTCAGCCTGTCTGTAAATAATGTTGCTGATATTGCCATCAACAACTGAACCGCCGGCAACACCCACATAGATCGCGCCGCCGCCGCCATGATAGATATGGGAGTGAGTAGCATTCATATCATAATATTTCGTACCGATGGAACCATCCGTCCAGTTGCCGACAAAGGTACTGTTGGCAACACTCAGGATACCGGACCACGCACCGAAATAATGGGCGGTCAGTGCGCCGCCGGAATAACCGGCATGGTTGTTGACGAAGGTCAGGTTGTCCATATTGACATTCAAACCGCCGCCATCAGCAGTGGTGAAATTCGTATTGGACCCCTGCTGAATACCGATGGCACCGCCGGATGAACGGGCATAGTTGCCGTCAAAGGTACTGCTGGTCACACGGATATCCATTTTCGGCAGCATGGCAGGAGTCTGGTTGACCGCGAAATAGATCGCACCGCCGTCGTCACCCGTATTGTGGTAGAACGCACTGCTTTCGATCAGGGAATAATTGTTCTGCAGCAGCATCGCACCGGCGCGGCTGTCAGCTTCGTTCTGTTCAAAGGTGGAATTGGAAACCGTCAGATACGTATTGCTGCTCGCCACATTGACCGCACCGGCAACATTTGCCCGGTTGCCGGTAAAGACGGAATTGGTCAATGCCAGATTGAGTATCGCATAAGAATAGATCGCACCACCGTAACTTCTGGCAAGGTTGTCGGAAAATTCAGTATTGTTGATGGTCACAGTCGCAGTATAGTTTCCGGTTACGGACCATTCATAATATTCCTGAGTGAACACCTGTTTGGTGGTATAACCTTTGACCTCCGTTGCACTGATGTCACCACGCTCGTATGTGACACCGTTGGCATCCGTATAACTCTGGTTGAATACATGTGCTTCCGTGTAGCTGTATCTGACATTCAGTGATGCCGGATCATACAGATACACCGCGCCGCCGTAACCGGGGTTGGGATTGTCGCCCCAGCCGAAGTCGATATCCCCGGCTGTGGTATTCACAAACTGCGTATCCTCGATCAGCAGCGTGGGATTGATCTCACGCTCGAAGAAATGATAAGTATTGGTGATCGGAAGGATCGCGCCGTTGGCAGTTGTGGTAGTGGTATCGGTAACTTCTGTAAAATGAACAGTACCGGGTGCAACGTAGTAGATCGCACCGCCGCTTCTGCCGGAATGAAGATTCTTGAACACCGTGTTGCGGATGATCACATCCTGAACCGCATAAAGCGAGAACGCACCGCCGTAATTGGCAGAAGATCCATCCACAAAAACATTGTCCACTGTCAGAGAGAAATCAAACAGCGTCTCCTCTCCCATGATCCAGTCCATTGCCGTATCAGGAGCCCCATTGCCGTTTTTACCGCCGTGACGGAGGATACCGCCGTGCAGGTTCGTATCGCCAACCGTACTCGTAGCTTTGTTGGGACCCTGCAGACGCAATGTGTGCTGACCGTCCGCACTGCTGCCGATGGTCAGATGACCGTTGCCCGTGATCAGAAGCAGCGTTGCCTGAATACCGGTAAAGGAGTTGCTGACACTGTAATAATCATAGGTGAAGGGTACACGGAGACCTGACCGTTCGGAACTTGCAACAATGGAAATGTTGTAATAACCTTCGCCGGCATCAAGTCCACCGTAATTCACATAATCACTGTCGCGGATACCAACCGCATAGAACGCATTTGCATTGAAGTTGGAAGTATTGTCAAAACGTCCACTTGCGATCTGACCGAAGTCCGTGGATGTGGCATTGGCAACCATACCATCCGCCACAGACACCATCACGCCGTTACCGGTAGTGCCGGATACATACGCAGCATAGTCCAACGCATCCTGGAAGGAAACAAAGAAGCCCAGACTTTCAGAGGAACTGCCCTTGGTTTCGTAAAGATGCGCAGATGCCCCGTTGAGCTGATAAGATCCCGCCGTCCAGTAAGTAAGTTCATAGGACAATGTGTAATCATCGTTCAGTGTATAAACATCACTTTCGCGCCAGTACCCGCGCGCGTCCGTGTTCATATTAACATAGTTGAACCGGGCAAGACCTTCTTTCCATTCCGTTCCGTTCAACAGATACTGGCTTCCGTGGACTTCGATCACAGGCGTCATCAGACCACCGTTCACAGCAGTATCCGTGATCATGTAGATCCCGAAGGCTTCAAGCCAGTTGGGCGTGATCTGCTTCTGCAGCACCAGCAGCGGCGCATAGGACGATCCGCCATAACTCACAAACATATTGATCATGTTGTTCGCATTGCCGCCCTTTTCGTACGGCATAAACGCCATATTCAGATAGGTATCCAGCAGTTTCAGACGGTACTGTCCGCTGCTGGCATTGATCACGGTATCACCGCTCATCTGGAGATAGTCGTTTTTGGCGTAATACGATTCCGTATAATTCAACCGGTCGTAATAGGTTCCGATCTCGATCAGATTACCCAGTTTGTCCAGATCCTTGTCAAAAATACAGAACCACATCTGCATGGCACTGCTGTCGCTGCCGCCGCAAACATAGTCGCCGTCCACACACCAGAAGTCTTCATGCACACCGTTCAACTGGAAGAGCGAGTTCGCCAGATTCAAATTGCTGACCGTTCCGTCTTCACCCTTCTCAAGAACGATCAGCGAACCGCCATCGCCCGCAGAGTTGAACACAAATGTGGAACTGATCACCGTAAGATCACTGCCTTCCACATAGATCGCACCGCCGTTATGGGCAGTATTGCGCAGATACGTTCCGTTGTTGATGACCGTATGGGTGTTCTTCAGATAAATCGCACCGCCGAATGCAGCAGTATTGAACGTAAGATCACCATTCAGACGGCGCGCCGTGTTATCGTCAAAGGTCACACGGTTGAAATATGCCTGAGCCAGATCCGCCACATAGACCGCACCGCCGTTTCCACTGGTGCTGTTGGCATTGAAGTGAGCCGTATCGACCGTCAGCGTCAGCGTATTGTCACTTGAGATCACGCTCAAAGCACCGCCGTCTGCAGATTCAGAATAACTGCGGCGGAATTCCACTTCAAACATCGTCACAACGGCATTGGAAGAACCGGAAATATGCATACCGCCACTGGCAGTTTTGCTGCTGTTGTCGCGGAACATGGTGTCCGTGACCGTGAGAGAACCGCCGGTCAGCTGCCCATGGATCGCACCCGCTGTACTGTTGCCCGCATTGTGCTGGAACAGGTTGCCGGAGAAATTGATCACCGCATTGGTCCCGGTCAGAACAACTGCTGTATTGAGCATGCTTCTGACTGCAGAATCCGTAAGTGTCAGATTGCCGGATCCGGCATAATTCAGGAATCTGTCGCCATCCTTCACATCCATTTCATGCAGCTGGATTTTTCCGGTACTGCCGGCGACCGAAATATACCAGCCGCTGTTGCCGGATGCCGTCATTCCGTCAAATGTCAGATTCAACGCGCCGGTGGAATTTGCATAGAATGCCGCCGTTTCCGCTGTACTTGCAAAAGCATTGTTTTCCAGCACGGTATCGATAAAGGAGATTTCACCCTTACCGGCAATGTTGGCAATATTTCCGGTGAAACTGGAATTTCTCACCGCAAGATCACGGATCGTCGCATCCACATTGTTCAGAGAGAAGAATGTACTGCCGGTACCGGAATAACCGTTCAATTCCATACCTTCCACTTCCAGTGCGATACCGGAAAGCTCAAACATCACAGCATTTCCGCTGCCGGACACAGATACATTGTCCAGCGTCAACAGTTTGCCGCCTGCAAGGCTGATGATGCCTTCCGCGCCGTCAAGCGCGAAAGAGGAATCACGGATGATCGCACTGCCGTTGGCGGTCAGCGCCACATCAAAAGCCATACCGGACACTTCCGCCGACACCTGATCCACAGTGAATTTCCACAAGGTTCCGCTGCCCGCAGTTTCAACCAGCGTTTCACCCTGCAGCGTGGAATCGCTGATGGTCATCTGCGTTTTTGCACCGTTCAGCACAAACATGGAACCGCTGCCGGATACCAGATTCAGACCGCCTGCACCGATCTTCTGATTGTAGCCGCTGAACGAGAAGAGCGTACCGGTCCCGGTAATGGTGGAATTTTCAAAAAGTCCGATCAGATTGGTACTTGCACTGATCGCAATATTATCGGCAGTAAGCGTTGTATTACCGATATAAATATTTTCCTTGCCGGTCAACATCCCCGCCGCAGAAGCGAGATCATGAGCAAATTTATTGTCCTGCGCTGTCAGCACATAAATATCGTCACGGTTGTTTTCAGTCTGATACCATACATCATCGGTGGCGCCGACCATGACTTCATAACCGTTCACCTGATAAGCGCCCGGCGTCACATTGCGGGGATCACGGAAGAAACCGCGTCCATCCACAAAATGACGGTCGATATAAGTCATATCAGTATTGATGAAATATTCTTTCTGGCTGTCTGCCTTGAGCTGATATTCAAAAGCACCTTTACTGGTGGATGCTTTATCATTGCCAGTGCCGCTGCTGTAATACCATTCAAAGTTGTAACTGGGACGCTGCAGGATCGTATCGTCATTGAAATTATGCCAACCATCCCAGACGTTCGTCCAGTAATTCTCCTGTCCAATGGTGATCTGGATCGTTGTACCGGTACTGGTAACAAAGTCATCCACCCACAAAGTCACATTGCCGTTGCTGGTGGTAACCGTTTTCTGATAGGGATTTTCGGAATAGAAAAAGAACTGGGAACCGAATACAGCATCATCCAGCCGCGTCCATTCCGTCCAGGTGTTGCCGTTGTCTTTGGATTTCTGGAAATAGAATTCCTTGTGACCGAATGCCGTATTTTCCAGTGCGGCAAAGTGATAAAGTCCGCCTTGACTCAAGCCGGAGAAATCTGCACTGCTGCTGACGGCCAGTGTCGGAATGATTCCGTTGCTGCCGTTCAGTTTAAGTTCAGGCGCAGCCGTACCGAAAACTTCCGTCGCGGAACGGCTGACAATGTTCTGTTTGACCATGTCACCGAAAATATGCAGGTTTGCAGCCACGGATCCGTTTTTCTGCAGAATATTGTCGATCGGCGCACCATTGCTGTCTTTGGCACCTTTGATCGTACCGGTATAGATCGTGGAATAATCACGGTCAAACACGTTGCAGTACAATGCACGGGCGGAAGGTGCAGTGTTATACCATTTTGCTTTACCATTACCGCCTTTCGCATCCGTAACCGTGGTCCAGCTTTTCATATCACCATGGGATGTCGCCACCGCAGATGTTATGTAGATTTCATAACTTGCATCGTTTTCTGCAAAAATATTGTTTGCCACATAGATCTGTTTGGTCTTCTGGGTATCCAGTGTACCGGATGTCGTTGCCGTTGTGGTATTTCCGAAAACCGTACTGTTCAGTACCAGAACCTGGGAATCTTTGTTGTATTCCGTTTCCGCCTGATACAACACTGCACCGTTGGCAGCTTTGTTCTGATAGAATGTGGAATTTTCAAACGTCGTCCAGGTGTATCTGTCGGCAAGGACCGCACCGCCTTTTCCACCGGCTTCGTTATTGGTGAACAGACTGGTATCCACATTCAGCACGATACGGACATCGTAAGTCTTCTGCAGCAAATAGATCGCACCGCCGTCCGTGGCTGCAGTATTGCTGTCAAAGATCGTGTTGTCAACATACACCCAGCGTCCGCTTCCCGCGTTCCAGTTATCAAGCCCACCGTTGCCGCCCGCATAATAAATGGCACCGCCCGCCGCCGTTGATGTATTGCCGGTGAATACCGTATTTTCCGTGTTCAGTTCCGCACCGAGGAAGTAGATGGCACCGCCGCCGACCGCCCCGCTGGAAAGTGTGACCGCGTTATTTTCAAATGTCGTGTTCGTCAGGAGCAACTGGGACGCCCAGCGGTCATTGTTCGTGGGACGAGCGACCGTGGAAAGGTAAATGGCACCACCCGCGCTCCCGGCAGTATTTCCGCTGAAGGTACTGTCCTTGATCACACCCGGCGTGTTCATATACACATTGTACGAGGTGGTGGCATAATGGAACACACCGCCGTTTTTCGTAGCGGAGTTATCCGTAAATTCACTGTTGGTAATCTGGAATTTACGCAGATTGCTGTTGGTGCCGTTGATATACATCACACCACCGCTGCCGTTCAGAGCTTTGTTGCCGGTGAATATGGAATTATTGATCAGCAGACTGGTCGTGGTTGCAGAACCGGCGACACTGCCATCCACCCAGAACACACCGCCGTCACGCGCCGCTGTGTTGTTCGTGAAAATACTGTCGGTAACATCGATCGTCGTGTACGCAAGGATCACACCGCCGCCCTTGGTGCTGCTGTTGTTCACGTTGCTGTCGAACAGTGAATCCGCGATGGTGACGCCGTTAGTTGTGAACACCGCTGTACCCCAGGATGTGGGCGATGTGGTGATATTATCGTAGAATTTCGCACCGGTAATGAAGATCTCCGTGGTGTCAGCACCGTAAATCAGTGCGCGGGAAGTATCATTTGACGCCATCCGGTTGCCGCTGAATTCAACACCGTAATTGGTCGTTGTGCCGTCCGTCCAGTTCGTACCGTTGATCGTCAGAGTCGAACGGGAACCGGAGTAGATCTGACCGCCGCCCGCCGCCATGGCACTGGTGGTGACGATATTGGTGAATTTCGTACCTGCACCATTGGCATCTGCCGTACCGTTGATCGTCACAGAAGAACGGCACGCATGAATCAGACCGCGCTTGGTATCAGATGTGATCGCATTGAAAACCACATTATCCAGAACCAGATCCGAATAGAAAACAGACATCATCCCGAAACGCCAGTCCATATTGTTGTTGGGGCCGACCGTGTAGGTCATGGTGATATTTTCAAATGTGGAATTGCTGATCGAGCCCTGGGACCGTTCGAGATAAAGCAGGTTGCCAACCGTGTTGGATGTCGTATTGTGGATCGAAACATTGTCAACCGTAATACCGTCAATGTCGAACATGGCATAACTCAAGCTCATCAGAACGCCGGTACTTCTGGTAATACCTTCGATATTCCGGAAACCGCCGCCCGACATTGTGAAGGTTGCACCATTCAATTCCGTACTCTGCATACGACTGCTCACGGCGATCGTACAGGCACTGTCTTTGGCATACGGAATGACCACGCCATTGTTGTCCGTATTTTCAAACCACGCATTTTTCAGGGTGAAATTATATCCGTAGAACACAATACTGCTCACCGCGTTCCAGCCCTTGAACGTGATCTCATCGCTGCCGGTATCTTCCACGTACAGATTTCTGCCGTAGAAACGGATATGGGCAGATGCACCGGCGGCTGCACTTTTGTTGTTTTCATAAACAGCCACATTTTTCACAGTCATATCCGCTTTCATGGTCATATCCTGACCAGTGAAGAAGATCATGCCCGCTTCCGCAGAGTTCGCATAGTAAGTCAGGTTGTCCACATAGAACGTACCGCCGATCGTCAGATCCATACCGCGCATGTAGATCAACGCACCGCCGCTGCCGTGGTCGCCGCCTGTCCGGGCAGTCAGATTCGTGAAGCGGTTGTTGCCGGTAAGTGTCAGATTGCCGCCCATGGTGTCGGCATTCGCCTGACTGCTCCCCGCAAAGTTGAAGATCGCACCGTAATTTTTGAAATTCATGTGATCAACAACAATATTTTCCGCGGTCACATCACCGCCATCCGTCCGGATATAGATCAGACTTCTGCCGCTGTCACTGATATTGATGTCGCGGATATTGAGATTGGAAATGCTCACATCTCCGGCATGAGTCGCATACAGAAGCGCACCGCTATATTTCAGGTTGATCCCCCAGTACAACGGCGTACCGTCCGCTCTGTTCAGCAGATTCCCGTTCACATCACGGCTGCCGTAAACAGTGATACGGTTCAAGTCAATGTTCGCATCCGTGCCGCTCACATAAAACGCACCGCCGTTGGAGTTGCCGGGCAGATGCAGATTCGAGATCGTCACATTGTCAACGGTCAGATCCCCTTCCTGGACATGAGCAATACCGCCGTGTTTGTCGCTGGTAATGTAAATACTTTTGCTTTCCAGCAGGTTATCAGCAGCATCATACACGCTCGCACCACCGAAGGTGGAGTTGGTCAGAACGATATCGCCCGTCGTCGCCTTGAACAGACCGCCGTTGGCGCGGATCCCGGTCGCATTGATGCCGTCCAGTTCCAGACGACTGCCCGTAAATCCGACCAGTCCGGTGGAAACAAGATATCCGCTGTCTCTGAGCGTGCGGGTGTATTTCAGGCCCGTATATTCCGTGCCCGTAAGTTCTTCGATCTTTTCAATGGTCAGGAACAACTGGTTTTCCAGAGCGGTCTCGTTGTTGTAGGTCCCGTAGGTACCGGCAGCATCTTGCGTGTAGGTGTGATGCCAGCCGAGATCGTGGAATTCTGCACCTTCGATCGTCATCGTGGTATTGTCGATCGCCGTATCTTCATTTTCCGCATCATCGATACCGGAGTCGAAGATGATCATACTGCCCTGATACCAGTTGTAGTTGGTGTTGTGGCGGACAGTCAGATTGCTGAACGTCACATTCTTCATCGTGAACTGGGTATCAAAGACTTCCACACCGTCCTGCATGGTCACATGGTCGGCAAACACATAGATCGGCGCCCAGATCACACTGCCCTTCTGCTGGGCAATGGAGCCGTCACGGAATGTCAGATTTTCCAGCTGGATATCCGCGGCATTCTGGATGCACATGAAGGAACCGTTGGCTTCTCCGCGGTCGTTCATGTACGCAAAATCAAGATTGCTGATCTTCACCGAATCCGCCGCCGCCACTGTGATATAACCGCCCGCATACTGATTGCTGCTGTTGCCGTTGGCATAGATCGTGGAACAGTCGATCGTCTGTCCGTTGCCGTTCCATGTAAAATTCCGACCGTCAAAATAAACCAGAAGACCGTTGCGACTGCCGCCGCCGGTCAGTTCTCTGAAATTCATCGTTCCGCTGATCGTCAGGTCGCGGCTGGCATTGAAGTAGATCGCGTTCCCCTTGTTGTTGAGGTAGCCGCCGATGATCGAGTTTTCACCCGTGAACGTAACATTACCGCCATTGGAAAATTCGTAAGCTCTACCCGTACTGCCGCTCTTTCCCTGATCGTCAATATGCACACCATCGATCTGGACATCCGCAACCTTGTTGAAGTACATCAGCGATCTGCCGCCGTTGTCCCACAACACATTCATATCGCTCAATTCGATGTACAGTTTGCCGTCAGCACCCGTACCGGTGGCATTGATGGCGCGGGCAGTACCGCCGTTGGTCACACTGATATCCAGATTCGTCAGCGCCACCGTCATTTTTTCGCCGTTGAACGCCGCGGTTTCCGTGATGTTGAACACCGGCATATTGATAGCGGAAACCGTTACATCGTTCTGCGCAGTGATGGAAACAGATTTGTCCTTGATGTCGAGTGATTTGTTCAGCTTCAGCAGACCGGCAGGCGCGGTGATCGTAACGGAGTCGCCGCTCTGCGCATAAGTCAGTGCATAACGCAGCGTGCCGTTCGCATTGTTGTCCAGCAGACTCGTCACCGCCCAGTCTCTCAGGCTGTAATGATACTGATCCACCGTGATGTTGACACTTTCCACAAGACCGTGATCGTAGTCCAGCGTCCAGTCGCCGTCAACGCCGGCAACATCGTCCGTGGATGCCGCCACATCGGCGCCGGTGAGTTCCGCCAGTTCCGCCACAAACGCTTCACCGTCTTCGCCCTGAGCGGTATTACAGCCGTAAAGCAGAATGTCGCCGTCAGCTGTCAGGTGTTCGCCCAGTTCCCGGAACGCCGCACTGTTCTCCGCCAGATAATTGCTGTCAACAACCGTTCCGTTCAGCACAAAATATCCGGAGTTGCCGTGGGTCACGAGGTGAATGGCATCGTATTTCGTATCGCCGTGTTCCGCAAGATAAGCGTTGATGGTCCCCATGGGATCACTGTCTGCGGGATCCAGACGCAGCACATCCGCCTTTTCGGCAAGTGCCGCTTCCACATCGTCCGCATCGATCACGGAACCGCTGATGATGACCAGATCATTCCGTCCTCCGTCAACGGTCAGAGTATCGCCCATGGCAGATACAAAACCCAGATCGGACACACGGTCTTCGATCTGGGCAAACTGATTGACGTTCTGTTCAAATTCGCTGGACTGGTTATCGTTTCCGGATACAGAAAGGTTCGCTTCGGCAGAAGTTTCGGAGTCATTGGCAGATTCGGAGTCATTGGCATTAACAGAGATGGCGCGTCCACCCGCGCGTGCAAAAGAAGCCTGCTCACCTTCAATGAGAGACTCCTGAACAGCATCTGTACTGTCTTCGCCGGCGGCTGACGCCTGCTGCTCCGCGTGATCCTCGCCCGCGGAAAGCTCCGCTTCGCTGACAAGCTGATCGTTCTCGCTCTCCGCCGCAGACTGTTCCGCCTGCTGCTGCTGAATATCCTGTACGTTCTGTGCGGCCTCTACCGCCTCGGCTGCTGCACCCGCTTCGAAAAGAATTCGATCCTCGAGTTTGAAAATTGTACCCATGTTGTCGCTCCTGTCTCGTATTTTTGACTCCGGGCGACTCTGCCAAGTCAACCCGAAAATTTGTTTCTGATCCAATCATCAGGGCATAATGCCCCCATAGTCATACTGATATTATTCTATATTATACAATATAAGTGCGAAAAGTCAATAGCATTTTTGCGTCAGATGACAAAAAAAGTCAAAAATTTTTAATCGAAATGTAAGATTCCGGAACCGCCCCTGCCGCAACCATACCAAAAACAGCAGATTTGCACCCGGATAAATATTTACTGTTTTTCAGTATCAAAAAGCAATTATGATTTATCATTCCATTTTTACTGTTTTGTGCCTGTTTTTATCATTTTCAAAGTTGATTAATGATTTATTTTTCGGCATTTTCAAAAAATCAAAACTGTAAATAATATTTTCATTTTTATACAAAAAAAGCGGAGACGCGATTTATTCTCACATCTCCGCTCTGAAACGGCATCCCCCCTGCAGCGCAGAAGCGAAACCGTCTGTCTTTATGCTGTCTGGTTAACGCAGTCCCACGGCACGGCGCACCTGATCCAGTGTTTCACGGGCAACAGCAGATGCCTTTTCCGCACTGTTTTTCAGGACGCTTTCAATGTATCCGGGGTCGGCTTCCAGTTCCTCGCGGCGTTTCCGCATAGGCGCAAAGAAGTCCATATATGCGTCAAAGAGAGCCTGTTTTGCGTGACCGTAGCCGTAGTTTCCGGCGCGGTACCGTTCTGCCATTTCCGCCTGCTGTTCCGGGGTGGAAAAGAGCTTGTAAAGAGCAAAAACGTTGCAGGCATCGGGGTCTTTCGGTTCTTCCAGCGTCTTGCAGTCCGTGGGCATTGCCATGATCTTTTTCCGCACTGCTTTGGGATTGCCGAAGATCTCGATGGTATTGTTGTAACTCTTGCTCATCTTCTGTCCGTCGGTACCGGGGATCACCGCCACATCCGGGTTGATGTAGCCTTCCGGGATCGTCAGCACATCGCCATAGGTCTGATTGAACCGGATGGCAATATCGCGCGTGATCTCAAGGTGCTGTTTCTGGTCTTTTCCCACAGGCACGAGCGTCGCTTTGTACAGCAGGATATCCGCCGCCATCAGAACGGGATAGGAGAACAGCCCGTTGTTCGGCACAAAGCCCTTGGCGACTTTATCCTTGTAACTGTGGGCGCGTTCCAGAAGCCCCACGCCCGTCATGCAGTTGAGGATCCAGGAAAGTTCACAGACTTCCGGCACATCGGACTGACGGAAGAAGAGGGTCTTTTCCGGATCAAGTCCGCAAGCCAGAAAATCAAGGGCGACCCGCTGGACGCGGCTGCGGAGATCATCCGGATCGGGATTGACGGTCAGGGAATGAAAATCCGCAATGAAAAGGAACGACTCATCTGCCGTTTCCTGCAGACGGATCGCGGAACTGATCGCGCCGAAATAGTTGCCGATATGCAGGATACCGGACGGCTGAATGCCGGTCAATACTCGTTTCATACTACTGTTCTTTCTGATCGGTCTGCTGATTCTTATTCGGCGTAAAAGTCGCGCTGTTCATACCACTTGTTCAGAAGGTTCTTGACATTCTTGAATTTTTCGTCTTCAAACTTTTCTTCTTCCCATTTTTCAATAAACTTCTTGATCTCTGCGATATTGTTGTCGATCTGCTCAAGAGCGGATTCGGAACTCTGGGTGTTCAACTGTTTCTTGGTCAGTTTCACAAGTGCATCGTAATCCTTTTCGTATTCGCTCTTTTCTTCTTTGGGTTCTTCCTTGATCGCAACATGGGAACCGTCGGCGCCGACAGCTTTCGGTTTCACAAGCGTGGTCTTTGCTGCGCGTTTTGCAGGTTTCTTCGCTGTGCCGCTGTCGCCGCCGCCGCTGAAAAATCCTTTCATACCAAGCACTGCAAGCACCAGGATCAACGTGATACCGGCACAAGCGCCGAAAACGATCAGATTCATTTTCAACTTTTTGCGCTTGATCATTTCCTGATATGCCGGATCGTTTGCCGGATCATCTTCATCAGCAGCGGCAGGTTTCTTCGCCGCGCCGGGAGCCGGTTTCTTTGCTGCCGCGCCGGGGACAGGTTTCTTCGCGCCGGGAACAGGCTTTTTCGCATCCGCCTTGGCATCTTCTTTCTTGTCTTCCGCCTTGGCATCATCCTTCTTCTCTTCCGCCTTTTTGGGATTCTTCAAGGCTTCGAGTTCGGCACGCATCTTTTCAAGTTCAAGTTCTGCCGCAGATTTTTCTTTCTTTTCTTCGGCGGGCTTGACTTCTTCCTTCTTTTCTTCCTTTTTGGGATTCTTCAGCGCTTCGAGTTCGGCGCGCATCTTTTCAAGTTCAAGTTCCGCCGCGGATTTTTCTTTCTTTTCTTCGGCGGGCTTGACTTCTTCCGCAGCAGCAGCGGCAGCTGTCGCTGCGCCACCGGTGGCAATGCTCTGCTTCAGCGCTTCGATCTCCGCTTTCTGGCGTTCCAGTTCTTCCCGTTCCTTGCGGAGTTTTTCTTCCTGTTTCGCTTTTTCTTCGGCGGCGATGCGTTCTTTTTCCAGCCGTTCTTTTTCAGCTTTCAACCGTTCCAGTTCAAGGCGTTCTTTTTCAAGCCGTTCCTTTTCCAGACGCTCTTTTTCAAGGCGTTCTTTTTCCAGACGTTCTTTTTCGGCTTTCAACCGTTCCAATTCTTCCCGTTCCTTGCGGAGACGTTCGGCTTCCGCCTTCTGGCGTTCCAGTTCTTCCCGTTCTTTGCGGAGACGTTCGGCTTCCGCCTTCTGGCGTTCCAGTTCTTCCCGTTCCTTGCGGAGGCGTTCCATTTCCGCTTTCTGGCGTTCCAGTTCTTCCCGTTCCTTGCGAAGGCGTTCCATTTCCGCTTTCTGGCGTTCCAGTTCTTCCCGTTCTTTGCGCAGCGCTTCTTCCGCTTCACGGCGTGCGGCTTCTTCGGCTTCACGACGGGCGGCTTCTTCCGCTTCGGCTTTCTGGCGTTCCAGTTCTTCCCGTTCTTTGCGCAGCGCTTCTTCCGCTTCCGCTTTCATGCGGGCAATTTCTTCCGCTTCTTTGGAAAGCTGGGAGGCTTCTTCACTTGCGGCGGGGGCAGCTGCGGGGGCGGCGGGGGCGGCAGTGATGCCGACCGGGATCGCTTTGGCAACTTTCGGCGCAGTGCCGGACATGGGGATCGCCTGTGCCACGGGGACAGCCGCCGCGACTTTCGGTTCAGCGGGCGCGGCAGGAGCGGCAACTTTCGGTGCGGCGGGCGCGGCAGGAGCGGCAACTTTCGGTGCGGCGGGAGCGGCAACTTTCGGTGCGGCGGGGGCAGCGGGTTTGCCGATCGTTGTTTTGGTGGCGGCGCCGCCTTTGTTGAAGACGATCTTTTTACCGGCGGCAGGTTTGATCATCATCTTTTTGCCGGCGGGTTTCGGAGCGGCGGCAGGTGCAGGTGCGCCCTCCGGATACATGGTCCCCTGACAATTGGGACATTCGAATTCAGCGACCTGCTGTTCGATTTCACCGACAGCACCGCAATTACTGCACTTCATGATGTACGCCATGTTTCTTTTCTCCTGAAATATTTGATTTTTTTGTTTTGTTCCATTCAGATTTTTGCGATCGCCACCGAACAGGCAATGCCGTTCAGATCCGTTTCCGCTCCGGCTTCCGGCACAACAGTCAGGCTGTCTGCCAGTGTTTCACCGGTAATGACGGACTGGAATTCGGCAACGGCGGTCTGCACTTCCGGATCACTGCATGTGACAGTGATCGCGATACGGTCGGAAACTTCCAGACCGCTTTCTTTCCGGAGGTTCTGGATCTTGCTGACCAGTTCACGGGCGTAACCTTCTCTGCGGAGAGCATCGGTCAGTTCCGTTTCCAGTGCGATGGTAATGGCATTGTCGGTCGCCACACAGATCCCCGGTTTTTCCTGACGGTTCACGCTCAGGTCGGATGCGGTCAGCGGCACACTTGTACCATCAGCGAGCGTAATGCTGCATGCTTCACCGCGGAGGATCCCGGCGACTTCGCCGCTGGTCAGTTTCTGGATCAGGGCGGCGGCTTCTTTCATTTTTGCACCGAGCCGGGCACCCAGCGCCTTGAAGTTTGCCTTGGCGGAAAGTTTCACCAGTTCTTCTTCATCGGCAAGGATATCCAGTTTTTTCACATTCAGTTCTTCTGCGATGATGGAGGCATTTTCCTCAAGCATCTGCCGCACTTCGGGATCAAGGGAGACCACAATGGCACGGGCGAGAGGCTGACGGACTTTCAGGGAGCGCTGAGTACGCAGATATCTGCCGAGGGACACTGCACGCATGGTCAGGTCCATCTGTTTTTCCAGATATTCATTTCTGCGCCACGTTTCCGCCACAGGATAATCGCAGAGGTGGACGGATTCCGGTGTATTTTCAGCGCGGAGAGAACGGTAGATCTCTTCGGTCATATACGGAATGAAGGGTGCTGCCGTCTTGACGAAAGTGATCAGCACATAGTACAGCGTGGCGTAAGCGTCCGCTTTATCCGTATCGTTCTGGCTCTTCCAGAAACGGCGGCGGCTGCGGCGGATGTACCAGTTGGTCAGGGAATCGGCAAAAGATTCAAAGCGGTTTGCCGCCTTCTGCAGCTGATAACTGTCCATGGCAACACGGATCTCCGCCACCATATCAGCCAGCGCGGAAAGGATCCAGCGGTCCAGAGGATTTGCGGGATTTTCCGGAGCGACCGGTTCACCGGCAGGGGCTGTCCAGTTATCCAGATTGGCATACGTCATAAAGAATTGGAAACTGTTCCATACCGGCAGAAGCACGGACCGCATGACTTCCTTCACGCCGTCTTCGGAGAATTTCAGGTCTTCCGCACGGACGACCTGCGATTCCAGCAGGAACAGACGCAAAGCATCGGCACCGTAACGGGCGACGACATCCATGGGGTCCGGATAATTTTTCAGGCGTTTGCTCATCTTCTGTCCGTTTTCCGCCAGGATCATGCCGTTGACGATCACGTGGAGCGCGGCAGGTTTATCGAAGAGGGCGGCAGCCAGAACAGTAAGGGTATAGAACCAGCCGCGTGTCTGGTCCTGACCTTCAGCAATGAAGTCGGCAGGGAACACGCTTTCAAAATGTTCTTTATCGGCAAAGGGATAATGTTTCTGTGCGTAGGGCATGGATCCGCTTTCAAACCAGCAGTCCAGCACTTCCGGTACACGTTTGAGAATGGCACCGGTGCGGGGAGATTTGATCTCCATGGCATCCACAAAATGCTTGTGGATATCAGTCACTTTCTGTCCCGTCAGTTCTTCCAGTTCTGCAACGGACCCGACACAGATCGCTTCGCCGGTTTCTTCGTTCCGCCAGACCGGCAGGGGACAGCCCCAGTAACGGTTGCGGCTGATCGCCCAGTCACGGGCATTTTCCAGCCATTTTCCGAAACGGCCGGTCTTGATGTGTTCCGGGACCCATGTCATTTTTTCGTTGGCACGGAGCATTTTTTCTTTGATGCGGTCGATCCGGACAAACCAGGTGGAGACCGCTTTGTAGATCAGCGGGGAATCATCGCGCCAGCAATGGGGATAACTGTGTTTGATCGTGCTGCGATGGACCAGTTTGCCTTCCACTTTCAGCCGTTCAAGGATCGCTTTGTCCGCATCTTTCACGAACAGACCGGCGTAGTCGGAAACTTCGGATGTGAACTTACATTCCGCATCGATGGGGCAGACTCCGGGGACACCGGCAGCCTTACCCGCTTCCGCGTCCTCTTCACCGAAACTGGGCGCAATGTGAACGATACCCGTACCGTCTTCCGTACTGACATAATCCGCATTGATCACGCGGAACGCACCTTCCGCACGCTTGTCGGCAAAATAGGGGAAGAGCGGTTCATAAGCCGTTTCTTTGAATTCAGTTCCCTTGAAACGGGCAACGATCTCCGGCATGGCATCTTTCTTGTAGTAGGCAGCAAGACGCGCTTCCGCCATGATGTAGAACGTACCGCCGTCATTGACCTTCACATAATCAACATCCGGTCCCATGGCAAGTGCCATATTGCTGGGCAGCGTCCACGGCGTCGTGGTCCATGCAAGAATGTAGGTGTTTTCTTCTCCGAGGACTTTGAAACGGACCGTGATCGCCGGATCAACCACATCCTGATAGCCCTGATTGGCTTCAAAGTTGGAAAGCGGCGTGCTGCAACGGGCGCAGTACGGCAGGATCTTGTGACCTTCGTAAATCAGATCTTTGTCCCACAACTGCTTGAAGATCCACCAGATGGATTCCATGTAATCGATGTCCATGGTGCGGTAGCCGTTCTTGAAATCGACCCAACGCCCCATGCGGCGGACAATGGTCTCCCATTCCTGCGTATAGCGCAGCACGATGCCGCGACAGGCTTCGTTGAATTTGTCGATCCCGTAATCCTCGATCTCTTTCTTGCCGTTAAGATGAAGATTTTTTTCCATTTCGTACTCGACCGGCAGACCGTGGCAGTCCCAGCCGAATGTACGCTCACAATATTTTCCCAGCATCGTCTGGTAACGGGGAATCACATCCTTGATCGTTCCCGCAAGCAAATGTCCATAGTGAGGCAAGCCCGTGGCAAAGGGAGGACCATCATAAAAAATGTATTCCTGATTGCCCTTCCGGTTCTCTAACGATTTTTCGAATGTACCATCCTCCCGCCAGAACTGAAGGATCGATTCTTCCATTTTGGGAAATTCTGTCTGTCCGGATACTGCTTTGAACATGTTCGTCTCTCATCCATAGTTTTTTTGTTAAAAAATAAAAATTTTATATAATATAGCACACTTTCCGCACTTTACGAATCCGGAATCAAAATTTTTCGCAAAGATGTCCGTTTCCCGTACAACCGGGCGGCAAAAAAACAGCAGCGGGCGGCTCCCGGACATCGCGCCGATGTCCGATGCCGGAGCAGAAAGCGCACAGCCCGTCGGCTGATGCGCGCCCTGCTCCGGTATGCGCCGGCAGTTTCACCGCCGGCGCGGAGCCGCCCGCTGCTGTTTTTTTGCCGCTGACCGTGCGTTATGTGCCGGTATAGATCCGCGGGACCCGTTGAGAGATGGAGCAGAAGATATCGTATTCGTGTGAACCTTTCAGTTCAGCCCAGGCGGATGCGGGCACATCAGGTGAGATCAGGGTCACCACATCTCCGGCTTTTGCATCGGGGCAGCTTGACAGGTCGATGGTGGTATAGTCCATGGAGACTCTGCCGATGACGGGACATTTTTCACCGTTGCAGATTGTCATGCCGCGATTGGAAAGGGCAAGGGGCAAACCATCGGCGTAACCGGCGCAGACAGTGCCGACAGTTGTATCACTTTTCAGCACGTGGGTCTGATTGTAACCGATGCTGTAACCGGCGGGCATTTTCCGTACGGCGCCCAGTGTTGCCTGCAGGGTCAGCACATTTTTATGCAGGATGAGACCGGCGCGGACGCCGTTGAAGGGTGCACCCAGCACTTCATCCAGACTTTCGATGGCGTCGCTGTTTGCCATATGGATATGCCGGAAGCGGATGCCGTCATTTTCCACATCGTTCAGGACCTGTTTGAAGCGTTTCACCTGTTCGGCGGCGAGGGGGCTTCCGACTTGCGGAAAATGGGAATAGATCCCACAGCAATCCAGTCCGGGCAGTTTTGAAACGGCGCGGATGAGTTCGGGCGCATCGTAATAAAGGATCCCGAGTCTTCCCATTCCTGTATCCAGTTTGAAATGACATTCCATGGTCCGGTTCTGCCGTACGGCTTCCGCGCTGAACCGTTCAGCGGTTTCGTAATCGGTGATCCCGGTAACGATCCCGTTCTTCACGACATCCGGCAATTCAAAATCAGGCACGGCGCCCAGCAGTTGGACGGGCAGACCGTATTTCAGCAGTTCAAGACCTTCTTTGCAGGTGGCGACGCCGAACCGGCTGCATCCGGCTTGCTTCAATGTTTCCGCCACGGGATGCACGCCCATTCCATAAGCATTTGCCTTCACGATCCCGGTAACATTCATTCCGGGAGCGCGGCTGCACACATATTCAAAATTTTTACGCAGGGCATTCAGATCGACTGTTGCCCATATCCGGTGATTCTGCATGATACTGTTCCTTTCGGTTATCCTGACAATATACCCCGTTTTGAGCTTTTTTGCAACAAAGAACTGAAAAATCCGTATTTTTTTGAAACGGGTCTTGTTTTTTGCGGTGCAACGGGGTATCTTTCCTGTCAAAATACAGGCAACACGCAACACCACCCAAGGAGAAACATTATGAGTCTGAAGATCGATACCGATTTTCCCGGCGGCAATATTTTCATTGAAGACATCAACGGTTTTGACATCACCATCGCGAAAGACCTCCGCAATACTGAGGGCAGCTGGTTCTACTGGGCGTTCCGCGGAACGTTTGATGAACCCGGCACATACCGTTTCACTTTTTCCAACGGAATGGCGTGCGGTGCAAGAGGTCCGGCAGTCAGTTACGACAACGGCATCACGTGGGAATGGCTGGGCGCGGATTGTGTTGAGAACGGTCCGAACAGATGGGATGTTTTCTCCTACACCTACGACGGCACACGGGGCAATCAGGTCATTTTCTGTTTCTGCATCCAGTATCAGATGATTCATCTGGAAGCGTTTCTCAAACAGCATCAGGGCAGCCCGTATCTGACGACATCCATTCTGGCTCATACCCGCAAAAACCGTCCGGTGGAACGGATCCGCATCTGCGACGGTTCCCCTGAAGGTAAAAAACATATCGTCCTCACCGCCCGTCATCATTGCTGCGAAACCATGGCGAGTTATGTGTTGGAAGGCGTTATGGCAGGCGCACTGGCAGACACCGATGACGGCCGTCTGATCCGCAGCAGATATGTGATCGATGTGATCCCCTTTGTGGATAAAGACGGTGTTGTGGACGGCGATCAGGGCAAAAACCGGAAACCCCACGACCACGCACGGGATTATGGCAACGGACATCATCTCTACCCCGAAATCGCGGCGATCCAGGATCTGATCCTTGAAAACAAGCCCTGGCTGATCTGGGATTTCCATTGTCCGTGGATCCGCGAAGACTGCAACGAAACGATCTATTTCCCCGGTCCCGCCGATAAGGAAAAAGAAGCAAAAATGCTGAAACTTTCCCGTTTGCTGGAACAGGAAGCACCTGCCGAAGCGCCCCATTACACGAAAGACAATATTCTGTTCGGGACTGGATGGAATACCAATGCAAACTACAAAAACGGCAAAACAATGTGCATGTGGGCTTCCGATTACGATTTTGTGGAATATGTGGCAGCGCTGGAAGTCTCCTACGCCAACGCACGGGAGATCACTCTGACACCCGACGGCTGCAGAAAACTGGGCGTTGCCGCCGCACGCTGCATCACCCTGCTGGATTGAGCAGATGTGGAAAAAAACCGGCATATTCCTGTTGACAGTCTGTATCATTGATGCAGCCATCTTTTCCTTCTTCACAGTAAAGGAGGAACGGGACGCCCTCAAACCGCTGTCGCGGCCCCTGACAACACAGGAAATGCCGCTGGAAATACTGCAGTCCGGCGCACGGCTCATCGCAGATGCGGAAGAACTGGAACGCAAAGCACTGGAATGTGACGCGCCCGCAAAACGAAATGAACTCCGGCAGCAGGCGGAAACTCTCATTGCAGACGGAATGGGAAAAATCCTTTCCGTTGCCCTTGCCAACGATGCTGCCGCACCGCTGCCAGGCGCAACGGTGACCGCGCCGACGCCCTGCACCCGTTTTCTTGAAATGGAGTTTGTTCACGCCCGTTGGTATGCGCAGTATGCACCGCTGAAAAATCCCCGTTACTGGAAGATCTGGCTCGACAGAACGGTGACTGACAACAAGAGCCGCACGGAGGCGGCGGAGCGTGTCCGGCGGGGGATCGACGGATGCACCACGCACAGTGTTCTGCCGCTGTGGATGGCGCGGTCGGCGGCGATGACATTTCCTCTGAACTCATTTCAATGGAGCCGGAAGGAACAACTGGAATGGTGCAGCATTTTTACGGATGTTTTTCAGCAGCTGCATCAGAAATTCCCGTACGATTATCAGCCGGAATTAAAAACGGATCATGTTTGGAAACGGTATTTTTCCTTCCGCTGTTTTCTGGGGTTCTGCGCCATTCCCCTTGCGGCGCTGCTGCTGATCGTTGCCATGCTTTCCGGACGGCGGTTCAAAACGGCGGCGGCGGTTTCGCTTCTGCTGACCGGAACATTTTTTCTGCTTACGCGTCTTCAGGTGAAATATGAGAGCCGGCTCTTTCCGCAGTCAGTCCCGGTGACAAAATGTCTGTCTCCGGCATGGACCGCGAAAACGGAAGGGGATCTTCTCCGGATCCTTGTTCCAGCCGCCCTGCCCCAACAGGACGATGTACTGGTTTTTGAAGCACCTGAACGCGCGGGCGTACGGGAAGAAATGATGCGGAAGATCCGGCTTCAGGATGAAGTCTCATCGCAATTCAGAAACGCAAGAAACGGCAATTTCCATCATTCGCCCGGATTGATTTTCACCGTAAAAAAAGATGGATCACTGACGTATATCCCGGCGGAATAAGACCGGTTCAGAACAGGCTCATCTGCTCCATTTCAGGTGCAGCGGGCGGTTCATCTGCAGAAGTTTTTTCATCCGGCGCGGCATTGCTGCTCATTGTATCCTGCAGTTTTTCGATGTCGCGGATCATACTGCGGATCTCCTTTTCGCCGGCGATCTCAAGGAGCGTTTCAAAATCGATTTTCTGCCGCCGGATGGTGGTATCGTTCCACACCGTTCCTGCGGGCAGATCTGTGACCAGGCGCACCAGTTCCACATTCTTTTTCAGCAATTCACCGGCTTCACTGATCTTGAGCCGGAGTGATTCGCGCTCGATCTCGCACGCACGCGCGAGCATGTTGTCGATAGACCCGAAACGGTTGATGAGCTGCGCGGCAGTTTTGGGTCCGACTCCGGGGATACCGGGGATGTTGTCGGCACTGTCACCGATCATGGCAAGATAATCGATGATCGCAGAGGGCGGCACACCGAATTTCTCCTGCACTTCGGCAACGCCGCGTTTTGTAAAACCTTTTCCCGCCTGATCCGGCACCAGCATTTCCACGCGTTCATCAATGATCTGCGCAATATCTTTGTCGGCTGAAATAATGCGGATTGGTTTCGTGGCAAAAAATCCTGCCAGAGCCGCAATGAGATCATCCGCTTCCGTATTTTCAGCCTCAACAATATTCCATCCGAACGCCCGGATCATCCGGCGGATCGTGGGGATCTGCGCCTTGAGTTCTTCGGGCGTAGGGGGGCGGTTCGCCTTGTAATCCGGGGCGATTGCGAGCCGGTGAGGCGGTCTGCCGGTATCGAACACGAATGCACCGGGCGCGGCAGGATGATCAGTTTCCAGTTTGATGAGGAACCGCATCATTGCGAAAATGGCGTTGGTCGGTTCTCCCTTCTGATTGGTGAGTGCGCGGACCGCATAGAAACCGCGGAAGATCTGTGCATAAGAATCGATAAAGAAAACCGGATCCATCAAAAATGCTCCTTCTGGTGATAAATTTTTTGTGATATTGCCAGTAATATTACCATTTTTTGCATTTTTGGCAAGCCTGAAACAAAAAATAAAGAAAAAAAACTGGAAAAAGGTGTCAATGTATGCTATATTAGTAATACTATGAAAATCCTGATCATCAATGGTCCGAACCTGCAGCTTCTCGGCCGCAGGAAAGCGGAATTTTACGGAACCGGCACACTGGCGGAATTGGAAAACGATCTTCGCGGTGTGGCGGCAGAACTCGCTATTGACATTGAATTTCTGCAGAGCAATCACGAGGGCGTCCTTGTGGATGCAGTTGCAGACGCTATCGGACGGTTCGACGGGATCGTGATCAATCCCGCAGCGTACACCCACACGAGCATTGCGCTTCGTGATGCGCTTGAAGCCGCCCGGATCCCCGCAGTGGAAGTCCATTTGAGCAACATCAGCGGCAGAGATGAATTCCGTCAGGTCTCTCTGACAGCGCCCATGTGTATCGGTCAGATCACCGGTCTCGGGGCGGATTCCTACGAATGGGCATTACGCGCACTGGTCAAAAAACTCCGTCAGGCAGTTTGAGTACGGAACCGGCAGTAAAAAACAAAACTGAAGCTACAAAAATAAACAACAAATCAGGAAGGCTGCATGATGAAGATCGAAGAAATCAAAACCATCGTCAAGCTGATGTCAGAAAACGATCTTACGGAATTCAAGATCGAATCCGAAGACATGACTCTCTGTCTGAAACGCGGTTCCCAGCGGATCGCCACACCCGTGATCTCCCAAGCTGTGATCCCCGCACCGGCTCCGGCGGCTGCACCCGCAGCTCCGGCAGCGCCCGCACCGGCGGCAGCGGCACCGTCTGCACCGGCGGCATTGGATCAGGCAAAAGTCATTGAAGCGCCCATTGTCGGCACATTCTACCGTTCCAGTGCACCGGGTGCGGAAGCCTTTGTGAAAGTGGGCTCCAAAGTGGATGCGGATACGACCGTCTGCATTGTGGAAGCCATGAAAGTGATGAACGAGATCAAAGCGGAAAAAAGCGGCACGATCAAAGAGATCCTTGTTGAAAACGGCCAGCCCGTTGAGTTCGGTCAGCCTCTGTTTGTGCTGGAATGATCCTGCACTGTTCCCGCGCCATTTCAACCAGAAACGGAGCAGAATAAAATTATGTTCAATAAAATCCTGATCGCCAACCGTGGAGAAATCGCCCTGCGGATCGTCCGCGCCTGTAGAGAGATGGGCATCAAGACGGTGGTGGTATATTCCCAGGCGGATAAAGACAGTCTGGCGGTGCGTTTTGCAGATGAAGCCGTCTGTATCGGACCGGCACCCAGCACCCAGAGTTATCTCCTGATCGAACGCATTATCAGCGTGGCGGAGATCTGTGATGCGGATGCCATTCATCCCGGTTACGGTTTCCTTTCAGAAAATGCACATTTTGCCGAAATCTGCAGAAGCTGCAACATCACCTTCATCGGTCCCACACCGGAACAGATGAAAGCCATGGGCGATAAAGCCGTTGCCCGTGACACGATGAAAAAAGCAAAAGTTCCGGTCACACCGGGCAGCGACGGCATCATCGAATCCGAAGGCAAAGCGCTGGAAATCGCGCACAAACTGAAATATCCTGTGATCGTCAAGGCTTCGGCGGGCGGCGGCGGACGCGGTATGCGTATTGCCCACAACGACAACAGCCTGATCCAGGGATTCCATGCGGCGAAGACCGAAGCGGAACGCGCCTTCGGAAACGGGGATGTGTACATCGAAAAATTCATTGAAAATCCGAAACACATCGAAGTTCAGATCCTTGCGGACAACTATGGCAAAGTCCTGCATCTGGGCGAGCGTGACTGCAGTATGCAGCGCCGTCATCAGAAACTGATCGAAGAATCCCCCTCCCCTTCCATCGATCCCGAACTGCGCAAAAGACTGGGTGATGCAGCGGTGAAAGCGGCAAAAGCGGTGAAATACACCTCTGCCGGAACCATCGAATTTCTGCTTGATCCCAAGACAAAAGAATTTTATTTCATGGAGATGAACACCCGTGTGCAGGTGGAACATACAGTTTCCGAAATGGTGACCGGTGTGGACATCATCAAGGAACAGATCCGCATTGCAGCAGGCGAGCCGCTGCTGCTGGAGCAGAAAGAAGTGGGCGTGAAGGGTCATGCCATCGAATGCCGCATCAATGCGGAAGACCCCTATCACAACTTTGCTCCCAGTCCGGGCGTGATCGATTTCTATTGTCCGCCGGGCGGTCTGGGCGTCCGTATGGATTCCCATGTTTACAGCGGCTACCGCATCCCGCCCCATTACGACAGTATGATCGGGAAACTGATCGTCCATGCTCCCACGCGTAAAGAAGCGATCGCACGCTGCCGCATGGCATTGGATGAACTTTTGATCCACGGAATCAAAACGAGTATTCCTTTTGAACAGTTCCTGCTGTCAACCCGGGAATTTACGGAAGGACAATACGATACGGGCTATATCGAACGCGTCATGAAAGACGGTGCGTTTGAACAGCAGCAATCCAACAAGAAAAAATAAGAAGCAGGAGGACAACCCCATGAAACGCACTGCGAAAAAATTTTCAGACAGCTGTGCCACACTTCCCGGCGCGCTGAATGATGCCGGAGAAGAGATCGGCAAGATCCGGATCCAGGTGGAAACACTTGCATCCATGGTAAAACAGGCGGCACTTTCGGTGGAAGGCGTTACACGCATCACCGGCAGTAATCTGTTTGACAATCTGGCGGAGCTGGTCGGCAACAAAAAGAGTCTGGACCGTTCCGTTTCCATCCGTTTCAGCGGCTCCTATGTGGCGGTTGAGATCTCCATCAATGTTCTTTACGGTGTCAGCATCCCGAAAACGGCGGCGGAAGTCCAGAAACGCATTACCGATGCGATCACAAAGACTTCCGGTATCGATGTTGCCAGCGTGAATGTGAACATCCGCGATCTGGAAGACGCCCCGGCAGAAGACGCGGAAGAAAACGCAGAGTAAGGAGGAATGCAAAATGACAACAGAACCGCAGAATCCCGAAATTGAAGAAGATGTCATTCAGGAAGAAGAATCCAGCATGATCCGTGTCCACGAAAATGTGCTTTCCGCCATTGTGAAACGGACCACACTGGGCGTGGATGGCGTTGTACGGCTTGCTGATGGAAGTTTTATCGACAACATTGCCGAGATGGTCGGACGCAAAAATTTTGACCGTGCCATTTCTGTTGACATGGGCGAAAGCAGTGTCAAACGCATTGAATTGCGGATCGTGGTGGAAATCGGTAAATTCATTCCGGATGTGGCGAAAAAAGTTCAGACGGAAATCGTCAAAGAGATCGCCTTCATGACCGGCATGAAAGTGGAATGTATCGATGTGACGGTGACGGATGTGGACAACTACCCGGAACCGGAAACGGAAACTGTGAATGCGGATGAAGCCGGTGATACGGCAGAAAAGGATGTCTGATCATGGATAAAACACTCTGTAAATGGTGGCATTGTGCGACGGATCATACGGCGGCGGCATATCAGGCAGTAGTGAATTTTGTACAGGCTCATCCCTTTACTTCCGGTCTGGTCCTGGGCGCAGCAGTCATACTGTTCCTGCTGTTCCTGATCTGGCTGTTCCGTCCCAAATCATTGAAAAAAATCACCTTCGGCAAAATAAACGGGGAAGTAACGATCACTCTTTCCGCCATTGCCTCCGTGATCCGCACGCTGGAAGATGAGATCCCGGCATTTGAGATCGGCAAAGTTGCGCTCTTTGGCAAAAAAGACAAAAAGCGGCTGCGTCTCCATGTGGATTTCCTCTATTCCAAAGATGTGAAACTGGATGAAGCCGTTCACCAGCTTCAGGAGCGCTCCCTTTCCGTGTTGAAGGATGCCATGGGTATCAGCGACATCTCCCGCGTGGAAATCGTTGTCCGCAAGACATTTGTGCTGGGAGAACTCCCGGAGGATTTCGATGAGAAAACAGCGGAACCGGAAAAGAAGCCGGAAGTGACAGAACCCGCAGAATGATCTGACTCTCCAACGCTGAAAATCAAAAATCCCTGTGTCCGGAAGGATGCAGGGATTTTTCTGTATCGTCAGTGAGACGGAAAAAATCAGCGGGAACAGTTTCCGGAACCGCAGGAATGGCTGCCGCAGTTGTGACCTTCGCCGTGATCGTGGCTGCCGCAGTTGTGACCTTCGCCGTGATCGTGATGATGATTGCAATGGAAGTTTTCGCGGACTTTCAGATTGCCGGCAAGGAGAGCCTCCACCACTTCGCGCACATTGCCTTCCGCACCGCCGATGACTTCAATATCGTTCTGCGCGAGGGCATTGATGGCTCCGCCGCCGATCCCGCCGCAAATGAGCAGTTCGATCTGTTCATCGGCGAGAAGCGTTGCAAGCGCACCGTGTCCGGATTCACCGCTGGAAATACGGCTTTCGCTCAGGATCTTTCCGGGTTCCACTTCAAAAACGGCAAATTCGGGCGTGTGACCGAAATGCTGGAATACTTCATTGTTTTCGCAAGTTACAGCGATCTTTGTCATATCATATTCCTCCATGATTATTGATAATGATTCTTCTTTTTAAAAATAGCACAAACGCGGAAAAAGTCAAATCATCTGCGGGGATCCGGGAAAGATTTGAACTCACTTTTTGCGGTAACCGGGGAACAGTTCGTCAAACTGTTTCCATTCTGCGGCGATGTTCTGCGGCAGGACGGTGTACTGTTTTGCGCGTCTGGCAATATCGGCAAACATTTTTTCCGGCGTCGGGACAGAGGGGGTTCGGCGGAGTTTTTTTGCCGCCTCGGGCATACCGCCGAAATCGCGGACATTTTCATATCCCAGGCGTTTCATGGCATCCGCGGCGATTTTGGATCTCCGTCCGCTGCGGCAGTAAATAATGACGGGCGATTTTTTATCGGGGATGAGGGCAGCGATATTTTTTTCCAGCTGATCGTGAGGTATCAGGATGGAACCGTAGATCGTACCCGCCATAAACTCCTCTTTTTTCCGGACATCCAGCAGGAATGTACCGGACTGGATCTGTTCAATTTTTGCGGCAGCCTCTTTGCCGTGAGAAACGCCCGCCTCAGCAAACAGGGTCGTGCTGACCAGACACATCATCATCAGAAAAATACGCATATTCCGTTCTCCTTGTAAAAACCGTTGTAATTTAATCCGTTTGACCGGCTTTGTCAAGAAGAACGGAAGTTTTTCAGATGAAAGAGAATGCAATGATCTTCAGACCATCCTCATCCATACCCGAGACCAGCCGGAAAAGTAATTCCCTGCGTACCGTTCTGCCAGAACCGTCCTGCCGTTCAAACGCCACGATCCATACCCGGTCACGGAGCGGCGGCGCGGCAAGGGGCGCCAGACACCGGAACGACCGGATCTCGCCGAACCGTTTTTCCAGATCCAGTTTTGCATTTTTGAATTCATCTTCCGAATAAAGGTTGCCGCACCGTTCCGTAAAACGGTCGTAATCGCCGGACCGGATGGCGGCAAGGATGTCGTTTCCCGCCTGAAGATCGGGGTCGGCAGTATGCTGTTCCGTAGTCCCGGTGGTGCTGCAAGCGGAATTTGTCACCAGCAGCAGAAAGGGGATCATTGCCCGGAAAAAATATTTGATATTCCAGTATTTCATAAGCTTTTCTTCCTTCCGGATTTTACATCAGTGGTGAATTTATGACGGTAAACACCAGCTCCTCTTGCGGTTTCCGAGGGAGACTCCCACACACATTCAGCGGTCACGATCAACTCGGAATGTTTCACGGACTTTGATACGGAACTGAAGATGTACTCCAGATAGGGGATATCCATCAGGAACGGGATCCCGGTCCGGGATGTCACCACTTCCTGTTTCCGCAATCCGCCGATCACAAATGAATCCATGCCGAAAGGCAGAGAAACTTCCTGTTCGATGGTGCTGCCCTTGGAAATGCGGGGTGCGCCGTTGGAGGCAAAACCGATCAGACTGGTATTGGACAACGTGATATTGAACCGGGTCTCCTGCAGGTTCACAGACGCATTGTTGACCGTCATCGTGAACCCGAATCCACCCTGCCCCGTTACGATCTGGGCGTTCCCTTTTCCGACAGCGATATCGTTGGGCGATACGACTTTGCCGATGATGGCGGAAAGCAGTTCCCCGACGCCCACGCCCGTATCAGGCAGATCGGTGGCATCTCCCGCAGGCTGGGAGGTATCCACAAAAAAGATCTGTGTGGTCCGGGAAAAGGTTGCCGGTGTGTTGTTGCGGACCACCAGTTCACCGGTATGAACGATCTCCGCTTTGCCGCGGCTGACCAGAAAGTCGATGTAGCGTGTGTTCCATTTCGGGTTGAAATTATAAAAACTGGAGCGTTCCGACCCGAATTCTTTTGCCACTCTGCCGCCTGCGCCGTAGATCGCGCTCCAGTTGTTCCGGAACCGTCCGCCGCCGGAAAAGAAATCGGCACCTTCATTATTTTTCCAGTTCTGAAAATCCAGACCGATCTTGTCGTCGTTTTCCTGATAGACCTCATACACTTTGATTTTGAGTCTGACCTGGGGGATCGGCACATCATATTTCGCAAGCAGTTTTGCAATATTTGCGCAGGAATAATTGGACACATCAAAGATGAGCCAGTTCAGATCGGGATCATACGCCACGATGTCCTGTCCCTGCCACACTTCCGTTACATCGCTGATGTTCATGCCGACGTTTTCGATGAGGGGCATCAGATTCCGCGCCGGAACAAATTTCGGCAGATAGAAAAAGATCTGGGATCCGAAACTCATCTCGCCCAATGCCGGATTATCAAGAATGGAAACCAGCGTATCGATCCCCATCCCGTTTTCGTGATCCCGGAACCGGTATTCCTCCGCGCTGACAAAAAGCAATCCGGTCCCGTCGGCAAATTTCAGACATTCCACCGCCGTATTGCTGCCCAGCTGCGCCGCCGGTTCGTATGTGGGCTGGGCGTTGAGGGGCGTGGTGATGCCCGGCGTACTCACCGTTGCCGCAACGGGACTGACGGTATTGGACGGATAGATCTGCTGAAGGCTGGTGTTGCCGACCCGTTTGGACTGTACCATCTGCCGCAGATAATCCCGGAATTCGTAGGGATCGACATGCTTCAGTTCGTAGGTCTTGGTGATGACGCGGGGATCGTTGTTGTCGCGGATGAAATGAAGGACTTTTGTTCCCTCTTTCACCGGCACAACAAGCTGCGCTTCCACCCGCGTGCTGTCGTAGCCGCCCGTATTGTTGAAATTGGAATCGCGCGGTACCACCGGAATATCCGCAGCCGTAAGCACCGCCGCAGAAAACAACATGGCAGAAAGAATTTTTTTTCTCATCAGAATGTTCCCTTCTTTTCAGATTTCAGCGGAGTGACCATGCCGGTACGGAATCCCTGCGGCAGCGCGACAGGTGTCCGGACGGCAGCCGAGACCGTGAGGCAGACATGAGTCGTTTCCGTGGATGTTGTGGTTGTGCCGAACAGATATTTCAACACGGGAATAGCGGAAAGAAAAGGGATGCCGATGGTCTGCTCCACTTTCTGTTTTCTGTCCCAGCGCGCCAGTACCGTTTCCCGGTTCAGGGCAATGAGCGTACTGCCGACGATGCTGCCGGTCTCGATCAGTTCCGAACCGAGATTGTTGCGCTCCACCGTGTTGGCTGTCTGGACATCATAGGTGAAAAAGACGGTACCGGGGATGTTGTTGTAAGCACCCGGACGGTACGGCTTGAAGGAAAATGCTTCATTATCCGGATAACCATTCTGGGGTGTACCGTAATGCAGATTGGCAATCGGTGCCGTGATCTTGAGATAAACCTGATGATAATCTGAACTGCCGATGGCACCGGCGATCACACTGGTCTGGTCGTTGTTGTTCTTCACAATGTTCTGCAGTTCCGGATTGAAATAGATCTCCGACACTGCCGAATCCGAATTCAACACCGTCAGGCTCGCCGTATTTTTGATTTCCGCATGTCCGGACTGGGCAAGGATACGCAGAAAACTGGCGTCAAACTGGGGTGCAAAAAGAAATCCGCCCGCAGGTCCGCTCATCGCCTGCAGCGCATTGGAGCCGCCGGAAGAAACACTGAAAGACTGAAACGCCGTCTGAAACATATTCAAGCCGGGACCGTTTTTCCACGCCAGATATTCCACGCCCATGTCACGCAGCGTACTTTCACGGACTTCGTAGATCCGGAACGAAAACGTAATGGAAGGCGACGGGCGATCGATCCATGAAAGAAACTGAAATGTATAATCCGTGTTGGCACTGTTGTCTTTCCAGTAGATCTGATTGGAATTGGCATCCCACGCATAAACCGAACCGTAAGGACCTTCCCCCACTTCCGCATCCACAAGCACATTCAGCAGATTCTCGCCGGAACGGAATTTCGGACGGTAAACCGCACGGGTGATCCCCGTTCCACGGATCACATCATCCGGCGCTTTTCCGTCAATTTTGATGTTGCGGTCGATCTTCTTCACAAAGTCATCCACATAGGGCATCATTTTCACCGGACAGGTAACCGTCAGCATCTGGGCATTGTTCGCCCCGTAACCGATGTCACTCACACTCGAATTCATATTGTAACGGCGCACGATCCCCAGCAGAAACGGCGAAACATCATTCGCCTGCACATACTTGAGATGATAGATCTTTGAAACCATATAGTCCTGGGCATCATCCTGCACCAGACGCAGAGTCTGAACATCTTTCCCGTCCATATCCTGCGCACAGAACGGTAAACACAACAATAAACCCGCCCCCGCAAACAACCACTTTTTCCGATTCATCTCGCCGCCCTCCTTCAAAATAAAAGGTGAAATATATACCACAGCACAATGGAATGTGCCAAATTATTACCATTGGACAACATGCCGCAAAAAAAGTGACAAAAAAAATGAGAAAGAGTAAAGATACCGGCAACGCTCAGGGCGGCTCCGCGCGGTGAACCGCGCACACCGTTCCGGCAGCGGAAAAAGCGCACGCCGCGGGCGTGCGCACCGCTGCGGAACGGCGTCGGACGCTTTGCGTCCGTGGAGCCGCCCGTCGCTGAGTGGGAGGGTGTGGGATCAGGCGTGTTCCAGCCGTTTTCTGGAGAGGAGAGCGAAGCCGCCGGCGATCACTTCCCGCTGTACGATGACATGCTGGGGGAGCTGGAGGCATGTATTGGAAAAGTTCCAGATCAGATGGATCCCGGCGGCAACGATGCGTTCAGCGGTCTGCTGTGCGCTGTCGGCGGGGATGCAGAGGATCGCCATTTCGATAGCGGGTTTCCGTTCCTGCAGGACTTGTTCCAGCCGATCCATATTCCGGATGGTCCTGCCGTAAACGGTCTGTCCGATCCGTGCGGGAGCGACATCGAAGACGTCGCAGATATCCAGTCCGTATTCATCGGTAAACTCATGGAAACCGAGGAGTGCCGTACCGAGGGAACCGGCTCCGATGAGACAGGCGCGCATACTGCGGTCCCAGCCCAGATAGGTCCGGATGGCGCAGATCAGATCATCGATCCTGTAACCGACGCCACGGCTCCCGGTAACGCCGGTCAGTTCAAAATCTTTTCTGACCACGATGGGATCTGTGCTCATATATGCGGCGAGAGTCGAAGTGGAAGCGAATGTTTCCCCTTGTGCCTGCATGGACAGCAGTTTATGATAATAAGTGGGCATCCGCCGGATCGCAGGAGTATTCAGGACTTTATGTCTGCTCATATTTTCTTGTCCGTCTTGTTGTTCATTTTCTGCCGTAATATAGCATTATGGCAACAAAAAGTCAAGATACTTCTTTATCTATCTTCACAATGAGTCAACGGCGGGATCGGTATAAACGACCAGTCCTTTTGCGCGGCTGCATCCTTCCGGCAGTTCCACCCGGTGCGGGATATTGGCTTTCAGATAGAGGGTATCGCCTGTACGCATACGGTGTCTGCCGTTGTTGTCGTACAGATAATAATCCAGTTCCCCTTCCAGCAGCACGAAAAATTCTTCCGTATCATGGAACATGAAATCCCGCGGTCCGGCGGGTGTATATTCGATGATAAAGGGGTCCATTTTTCTTCCGATCTGCTGATATGCCATGGCAAAATAGCGGATCCCGTACTGTTCGCCGTCGTCCCGGTGAAGTTCCTCCCCTTCATCGATTCTGCCGAAGGTATATTGAGGTACGGCGTTTCCGGCTTCGCTGAACAGGGAACTGACCGGGATGCCCAAAGCTTCAGCGATCCGGACCAGTGCCTTCAGCGATGGCGTCTGACGGAAATTTTCCACCTGGGAGATAAATCCTTTGCTGAAACCGCTTTTTCTGGCAAGCTGTTCCAGTGTCATACCCTGAGTCTGACGCACTTTCCGGATGGTTTGCGATAATTCCAGCAAGTTCATTTTTCAACTCCTTTCTCCGATCTGTTGCGATTTTCCGATGCCACCACATTGATCCCGCTCCCTTCCACATCCGACAGCAAAACATCGCCGCCCTTCACCGGCAGAGTTACGGTCATGCGGTACAAACGGTTCAGCAGCGGCGCGATCCATTTTTTCGGCAGTGGCTGATCCGTTCGTACCGGCAGCATGGCGCCATCCGGATCATCCGTCCGCACCACAGCAGTCACGACCCGGCGGGGATCGGTCAATTCCTGTTGAGCGTAAGCAACCCCCCGCGGACATCCGTTGCCGGAGATATTCCAGCTGTTGTCTGTCATTCGTTCAGCGTGCAGGGGACATCCCTTCGGACAACTGATACAGATCAAATATTCCACTTTCAGCATGATGCACTCTCCGGTCCGCGGCGCAGATGAAAATTCAGCTCCGCATTTTCTTTTTCCGCTTCCGCCAACACCTGTTCCGCAAGTTCCACGCAGATCATTTCTGCCGGGCGCACAAAGGGCAGATGTTTTTTCCAGAGGACTTTCCCCCCGGCTTCGGCGGTCAGCACACATTTTTCCCCGACGATCAGAGGCCGGAACGAAAAAACCGTATCGCAGACACCTGTCCGCGCCGGTACGGCATATTTCAGATTTTCCCCCGCACGGACGGCAATGCTGTCGGACCGTTTGCCGCCATTGAGTCTGTGAAGGATCCCCGCCGCGGCGCGCTCCGATTCGCGGGTCACATAGTCGGCAAGATCGTGAACATGCAGCACATTTCCGGCGGAAAAGATCCCCGGTACGCTGGTCTCATAATTGGCATCCACCACAGCACCGCCGGTGGCGGGATCGAGTTTCACACCTGCATCGGCAGCAAGTTCCGTTTCGGGAATCAGCCCCACGGAAAAGAGGACCGTATCACAATCAATGTGGAACACCCGGTCCATATCGGGCTGCCGTTCCGCATCCAGCGGGGCGACATCCACGCCGGACACACGGTCTTTTCCGCAGATATTGACAACGGAATGGGCGAGATAAAGCGGAATGTTGAAATCGTGGAGACATTGCACCACATTCCGCGTCAGCCCCGACGGATAAGGCATGATCTCCACCACCGCTTTCACATCGATGCCGCACCAGCGCAAACGGCGTGCCATGATCAGACCGATGTCGCCCGATCCCACGATCACCGCACTTTTTCCGGGCAGGATCCCTTCCCGGTTCAACAGTTTCTGAGCGGCTCCGGCAGTAAATACTCCGGCGGGCCGTGTACCGGGCGTCACAATATTGCCCCGGCTCCGTTCGCGGCAGCCCATGGCAAGAAAGACCGCTTTCGCCAGAACGGAACGGACTCCATCCCTGCCGGAAAGGAGTGTCAGCCGGAAGGATGCGTCCTCCTGTTTTTCCACATCGGTCACAGTGCATCCGCAAAGAAATTCCGCGCCTGCCAGTTCTGCCTGAACCAGCGCCCGGTCCGCATACTCCGGTCCGGTCAATTCCTCTTTGAAACAGTGGAGCCCGAAGCCGTTGTGGATGCATTGACGCAGGATCCCGCCCGCATGTTCCTCCCGGTCGATGACCAGCGTCCGTTTTCCGGCGGCGGCGGTCACTGCGGCTGCAGCGAGACCGGCAGCTCCGGCACCAATCACTGCAACATCACAAATTTCAGTTTTCATTCTTTCACCTCCAGATCGCCGAGAGATCCGATGCAGATCCGGCTGTTTCCGCCACGCTTGGTCAATTCGGTTACGGGAATCCCGGTTTCCCGGCTGATGATCTTCAGAATACGCGCGGCGCAGAAGCCGCCCTGACACCGCCCCATTCCTGCCCGGGTATAAAATTTGATCCCGTCCACCGTGGTATGTCCGTGCCGGATCGCCGTAACGATCTCCGCCTCACTGATCTTTTCACAGCGGCAGATGATATTGGTCCATGCAGGATCGTCCTGATGAAGCTGTTCCAGCGATGCGGTACTTTCTCTGCGGATCATCCGGTGAGGCGGCAGAGACGGGAGAAAAGATGTTTTCAGCGGCAGTTCCAGACCCGCCTTTTCCAGCAGTTCCCGCACAAAGATCCCGATGGCGGGCGATGCTGTCAGACCCGGCGATTGGATCCCCGCGACCTGGATCAGCGCCGGAACTTTTTCCGACGGTTCAATATAAAAATCCTCCGATTCCAGCACGGGACGCAGTCCGGCAAAGGATGTGATCACAGACCGCGGATCCACGCCCTGCACCATCCCCTGCACTTTCTTCAGGATCGTCCGGAAATGAAGCGGTGTCGTTGCCGTATCTTCCTTATCATCAATGGGATCGGCAGTCGGTCCGATCATAGTCGTCCCTCCGGCTGTCGGGATCACGAGTACGCCCTTGGAATGTTTCACCGGTACGGGAAAAATCACATGCTCCGGCCGGGCGGCGCAAGTGCGGTCAAGCAGATATTCCTCACCTTTCCGCGGGTGAATGGTAAATTCTTCCGCACCGCAGACGCGTGATACTTCATCGGCAAAAAGTCCGGCGGCATTGACCACGAACCGCGTCCGGATGACTTCCCCGTTTTCAGGTGTCAATGTCCAGATACCTGACTCATATTTCCCGCCGGTGATCCTGCAGTTGAATCGGGTCTCCACGCCATTGAGCAGCGCATTTTCCAACAGTTTATATACATAGGTATAAGGCTCCACCGTGCCGCCTTCCGGCGCATAAAATCCGCCGCAGACCGTGGGCTGGAGTTTGGGTTCCAGTTCCAGCATACGGTCACGGTCGCAGAGTTCAAGCGTATGTATGCCGTTATCCAGTCCGCGCTGATACAGTTTCTTCAGCACTTCCATTTCTTCAGGATCGTACGCCGCCACCAGGATCCCGCAGGGACTCCAATCAAAGCCCAGTTCTTCCGCAAGACGGGGAAACAACCGCATCCCCTGAACCTCAAGCCGGGTCTTGAGCATGTGGGACGGATGGTGAAAACCACCATGCACGATTCCCGAGTTGGATTTCGATACGCCGAATGATGCATCCGCCGCTTTGTCCAGCAGCAGGATCTTTCCCTCATACCGGGCAAGTTCACGGGCGATGGATGCGCCGCACACCCCTGCCCCGATCACTGTAACATCATATACCATGCCAGGAAAAACTCCATTGTTTTTTTCTTTGTTTACCAATTTGTTTACTAATATAAAACCATAACAAAACAAAGTCAAGCCACGCAATGCAGATTTCCCGGAAAAATACAGACAAAAAAATGGCGTCCCGGGGTGGAACGCCATTGAAGATTCGTATTAAGTATATGATTTACAGAGAAATATTGATCTGAACAGGTGCCGGAGCCGCAGGGGCGGCGGGAGCTGCGGGTGCTGCTGCAGGAGCGGCGGGAGCCGTCGGTGCCAACGGGACAGCCGGAGCCATCGGAGCCATCGGAGCCGCGGGTGCGGCGGGGGCGGCAGGAGCTGCAGGTGCGGCAGGAGCAACGGGTGTGGCAGGGGCAACGGGGGCGGCAGGGGCAACGGGTGCAACGGGTGCTGCTGCTGCGGCGGCGGGATCTGCGGCAGGAGTTGCGGCGGCAGCGGCAGTAGGATCTGCGGCAGGATCTGCGGCAGGAGTTGCGGCGGCGGGGGCGGGAGCCGGTTCAGAGCCGGGCAAAACTTTTCCGCAGAGACCGGCGGGTGCTTTCTGGACATCTGCCACGGTCTGGAACGCAGTTCCGGCAGGGAGTTGACGCAGATAGATCTGATCCGGAGGCAGGGGTGATTTTCCGCCGATCTTACGCGTCAGCAGATAAGGACCGGCGAACTGTCCGCCCGGCGGCAGCTGCGCACCGGACACGGCAAAAAGCATTCTGATGAATGTATCTTTCTGCTGTTTGGGCAGGACCCAGGAATCTTTCTTCATGGAATAAGGATTGTCGTCCGTGGCAATGGCAAGGCATACACCGGCGGAGCCGTTGATATCGAGCGCGAAATCGAAGCGGGAGAATCCCCGGTCTTTCGGCAGGGAAATGATCAGCTGCGCCCAGCGTGTATCATCGCCGTAAGGGGAAACATCAAGATCGTTTTCATCGTTGATGGCGGGTTTTTCGGCAGATACTTCCGCACAGAGGATCGTGGCGTAGCCTTTGCGGATGAGATAACTGGTGGCGTCCGGCGATACCGGAACGACCGGGGCGGTCGCGACTTGGGCTGTTGTTTCTGCGGCAGGTTCAGCGGGGGCGGCATCCTGTGCAGTAATACCCGCCGGAAGCAGAGCGGTGCCGAGGGCTGCGAGGAAAATTCCTTTGATTCTGGATTTCATATTGGTTTTCTCCGGTCATAGTTCAATCTGTTATGCATACAGTAAATTAGCAACTCTTCTGCGATTTGTCAAGGGGCGGTATTGCATTTCTTTAAAAAAGGGAGTATATTACATTCATATAACATAAAAAACAATCCTTTTACAGAAAGAGTAACGCCCATGAGTTCCAAGCCCCGCAGCAAGATCATCGACGAGATCCAGTACCGTTTTTTTCTTCTGGGAGCCGGTATCATCCGTATCAGTTCCCTGAAATTTGCATACGCCCTCGCACGCTTTGTCGGCACATTGTTTTATACCTTTGACTGGAAACACCGCAACCGTGCCATCAGCCACATTCTGCACAGCGGCATCCGCACGACGAAGAAGGATGCGAAGGCATTGGCAAAGACCAATATGATCCACATGGTGAAAGTTTTTGTGGAGATCATCAAGTTTGACCAGATCATCAATGCGGACAACATCCACGAATACATCAAGGCTGCGGACGATCCCATTTCCCAAAAGATCTTCAATCCGGAAACCACCTTTCAGACCATTCTCGCCACGGCACATCTGGGGAACTGGGAACTTGCCGGTGGAACGCACTCGGTCCTTACCGATACGCCCATGACATCCATCATGCGGCCTCTGGGCAACGAAAAGATCGGCAACTATTTCTACAGTCACCGCAGCAGTTTCCGCCACAAAACGGTATCGAAAGAAAAAGGTCTGCGCCCCCTGCTTCTGGCACACAAAGAAGGCGAAAACATCACCATTGTTGCGGACCAGCACGCCAGTAAAAAAGAAGGTGTGGAAGTCACATTCTTCGGACATCCCGCCCGGGCTCATGCAACGCCCGCGCTGCTGCATCTGCGGACCGGTACGCCCATTTCCATGCCTTATCTTCTGCGTGTGGACGATGAATTTCATTTTGAATTCCATTGCGAAGTGGAACCCCTTGTTTACGAACCCACCGGCGATAAGGAAGCCGATGTGAAAGCCATCTGTCAGCTTTACACCAGCCATATCGAGCAGGCTGTCCGCAAATATCCGGAACAGTGGCTGTGGGCGCACCGCCGCTGGCTGGATCTGCACCGCGGACACGATCACGAATACAAAGACGGGAAAAAAATAGAGGACACAACAAAAGAGGAGGCATAAAATGAAACGGTTCAAAAGCAGTCAGATCCTGATCGCGCCGTCCATGCTGGCGGCGGATTTTGCACGGTTGGGAGATGAAGTGCGCGCCATTGATGAAGGCGGAGCGGAACTGGTGCATCTGGATGTGATGGATGGACATTTTGTGCCGAATCTGACCATCGGACCCGCACTGGTCGCCTCGCTGCGGAAACATACGGCGCGCCTGTTTGATGTTCATCTGATGCTGACCGATCCCCTGAAATATGTGGATGCCTTCGCAAAAGCAGGTTCGGATCATATCACCTTCCACATTGAGGCAGAAAGCGACATCGCAGAAACCATCCGCGCCATTCACGATGCCGGGATGACTGCCGGACTGACGCTGAAACCCGGAACCCCGGTGGAAACGCTGTTCCCATGGCTCAATGATGTGGAAATGGTGCTTGTCATGACGGTTGAACCGGGCTTCGGCGGACAGAAATTCATGGCGGATCAGCTGGAAAAAGTAAAAGCTCTCCGCAAAGAACTGGACCGCATCGGGCATCCGGATTGTCATATTCAGGTGGACGGCGGTCTGGGTGCCGGAAATGTGGCTCAGGCGATCGCGGCCGGTGCCAATGTGATCGTTGCCGGGACATCCGTATTCCGTCATCCCGGAGGCGCTTCAGCGGCAATCGCGGAACTGAAAGCCTGACCGCATGAAACAACTCCGGTTTTTCCGGGACGACCTTGCGGAACGGCACGGTTTTTCCATGCAGCGGATCCCGCTGGATCCGGGCTTTGCATGTCCCCACGGCAGATGCGCATTCTGCGGAGCTGACGGCAGCCGTGCGCGCCACCTTGAAGGGGGTATGACGATCCCGGAACAGGTGAAACGGGGCATCCGTTATGTCCGTGACCGCTATCACTCAGACGGACCATACATTGCTTATTTTCAGGCATTTACCGGAACGAATGCGCCCATAGAAACGATCCGCTCGGTTTATGAAGAAGCGTTATCACTGGCGGATTTCAGAATGATCGTCATCGGTACGCGCCCGGATTGTCTGCCGGAGGAATGTCTGGACTATCTGGCAGAACTCAAAATGAGGTATGACGTTCTGGTGGAACTGGGCGTTCAGACGGCGAACGATGAAACATTGCGCCGGATCGATCGCGGACACGATTTTGCCTGTGCGGCAGATGCGGCGCGGCGGCTTCATGCCCGGGGGATCCCCGTGGCGGCACACCTGATCCTCGGTCTGCCCGGCGAAACGGAACAGGACTGGATCGATACGGCGAGAGCCGTTGCGGCATTGCCCTTCTGCGCGGTGAAAATGCATCAGCTGCTGGTACTGAAAGGGACAAAACTTGCAGCACAGTATGCCGCGGCGCCCTTCCCCACACTGAACGAATACGAATATGCTGCGGCATTGGAAAAATTTCTGCGTGAATTGCCGGACAGTATGTCGGTCCTGCGTCTGACGGCAGAATCGGAAAATGAAGGCATCATCGCGCCGAAATGGTGGATGAAAAAGGGGCAGTTCCGGGAAATGTTTCTGGAAAAATTCGCCTCCGGTCAGGGCAGATTCACACCCTGCCGCACGGAGGACGGGACTTATACCTTATATCATCCGTCCTACCGGCAGCATTTCCACAGTCTTGCGGGCGCTGCGGCGGAATCGGTCAAAAAATATCTGGAGCCGTCCGGACTGGCGGAACGGTTGAGCCGGGGCGATACAGTGGAACTGCTGGATATCGGTTTCGGGCTTGGCTGCAATGCCCGCAGTGCCATGGCTCTTGCGGCAGAGACCGGAAAGGGAAAAGTCCGGATCACCTCACTGGAATCCGACCGGAATGTGATCCCCGCCGCACTGACGCTGCCGGATTGCGACCGGGAATTTTTCCAGACATTGCTGGATCAGGACGGCGTTGTCCGCACCCCGTTTGCCGATCTGAAAATCCTGTTCGGCGACGCCCGGAAAACATTGAAGGAACTGCCGGAAGACCGGATGTTTGATGTGATTTTCCTTGACGGATTTTCACCCGATACCAACCCGGAACTGTGGACCGCTGATTTTCTCCGCGTGCTTGCAGATCATTTGAAACCGGATGGTGTTCTGACCACATATTCTTCGGCATATCCGCTTTTCGGCGCCATTCTGGAAGCGGGATTGCATCTCTACCGCTCCGAACCCTTCGGCAGAAAACGGCCCGGAACCGTTGCGGCAAAATGCGATCTGAGCGGCAGACTTGCCCCGTTGGCACAGAAAGATGCAGACATCACCCTGCGATCCACAGCAGGGGTCCCCTACCGCGATCCGGGTCTCTGCACGGAGCGGGATACGATCTTTTCCATCCGGAAGGAGGAAGTCTCACGCCTTCGTGCCGACGGGATGCCGAAGTGGTTCAAAGGCAGTCATTAAGACGCAGGAGTTTTTATTTTTTGCGTTCCCTGCTTTTCAGATATTCGCGGACTTCCGGATTGACCGCGCAGTCAGACGGTTTTTTCCCGCTCCGTGTAACAGCATCGACTTTTGCGCCTCTGGAGACCAGCAGTTTGACCACATCAAGCACTTCTTTCCGGGGATGCATGACCACCATGTGCAAAGCCGTCAGTTTTTCCGAATTTGAAACATCATTCACAGAGGTACTGCCGAGTTTGAGCAGATATTCCGCGATTTCCACTTTTCCGGTACGGCACGCCTGCATCAACGGCGTGTAGCCGAATTTATTGACCTGATTCTGAGAGAGACGCAAATTTCTGATCATGAATTTGACCATCTCCAGATCAGCCTTCTGGTTGCTGATGTAGAGATACAGTGCGCCGCTGCCGGTATGGTCCTTGCTGTCAAAGGGAATGCGCCGTTTCAATGCCAGATATTTGATCATTTCTTCGCTGCCGCTCCACGCGGCATTGAGCCCGGCATCCCGTCCGAAGAGATCTTTCTGTCCATCCGGCTTCACATTCAATTTTTCGATCATGTGTTTCACCAGACTGACATTTCCGTGGCGGATCGCGTACAACAGAATGGTCATCCCCGCATTGTCTTTGTCGGTCAGATCGAACTGATGTTTCACGGTCAGATACTTGATGAGAGAGAAATTGTTATCTTCGGCAGCATGATGCAGAACGCTTCTGCCCATTCTGTCACGTGCTTTCAAATCGACTTTGTTCTCCACCAGAAATTCCATCATGGAGGGCGTGATGATACGCGCGCAGGTGTGCAGGAACGTTTCACCGATCTTGTTTCTGGCACGGATGTCTGCCCCGTTTTTCACGCAGTATGTAATGATCCCCGGGGAACGGGTGGCAACATGAAGCGGCGTATTGCCGGACTTGGTCACTGCATTGATATCGGCACCGTTTTCGACGAAATAGGTAAATACATCCAATGCATTGCTTGATGCGGCTTTATGAAGCACAGTCATGCCGCTGTTATCCAGAATATTTTTATTTGCCCCGGCTTCCAGCAGAAGTTTCACGATTTCCATTTTTCCGGACTGGGCGGCAAAATGCAAAGCCGGTGCGCCGGATCTGCTCAGGGGGACATCGGGATCTCTGTTGGAAAAGATACTCTTCAGATCGGCGACCTTGTTACTGAAGATCATGTTGATGATCTTATTGGCATCCTGTGGGATCTTTCCATCCGCAACGACGCCCGGAGGAGCAGATACCGCCGTTTTTTCCGGAGACTGCGGACGGGGTGCTGCTGCCACAGCTGTCCCGTCATTCTCTTCTTCCGCTTCTTCCGCTTCAGGCTGCTGTGTGTGTTTCTGTTCGTACTGATCTGCGGCGGCGAGAAGCTGTCTTTCCCAGTCATGTTTCAATTCATCCGGATAAAATTGCAGCAGTGTGATGGGAGTGTTGTCGTATTTATCCCGCATCGTTGGGGAGGCACCGTGCTTGATCAGATAGAGTGCATTTTTCAGATTGCCGGACGCGATCGCAAAATGCAGGGGCGTGGCGTTGTTTTTGTTGGAGATATCCGCCGTTCTGGTCTTTTCCAGAAACAGATCCAGTGTTTCCTCCGGGATGTTCCGGCAACAGACGGCTTCATGGAAAGGCGTATTCCCCGCATCATCACCGGCGGCGGGATCGCACCCCATTTTGACCAGTGTTTCCGCAACGGCGGGATCGGGATTCCATACAGCCAGATGCAGGGCATTGGCTCCATCGGCGGAACGGAGATATTTCCATTCGGTTTTACTGACGGCTTTCAGGGCGGCGGGCGTACCGGTCCGCAGCAGACGGTTCAACAGCGTCCAGTCGCTCATGATCTGGGCGGATGTCATACCGGACCGGGCGAAAAATGCGGCGGCGGCGGCGGGATCTTTTTCGCAGATCAGCAGATCCACAGCGATAGCGGAAGAATCAGCCATCGCCGTATCCACCCGCTGCTGCACAGTTTGTGCGGAAAGGGAAAATACCAACACGGAAAACAATCCGGCGGTCAGTTTTTTCAGGTTCAGTTTCATTTTTTCAACAACTCCACGATCGGTTCAGTTATCTTGCTGCATGCCAAGCCTGCCCCACGCACAAGCCGGAGCCATCCATCGGCACATTTCTGTGAATATAAACGCGGTAGCCTTCCGAGCGCAATTTCCCCTGCACCAGTTCCAGAAGGATCCCGTTCATAAACAATGATCCGGAAAGGAGGATATCCCGCACACCGGTACGGGATACACCGTAATGGGCGAGACACGCCACAGCATCGGCGATCTTTGCATGAAACGCCAGAGCCAGAGCCGGAACATCTTCCGCTTTCACCCAGGAAAGATCGGCAAAATTCCGGAACAGCGGTGTCCAGTCTATCACTTTTTTCGGTGTATCATCCACGCTTTCCGTGAAAGAAAATTTATCATACATCCATCCCGGCACATTTTTGAGTCCGCCGGGAGCGCGCATGGCGGCATATTCCAGCCGTGCGGCGGTCTGCCCGCGATAGCCCACAAAATCGGGTGCCAGTCCCAGTCCTGCGGATACGGCATCGAACAGCCGTGCTGCGGCATGAGTCGTCAGACTCCGTCCGGATGTCCGGCGCCACATTGCCACTTCCTCTCCGCTGATACGGAACCGTTCCAGATGGGCATCTGTAAGATCCACACCGGCTTCAAACAATCTGCCGATGAACTGCCGGACAGGACGGCTGAGGGCATTTTCCCTGCCGAGCAGTTGTACCGGCTGAAATGTTCCGAGACGCCGGAACGATGCCACATCCACATCCAGCAATTCCGCCCCCCAGTAAACGCCGTCGGGTCCGGGTTCGCCGTTGTCCAGCACGAAAGCGAGGGCATGTTCCAATTTATTTTCCACCATCCCGGACAACGCCTGGGCGTGATGAGTCTGGACTGTGATCAGGGGCAGACAATACCGCTGGGAAAAACGCAACGCTTCTTCGCTCGACCGCAGATTCGGGTTCATATCACACGCCACCACATCGGGCACGGTATCGAAGATCCCGGTAAAATGTTCCAGCAGATGTGTCAATCTGCCGGACGCTTCGCTGTTGAGGATATCGCCAAGATGCTGGGAGGGAATGATGCGGTCCCCTGACGCAAGGGCAACTGCCCCGTTGATATCCGTCCCGAAAGCAACTGCATTACGCCGGAGCGGTGTCTGCGTCAGAATCGGTCCCGGCACATAGCCGCGGGATCTGCGCCAGATCTGCGGGGCTCCGTCACGGACAACTGCCACGGACATGGGATTGTGCATCCCGCTGAGCAGATCGTTGCAGAGAAATACATCCGCCGTTCCGCGCAGAGCGAGGACCTGTTCATCAAAACTGTTCAGATTCATTTTGCCGTGCCAGTTGCTGCTCACCGTGGCAAGATATTCAAAGGGCGGCGGCGCATCCGGATGTTCCCCGTGATCAAACAGCAGATGCGTCAAACCGGATGACGGCAGAGATACGCCCAGCCGGGGTCCGTCCGGAGACAGCAGTTCCACCGGCAGGATCCCGGACGCCGTTTCCAGAACATCCAGGATCACAACAGGTGCAACCGGAGATGTCAGCAGTTTTTCCTCTTCGGCAGAACAGCGGCAGATCCTGCGGACAGCCTCCATATTCCGTGCCATGACCGCAATGGGGCGGGCTGGAAGTTTCCGCCGTTCACGCAGACGCCGGAGCGCGTCCGGATTGGCGGCATCCACAAACAGATGAAACCCGCCGTAGCGCGACTGAAGTGCCAGCAGACTGCCCCGTTTCAAATCGCAGCGGGCATTGCAGATACAATCGGAATCATCCGCAAATTCCCCTTCGGAATCCAGCAGAAAAAGACGCGGTCCGCAATCCGGACAGGCACGGATGCCGTCACCATCCTCCCGACAGCTGCGGCAGGGCGGAAACGCTGCGTAAGATGTATTCTTCCGGATAAAGGGATTGCGCTGAAGCAGGGCATACCCCGCACCGCAATCCGGACAGGAAAAGAAAGGATAACCATACCTGCGGGACTTGGGATCTTTCATCTCCGCCAGACAGGTCGGGCAGACCACGCGGTCCACCGGGACTTCCGGCATTACCGTATTACCGCCGGAAATGATGTAGAAGGGGCGACGCTGACCGTCACCGGGATCACGGCGGCTCTTTCTCACACTGATGGAAGTCAGTTTATAATGGGGGAACAATTTTCCGGGAATGGGGCGGATAAACGCCCGGATCCGTTCTTCATCACCTTCCAGCCGCAGCAGAACACCGTCGCCGGTCTCCTCATCGGTGATCCATCCGCCGAGTCCGGCTTCAGACGCAAGCCGCCACATCAGCGGTTTGAATCCGGGACGCTGCAAATCACCTTTCAGCTCGAATGTGACAATCGTATTCATCCGGCAGTCCCCGTTTTTTCTTCACAGATGCGGCGGAGATCCGGGAACGGCGATAAAGCACGGGGCAGAATCCCCTTGACGAAGGCGATCGCCACTCCGTAATTGGTGAAGGGCACACCCGCCGCCTGACAGCGCAGAATACGGGTGAGGACCGCCCGCCGGTTGAAAGTACACGCACCGCAATGGATCACAAGATCGTACTGTTCAAGATCATCCGGGAAATCCGGACCGGACACGGTATGGAACGAAATCTGTTTTCCGGTATATTCCGAGATCCAGCGGGGCAGTTTGACGCGCCCGATGTCATCGCTGATGGCATGGTGTGTACAGGCTTCTGCGATCAGCACCTTTGCCCCGTCCTGCAGTCCGGCAATGGCGGCGGCACCTGCGGCACAGGCGGCAAGATCCCCTTTCAGCCGCGCCATGAGAATGGAAAAAGATGTCAGCGGCACCGATTCCGGGATCAGAGGTGCGACAATGCCGAACGCCTGGGAATCCGTCACCGCAAGACAGGGAGGCGTTTTCAGTTCGGACAACGCTTTTTCAATGGCATTTTCCCGGACGACCACACACCACGCATCGCTGTCCAGCACATCCCGGATCGCCTGTACCTGGGGCATGATCATACGCCCTTTGGGTGCTTCTTTATCGATGGGCGTGATCAACAGCACCGGTTCCATGGGACGCACAAGATCCGCAAGCATACGGTCGTTATTCACCGGAGCAAGGGCTATGATCTGCTCCAACAGCGGAAGGATATTGCCGGAGACGGCAGAAAATTCCACATACGGGATCTTTTCATCCGTCAGACGCTGTTTCAGTTCATCCGGCAGGACGGCTCCGGGCAGATCCCCTTTGGTGAACACCACAAAAAAAGGAATGTTCCGGTCGCGGAACCGCTGTATCATCCGGTCTTCGTGACAACTCCACGGCTGATTCAGGGGCACGGCAAGAAGGGCAAGATCGCAGCGGTCCAGAACTTTCAGACTGCGTTCGACCCGGAGCGCACCGATGGTCTCCTGATCATCGTCGATCCCGGCAGTATCGATCAGCAGGACGGGTCCGGCGGGCGGCAGCTCCATGGCTTTGTCAACAGGATCGGCAGTCGTTCCGGGTACATCGGAAACGATCACCACATCCTGACCGGCGATACGGTTGAGCAAAGAGGATTTTCCGGCGTTTCTGCGCCCGAAGAAACCGATTTGCAATCTCATACCTTTTGCGGTTGCCTGCATTATTTTTTCTCTTTCAGCGGTTACATTCAGTCTTTATAATTATTATACACGCGAAACGGACAATTTTCCAGTGTCAGGAAAAAAAAGTTTGAAAATCGGTAAAAAAACTTGCAATCGACCGGAAAGAGTGTATTTTATTTGTTCAAACTCAAAACTTTGTTTAAGAAACAACATCAAAAAACATCTTTGAAAGGATTGACATCATCATGTCGAAGCCCATTTCCATCATCATCATCGGTGCAGGCGGACGCGGTACCGGTTACGCTCATCTGATCAAAAATCTGGGTGGCAGAGCCACGGTCGTTGCCGTTGCAGAACCGAGAGATTTCCAGAGAAATCACGTCGGGGATATGTTTGACATCCCGGAAGAACGCCGTTTCCGCTGCTGGACTGAAGTCGCAAAACAGCCGAAATTTGCCGATGCAGTTTTCGTCTGTACGCAGGACGCCATGCACGAAGAACCGGCGATCGCTTTTGCAAAACTGGGCTACCACATGGTGCTGGAAAAACCCATGGCTCCGACTGCAGAAGCCTGCCGCCGTATCGCTGAAGCCGTGAAAGAAGCGGGCATCATCTTTGCTGTCTGCCACGTGCTGCGCTACACCAAGTACACCCGCATGATGAAGAAACTTCTGAACGAAGGCACCATCGGCAAAGTCGTTTCCCTGCAGCATCTGGAAAGTGTCGGTCACTGGCATCAGGCTCACTCCTTCGTTCGCGGCAACTGGAGAAACGAAAAAGAATCCAGCTTCATGCTCCTGGCAAAATGCTGTCATGACGTTGACTGGATCCGCTATATCATGGACCGCCCCTGCGCTGAAATCCAGTCCTTCGGTTCTCTGGAACATTTCCGCCCCGAAAGACAGCCGGAAGGCGCCGCAGACCGTTGCACGGAATGTCCTGCCGGTATCGAAGTGACATGCCCCTACTCCGCACTCAAACATTATCTGCGTGACCGCATCTTCAAGGGCATCAAAGGATGGCCCACAGACGTTATCACCGACGATCTCACCACGGAAGGCGTGCTGAAAGCACTCAAGACCGGTCCCTACGGCCGCTGCGTTTACAAATGCGACAACGATGTGGTGGACAACCAGGTCGTCAACATGCGCTTTGATGACGGCTGCACCGCACAGATGACCATGACCGCGTTCAGCGATGACGGCAGAGTGACCCGCATCTTCGGTACGGAAGGTACTCTTACCGGTGACGGACAGAAGATCACCATTCACCGCTACATCAATTCCGATCCCCACAATCACAACAACGATGAAGTTCTCGATACCGAGATCCTGAACGACGGCGGTATCAATTCCGGTCACGGCGGCGGCGACGGCGGCATTGTGGATGCATTCGTTTACGCGCTGGAATCCGGCGATACTTCCGCCATTCTCTCCGGCACCGATGTGACGCTGGAAAGCCACCTGATGACCTTCGCTGCGGAAGATTCCCGCAAGCAGGGCAAAGTCATCAGCATGAAGTAAAAAACGGTTCAGCTGCAGCATGATGTGGTGGAAGCGGATCACTGACAGTCTTCTGTTGATCTTCACAGTTCTGCTGCCGCTGAAATTCACGCACGCACTGGGGATCCCCGCGGTGCCTGCGTCCTACTGGGGCGACTTCTTTTCCCTGATCCATACAGGGTGGTCGCCCCATATTTTTGCCCTCGTGTCCGGATGTCTGCTGACCGTTTCCGTGCTTCAGGACGGATTCCGGCGGAAACAGTCGTCCATGCAGCTGACACTGTGGATGCTGCTGGCATTTGCATCTCTCGCCGGTTGCGTACGCGCGAGCGCGCTCGAATACGTACGCCAGACACTGGATGTGATTTTCGGGCTTGCCTGTTTTGCCGGGACCGTATTTCTTGCCATCCGGCGTGATGAAACTTTTGCAGAAAAACTGAAGGTCGCCATGGCTGCCGGTGTTGTTCTCTGCGCCATCTCCGGCTGGAATCAGATCGCCGGCAGTATGGAAGATGTCCGGGAATATGTGAAAGAAAAGCAGCTCGACAGCGCCTTTTCAGATGCCATGAACCGGCAGATCGCGTCCAACCGCATTTACGGAACATTCCAGCTGAGCAATACCTACGCCGGATATCTGGCGGCATTTCTGCCCCTGCTGGTGTGGCTCGTTGTCCGCTGGGCAGGAAAACATGTCAAGCCGGAACGCCCGGCACAATGGCTCCTCGGTATCATCAGCGGAGCAATGATCCTCGTTCCCATGATCATGACCGGCAGCCGCGGCGCGATCCTCTCCCTGACTGCCGGACTGTTTACCGTTCTGTTTCTTGTCGGGAACAGCAGACAGAGAAAATATCTTGCAGCGGGCGGCGTTTTTGCTGCCGCCGGGATCACGCTGCTGATCATCTTCTGGCGCGGCGCGGAATCGCTGATCTTCCGTCTGGATTATGACTTTGCCGCACTGAAAATGATGCTGGAACATCCTTTCACCGGAACCGGTTGGGGTGACTTTTTTCACGAATATCCCGCAAAGAAACTCCTGATCAATGACGAAACACCCCACTCCCCTCACAATCTGGTGCTGTTCTTCGGGTCGCAGTCCGGTCTGATGGGATTTCTGCTGGCAGCTGCATTGCCCCTGTGGCCCCTGTACCGGGGGATCAAAGCCCTGCTGGAACGGAAAAAAGAAGATAACGGCATGTGGACAGAACGGACGGTCCGTTTGGGAATACTTACGGCATCTATGATGATCCTGACCATCGATGCCATGCTGGAAGTGGGGATCGAATCACCCGCATACGCCGCCGCGCTGATCCTCTTTTCCTCCCTCATCTTTGCAGAAACCGGCATCCCGGAACTGACACCGTTCCGGCACTGGAAACTGCCGCCTGTCCGCCACGCTGCACTCGCCGTGGTCGCCATCGGCACCGCTGCTGCCGCCGGATATGAGATCTGCCGGGAAAAAGCATTTTCCGAACTTTACGAAACCGTGTACCCGCAGTTCTCCAGAAATGCAGAATTGAAAGCTCCACACCCGCAACTCGTTTTGCAAAAATACCGGAACGCACCGCAGGATTCCCCATTCGTACACCTGACAATGGCAGCGTATCTGGAAATGACCGGCAACGATCAGAGCGCCATCAAAACCGTAGAGAAAGCGATCATCCTCGCGCCGGAAGATATCAGCGCACACCGGAGACGCCACCGCCTCCTCAAAAAAATCAACGCCGACAGCGGAGATGTCCGCAAAGAACTGAACTGGATCCTTAACGCCGATCCCAATAACCCCGCCAATCAGAAACTGCAGTGAAACGCATACGCGCGCGCGGGCGCGATCAAGCCCCGCCACGCGGGGCTTTCACAGCCGCCGCCGCGCCCTTCCGGCGGCGGGCTGTGTGCCGGAACGGGTGTTCCGGCGATCGCGCTCCGCGCGGAAAATCCGTACAGAATCTTGATTTCAGTCTTGAAATGTTCTCCGGATGTGTTACATTGTTGACATTGCGGATCAGTAATTCTCTATACGGAGGAACAGGTTTTTATGATACAGGAATTGACATTTGACGAAAAAAATTTCATGATCGGCGGCAAGCCGGTCTATTTCAATTGCGGAGAATTTCATTATTTCCGAGTGCCGAAGCAGGACTGGAAGCGGCGGATGGAGCTGTTGAAAGCGGCGGGGGGCAATGCGGTCGCGACGTACATCCCCTGGTCCGTCCACGAACCGGTGGAAGGAACATTTCTGTTTGATCAGGGCGATGGTGTTACGGACCTGACGGATTTTCTGGAATGTGCGAAAGAAGTCGGGTTGTATGTGATTGCCCGGACGGGTCCTTATTCGTATTCGGAGCTGGTGGATCACGGTCTGCCCCGGTGGCTGATGGAGACTTATCCGGAGATCCTTTCTGTGCGGAAAGACGGCTCGCACCACGGGACTGCCAATGTTTCTTATGTTCATCCGGTTTTTCTGGAAAAAGCGCGTGCATACTACCGGGTGGTCTGCCCCATTGTGGCGAAATACACGATCCGAAACGGCGGCACGGTGGCGGTTGTCCAGCTCGACAACGAACTGACAGGCATCCATGTCTGGTTCGGCGGCAGGGATTACAATCCGGCAGCCATGGGGTTCGGTGTTGAGGGCGGCCGTTATCCGGAATTTCTCAAGAAAAAATACGGTTCTGTGGAGGCGGTGAATGCGGCTTACGGCACGGACAAGACATCTTTCACAGACTTTTCGCCGTCGGACGAACCTGCATCGGGACCTTTGAAAACCCGCTGGGAACTGGATTACATCGCCTTCTACAACGGCACCATTTCAGATTATCTTGAGCTGCTGATGCAGTATGCGGAAGAATCCGGGATCAACTGCGCGTTCTGCCACAACGCGGCAAATCCGTGGATGGATGTGGTTTTCCGTGATGCGAAAAAACGGTTCGGCAATAAACTGCTGATCGGCAGTGATCATTACTATACGCTCTGCCAGACGTGGCAGCAGAACAACCCCACGCCCCAGTTCATGATATACTGTTTCATGTCGGCGGAAATGCTGCGTCTGATGGGGAATCCGCCGTGTATTTTTGAAACCCAGTACGGCAGTATATCGGAATGGCCGCCGACATCTGCGGAAGATGTGGAAGCGTTGCTGATGTGTCAGCTTGCAAGCGGCGTCCGCGGTCACAACGGTTATGTATTCACAGGCGGCCCCAATCCGCCGGGACAGGGTACGACCTGCATTGTTTACGACTACAATGCGCCGGTGGGGGCGGACGGATCCTGCCGTCCCACATACGATGCCATCCGCCGTTTCGGGGCATTTGTGGAAGCGCATCCGGAACTTGCCACGGACCGTCCCGATACGGATCTGCGTGTTGCCATGCCCTGGCGCTGTTTCACAGGAGCCGGCGGAAAATGTCATGAGACCCGCGGTATGTCTCTGGGAAATTTGGCATCAACATTCCAGCTGGGAATGCTTTCCGGATTTTTTGCAGCCGGACTCCAATGCGAATTCATCGATCCGGAGCTGGACGACTGGACGGATGACATCAGCACGCCCCTTTTCATTCCCTGCGACGGGGTGATGAATGAGGCGGAACAGCAGCGGGTCGCGGACTTCATCCGCCGTGGCGGCAATGTTGTATTTTCTCCGGTCATACCGTTTCTGGATGAAAATTTTGCGCCCTGCACCGTCATCAGTGATACTTTCGGCGGAGCCTCCAGCGGGGATGCCATCCCGGAAACGACACAGCAGTTCGGCAACTGGCAGGAAATCGGCAACATCGTGGGCGGCGGCGCATTGTTCACATCGGGAATCATTCCCGAAGGCGCAACGATCCTCGGCAAAACATATCCCGACGGCAAAGATTGTGTGGGGTGGCATTTGCAGACAGAGACCGGCTCCCTCGCCTGGTACGGCGTGGCAACGGCACTTCAGCGGCTCGCCCACATTGAAATGATCCGCACAATGTTTGAGGCGGCTCACGGAACTGCACGGTGGCGCAGCGATAATCCGTGGATCATGACATGGCGCAGACGGCTGAAAGACGGATCGGTCATGGTATTTCTGGCAAATCTCGGCACATCGAAGCAGAGTATTACGCCGGAAATCAGGAAAGCAGACGGATCCTGGCACTCCCTGCCGCGCGTAACGCTGTCTCAAATGGAAATCAGAACTTACACTTTCGAAAAGGGATTTGGCGCATGACAGATACAAATTCTCAACTTCAGGACATCATCAAAGGCGTCTGCCGTGACCCTCATGCCGTACTGGGGATGCACAACTGCGAACAGGGCGGCATCATCATCCGTGTTTACGATCCGGCAGCGGACGCGATCAGTTGTCTCACCGGCGGCAAACGGCTGGAAATGCAGCAGGAAAACGGGATCTTCACCCTTCATTTTCCCCGCAGGAAAAAACATTTTGCCTATCAACTGGAACGGCATTACGGCAATGATATTTTCACGGCGGCGGATCCCTACCAGTTTCTGCCGGAGATCGGGGAAATGGATCTCTATCTGTTCAATCAGGGAGAACATCACCGGGTCTTTGAAGTCATGGGCGCACACACACGGACACCCGGCGGCGTTGCGGGAACAGCCTTCACGGTCTGGGCGCCTAACGCGAAACGGGTCTCCGTCGTCGGTTCCTTCAACTGCTGGGACGGACGGCGTCACCCCATGCGTCTAATGGGAAATTCAGGCATCTGGGAACTGTTTCTGCCCGGTGTCGGCGCAGGGGATATGTACAAATTTGAGATCCTGACACAGAGCGGCGATATCCTTACCAAGATCGACCCCTACGCCCGCCAGACGGAACTGCGTCCGGGCAACGCCTCCATCGTGCCGGACGATACGCCGTACGATTGGAACGACAGCCAATGGATGAAGGCACGACAGCAGCGCAATGTTCAGGACGGACCGATGAACGTGTACGAAGTCCATGCCGGATCATGGGGCGGTCCCGGGATCGACAACACAAAACCGTTCCCCAATTACCGGGAACTTGCGCACGCATTGGCGGATTATGTGACCGGGATGGGTTACACCCATGTGGAACTTCTGCCGGTCTGTGAACATCCGCTGGATCAATCCTGGGGCTATCAGGTCACCGGTTTTTATTCACCAACATCCCGTTACGGCAGTCCTGCAGATTTTGCGTATTTTGTTGACTATATGCACCAGAAGGGGATCGGGGTGATCCTTGACTGGGTCCCCGCCCATTTCCCCAAAGATGCGTTCTGTTTCGGACGCTTTGACGGCACGGCGCTGTATGAACATGCCGATCCCCGGCAGGGCGAACAGATGGACTGGGGGACTTATGTGTTCAATTACGGCAGATCGGAAGTCCGGTGTTTTCTGCTCGGCAGCGCGTTTTACTGGCTGGATCATTTCCATGTGGACGGTCTGCGGGTGGATGCAGTGGCGTCCATGCTCTATCTGGACTACTCCCGGAAAGAAGGGGAATGGATCCCCAACAAGTACGGCGGGAACGAAAATCTGGAAGCGATCGATTTTCTCCGTCATCTGAACGAACTGGCACACCGTCTTTATCCCGGTGTTGCCATGATCGCGGAAGAATCCACATCTTTCCCCGGGGTATCGCGTCCGCTGTACGATGGCGGACTTGGTTTCACGTTCAAGTGGAATATGGGGTGGATGCACGATTCTCTGGAATATTTTGAAAAGGATCCGCTCTACCGCGGTTATCATCACGGACAACTCACGTTCTCCCTGCTCTACGCATTTTCGGAAAACTTTGTTCTGCCGCTGAGTCACGATGAAGTCGTACACGGCAAACATTCCCTGATCAACAAGATGCCCGGAGATTACGAATCAAAGTTTGCCAATCTGCGTGCCATGTACGTCTGGATGCTGACTCATCCCGGCAAAAAACTGTTGTTCATGGGCGGGGAATTTGCCCAGATGATCGAGTGGAACTGCAATCAGCCGCTGGACTGGCTCCTGCTGGATTATCCGAAACACAAAGGGATCAGCACCATGCTGTCCGAACTGAACCGGATCTACCGGGATGTTCCGGCATTCTGGGAACTGGATTTTTCACCCGACGGTTTCCAGTGGATCGACGGCGGCAACGATCAGCAGAGCGTTGTGTCGTATCTGCGCTGGGATAAAGAGAAAAAAGATCCCCTGCTGGTCATTCTGAATCTGACGCCTGCGGTGCGGGATTCCTTCCGGATCGGTGTTCCCCTGCCCGGAACGTGGGTGGAGGTATTCAACAGCGATCAGGAACGGTACGGCGGGACCGGTCTGCTCAATACTGCAGAGTATAAAGCGGATAAAAAACAGCCCGCCCACGGTCAGAAGCAGAGTATTGAACTGACACATCTGCCGTGGCTCTCCGGGATCATCCTGCGGAAAAAACGCCGGAACCGGAAGTAAACCGCCCCTCATCCGGCAAGAAAAAAGCTGCTGCAGAACCATGATCCTGCAGCAGCATTTTTTGTGATCCGTTACCGGCTGCTTACTTCAGCACGTCCGGCGTAAATTCGGATTCGGGAACCGGCTGATTGACAGTCACCTTCTTGAGAAGCATTTCTGTCTGCTGGTCGCCATTGATGATCGTGGAAAGACCGGGGAATACAAAGCCGTTCTGCGTCAGGAAGCGGCTGTTGAGATTGGTCTGCTTCTGTGCGATGCCTTCCAGACCTTTTCCGGGGATGGATTCGCTGCGGATGATATTGCGGGTATCATCGGCGGCGACATAGAACACCAGATCCGTTTCATAGGAACGGGTCTTGACAGCAAGATCAATGCGGTAGCAGCGGGTATCATTCATCATGATTTCCAGCGGTTCTTTCACCATTTCCCGTTTCGCTGCCTGTTTGCCGAAATTGTAGGCGTCAAAGGTCTGGACGGACACATTTTTCGTCACGGCGGCGAGGTTCATAGTCGTATCGTAGAGCAGGCGGAAACCGGGAACGATACGGCTGTCGGCAAGCTGATATTCGATTCCGTCGGTGGAACGGTAAACTTTATTGTCCTTCAGAATGAATGAAACAATGATCTTGTCGTTGCTGTCGCTGATGACCAGTTTCACTTTTTCGCCGGCGGCAAAAACCGTGCGGACTTTCGCCTTGCCATCAATGGACTCCATTTCCATGACCAGCGTTTTGAAATTTTTCTGCTGGTTGATTGCGGGGATCTCTGCAAAAAGTTTTTCCGCACTCACGCTGGAAAATTCGCAGGGACGGACTTCCACGGAGTTGCCGTACTCTTCCATGTACGCATTGATGTCGTCACGGATGATGTTGCGGGTTTCACAGCTGCTGCTGCATGCACAACCGGTCAGGGCTGCAACTGCCATGGCGGAAATGAAGGCACATGTAATTTTTTTCATAATGCTCTGCTCCATTCTTTAGGGTTGTTATTTTGTATCTGGTGTTTTACTTTGTTGACTTGTTTCAGAGAGCCGGAACATTTCATCCGGCAGTTCCGGATCGATTTTCCATTCCCGGACCACGGTTTCAATATTGCCGTATTTGCTGCCGGAAGCCTCCTGCCGGATCCTGAACGGCAGATGTTTGCCGCTGACCTCCCGGTAATCGCTGTACGAAACACGGATGAGCGATTCCGCACCCGATACCAGTTCCCGGCTGACCACATCGCCCTCCGGATTGAATTTCAGGCGTGCAGTAAGCGGAGCGCCGGCAGACGGTACATCCATTTCAAATGTGCCGTCGGCAGTCTTGCGGATCCCGTTGCCGGAGATCTGCCCGAAAACCGGCAGACCATCGCTCCAGACGCGGAGAGCGGGTGCGGCAGCAAGAAGCTGTTCCGTTTTCCCGTTCTGAACTTCAAATGCGCCGTCCTGATTGATGATCACTTTCCGTTTCCCATCCACATGACATGCCATACCGTCGCGGCGGAACTGGCAGGTCACTGTTTTTTTACCGGTCGTGGCTGTACGGCTGACGCTGTACACATCATCCCACTGGGTGAAGGCACGCATGGACCGGAATTCCCGCTCTGCATCAGACATACAGGCGGTGAACAGCAGTGCGGAACAAGCCGCCGCTGCCATTCTCAATGTTGTTCCGGTACCATTCAGCCGCACAAATCACCTCACCAGCCGTAGATCTTCTTATCGAGATAGGCTTTCAGCTGATCGATAGCGACCCGTTCCTGCGCCATGGTGTCGCGGTCACGGACCGTCACAGCGTTGTCGTTTTCCGTATCGAAGTCCACAGTCAGGCAGAAGGGCGTACCGATCTCATCCTGACGGCGGTAACGTTTGCCGATATTTCCGGTCACATCAAGTTCCGTGCGGTAGAAGGGCTGAATGATCTTCTGCAGTTCCGCCGCTTTGTCATTGAGTTTCTTGGAGAGGGGCAGCACGCCGACCTGAATGGGGGCGATCCGTGCGGGGAAGCGCAGAACGATACGCACATCGTCTTCCATACCTTCCTTCTGGGTGGGTGCCTTGTCTTCGGCATAGGCGTGACAGAGGATGGCAAGGATGGTACGGTCGCAGCCCACGCTCGTTTCCACCACAGTGGGCAGGAAGCGTTTGCCGGTGACCGGGTCCAGATATTCCATATTCTGACCGGAAAATTCCTGATGCTGCTGCAGGTCCCACGTTCCGCGGTGATGGATCCCTTCCAATTCGCCCCAGCCGAAGGGGAACTTGAATTCGATATCGGTGGCGGCTTTGGCATAATGCGCCAGTTTGTCGTGGGGTGCCCACTGGATCTCGTCTTCGGTGAAGCCGAGCAGATCGGTATAGTATTTCCAGCGCTGTTCCTTCCAGTATTCAAACCATTCCATGGAGCCTTCATCCGCGCAGAAGAATTCCATTTCCATCTGGGTGAATTCGCGGGAGCGGAAGGTGAACATACGGGGCGTGATCTCGTTACGGAAGGCTTTACCGACCTGGGCGATACCGAAGGGGAGCTGCTGACGCGTCGCAATACGGATCAGGTTGAAATCCAGAAAGATGGGCTGACAGCTCTCCGCGCGGAGATAGGCGATATGTTCTTCGTCAAAGACGGGTCCCACATAGGTTTTCATCATCAGATTGAATTCCCGGGGCGGTGTCAGATCCTTGGAACCGCAGTTGCTGCAGGTGGTGGGATCTTCCATCTGGTCCACGCGGAAACGGGTCTTACACTTTTTGCAGTCGCACATAATGTCGCCGAAACGGTCCACATGGCCGGATGCTTTCCAGGTGCGGGGATGACAGATGATGGTGGAGTCCAGCCCCACAACATTATTGCGGGTTTCCACCATATAGTTCCACCAAAGCTGTTCCACTGCTTTTTTCAGCATGGAACCGTAGGGCCCGTAATCCCAGAAGCCGTTGAAGCCGCCGTAGATCTCGGAACTCTGAAATACAAAGCCGCGCCGTTTGCAAAGGCTGACGATTTTTTCCATCAGGCTCATATCACCTGTTTCCTGAACATCCATGATTTTTTTCATCCTTTCATCATGTTTTGTGTGTTGACTGTAATTCTACGATTCTAAATATAACGCCAATCCCGGTAAATTACAATCCCCGCACCCGATATTTTCTCTTTTTAATGTAAAAAAAGATAAAACAGCACTGGAAATTCATCATTGGGGCGTTATATTTCTGAAATTGGAAGTAATTTCGGAATATTTGGGGGAACCTGTATCATGACGGACCGGCAGACGCTGAACGACCGTATGCTCACAAGAGTATCGTTGATCGGCAAAGCAAAGGATAAGAACGATGAAAGCGCATGGGCGGAATTCACCGCCTATTACCGCAAGTACATCTATAATCTTGCACGCCGTATCGGGCTGAATCACCACGACGCCGATGAAGTCGTGCAGATGACGCTGGTCAAGGTCTGGAACGCCATGCCCTCTTTCGAGTATTCGCCCGAAAAAGGAAGATTCCGCAGCTGGCTCTGCAGTATTACCGGAAACACCGCCAAAAATTTTGTCCGCTCCCGCAAACAGCTTCCCATTTCCCTCACTTCCGCGAACTGGGACAGCGACGATCTGGATGAACTTGCCATCCGCCCCGAAGTCGAAGCTCTGGCGGAGGAGGAATGGCAGCGGTATCTGCCGGAACTGGCACTGAAAAATATTGCATCCAGTTTCGACCGGAAAACCCTTCAGGTCTTTGCGCTCTGCCGTCAGAATGTACCGGTTCCGGAGATCGCGGCAAAAATGGGGCTGGCGGAAAGCAGCGTTTACGTTTACAAGCAGCGTGTTCTGACGAAACTCACCGAAGAGATCGAACGGCTGCAGAAAGAATTTTGATTTTTCATCTCACCCTCCCACCAGAAAGGTATCAGCATGGCTGAAAAAATGAAACTGCCCGATTGCGGCATGTATATCGGTGTCCCCGTTTACCTCGACAGAGGCGATTATGTATTCCAGTCCACCGGTCTTTATTACACAAGCTGGGTTTCCGAAGATCACGATCCGGAATGGTATCTCGACAGGATCGTTGATGACAATCAGGGCAATATCGTGGTGTTCTGGGACGGCGGTGCAAGTAAACGGCAGCTGAAAAGTATGGCATATCTGCTGGATCTGGAAGGTGCCGGGATCAAGGTGCCGGACCCCGACTGGGAAAACGGAAAATATCTCACGCCCGATGATTTCCCGCCCTGTCAGGAACTCAAAGATACACGGATGGGTGCAGGCTTCTACAAGTTCGTCACCGAAGCGGAAAAACGCGGTCTCCATGTCTATTCCATTTACGCGGATGCCACGCCTGAATGGACAGAAAAAATCGTATCGAACCCCATGTTCCTTGGCTACAATGCGGGAGAAGCATTTTCTTTCGGGTCCGGCTTCTGCAAAACAAGGATCACGGCAAATGAACAGTTCACGCTGACGGATGCCGCAAATGCGTTCGGAACCAACATCAAAGAATATTTCCGTGTCCGGAAAGAAAACGGCTGGAAGAAATTTCTTGTGACCAGTGCCTCCTTCCATCTGGATTTTGAAATTGCCAGCGGCGGCACGGACATCATTCCCCACATGGAGGGATTTGCCTTCGCCCATCTGAACTTCGGCATGTCTCTCTGCCGCGGGATCTACAAGCAGTGCGATCTTTCGGTCTGGGGCTGTTATCTCGCTCACGAACATTACAGTTTCATGCCATACGCCTCTCCGCTGCGGTCCATGATGCTGGATGCGGCATATTACCTTTCTTATCTGAACGGCTCCAAGATCTCCATTCAGGAGTGCGGTTCCTGGTGGCAGCAGTCCGACCACATTACAGACACAAAAATGCACGATGTGCCGAAAATCGAGGCCGGGAACAACGATCCCCACACATACAAACATCTGGTTCCGGAAGCCCGGAAACATTATCCGAACCTGAATTATGATTCCGCTCCCTGCCGCGAATACAGAAGAAGCGTTTCCGATTTTTACAACTACCTCAAGAAAAACGGTACGCCCGAAGGTCAGCCCGAAGTCAATTTCGCCGTTCTGAAAGGCAGATACGATTTCTGTTCCGGCTCTTTCTGTCCCAACTACTGTGTCGCCGGAGCCGGTCCCATGGCGGATATCAATCATGCCTGGTTTGAAAGTACCCCCGAATACGGTTGGGAGATCTTCAAAAAAGCCATTCTGCCCCTCAATGACAGTTTCGGCGATTACAAAAATAATTTCTTCTCCGGCACTCCTTACGGACTGTGCGACATCGTCGGGCTGGTGGCGCCGGGCATTTCGGCGGAATATCTGCTGAAGCACTACAAAGCCCTGATGTTCACCGGCTGGAACAGCGCGAAGGAAGAAGATTATCAACTGCTTCTGGATTATGTCCGGGGCGGCGGTCTGCTCTTTATCTCCATCCCTCATCTTTCAAAAAATGTCACCAGAAATTTCACATCATACGGCGTGGAGGAACTGGTCAACGGCGGCGACTTCACCGAACTTGCGGGGATCCGGGTCAAAGGCAGAGGAAAATCTTTCTACTGGTCACTGGCGCGGGACAAAAACAGGATCACTCATTTTCCGTGGAATCAGCGGTACGGCGTCTGCTGTACGCATCTGGGCGATATCGAAGTCACCGGGGAAATCGAACCGATCCTCGTGGATGATGAAAGTTTCGCTCCGTTCCTGTTCCGTCACCGCTGCGGCAAAGGTGAAGTCTTCTTCATGAATTCCTGGGAATATCCCGGAGCATACGGGGGCGAACTGGACTGGGCGCCCGGCAGCAGAGTCAGTTCCGACGGCGCCACCGGCGAGATCTACAAATATCTGGCAAAACGCGCCCGGGGCACTGCATACATCACGGAAACGGAAGACGGGGACGATGTGGGCGAAAACTGCAAAAAGATCACCTTCAGCTATTTCCCCAGTACGGACAAAGTTTACATGATGAACTGCGATTTTGCCACGGAACGGACCGTGTATCTCCACTTCAAAGGTGAGGTCCGGAAAATCACGCTCAAACCCACAGAATTCAGCGTTATCGGCTGAAACGGATCGGCATCATGAGACTGGATTTTACAAAAATGAACGGGGCGGGCAACGATTTTCTCGTGGTCCTCTGTACTCCCGGCAGCACGGCGGAGAAATTTTTATCCTCGCCGACACTCGAAACGGAGATCACGCGCGTGTGCGACAGACGCAGGGGCGTGGGCGCGGACGGCTTCATTTTCCTGACGCCTCTGCCGGAACCCTGTCATTTCCGGATGAATTTTTTCAACAACGACGGTTCCGGCGCGTCCATGTGCGGCAACGGTCTGCGTTGTGCCGGTCTCTTTGCATCGGAACACGGCGGCGGAACGGAACCGGTGTTTGAAACGGACGGCGGCACCCTCACGGCAGAAGTATTGTCGGCGGCAGTTCCGCCCGCTGCTCCGGGGCTCGTCCGCATCTCCATTCAGGTCAACGAACCCTTCCGGGCACTGGGTGAACTGAACGGGTTCCCAAGTGTCTATGTTGGTACGGCGGGCGTTCCCCATGCGATCGTGCCGGTGGAAAATGTGGATGATATCGACATCGTTGCGGCGGGTCGCGCCCTGCGTTATCATCCGGCGTTTCCCGATGGGACAAATGTGGATTTTGTGGAACTTTCCGGAGACATCCACCGGATCAGGACTTACGAACGCGGCGTGGAAGATGAGACCCCGGCTTGCGGTACCGGAATCACGTCGGCAGGCATCGTTCTTCATGATTTTGTGAAAAAATCAAAAAAAGTACGCTTTCTTTCGCGTTCCGGTGCAGTGCTGGATGTTGACATTTCGCAGGATGGTAATATATTAAAAGGTGAAACGGTTTTTTTGACGGGTCCGGCGGAAGCGACTTTCTCCGGCTCCGTGATCATACCGGATCAGAAATAAGAAAATCAAACAATAACGAACGATACAGGACAGACAGCAGAAAGCGGAACGGATCATGGAACTCAACGGCGTTTACACAGCAATTGCCACTCCCTTCAACAAAAACGGCGCAGTGGATTACGGAAAATTCAAAGCCCTGATCGAAATGCAGATCGCCGGAGGCGTCAAAGGTATTCTGCCTGTCGGTACGACCGGTGAATCACCCACCCTCAATATGCAGGAACATTCCGAAGTCATTTGCGCCGCTGTGGAAGCTGCCGCAGGAAGATGCAGGATCATGGCGGGCAGCGGCGGAAACTGCACGGCTGAAGCCATTGAACTGACAAAACGCGCAAAAGAAGACGGTGCCGACTGCTCTCTGCAGGTAACCCCCTACTACAACAAACCGACGCAGGAAGGGCTGTACCGCCATTTCAGCACTGTTGCAGATTCCTGTGATCTGCCGATCGTTCTGTACAATGTACCCGGAAGAACGGGTATCTCCATTGCAGTCGAGACCATTGCCCGGCTCGCCTCCAACACCAATGTGCTGGGCGTCAAAGAAGCCGGCGGCTCCGTTGACCGGGTTTCCGAGATCCTGGATGCGTGCGATATCGCGGTGATGTGCGGCGATGACTCCCTCACACTGCCCATGATGTCCGTCGGTGCAAAAGGCGTCATCAGCGTGGCATCCAATGTGATCCCCGGAGAAATGCAGCAGCTCTGCGATGCCTGCGCACGCGGTGACTACGCCGCCGCTCTGGCGATCCACAGAAAATACTACAAACTCTTCCGTCATCTCTTCATCGAATCCAATCCCATCCCTGTAAAATCCGCTCTGGCGATGATGGGGCTGATCGAAGAAGAATACCGTCTGCCCCTCTGCCCGCCGTCTGATAAAAACCGGGCGATCCTGGCGGAAACCATGAAAGCCTGCGGGTTGATTTGATCCGTGGCTGACGGGCGTTCCGTTCATTTTGCCGGTGTTCTTGCACCGGCAGGTTCTTTTGCCGCGCTCCATGCCGCACTTCAGGCGGAAGCGGACGGCGTCTATTTCGGCGTCGGAAACCTGAATATGCGGGCGGGCGGCGCGCTGAATTTCCAGTTGTCCGATCTGCCGGAGATCGTATCTCTCTGCCACAAGGCGGGAGCAAAAGCATTTCTGGCTGTCAACACCGTGATCTACAACAGCGAACTTGCTGAAATGCAAAGTCTTTGCGATGCCGCAAAAGCTGCAGGTGTGGATGCGTGTATTGCCGGAGACCTTGCCGTCATTTCCTATCTGCGCCGGATCGATATGCCGGTCCATCTGACGGTGCAATGCAATGTGAGCAACATTGAATCGGTCCGTTTTTATGCACAGTTTGCCGATGTGATGGTCCTTGCCCGGGAATTGACGCTGCCGGAAATACGCCAGATCGCAGAAGCCATTCAGAATGAACAGATCAAAGGACCGTCAGGCGAACTTGTCAGGATCGAGATCTTTGCCCACGGTGCGCTGTGCATTGCCCTGTCCGGCAGATGCGGTATGAGTCTGTGTACTTATCAGCGTTCCGCAAACCGCGGGGTATGTCTGCAGAACTGCCGCAGAAAATATCTGGTGAAAGATGTTGAGACCGGGGCGGAACTGGAGATCGACCACCAGTATATCATGTCGCCGCGGGATCTCTGCACCATTGAGATCCTGGATCAGATCCTTGATTCCGGGGCGGCTTATCTGAAGATCGAAGGCAGAGGAAGACCTGCCGATTACGTGAGCAAAGTCACCCGGATCTACAAGGCGGCGGTCGCCGCATGGCAGAACGGCACATTCAGCCGGGAACAGGCGGAACAATGGCGGCAGGAACTGGAAACGGTTTTCAACCGCGGATTCTGGACCGGCGGTTATTATCTCGGGCTCGAAACCGGTGTCTGGAGCAAATCCGGCGGCAGCCGTGCCACGGAACGGAAAACTTATCTGGGAAAGATCACCAATTATTACGCAAAAATCGGCGTGGCGGAACTGAAGATCGATACCGCAAACCGCCTCACACCCGGCGCCCGGGTCGTGATCATGGGACCCACCACTGGCGCAATGGAAACAGAGATCAGCGAACTGCGGCTGGATGCCGGTCCCGTCCCCGAAGCCAAACAGGGGGATCTGACAGCATTTGCTGTGCCGGGGCGCGTCCGGGTCGCCGATAAAGTCTATCTGCTGGAGGAAACCACATGCTGAAAAAGAAAATCACGTTTGCCGATCAGTTCCCGGAGCAGATCCAGCCGGAAATGCCTTATAAAAAAGAATTGCAGCTGAAAAAAGCAGCGCTCGCCGCGCACTGGTCCGCCCATCATCTTCCCGGTGATGTGCCGGACATTGTGCCGTCTCCCCTGCCCCGCCGTTACCGAGCCACATCCAAACGGAAAGCCATCTGGCTGAAAGGCCGGCTGGAATTCAGTATGGGCTACGAACTGCGTCAGGATGCCGGTTCCACCACCGCCGCTGCATTGCTGGAAGGGGAACTGCATGAACGGATTTATGCAAAGACGCTGGCGATCCTCCGCAAGCCTCATTATGCGCCTCTGGCGAAAGCGTTGAATTTCTGCATCATCCGCGGCAGCGGCAACAAAGGGGCGGCAGTGATCCTGAACCTGTTCCGTCTTTCCGGGGAGATCGTCCGCAAACTCAAAATGTACACGGCGGAAATCGCCGGACCCGATGTGGGCGCGGTGTTCCTTTATCACGATGAGACCCGGAGCGAATATTATTTTGAATCCTTCCGTCCCCGCGGCAATGTGAATTTCAAAAAACTTTCCGGCTCATCCATGCTGGCTCTGACCCTGCCGGATCAGCCGAAACTGCTGTATCCGCCCACCGTCTTTTCACAGGTGAACGAGTCCATCCTTCCGGCGTTCACGGCAAAGGCTTTTGAACTGCTGGGGCTGGATGGAAAACCCGGAAAACATCTGATCGATCTGTATTGCGGATACGGTCTTTTCGCACTTCTGGGCGCACCTCTTGCCGATCGCGTCACAGGAATCGATTTTGAAGGTCCGGCGATCCGTGCGGCAAAAGCCAATGCGGAACATCTTTATCCGGAAAAAGAGATCCGTTTCGAAGCCGCATCCATCACCCCGGATGCACTGGAGCGACTGCTGCCGCCGCCGCAGAAAGGGGAAGTCATTCTGCTGGATCCCCCGCGGAACGGAACAGCTGACGGCGTCATTTCCGCCATCACGGCACGCAAACCGGAGCGGATCCTTGCCATTTACTGCGGGATCGACCGGATGCCGGAAGAATGCCGGATCTGGGCGGCAAACGGATATCAGCCGGAAAAAACTGTCTGCTTCGACATGTTCCCCGGCTCACCCAATCTGGAAACGATGATCCTGTTGAAACGCGCTGTCCGCAAACCGAAGACCGGACGCGGCTGAACATCATCAATCGGCGTTGATCAGAACTTCATAGAAGCTGCCGGGCGCGACATTTTCCCATTTACGGCTGTAAACAAGGCGGATGCCTTCGCTGCCTTTTCCCGTAACTTCGTACTTGAAAATGAAAGTTCCCGGCACGCCCACAAATTTATTGCCCCGGGGCGCAGCAGTTTCAAAGGTATCCTGTTTCAGCACCAGCACCGTATCCGAAGGCAGTCCCGCCGGATGCCAGGTGAACCCCGTACTGGGATTCCCCGGCAGACGGATCTCAACGATATCACCGGAACTGCACCGGATGTTTTTACCGTTATCGGTCTCCAGAAGCGTGTGGACTGTGGTCCCGCATCCGGTACAGAAAAATGCCAGAAGCAATGCCGCGATCAGGCGTTTCATTCGCCGGAACCTTTCTGAAGTTCCGCGATTATGGCTTCCAGTTTGGCAAGACGGTCTGTCAGGCGTTTGACTTTCCGCGGCAGCATGTGGCGTTCAAAATATTCCCGTTCACTTTCCGCCGGGATACCGATCACAGATTCACCCGGTTTCGTGCCTTTCTGAACCGCAGAGGGACCGATGATCTTGGTGCCGTCTCCCAGTTCGATGTGACCGTTGACACCCGCCTGGGCTCCGATGGCACAGCCTCTGCCGATCACCGCACTGCCCGCAATGCCGCACTGACCGATGAGCGCAGAAGATTCACCCACGATCACGTTGTGCGCCACATGCACCAGATTGTCGATCTTGACGCCTTTCTTGATCCATGTCTTGGAAAAACGGGCGCGGTCAACCGTACAGTTTGCGCCGATCTCCACATCGTCATCGATCTGCACGATCCCGTTCTGAGGCACTTTCAGCAGACCGCGGAAACTGGGCGTATAACCGAAGCCGTCCGCACCGATGGTCGTACCCGCATGAATGATCACACGCTTGCCGATAATGCAGGAACGCATGATCGAAACATTGGGGTGGACCACTGTCTTTTCACCGATTTTGCAGTCCGGGCCGATATATGCACCGGCACGGATCACCGCCCCTTCGCCGATCTCCGCATTGGCTTCGATCACAGCTGTGGGACCCACATGCACATTGGCAGCGATCTTCGCCGTGGGATCAACATACGCCATCGGGGAAACCGTTGCTTCATAAACCGGATCGGGCGGCGCAAAAAGCGCACAGACTTTGCCGAAAGATTTGTCCGGATTCTGACAGACAATGAAAGTCCGTCCGTCCGCCGCTTCCAGCTCAATGTCAGCCGGAACAAAAACGACTCCGGCGGCACTGGCTTGCATCGCATTCAGATATTTTGCATTGGAAAGAAAAGAAGCATTGCAGTCCTTCGCCAGACGGAGAGAATCCACCCCGGTAACAAGTCTGCCGGAATCACCTTTGATCTCAATGGCTCCGACGATCTCTGCCAATTCTGCCGCTGTATAACTTTTTTCCATTACGCTTTCTCCTAAATTGCAGTTGATTTTCCGTTTTATTGTATCTACGGTAAACTACACCACATTCCGCCGTTTTGCAAATCATACAAATTCTTTATTATCGGAAAATGTCGTTTTCCATAACCGGATCACTTGATATTTCCACGCCGCGCGCTATATTATACACACTATGAAAAATTTGATCAATACAAAAAAACGATACGATTTCAAGACGTTCAATAATGCCGCCCGGAACAGAAATGAACGCCGGCTTGTCTGTCCACGCTGTAAGGAAAACCTGTTGCAGCCGGATATCGAAATCTTTTCCAGATGCCCCTTCTGTAATTACAGATTCGAACTGAACACAGAACTGGAAGATTTTATCCTGGAACCCGTTGTGGAAAACTGGATGCGACAGCAGACATTCGTCTCCCCGCATTTCCGCGAAGATGATCTCTCCCCGCGGCAATAACGCCCGATACGCTTTTTTGGATTTTTTTCAAAAATCATCCTTGACAAAAGAAATTTCAGCAGTATATTAAAGACATACTGCAAAATATGCAGCCTGATGGTGTAATGGTAGCACAAGTGATTCTGGTTCACTTTGTCTTGGTTCGAATCCAGGTCAGGCTGCCATTTTTTTTGCCCTGATCATAAACGGCATATACCAATCCATAGACTCATACAGCAACCTCCGGCGGCTGGGCGCGGCTCCGCGCCGGCGGTGAAACTGCCGGCGCATACCGGATGCGCTCGCATCCGGTATCGGGCGTCCGGTCTGCGCACAGCGCGCCCGGACTGCCCGGGAGCCGCGCCCCCACACCCGCCACTGCGACCGTTTTTCATTTTTTCCGGGCGCAGACGCCATCTGTGCGATTTTACACTTGACAACGCCCCTGACTTTCGTTATATTATTCGAAAACTTTAACGGGAAAGGAACAAATTTATGTGTGTATGGAGTGCATATATCGGCAAACGGGAAGCGGCGCCGGAACTCTGGCGTTCCCTGTGTGCGATCGAAGGGATCTGGGGCGGTTTTTACACGGGACTTGTCACATTGGATGGTGGTGTATTTCATCACCGGAAACTTGCAGGCAACACACGGATCTGGGCGGAACGGTTTTCGTTGTCCGACCTGCCCGGCACGATCGGGTTGGCGCACAGCCGGACGGACAGTGGCGGTGATGACCGCTGGAGTCATCCGTTTCTGGGATCGGCGGGGAAAGTTGCGCTGATCGGACAGGGCAGTTCAGGGATTTTCACAGACAACAACGATGCCTTTGCGAAAGTGGGCAACATGCTGCTGAAAGCGGGGAAAGTTTTTGAAACGGCGGACTTCACCATGCCCCACCGTTATCCGGTTCTGGATGATGGTTCCCAGGTCCACTGTTCAGAGATCGCGGCGGCGGCAGTTGAATACTATTATGAACAGAGCCATGATCCGGTGAAAGCGATCCGGGATGCATTTCTGCAGATGCCGGAGGAAGCGGCATCCCTGATCCTGTTTTCGGATCTGCCGGATACGATCGGCTTTGTCAATATGGATCAGCGTGTTATTTATCAGCGCAATGACGGCAATGTTTATCTTTCCATTTCCACGTTGGGCTTTCCGACATCTTACGGAACAGAAATTCCGGGCAACAGCGTGGGGATCATTACGCCGGACCGCCTCGTCATTGAAAAACTCTCCGATGAATATGCGGTGAATCCCCTGATCCCGCCGGGACTGCGTACTGCCACGCTGGAGTACATCAAAGAACATCCGGGCTGTCACATTTCGACTTTCACGGATCACGTGCTGCGCAAGGCATTTCCCGCAGGGGATCTGGTGTACCGCTGCGCAACGGCTTACCGTATTCTTGAATCGCTTGTCACGGAAAATGAAGTGGTCCTGAAAGAGACGGAATGCCTCAATGCATCCGGTATTCCGGGCAGGATCTTCCTGATCTACCCGGCGTAATCGACAAAAAACGCTGTCGCACGACAGCATTTGTGCGCTGATGGTGGAAATGGAACAGTTTTTTTCTGTTTTTTCTCAAAGGCGACTTGTTTTTTGTGCAACAGCGTGTATATTAGGGAACACATTGAACGGGGTAGTAGCTCAGTTGGCTAGAGCGATACGTTCGCATCGTATAGGTCGTGGGTTCAACTCCCATCTACTCCACCATCCTTCGCTAAAGCTACGGATGGCAAGCCAGTCTTGCTATCCGTAGATTTTTTTTGCTTGCAAAAATAAGCGGAGTG
>JAZNPK010000023.1:0-6451 GCA_045589595.1 Victivallales bacterium
GCGAGTGCCTTGTGCAGGAGTTGTTCCGCGGCTTCGGAGAAGTCAACATTCTCCAGCATTTCGCGGAATTCATCCCGTTCGCCGTCCAGTCCGAATCCCATAGGTTCAGACTCTCCGGCAAGGGCTCTCATCTCTGCCGCGCCGTCGTACGCTTTTCCGTCAGTCCGGGGCAGCGGATCTTCCACGGTCATGGGCATGGCGTAAGCGGGATGAAGCAGTTCATCCGGATGGCTCGTCACGCTCACGATCTCACTGACGCTGGATCCCGGAACGCTCCAATTACGGTTCCCGGCTTCGCGGATCTTTGCATCCACGCTGTCGGACAATGCACCGGAAATGGACGTATAATTCAGGTTGGACGGTGTCGGGAGCGTTCCATCATTCTGAACGCCGCCTTCCGGCAGGGTTTTTTCCGTCACGGTCAATACGCCCGGCACAAATGTCACATTATAATCCGGGTTGTTGGCATCAGTGACAGTTCCCTGGGTAATGGCGTATTCGCCCGGCTCGGTCACATCGGCATCTGTCGCAAGTTTGCCGTTGACCCGATCACCGCTCACCAGACCTGCCGTGGTCCATGTCAGTTCCGGAATCGTTCCGTCTTCCTCCACGCTCACGGCGTCGGCGGTCACGGTCAGATCCGCGCGGTTCATCGTAACTGCGAACGTGATGTTGTTCAGCGCATAATCCGCATCGGCGGTGGAGGCTTCGGCGGTGTAATCTCCGGCGTGGCAGAACGCGGCGCCGTCGGCAATGGCGACTTCCACAGCCACCTGATTGCCGTTCACATCCACATAATAGCCGGTGATGGCGCTCACCTGATCCGTACCGTTGTAAGTGACGCTGACGTCGTTCCAGACGACCGCCGTTTCAAGAGCGGTGATGTCCGCCGTGGTGGTCGTCTGGCTGTCGGCTTTGACGATGTAGTTTGCCGCATCATCGCCGCCGAGGACCAGCGTATCGAAGGTCACGGTTTTGTCCGTTCCGGCGTGTTCATCCGCGAAAGCCCCGGTGGTGCTGACGGTGAGGAGGTCACCGCTGACCATGTTGCCAAAGACGGCGTTGGTGGTGTCAACGGTGGCGGTCACATCGCCGTCATAGACTTTGTTTTCGGCGGTGATGCCGCTGACAGTGACTTCACGAGCCGTGATGTCTGCCGTGGTGGTCGTCTGGCTGTCGGACTTGACGATGTAGTTGTTTGCGTCTGCGCCGCCAAGCGTCAACATGCCGAAGGTGACCGTCTTGCCAGTCGCAACATTCTTGTCGGAGAACTCGCCTGTGGTGCTGACGGTAAGATCATCATTCGCAACCATATTGCCGAACACGGCGTTGGATGTATCGACAGCGGCAGTAACATCACCGTCATAGACTTTGTTTTCGGCGGTGATGCCGCTGACAGTGACCTCGCGGACGGTAATGTCCGCCGTGGTGGTGGTCTGGCTGTCGGACTTGACGATGTAGTTTGCCGCATCATCGCCGCCGAGGGTCAACGTGTCGAAGGTGACCGTCTTATCAGTGGCAACATTCTTATCGGAGAACTCGCCTGTGGTGCTGACGGTAAGATCATCATTCGCAACCATATTGCCGAACACGGCGTTGGTGGTGTCAACGGTGGCAGTCACATCGCCGTCATAGACTTTGTTTTCGGCGGTAATACCACTGACGGTGACTTCACGAGCCGTGATGTCCGCCATGGTAGTCGTCTGGCTGTCGGACTTGACGATGTAGTTGTTTGCGTCTGCGCCGCCAAGCGTCAACGTGCCGAAGGTGACCGTCTTGCCAGTCGCAACATTCTTGTCGGAGAACTCGCCTGTGGTGCTGACGGTAAGATCATCATTCGCAACCATATTGCCGAACACGGCGTTGGTGGTGTCAACGGTAGCGGTAACATCGCCATCATAGACTTTGTTTTCGGCGGTGATGCCGCTGATAGTGACCTCGCGGACGGTGATGTCCGCCGTGGTAGTCGTCTGGCTGTCGGACTTGACGATGTAGTTACCAGCATCCGCGCCGCCAAGGGTCAACGTGCCGAAGGTGACAGTCTTGCCAGTTGCCACATTCTTATCGGAGAATTCGCCTGTGGTGCTGACGGTAAGATCATCATTCGCAACCATATTGCCGAACTCTGCGGCAGTGGTGTCAACGGTGGCAGTAACATTGCCGTCATAGACTTTATCTGCCGCCGTGATGCCGCTGACAGTGACCTCACGGACGGTGATGTCCGCCGTGGTGGTCGTCTGACTGTCGGACTTGACGATGTAGTTACCAGCATCCGCGCCGCCAAGCGTCAACGTTCCGAAGGTGACCGTCTTGCCAGTCGCAACATTCTTATCGGAGAACTCGCCTGTGGTGCTGACGGTAAGATCGTCGTTCGCAACCATATTGCCGAACACGGCGTTGGATGTATCGACAGCGGCAGTAACATTACCGTCATAGACTTTGTTTTCTGCCGTGATGCCGCTGACGGTGACTTCACGAGCCGTGATGTCCGCCGTGGTAGTCGTCTGGCTGTCGGACTTGACGATGTAGTTTGCCGCATCATCGCCGCCCAGCGTCAGAGTGCCGAGCGTGACAGTCTTTCCGGTTCCGGCGTGTTCATCCGCGAAAGCCCCGGTGGTGCTGACGGTAAGATCATCATTCGCAACCATATTGCCGAACACGGCGTTGGTGGTGTCAACGGTGGCGGTCACATTACCGTCATAGACTTTGTTTTCGGCGGTGATGCCGCTGACGGTGACTTCACGAGCCGTGATGTCTGCCGTGGTGGTCGTCTGGCTGTCGGACTTGACGATGTAGTTTGCCGCATCATCGCCGCCAAGCGTCAACGTTCCGAAGGTGACCGTCTTATCGGTGGCAACATTCTTATCGGAGAATTCGCCTGTGGTGCTGACGGTAAGTTCGTCATTCGCAACCATATTGCCGAACACGGCGTTGGTGGTATCGACTGTGGCAGTAACATTACCGTCATAGACTTTGTTTTCTGCCGTGATGCCGCTGACGGTGACTTCACGAGCCGTGATGTCTGCCGTGGTGGTCGTCTGGCTATCGGACTTGACGATGTAGTTTGCCGCATCATCGCCGCCGAGGGTCAACGTGCCGAAGGTGACAGTCTTGCCGACTGCAACGTTCTTATCGGAGAATTCGCCCGTGGTGCTGACGGTAAGATCATCATTCGCAACCATGTTGCCGAACACGGCGTTGGTGGTGTCAACGGTGGCGGTAACATTACCGTCATAGACTTTGTTTTCGGCGGTGATGCCGCTGACAGTGACTTCACGAGCCATGATGTCCGCCGTAGTGGTGGTCTGATGTCCGGTGGCGGCGAGTTCGTAATCGCTCAGATCCGCACCGCCGAGCACAAGATCGCTGATGGTGACAGTCTTGCCGGTCGCCACATTCTTATCGGCAAATGTTCCGGTGGCGGCGATGGTCAGGGCGTCGCCGGAGACGATACCGGTGAACACAGCGTTGGTGGTGTTGAGTGCGGCAGTGGTATTGCCGTCATAAACCTTGTTTTCTGCGGTGATGCCGCTGACCGTCACAACCGCCTTGTCGATGCTTCCGCTCCATGTGGTGTTGGTGATGGTTCCGAACGCATAGTTGCCGTCCGCATCCCCCGCCGTGGCGGTGTGGGTACCGGCATGAGTGAAGGTGGTATCGTTTCCGCTGGCGGCATCGCCGGACCAAGTCACATTGACACCCACCGTATCGCCGGAGAGGATGCCGGTGGAGGTGATCACGGCGTCGATCATATCCGCCTGAGATGCACCGTTGTAGGCAGTGGCGGTGCCGCGGTTGTCGGTCCACTGGACAGCGCCATCGATGGTCTTCCGGCTGATGACCATTTCCGCTCCGGATTCCACGCTGGATGTCAGGTGGTAAAGGGCAACACCGTCGCCGTTTTTCGTGATCAGGATGTTGTCGCCGTTGAGTATGAGTGCATATCCCAGCGCGGCGGCGGCGTCATCGATAGCGGCGGACCGGAGTCCGGCGGAACTGACGGCGTAACTGCCTGCGTTGTAATAACCTGCCGCGCTCACATCACTGGTGCTGTCGAGATCCGTCAGGACCGCAAATTCCAGCTGGACCGTGAAATTATCGGTTCCGTGAGAGCCGGTGGTGGACTGGGAGAGGATGAACTCGGATCCGGCGGCGTAATCGCCGTAAGCGCCCATCGTCTGTGTAATGATGGTCACATTGAATGCCGCGCGTTCCACGACTTCGATCGTAACGCTTTCCGAAGTGATGCTGTAATTGCTGTTGGTGCCGTCAAGCTCATAACTTACGGAATAGGTTCCTTTGGTCAGGGCGGGGAGATCCACCACATTGCCGCTGCTGTCTTTCAGGAGGAACTGAAGTGTGGCGAGATCGGAGGGTTCGTCACCGGTAACAGCGGGATCAAAGGCGGCTGATGCCAGTTCATCGGTGGCGATCATAATGTGTTTGCCGCCGCTGCTGCTGACGCCGTTGGAAGTGACAGGTGTCACGGTGATCTCAGCCTGCGTGATGACGAAGGATTTTGTCAGATCCGTCACCGTACCGAAGACATAGTTTCCGGATCCAAGGACCGCCGTAGCAGTATGAGTTCCGGCAACAGTGAATGCAGTATCGCCGGAAGGTCCGCTGAAGGTGACAGAAACGCCGGCCGTATCATTGCCGACCAGATCCGTGGTCTGGAATTCCAGCGTCACGGTGCTGCTCTGACTGGATCCGGTATAAACATCATCCGTGCGGCTGTCGGACCAGATCACACTGCCGTTCAAGGACTTGGGCGTGATCGCGGCAGTGGTCGTGGTCTGACTTCCGGTCGTATCGATGATGTAGTTTGCCGCATCCGCGCCGCCCAGCGTCAGAGTGCCGAGCGTGACAGTCTTTCCGGTTCCGGCGTTTGCGTCCGCGAAGGTTCCGGTGGTGCTGACGGTGAGGTGGTCACCGCTGATCATGTTGTCGAAGGCGGCGTTGGATGTAACGACTGTGGCAATAACATTACCGTCATAGACTTTATCCTCTGCGGTGATGCCGCTGACGGTGACTTTCTTTGCCGTCACATCGAAGGAATCGCCCACGAAGGTCACGGCGTAGTTGCCGCCGTTGTTTTCGTCGTTGATCGCAACGGTTCCCTGCAGGATGTTATGGGTGCCGACGTTCCAGTTGCCGCTGGTGGATTTTGTACCGTCAATGACAAGTTCGCCGGTGAACTTGTCGCCATCCAGCAATGCGGTGTGGGTGTAAGCCGGAGTGACAACAGCCGTGCCGTATTCCACGTTCGCCTGATCTGTAACCGTGATGGTCACGGATTTGGGCGTGATGTCGGCAGTGGCAGTGGTCTGGCTTCCGGAACCGATGATGTAGTTGCCGCGGTCTGCGCTCTGGGCGAGCTGCAATGTACCGATGTTGACGGTTTTTCCGGTTCCCACGTTGGCATCGGTAAAGGCGGCATCATCGCGGTTCGCCACGATGACTTTATCACCTGCAATGAGATTGCCGAGGACGATCGCCGTCAGGTCAAGGGTCGCAGCGGTGGTGCGGTCATATTCCTTGTTTTCGGCGGTGATGCCGGACAGGATCAGTTCGCGCTGACCGATGGTGTACCTGGCATCCTGCACCAGTTCGTGCGCCACATAGAAATGCTGCACGGTGCTGTCCGCCGTTTTGGTGACGATGATCAATCCATTGGCGATTTCTGCGGTGTAGCCGTCTGCGATAGCACGCACACTGGAGATCGCCGCATCAGCGATGATATATCTGTTCGCTTTGATATACCTGGCTGTGCTGTAATCCGTACCGGGGTTGATGTTGAGGGAATAGACGAAATCAAGTGTTGCCGCGAGACCGTCCTTCAGGGTGATTTCCCGTTCCCCGAAGAATTCCTTGGTGTTCATGTCGTACGTACCGTAAACCTTGCCGTCCTGCGCATCGATGCTGTGAGCGACTTTGGTCACGATGATGGTTTCTGCGCCCACTGTGTAGGGAGAAACGCGGACTTTGCCCAGCTGGTCGAGGGTGATGACCGTTCCATCGGTGAGGCCGTAATCGGCGGTGGCAGAATCGAAGTCGCCGAACGCCGTCCGGGTGGCGGCTTCATACCACTTGTTTTCGGTGGTATCCAGATAGTACCAGACATCGCCGATCTTTCCAACCAGGGTCCCGGCTCCGTCAGCGAGGCTGTCCTTGATCACATACCAGGTCTTGTGTCCGTTTGTGCCGGGGACAGGACCGTAGAGGTTATCTTCCAGCAATTCCTGACTGACCTGTTTCACACCGATGCCGGTCTGTGTCACATGGCTGTTGGTGGTACCGATGACGGAGTAGTGCATCGTGCAGCTGTTGAGAGCAACATTTGCGTGAATGTCGGTTCCGGTATTCCATGCAACGATACTGTTCAGCAGCAGGAAATCAGACAATGCTGTGATATAGATACCGGAGGAGTTGTCCACGATGGTGGAATTGA
>JAZNPK010000024.1:0-115522 GCA_045589595.1 Victivallales bacterium
AAAAAAAAAAAAAAAAAACCCCCCCGCGGGGCGGGGGGGGGCGGAAAAGCCCCGCCCCCCCCCGGGCGGCGCCCCGCGGCGTGACGCCCCGCCCGCGCCGCAGCCCGCTGCCGCGGGCTGCGGCATGGGCGGGGTGTGCGCGGTCCGGGGACCGCGCGAAGCCGTGCCTTTCCTTCACCGGTGGCGGTGTGCTGAAAAAGAAACGGGACAGCGCGTGCTGTCCCGTAAGATTTACTGCAAAATCTGTGTTGCGGCTGACCGTTTATTCCACGGACTCCAGCAGTTTGTTGACGCCTGCGAGTTTGATGCAGACGCAAACCAGTTCGATGGCAGTTTTCAGTTCATCGTATGTGGGATATGTGGGGGCCAGCCGGATATTGGAATCGTCCGGATCTTTTCCGTAGGGGAACGTCGCACCGGCATTTGTCAGTTTCACTCCGGCATTTTTTGCCAGTTCCACGGTTGCTTTGGCGCAGCCGGGGAGGGTATCGAGTGCGACGAAATAACCGCCCTGGGGTCTTGTCCATTTGGCGAGTCCGGTATCGCTGAGTTCCCGATCGAGTGTCTGGAGGACGACATCGAATTTCGGGCGCAGTTCTGCCGCGAGTTTTTCCATGTGGTCTTTGACGCCTTCGGGATTTTTCAGGTATGTCACGGTACGGAGCTGATTGAGTTTATCGTGTCCGATTGTCTGCATCCCCATGTGTTTTTTGATCTCTTTGATATTGGTGGGGCTGGATGCGACGAGGGAGACACCTGCACCGGGGAATGTGATCTTGGAAGTGGAGAAGAAATAGAACACGCGGTCCGGAACGCCTGCTTTTTCGCAGACATCAAAAATATCTTTCACTTTATTTTCGGAGTAGATGTGATGGACGCCGTAAGCGTTGTCCCACATGATCCGGAAATCGGGTGCTGCAGTTTTCATGGAGCCGAGGCGATCGACGGTTTCATCGCTGTAACAGATCCCCTGGGGGTTGGAGTACAGAGGAACGCACCAGATGCCCTTGATGGAGGGATCTTCCGCCACCAGTTTTTCCACCAGATCCATATCCGGTCCGGTGGAAGTCATGGGGATGGTGATCATTTCGATACCCAGATCTTCACAGATTCCGAAATGGCGGTCGTAACCGGGGCTTGGACAAAGGAATTTGATTTTTCCCTGTCTGACCCACGGTTCATTGCTGCCGGTACCGAAGAGCATGAAGCGCACCATGGCATCATACATCAGGTTCAGGCTTGAGTTGCCGCCGATGATGAGTTTTTCCATGGGGATGTTCAAAAGACCGGAGAACAGTTTTTTTGCTTCGGGGATGCCGTCAAGACCGCCGTAATTCCGTGCATCGACACCGTCTTCGGTAATATATTTTGTCAGTGTGAAAAGGATTCCGTTGGTCAGGTCAAGCTGTGTGCCTGCGGGTTTGCCCCGGGACATGTCCAGTTTCAGGTTCCGGGCCTGGAATTCATGATACTGTTTTTCCAGATCTTCCTTCAGGGCGAGCAACTTCACTTTTGAGAACGCTCTGACTGCCATGATCGTTTTTCCTTGTATTGAGTTCTGTGTTACACAAAATAAAACAGCGCGTAATATACACCGGTCGCAATCAAAATACAATTATCGCATGCAAAATAAAACGCAAAATTTTTGCCGGACCTTGTAAACTGCGGCGAGTTGTGCTATATTCGCAACAGATTTACCATAAAGAATCATAGAGAAAGCGATAACCGGAATGAAGACAGCTGTTTGTATTAAACAGGTCCCCGGCACGACACAGGTCGAGATCGACCCGGTCACCGGGACCCTCAAGCGCGACGGCGTGGAATCCAAAATGAATCCCTACGATCTGTACGCACTGGAAACCGCATTGCGCCTCAAAGAACGCTGCGGCGGAAGTGTGACAGTTCTGACAATGGGACCGATGCAGGCGCAAAGTGTTTTGCGCGAAGCTTTTATGATGGGCGCAGACGAAGCGTTTATTCTCTCGGACAGAAAATTCGGCGGCGCGGATGTTCTGGCAACGTCCTACACATTGGCGCAGGGATTGAAAAAAGCCGGAGATTTTGACCTTATCATCTGCGGCAAACAGACCACGGACGGCGATACCGCGCAGGTCGGTGCCGAACTGGCTGAATTTCTGCAGATCCCCCACGTGACAGGTGTTTGCCGCATTGATGATGCCGCCCTCTGCGACGGATCGATCACGGTGGATCTTGATATGCCCCTCCACATCGAAACGGTGCGCGTGTCGTTCCCCTGTCTGATCACAGTGGAGAAGGGGATCTTTGAGCCGCGTCTGCCATCGTACCGGAAAAAACTTGCCACGGCGGACCGCCCCATATCCGTTCTGACGCTGTCGGATCTGCCGGATACGGATCCCGATCATTACGGCTTGAACGGTTCCCCGACCCAGGTCAAACGGATCTTTCCGCCGGAAACCGATACGGAACACGAATTCTGGACCGGAAGCGGAGAGGAATCGGCGGAAAAACTGTTCCGGTTTCTTGAAGACAAAAAATTTCTGCAGCAGTTGTAAGGAGAGATCATTATGGCTTATATCAGGATCAATCAGGCAGCGGCTGCTGATAAAAAATCCCTGACGGAACTCTGTCCGTTTCAGGCGATTGAGTTTGACGCCGCATCCGATACACTGTCCATCAACGCTGCATGCCGTATGTGCCGTCTGTGCATCAAACGCGGCAACGGCGTGTTTGAACTGGTGGAGGAAAAACGGAGACCCGCCGTGGATAAAAATCTCTGGAGGGGGATCGCAGTCGTGGCGGAGATCGCAGCCGGCAGAGTTCATCCCGTGACCTTTGAACTGATCGGCAAGGCGAAGGAACTGGCGGCGAAAGTCAATGCCCCCGTTTACGGTCTTGTGATCGGTGCGGATGTGGAGGAACAGGCGGCATCCCTTCTCGCATACGGCGCCGATGAAGTACATGTGTACGATCAGGAGGAACTGCGCTGTTTCCGGACGGAACCCTACACGGCGGCACTGGAAGATTTCATTCATGCGGTCCATCCATCCGTTGTGCTTGTGGGCGGTACGCCTTCCGGCAGATCCCTTGCGCCCCGTACTGCGGCGCGGTTCCGGACGGGGTTGACGGCGGACTGTACGGTGCTGGATATTTCCGCGGAAACAACAGACCTTGACCAGATCCGTCCGGCTTACGGCGGCAACATCATGGCGCACATCAATACGCCCGATCACCGTCCCCAGTTTGCCACAGTGCGATACAAAATCTTTGCCATTCCGCCCAAAGTGGAAAATCCTTCCGGCAGGATCGTGCATCATACGCTGTCGGCAGATCAGCTTGTGTCCGGGATCGAAGTCCTGGCGCTCAATCCCAAAGCCGCCGAGACCGGGATCGAAGATGCGGAAGTCATCGTTGTGGCGGGCAGAGGCGTGAAAAAGGCGTCGGATCTGGCGCTGATCGGGGAACTGGCGTCCCTGCTGAACGGAAAAGTCGCATCCACCCGTGCGCTGGTCGAAGCCGGTTGGACCGATCCCCGGCAGCAGATCGGCTTGAGTGGCAGAACGGTGAAACCGAAACTGATCATCACCTGCGGCGTATCGGGCGCGATCCAGTTCGTTGCCGGGATGAACGGAGCGGAAAAGATCATTGCCATCAACACCGATCCGGACGCATCCATCTTCAAAACTGCCCACATCGGGATCGTCGGCGATCTTTATGAGATCGTTCCGGCACTGATCCGCAGGATCAAGGGAGAATGAACATGAATCCTTACAAAATGATTGATGAAAACGATATCGCCGCCCTGAAACAGATCTTTACTGCAGAGCGGGTCATTCCCGGAGCTGATGTGCCGGAAGATTTCTGCCATGATGAACTTTCCGGCACAAAACACAGACCGGATGTAATGGTCCGGGCGGCATCCGCTGAAGAAATCGCCGCCCTGATGAAATACGCCTCTGCCAACCGCATCCCCGTCACGCCCCGCGGACAGGGTACCGGGCTGGTGGGCGGTGCCGTTCCAATGAGCGGCGGCATCCTGCTGGATATGAGCGGCATGAACCGCATCCTTGAACTGGATGAGGAGAATATGACCCTTACCGTTGAACCGGGCGTCCTGTTGATGGAAGTGGCAAAATTCGCCGAGGATCACGGTCTGTTTTATCCGCCTGATCCCGGTGAGAAAACGGCGACCATCGGCGGCAATATCAGCACCAATGCGGGCGGAATGAGAGCTGTCAAATACGGCGTAACACGCGATTATGTCCGCGGATTGGAAGTCGTTCTGCCGGATGGTTCCATGATCTCCCCCGGTGGTAAGATCGTGAAAAACAGTTCCGGTTACAGCCTGAAAGATTTGATCGTCGGGTCCGAAGGTACGCTGGGGATCGTGACAAAAGCCGTTCTCCGTCTGCTGCCGCTCCCCAAATACAAAATCAGCCTTCTGGTTCCTTTCGCGGATCTGACCGTTGCCATCCGTGCCGTTCCCGCCGTGATCCGTGCAAGTTCATCTGTGCCCACCGCTGTGGAATTTATGGAACGGGAAGTGATCCTTGCCGCCGAACAGTTCCTCGGCAGAAAATTCCCCGATAATACTTCCGATGCCTATCTGCTGCTGACATTCGACGGCGCCGCAAAAGATGAAGTGGAACGCGCCTGTGATCACGCCGCACAAACTTGTATCGATGCCGGGGCGATCGATGTGTTCATCTCCGATTCCGCAGAACGGAACGAATCCATCTGGGCGGCACGCAGCGCATTCCTCGAAGCCATCAAGGCTTCCACCAGCGAAATGGATGAGTGCGACGTTGTCGTGCCGCGCCGGTTTGTGGCGGATCTTATTGATTTTACACGGGAACTCCAGAAAAAATACAACGTCCGCATCCGTTCCTTCGGTCATGCAGGAGACGGCAATCTGCATATCTATGTTCTGCGCGATCAACTGGGCGGTGACGACTGGAATACCACACTCAATGCCACATTCGCTGAACTCTACGGAAAAGCCCGCAGTCTCGGCGGAAAAGTCTCCGGCGAACACGGGATCGGCTACGCGAAAAAATCCTATCTGGTGGAATCACTTTCACCCGAAGAACGGGCGTTGATGAAGGGCATCAAACAGGTGTTCGATCCCTTCAGTATCCTCAATCCGGGCAAAGTTGTGGAATAAGCGTAAAACCGCAAAACAGCCACACCCCCCTGAAACGACAACGTGCCGGATGCGCGCGCGAAAGTGCGGCATGTCCGGCACGTGTTTCATCTGTACCCGCAGCCCGGGTCAGAAGGATTGGAACGCGTCGATCAACTTTTCTCTGATCTCTCCGGGGAACGCTTCATAATCGATCATCACGAAAGAGCCGTGACGCATCGCGGGAAACTTCAGGGTCATGATGTAGAGATAGCCGTGTTCATCCACATAATCCAGCTTTTTCTGCATCTTTTTCCGGTCTGTATTGTATTTGAGGAACACGACCTGCCGGTCGTTGATCCGCAGGGCGAATCCGCTTTCGGCGCCCGGAGGACCGACTTCCCACGGACCATCCCATGCAGCTCCGGTTTTCAGCATCATATGATTGGCAAGTTCGTTGATGGTCCGCTCATTGTTTTGGACCGATATGCATCCGGTCGCAATGAGCATTGCGGCAAAAACTGCCAGGGCGCAGCACATCTTTTTCAAAAGGTTTATCATTCTTTGTGTCATCTTTCCGGTCTTGGATTTCATTTTTTCTAATTTAATACACTTTTTTATGTTTTTCAAGTTGAAAGAACGGATTTTGCGATTATCTTAAAGAATATTCTGATAAGATACACAAAAATAACGGATGACAAGGCTGATCACATGGAGCGCAGGATAGAGTCCCCCCTGTTCAATATTGTTCTCTTTGAACCGGAGATCCCGCAGAACACCGGAAACATCGGCAGGATCGCAGTCAATACTTTTTCCCGGCTGCACCTGATCGAGCCGGTCGGATTTTCTTTTGAGGATAAACATCTCCGCCGCGCCGGTATGGATTACTGGAAACATGTGGATTGTGTCATGCACGCAAACTGGGCGGATTTTCTTGTCAGCAAAGGCGATGCCCCGGTTTATTTCTTTTCCACCAAAGCCACCCGTGAATATTGGGATTGCCCCTTTGAGCCGGGTGCGTATCTGGTCTTCGGAAAAGAAAGTGCAGGGCTCCCGTCGGAGATCCATGAAGCATGGCAGGATTCTTTTTATACGATCCCGATGCCCGGAAATTTCAGCCGCAGTCTGAACCTGGCAAATTCTGTCGGTGTCGCTGTTTATGAAGGTCTGCGCAAACAGCCGCAGGCTTGGAGGAATATTTGATATGAGTAATTTTGATTCAACTGCAACCCGCCCTCTGCCGCGGATGAAAGCCGAACAGCCCGCTCCAGCAGCTCCGGCGGCAAAAACTGAGACCAATGCCGTATTCCGGCCGGATATGATCTACGCCGATTCCCATCGGGGATTGGTCAGACACGGCAATCAGGATTCTTTTGCTTATACGGTGCGTGACGAAGGAAATCTGGTTTTTATGCTGGTCGCAGACGGCATCGGCGGAAATGAAGGCGGAGACCTTGCAAGCCGTTTCGTGTCGGAAATGCTGCTCCGGGATTTTCAGGCGTACCGTCAGGATCCGGACCAGAACCCGGATAAACAGATGATCGCATTCCTGAAAAAATGTCTGATCCTCGCAAACAGCGCATTGAAAAATCTGAACAGAAATTACAATATCGCTCACCCGATGGGGACCACGGTCGCCGTACTGGTGCTGACGCCGGAAAAAGCATATACCGCTCACGCCGGTGACAGCCGTGTTTACCGGCTGCGCAAAGGGGAACTGAAGCATCTGACACAGGATCACAGCATCGTTGCTGAACTGGTCCGCAGCGGTAAATTGACCGAGGAAGAAGCAAAATCACACCCCATGGCACACGTGATCTCCCAGTCCATCGGCGTCAGAACGGACATCAATCCGGATTTTTCCGTTTATGATCACCAGCCCGGAGACCGGTATATGATCTGTTCCGACGGCGTTCTGCTTCATCTTGCCGATCCCGGGATCCATCAGGTCCTTGCCGCTGCAAAAAATGCAAGGGATGCCGTCCGGAATCTCATCACTCTGGGATTGCGCGGCGGCGGCGGCGATAACATTACATCCCTGTGCGCATTTACGGAATAAGGGAAAAACAATGAAACTTCAACCGCGTGAAGAACGCCTTATCCGGACCCGGCACGTTTTTCTGGATATGGACGGTACCATTTATCACGGCAGCACGCTGTTCCCGACCACGATGCCCTTTCTGGATTTTTTGACTGCGCAGGGGATCGGTTATACATTTCTGACCAATAATTCATCTTACGGACCCGAAGAATATATCGCAAGACTCGGCAGATTCGGTATAAAAGTCGGCGCTGAAAACTTCTACATCTCCACCGATTATACCGTCGATTATCTGAAACGGAATATGCCGGATGTCAAACGCCTGTTCGTTCTGGGAATGCCATGCCTGAAACGGGCAATGGCTGAAGCCGGATTTACCGTGACGGAAGACGATCCGCAGGTCGTGATCATCGGTTTTGACCGACAGCTTACATACGAAAATCTCTGTCGCGCCGCCTGGTTCCTCCGCAACGGCGTGCCGGGCATCGCAACTCATCCGGATGTGTTCTGCCCCACCGATCAGCCCACTTGGCTCGTCGATTGCGGCGCCGTTACCGCATGTCTGGAAAAAGCCACCAATACGAAAATTCTCGTCCTCGGCAAACCCGATCCCGGTCTGCTCCGCGAAGCCGCATGCCGGAAAGGCGTGGATGTTTCCAATACCCTCATGTGCGGTGACAGACTTTCCACCGATATTTCCCTCGGCGTCAACGCCGGTGCAATGACTTGTCATGTGACAACACCCGGTGCCGATTTGATCGTCCGGACAGACATCAAACCCGATTATGCCGTGAACAACCTCGGCGAACTGCAGACCGTCTGGGAAAATGCCCTCCGCTTCCGCTGAACGCCTGTAAGACACCCCCGGCGCCGCAATATCCGCAGGCGGCGCGGCACAAGCAGCCCCGCACCCGTGCGGGGCTTTTTTCTTTTCCGTGCGGCGGCTTCCGCCCCGCACGGAAAAGAAAAACCCCGGAAGGTCGGTGACCTTCCGGGGGGCTTGTGCCGCGTGTGTTGTGCGTTCCCGATTTATTTTGCTTTCGGCAGTCTTTCGTAGAGCATATCGGCGCGGTCGAGGATATTGGTCAGGTGTCGGGTCACTTTTCTGATTTCCTCGATCAGTTCGAGATAAAGGATACCGGCCTCGGGTGTACACTGTCCTTTGTTCAGCCGGTTCATGTGACCTTCTTCTGCCAGGAGCAGCTGTTTATTGATCTCATTTTCCAGTGTCCGTGCATCCTGCATGGTATCGCGGGAATGTTTTTCCAGAATATCCACAGTCATTCCGGAGAGTTCGTTCAGGTTTTTATGGAGGCGGTTGAATTCACATTCAGCTTCCTGACTCAGTGTGTGTTCACTGGCGCGCATCCGTTCCACCACATCTTTCAGGATGGACGCGTGGTCGCCGATACGTTCCGTATCATTGGTGCAATGGAGCAGCAGGGGGATCTGACCGGCTTCTTCAGGAGTCAGACGCTGCAGCATAAGTTCGGAAAGATACTCTGTGATCTTCTGCTGCCGTTCGTCGATATCCGCCTCGCGTTTTTCCATTTGTTTGAGGCGTTTCTGATTCTTTTCATCATTTTTGTTATAGATGCGCAATGTGGTATCGATCATCTTCCATGCTTTTTTGAGCATTTTTCTCAAAGCGGCAACGGTCTGTGCGAGGGCGATGGACGGTGTTTCCAGAAGGTGCGGTTCCAGATATTCGTATTTCACTTCCTTCTTCTGCAGCGGAATGATCTTTTCGCAAGTCTTTGCCAGCAGGGGGATAAACGGCATCAGCAGGAAGGTCGTTGCGCAGTTGAAAACGGTATGGGCGTTGGCGATCTTACGGGGCAGGGAGCCGTCGGCAGACAGCCATTCCACCAGCCGGAAGAATACAGGTTCCTTGTCCCAGGTGATCCAGAAAGTGCCGCAGATGAGCAATACACCGAGCACATTGAACAGGGTATGTGCCAGTGCCGCCTGTTTTGCCAATCTGTTTGCGGCAAGTGCAGCCAGCTGTGCGGTGATCGTTGTTCCGACATTGGCGCCGAGCACAAGAGCCACGCCGGTATAAAGATCGACCAGTCCGCTTGCGCCGAGAGCGATCACGATACCGGAACAGGCGGAACTGCTCTGGATGATAAGCGTTGCAATGATCCCCACACAAATCGCACCGAGAAGCGCCATGGGCGGTATCACGCCGTCAACGGGCGCACATTTGAAAGTCTGGAACGCTTCCATGAATGCGGGGTGTTTTGCCAGATTTTTCAGCTGTCCGCTCATCAGCTGCATCCCCAGAAAAAGGAAACCGAGTCCGATAACTGTGGAACTCCAGTTGGAAAATGTCCGGTTCGGCACAAAACTCAGCAGCAGACCGAGAATAATGGACGGCATAATGATCCATGCGATGTCAAATGCCACCAGCTGAGCTGTTACTGTGGTACCGATGTTGGCACCGAAAATGATCCCCATTGCCTGACTGAGTGTCAGCAGACCCGCATTGACAAAACCGATCACCATCACTGTACTTGCACTGGATGACTGGATCACTGTCGTGACCGCTGCGCCGGAAAGGACCGCAACAAATCTGTTGGCAGAGAACAGCCGCAGGATCGTACGCATCCGTTCCCCCGCGACCTGATGAAGTCCGTTGCTCATCATTTGCATACCGAAGATAAAAATTGCCAGGCCGCCGAGTACATTCAGAATAGTCATAGTGTTTTGTCTCCGTTCTGCATTGTTTTGGTTGAGTTATTAATATAGCATAAATTCCGGATTTTTCAACCGGTCCCCTCTGCCGGTGTCTTTATTTTTAATCCTCATGTAATTGATTTAGACAACAGAAAACGGCGCAGTTCCCGGGCGTCCGCGACGCCCGGTACGCACGGCACAAAAAAAGATCCCCGCGTGGAAGGGATCTTTTTTTGCGGCGCCGTGCGTATGCGCGGTTCGCACCCGAACCGCGCGGAACTGCGCCTTGCTGTTTTTTTGCCGGATCAGGCGAGGGGTTTCCCCATGGGGTATGATGTGAGGTCGCCGATCGCGAGATCTTTGATCTTATCCAGAAAATCGATCAGGTGTTTCTGTTCCATGTGTTTATCGAGAGCTGCCTGATCCTGCCAGGCTTCCCGGAAGACGAATGTGCCGTTCCGGTTGGCGACGGTGTTGCAGTTGTAGAACACATTCCCGGCGTCTTTGCGTGAGGCTTCAACGAGGGGTGTCAGCAGTTGTTCAGTTTCAGCGATACATTCCGGTTTGACGGTCAGGACAACGACGAGTTCGATCATTTTCTTTTTTCTCCTTGTTATTTCCGGGATTCTCAATGATCCCTTCTGAAAAATATACGCCTGTTTTTTTGCTTTTCAAGTTGTAAAATCGGAAAAATGACTTTATAGTATTCCCGGTTCAAATGATCGTGGTACATGCTTATGGATCAAAAAACTGAAAAATCTCTTTTACTTCATACCTGCTGCGGACCGTGCGCATCCGGCTGCATCGGCAGAGTGCTGTCGTCCGGACGGGACAGCGTCATGTATTTTTCCAACTCCAATCTGTGTGACGGGGAGGAATACGCGAAACGCCTCGCTGCCGCCCGGACTGTTGCGGACCACTTCGGGCTGGAACTGATTGCCGATCCTTATGATCATAATGCGTGGCTGGCTGCTGTTCAGGGCTTGGAGAACGAACCGGAGCGAGGCGCGCGCTGCAGTGCCTGTTTCCGTTTTTCCCTGACCCGGACTGCGGAGATGGCGCAGCGTCTCGGTATGCCGTTTGCCACATCGCTTACGGTGAGTCCCCACAAAAACAGTGCGGTGATTTTTGACATCGCTGCCGCGTGGGAACATTTTGAACCGTGGGATTTCAAAAAAAAGGATGGTTTCCGGCTTTCCATTGAAAACAGCCGGGAGCTGGGCTTGTACCGGCAGAATTTCTGCGGATGTGAATTTTCCAGACACTTAAATACCAATCATCAGAAAGGAAAAACAGAATGAAACTTTCAATGTGGTCCAGTTTTTATCTGGCTGAAACGCCGGAAGACATGGTACTGAAACTTCTGAAGGGCGGATTCAAATACACCGAACTGTCCTTTGAACACTCCAAGATCCTGATGGATCGCGGCCCTCAGGCTTACACCGCATTCAAAACGTTCATGGACGATCACGGTTTTGCCACGCCCCAGGGACATCTGAATTTTGCGGAGAATACCGGCGGCATCCCCAAAGCCAATGTGGACCTCGCCACTTGGGACGAAAAACTCCGCCGGGTTTCCATTGACGGCTGGAAGCGGGAACTGGAATTGTTTGAAGCCATCGGTATTGAGCGTGCGGTCCTGCATCCGGGCGGCATCGCTGCGTTCCTCCGCGGCGAACACACGATGGCGGAAGTGGACGAACTGCGTCTCGCCGGTCTGAATGAACTCCTTGATTTCACCGCCGGTATGAAAGTGATGATTTGCGTGGAAAATATGACGACCGGCAGATATATGTCCACCTCTGAAAGTCTGTTGAACTTTATTCACAGCGCCGACCGGAAAAATGTGGGGATCTGCCTCGACACCGGACACCTCAACATTCGCAAAATGGAAGAACACGAAGACTTTATCCGTGCTTGCGGAAAAGATCTTCAGGCGCTTCACATTGCCGACAACAACGGCGGCTGGGACGAACACCTTATGCCTTTCAGCGGAACGGTCAACTGGAAAAAGACGGTTGCCGCTCTGGAAGAGATCGGTTACGACCGGCTCGTGAACTTTGAGGTCCCCGGCTCCAGTTGGCGGATCTGCAACGGCGATGCGGAGCTGCGTGATCAGTTCCTGCCTTTTGCCAGACTGCTCGGCGAAAAACTCTTCGGAGGTCTGAAATAATATGCAGACAGCAAACGGGATCGATACACCCGCTGCCTTGAAAATTCTCCGCCGTGCCGGCAGGATCGGTATGATCACCAATCACTCCGGTACGGCAAAAAATCTGACGCCTTCCCGCAAGATCGTCCATGATGCCGTGGGGCTGAAAGCGTTGTTTTCGCCGGAGCATGGTCTCTTCGGCGCGGAACAGGCGGGCGGCGTATCCGGTCCGGGAACTGTCGATCCGGTGACAGGTGTCCCCTGTTACGATATTTATCACGCAAGAGCTGTGGCAGATGATGTCCTTGCCGGACTTGATGCCATTGTTTACGATCTGCAGGATGTGGGCAGCAGATATTACACCTACCTGAACAATGCTGTCGATGCCATGCGGATCTGCGCTGCAAACGGTTTGAAATTCATCCTTCTGGACCGGATCAATCCGATTGCGGATATGGGGATGGAAGGCGCGCCGCCGGACGAAAAACTGTTCCCGTCCAACAGCGGCGTGTTCCCGATCCCGTCCTGTCACGGTCTGACGATGGGCGAGTTTGCCCTGTTCATCAATGACCGTTACCGGATCGGCTGTGACCTGACCGTTGTTCCCTGCAAAGGCTGGAAACGCAGTACCGGCTGGGAACGGACCGGCCTCCAATGGGTCGCACCGTCGCCCAATCTGCCCGGTATTGACGGTGCCCGGGTCTACAACGGGACCTGTCTGTTTGAAGGGACCAATCTTTCCGAGGGCAGGGGGACCACCCGTCCCTTCGAGATCATCGGCGCACCCTTTCTGCATCCGGCGGATTGTATCCGGCGTCTGGCGGAATTTGATTTGCCCGGCGTGATTTTCCGGGAATGTTATTTCCGCCCCACCTTCAGCAAATTTGCGGGGGAAGTCTGCGCCGGTATGCAGGTCCATGTGACGGATCATACGGTGTTCCGCCCCTACGAAACCGGCATACGTATGCTTCAGGTCATGAGAGAAGACGGCGGCGAAAAATTTCAGTACACCAACTGGATGGACGGTCTTTCCGGGACCGATCGCATCCGGCTCGGTACGGAGGATTTCGATACCCATCTCGCGTTGGCGGCGGAAAATTGTGAGCGGTACAGAAAGGAAACGGATCCCTGGCTGCTTTACCGTTGATGATCCCGGATCCCGTATGTGAAAAAGGGCGGACCGCGTTGGTCCGCCCTTGCTTTTATACATTTGTTTTGTTCTGCCGGATCATTCCGCTTTGATATGATCCCACGCCGTGTTGTATTTCACGTTTTCCGCGCCCAGATCCTGAAGCGGCGTGCAACGCTGGAAATCTTCCGCAGGAATGCTGAATGCAGGGTTGTTGCGGACTTCTTCGCAGACCAGTTTCTGACCGGCTTTGTTGGGCATGATGTACTGGATCTCATCCATATTGGCGGCTGCCATTTCAGGACGGTACACAAAATCGATGAACTTGTAAGCCAGATCTTTGTTGGCGCTCTTTTTCAGGATCGCCAGATTGTCAAAGGTGACCGTGCTGCCTTCTTTGGGGATCACGAAGCGGACTGTCGGGACTTCTGCGATGACCTGGAGCATATCGCCGCTGTAAGTCTGGATCATGAAAAATTCGCCGGATGCCAGAGACGCTTTTGCATCGTCAACACCGAATTTTGCGATCTGCTGTTTCCAGACTCTTGCCAGTTTCACAGCTTCATCGATCTTCGCCTGATCCGTTTCGTTGGCACTGTAGCCGAGCGTACGCAGGGCGCAGCCGATCACTTCACGCTGGTCATCCAGCAGGGAGGTTTTGCCCTTCAGGTCGGCACGCTCGAACATGCGCCATGTGGGCTGAAAATCTTTCACATTCCGTGAATCGTAACCGATGCCGGTGAAGCTGACAAAGTAAGGAACCGTATATTCCATTTTCTGGTCGAGATTGATGGAATTGTACTGGGAATCATAATTTTTCAGAACATTCGGCAGTTTGCTGTGATCCAGTTTGTCGATCATCTGCTGATCGTACATGGTCTTTGCCATGTAGGAGGAGGGGACCACGATATCGTATCCGCCTGCACCTGCTTTCAGCTTGGCATACATGGCTTCGTTGGAGTCGAATGTGTCCACATCCACTTTACAGTTGTATTCTTTTTCAAATGCCGCGATCACATCAGCGGCAAGATAATCACCCCAGTTATAGATTCTCAAGACGGGTCGGTCATCGTTACATGCGGTGACGGCGAGCGCAGCAAGCGCGGCAAAAAAGAGTTGTACAAAGTGTTTCATTTTTGCTCCTTTGTTTTGTTTGTTGTAAGTAGTTTCTGGGTTATGAAAACAAGTACAAATGTGAAAAACAGGAAAATCACAGAGAGTGCGTTCAGGACCGGCAGATTCTTGCCGTGACGCATGGCACTCTGAATGTAGATCGGCAGCGTGGTGTCACCCGCACCCTTGACAAAAAAGGTGATCACAAAATCATCAATGGAAAGCGTAAACGCAAAAAGCGCTCCTGCGATCACACCGGGCATGATCACCGGCAGGGTGACATGGAAAAAGGTGTACAACCCGCTCGCTCCCAGGTCCTGCGCAGCTTCGATCAGGGATTTGTCAAACTCCTGCAGTCTGCCCAGTACCACCATGGCAACATAACTCATGCAGAATGTCACGTGAGCAATGATGATGGTGGTCATACCCAGTTCAAAATGGATCCCGGTCAGCTGTTCAAACCAGATGCCGAAGGTGTTGATGACCAGCACAAACAGCAGCAGCATACTGATCCCCATAAGAATATCCGGGACCACCAGCGGTGTATAGACCAGCGCATTGCACAGACCTTTGAGTTTGCTCCTGCTCCGGTAAAGTGCCAGTGCCGCCAATGTGCCGAGGATCGTGGAAATGGCTGTGGCGATCAGGGCAATGATCAGCGTGTTTGCCAACGCTTCCCAGATCATTTCACTCTGAAACAGTTTTTCATACCAGCGCAAAGAAAAACTTTCCCAGCGGCCGCCGTACTTGCTGCTGTTGAAGGATGCCACACCCACCACGATCAGCGGCGCATACAGAAAAATCAGTGCCAGCAGCGTGACGATCAGGGGAAATTTACTGTGCCGGTTGCATTTCTTTCTCATTTTTCCACCCCTCTGCCGCACAGTTTGCGCGTTTTGATGATCTGGACTTTGCGGAGCCAGAAAACGCAGATCACAGGCACAAATACCGCCAGCATCAACAACGCCGACAACGCACTTGCATGAGGCAGATTCCGGTTGGTGAACACACTCTGGGCAATTTTGTCGCCCAGCAGTTCACTGGTGGGACCGCCGACCAGACTGGGGATCAGGTACGCACCGAATGCCGGGATCAGAACCACCATCACTGCCGTCCAGATCCCTTTGGAGATCCCGGGCAGAAACACGCGCCGGAACGCATAGAAAGAACTGGCGCCAAGATCCTTTGCCGCATCCAGCAGAGAAAAATCAAATTTTTCCGCAACCGCATAAATGGGCAGGATCGCAAAGGGGATGTAGGTATAGATCATTACCGTCAGGACCGCCCATTGATTGTAGAGCAGGTTCGTATTCGGTTCCAGTACGCCCACCCAGACCAGTGCGTGATGGAAGAAACCGGAGGAACTCAGAAAGATCTTCCACGCAAAGATCCGGATCAGAAAATTTGTCCAGAACGGAACAATGATCAGCAGAAGAAAGATGTTTTTGAGTCTGGATTCCATCCGTGACAACTGGTAGCTGACCGGGATGGCGATGAGAATACAGACCAGAGTGGATACGATCCCCTGCCAGAATGTTCGCCAGATGATGGAGGGATAACTGGGATTCTGAAGATTTTTGATGGTCTCAAGCGTCCAGCCGGAACCGATCCCGCCGAAGGCATCCACCGGCTTGAACGCCAGAAGGATCACCAGAAAAACAGGCAGGGCATAAAAAATGATCAGCCACGCAAAAGATGGCAGCCCCATAAGAAAGGTGGAATGTTTGCGGATGAGATTCATGGGCGCACCGCTTACAGGTCAGGGAGGGCGAGAAGATTTTCATCGTCCTCAGCATACCGGTCAAGCATATAGGCGTTGTCCGCCTCAAACTTCAGCCATACACCGTCTTTCCACTTGATGCTGCGTTCGTCAAGCGCATAGCCGTAGTGCTGTTTGACAACAGAAATACGCCAATCCTGAACGCGCACCCAGTAGCGGGTATGAGCCCCCAGATAGATCACTTCCTCCACTTCGCCGTGCAGGATGTTTGTGTTTGCATTGGTCTTTTCCGGTTTGTTCAGTGAGATCATGAACTTTTCCGGACGGATACTCACATGGACCTTTTTGCCCACTTGAACTTTTTTGTCGTTGTAAAGGCGCAGCGACGGAAAATCTTCGATCGCCAGATCACAATAATCACCATTGACCGCAGAGACCGTACCTTCAAAAAAGTTGGTGTCGCCGATGAACGCTGCCACAAAACTGGTGCGCGGTGCTTCGTAAAGCTGGGGCGGTGTGCCGATCTGTTCCACTTTGCCCGCACGGAGAACCGCGATATGGTCACTGATACTCATGGCTTCCTGCTGGTCATGGGTCACAAAAATAAAGGTGATGCCCACATCATCATGAAGGGTGTCCAGATCGATCAGCATACGCTGACGCAGTTTCAGGTCAAGTGCCGCCAGCGGTTCGTCCAGCAGCAGGATCTTCGGTTTGTTCACAAGTGCGCGGGCAATGGCAACACGCTGACGCTGTCCGCCGCTCAACTGGGCAGGTTTCCGGTTTTCAAAACCAGTCAACTGGACCAGTTCCAGATATTTCTGGACTTCGTCCGGGATCTGCTTTGCCGGGAAACCGGTGGCTTTCAAGCCGAACGCCACATTGTTCCAGACTGTCATGTGGGGAAACAGCGCGTAGTTCTGAAAGACTGTCCGCACCGCCCGCTGATTGGCAGGCTGGTCCGTAATGTCCACGCCATCCAGAATGACCCGTCCGGAATCCGGCTGCTCAAAACCGCCGCAGATCCGCAGCAGCGTGGTTTTACCGCAACCGCTCGGTCCCAACAGCGAAAAAACTTCACCCCCGTTGATGGAGAGCGAAACATTGTCCAGCACGGTGTTCTGACCGTACCGTTTTGTGATGTTTTCAAAACGCAGGATTTCCATTGTCCCCGGACACTTCCTTCCGTTAAAAAGCCCATGTACAGAAAGTCGAAAATATACAATAACATCAAAAGCATTTTTTTTCAAATATCAAGCGGGGAAATTATCAAAAAATTGATGACTTTTTTTCTGCCCCGGCAGGACACGGCGCGATCCTCAGCGTCAGAGGCGGCGGCACCGCCTCTGACGCTGTCCTTTTCCGCCGGAAAAAAGCCGGCGCTTTTTCCGGCGGAAAAGAAAGCCCGGCAGGGCTTCGGATCGCGCCGTGTCCTGCCGGGCCTTATCTGTGATTTGATCAGATCAGAAGATCACTTCCGGGATTTTTTTCTTCTCTCGGTTTTCTTTTTCTTCAGATTTTTTCTGTCCTTTTTCTTGTCGTCGTCATTGTCCTTGACGGCGGGGGCAGGGGCGTGTGTCCCGTCCATACCGGAAAGGAGTTCATCTCTGTTGGCGAGGACGTTTGCCATCAGCCCGGGTTTGGAGAGCCAGAGTTCCAGAGACGATGCCAGAACGATGCCTTTGCCGTAGGGACGCACGGCGATATAGGGGACTGCCGGCGGATTTTCTCCGCCCTGTTCGGGCATGGTTGCCAGAACTCTCCATGCTTCCGGCTGAGCGAATTCCATGAAATAAGCCGGGGTATAGCCGCGTTTGAGGCCGTTTGTCAGCTTATTCGGGGACTTCTGCCAGTCTCCGGGATAAACATCGATGGAATGGCGTTCGGAAAGGATCGAACTCTTGACCCCGCGGATGGTGATCTTGAATGACGGATCATTCAGTATCCTGTCCAGCTGCGGTGAGGAGTATGCGCCCACATAGAGCAACGCGCCGTTTTTGACCTGTTCGCGGAGGAACTCCCACTGTGCTTCGGGCAGAGGATTATCTTTCCTGGTCGGGTTGATCAGAGCATACGCCTGCTGTTTCGGCAATGTTGTCAGATCGGTGCCGGGTTCTGCAAAGGAAGGCATCCAGCCGTTATCGACAAAGTCTTTTCTGATCTTGGGAAAGTAGTTTACATCGCGACTGTGTGTACCGGTCCACCAGAGGACCTTGACGCCGCCGCCGTTGATGGTGAGGAACTGCAGCACAGCCGGTTCCTTATCGGCTTCGGGCCATGTCTTGCCATCAACGGTGAAACGGATGAACCATTTTGACGGACTGTCTGCCAGATTCAGATTCTTGAAGGGGATCACAGCCTTACCGTCCTTAAACGTCCAATCGACTTTCCAGCCCCGTTCCACAACGCCCACAGTGGAGCGGCGGTATGTGGCCTGTTTGCCGTTTTTCTCAACGCCGAAGAACCATGTTTCGCCACCGAATCCGGCACAGAATTCAAGGGTGAACGGTTTGCTCAAGCCGTTAATGGTGAGGGCGTCTTCCGTCCAGTATGCACTGATGCCGGGCAGTTTTTCAAATTCGCCGCCGTTGGGTGTTTCGGCTTCGTCTTTGAGTTTGGGGATCGTGACGTTTTCTCCGCCGGAGAGGAATTTGAGCCACTGACTGAACAGAAGTTTATCAAATTCAAGAGCTTCGCATTTTTGACCGCCGAGTGCTTTATCGGCTTCGAGGAACAGTTCCGCCACTTTCTTTTTGACTTCCGGCGTGACGAGTTTCGGCGCAATGGGAAGACAGTTGCCGAGAATACCGAAATGGATATCCAGAGTGTTCCACTGTTTGTCCAGAAGCGTGAAATATTCATACATCGGTTTTGCGGCTTTGCCGTAAGCCAGTTCGCACCATTCTTTGATGAGATCTTCTACTTTGCGGGTGTGATCCCACATAAGCTGGGCATAGATGTAAAGCGCCAGACGGTCTTTGTAGTGCGTCTGGTATTCAGGACCGTTCCGGGGGCTGAGACCGACTTCCGTGATCAGAGCGACCTGCTTCAGATCAACCGTCTTTTTCATGGTGTCCGCGATCACAGAATAGAACGGCGTGAAGGGCTGTCCACTGCCGCTGAACATATCAAATTCATATCCGTAATCCCCCATCACGACACCGGTCGCGCTCCAGTCTTTCATTGCCTGATAGACTTTTGCATTTTTGGGGCAGTTGGGATCGTTGTATTTATGGATATTGCATCTGGGATAGGAAGCATATTCCACAAAGATCGAGTTTCTGACTTTGTTTTTCGGGACTGCGATATAGCCCTGATAGGCGATCGTGGCAAATTTGACATGGGGGAACTTTTCTTTCAGCCGGTCCGTCAGGCGGTTGTAGAAATCGAACCAGGAGGTGGATGTGCCTTTTTCCTTGCACTTCACGCACTGACAGTATTCCTGATTGTCAGAGGGGAAGATACTCAGGATCTGCAGATCATTATGTTTTTCCAGCAGATGGACGAATTCTTCATAGATCAGCTGGTCCACATCCGAATTGTTCAGGCAGACCTGACTGGTGTAGCGCCGTCCGTTGATCTCTGCAAAATATTCCGGATGTTCCTCAACGGAAACAGAGGGAAGATGCACGTTGTGGGACGACCACATCCGGATGTAACGGACATCATCTTTGAAGCTGGTCCCGTGACGGTGGATGTTGATGAAGTTGCGCACCATCCAGTCGCGGAAATCGTTCACCTTGTACCAGTCACCGCACATGTGGAAACCACGGTAGCGGATGGACGGCACAAAACGGATGTTCAGATCGGCGGGGACCTGATAACTGTCGCGTTGCGGAATGAATTCCCCGTCTTCTCCGGGCCAGAGCCAACGGGCACCGAGTTCCTTCTGGAGAAAGTAGTAAACCGCATGGATCGTAGCAATGGGGGACCCGCCGGAGAACTGAACTTTTTCCCCGTCGTAGATGATGGAGATCTCTTCTTCCTTCAGTTTGGAATCCACACCGAGACAGAGTGTCACCAGATTGGCATTATCTGCGCCATCCAGTTTCTTGGCTCTGGATACGATTTTCAGTGTACGGATCAGTTCTTTTGCTGCATAACGGATCGTGGGATCGTCCAGGTCTTCCTGGGTGCGGCAGGTTACTTTCCAGAGGGCATCCCCGTTCTGGAACAGATACGGTCCTTTTGCTGCCGCATAACTGACAGTTGTCAGCAGCAGCACCGCCAGTGTGAGAAGAAACTTCCTCATGTGTGTTCTGTCTCCTTATGTGTTGTTGCTTATATATTCTTCTTGATCAGGTCGTTGATCTTCTTGCGGAGTTTCAACATCGTTTCTTCGCCGCGGGGATAGGCTTTCATCGTCATTCTGCCGTCCGGGGAAAGTTTGTCCAGCATGGCAACGATTTTTTCTCTGCCGATCAGATTTTCCAGCAGACGCAATGCGCGGAGATCCTGGATCCCTTCAAAAAACACTTCGGAGTGAATGGATTCCACCGGATTGCCGTCCTTGCCCGGATAAACCATAAAGCCGTCACCGGCGGGGAAGGTATAATCGGAACTGGGATCATTGAACACGTCCACCGGATAGAGGGAGTGGACGCTGTACCAGAAATTGAAGCCCCACTGCAGGAACCCTGCAATGTCGTAACGGTAAAGCAGATACCCCAGAATACGGTTCCGGGAGGAGGGCATATACAGGAAACGGTTGCTGACCTGATTGACTTGTCCGCAGCAGTAGTAAGTCCACAGCGGTTTCACGCCCGCTTCCACAAAGGGTTCGATATGATCTTCCGCGGGGATCGGCGTGCTGACAAGCCCGGATTTGTAAAATTCGATATTGGAAAGTGCATCACAGATCTTGAAGCCTTCCGTATGTTTCCGCAGCAGGGTAACGGCTTTCTTATACATCTCCATGTGGTCGATATGGGGTTCATCGGAACAATGGAAATAGGTGCAGTCCTGCATTTTTCTTTTCTTCAGGAACTTGACCAGTTCCGGCAGAAATGCGTTCAGGAACCCGGCGTATTTTTTGGAATCGGACGCCACATCCCAGCCGAAGATCCGTTTTTCCACGCCGTTCACATCCGCCACGATTTTCGGACAGAACTTTGCGCCCCACTGGGTGAACAGGTGGGAGATCTCGAAATATTTGATGCCGTGTTTCTTTGCCAGTTTGATCCAGCGGTCAAGCTGCGTAAAATCAAATTTGTATTTTCCGCCTTTTTCCACTTTGACTTTGATCAGCTGAGTCGTGGGGCGTTCCCCGCCGACAGCTGTATCCAGCGGCGGTGTGAAGACCGGCGTGAGCAGCATATTGCTGCCGTGTTCTGCAAAACTTTTGAAATATTTGTCAAGCAAAGCCCAGTGTTCTTCACTGAAAACCGGAACATTGTACTGAACTGCGATACAGTCCGCATGGAACCAGTGGGTCACGATCAGTTCCTGTTCCGGCAGAACGGCATCCAGCACTTCCAGTGTGAATGTTTCCCGTCCGACCGTGACCTCGCCGTCCGGATTCTGTTTGACGATCAGGGGCGTGATCTCATATTTGCCCGGCTTGCAGTTTTTGGGGATGTCCACCGTGACCCAGATGGTACGCCACTGATTGGGCGCGATCCGGAAATTTTTACCGTTGCAGTCATAGAGAACATCCGGGAAGAGCCCCGGCTCTTTGCTCAGCACGTCATCGTCAAAGAAGTAGGAGGCGTGTTTGACGGGTGTCGGTTCCACACGGCGGAGAAAAATATTTTTCTTCAGCGGCGATTCCACATCAACAGAGATCTCTCCGCCCCAGTCTTTCGCAAACTTGTAAGCAAGCTGGAAACTGAAGCGTTCTCCGCGCAGGACGGAGGCACTTTTGAATTTCGGATGGGACGACACATCTTCATTGTGGAAGATCTTGGCAAGTGAACTGACGAGGCGTGTTTCAACGTTGCTCATGCTCTTGGTTCTCCAAATTATCTGTTGGTATTTGTTGTATGGTAATTTTTTGCCGTGAACGGCAGAGCCGTCTGACCGTAATATGGCACATCTGCTGTCTGTTTTCAATCCCGCCCGCAATAAAAAAACATGAAAATAATGTAAATTTTGCTTGAAAACGGCAGAAAACCGTATTAGAATATGGAAGACGACCTTTTTTTATTACACAAATCAAACATTAAACACATGGAGAGAATCATGTCATTCGAGATCCCCAAAACAGCAAAGGCGGCGGTTCTTGTCGAACCGGGTAAATTTGAGATCCGTGAATATCCCATCCCCGAAATCGGTGATGATGAAATGCTCGTCAAAGTCGAAGGCTGCGGCGTCTGCGGTACCGATGGTCACGAATACAAACGGGACCCCTTCGGTCTCTGCCCCACCGTCCTCGGTCATGAAGGTTCCGGTATCGTTGTCAAAATGGGCAAAAATATCAAGACCGACTTCACCGGCGCACCGCTGAATATCGGCGATATGATCGTTACCTGCATCATCCCCTGCGGCGAATGTAATGCCTGCCGCAATACGCCGGAACGCACCAATCTCTGCGAAAAATCCGGTATCTACGGTCTGAATCCGGATGATGATATCCACTTCAACGGCTATTTCGCCGAATATCTCGTGATCCGCAAAAACTCCACCGTGTTCAAAGTCAACGGTATGACCCTCGATCAGCGTATGCTCGTTGAACCCGCAGCTGTTGCGATCCACGCTGTGGAACGCGCCAAACTGACCGGTCTGCTCCGTTTCGATACCAAAGTTCTCGTTCAGGGCTGCGGTCCCATCGGTTTGATGGTCATGGCTGTTCTCCGTACACTCGGTATCGAAAATATCATCGCAGTGGACGGCAACGACAACCGTCTGGAATTTGCCAAACGCTTCGGCGCGACCCATACCTTCAACTTCATGAACTACAAGAGCTTCGATGATCAGCTCGCTGACATCAAAGCCGTTACCGATGGTCTCGGCGCTGAATTCCTCATCCAGTGCACCGGCGTGGCTGCTGCCGCAAAGAACGCATGGAAGATGGTCCGTCGCGGCGGCGGTATGTGCGAAGTCGGTTTCTTCATGGACGGCGGCGAATGTGCCATCAACCACCACTACGATATCTGCAACAAGGAAATCGCTCTGGTCGGTTCCTGGGTCTATACGCCCCAGAATTATCCCACGACGTTCGCGTTCCTCCAGCGCGCCAAAGGTATCGGTCTGCCCGTGGAAGAACTCGTTACCCATCACTACCCCCTGTCCAAGATCCAGGAAGCTCTGGAAACAAACGTCCAGATGAAGGGTATCAAAGTCGCTGTGGTCGTTGAATAACATTCAACACGCACCGGCGTATCCGTAAGCCCCCGCCCGGGGGCGCGATCCTAACCCGTTTTTTTCGCCTTCGCGGAAAAAAACGGGTTTTCCGCTTTTTGCGCGTGCTGCAGCACGCGCGAAAAGGCGGCGCCGGCGGCATGCTGTGCAGCCGCCGGGGATCGCGCCCCGGGCGTACACGCATCTGTTTCCGGCAGTATTTTTCCGGTATCCGTCTTGAAAACGGTTGAAGCTGTGCTATTGTTTACCGGAGTTTTTTTATTTTCAACAAACGATCGGAGAATTTTTTCATTATGAGAAAAGAGAACAGCATTGATCTTTTTGAGGGACATTCTTTTTTAACGCCTTACACCCTTGACGGCGTCCGCCCGACGATCCTTGTGATCCCCGGCGGCGGTTACGTAAATGTTTGTGAACGGACGGAAGGCGAAGCGATTGCCCGCCGTTTCAATGAACTTGGTTTTCACGCATTTGTTCTGGAGTACCGTGTTGCTCCGCACCGTTTCCCCGAACCGCAGCAGGATGCCATGCGTGCGTTGCGGCTGATCCGTTACCGTGCCGCAGAATGGGGCGTGATCACGGACCGGATCGCGGTTTGCGGATTTTCTGCAGGCGGACATCTTGCCGGGTGTATGGGGACGATCACTGCCCATGTGCCGTCGGTGTTTCAGGATGAGATCGATGCCATGCGCGGCGATGCGGATGCCATGATCCTTTCCTATGCTGTTCTGAGTTTTGCACCGTGGAGTCACGCAGGCACCCGGATCAATCTCTGCGGTGATGATGCGGCTCTGACTGCGCTCTGCAATCTGCCGGATCAGGTTGGCGCACACACGCCTCCGGCTTTCATCTGGCATACGTTTGAAGATTCTGCGGTGCCGTATCAGAATGCCATCGATTTCGCTGTTGCCATGCGCCGTGCGGACCGCCCCTGCGAACTTCACATTTTCCCTCACGGCGACCACGGCACGCTGCTGGGACTGGATACCCCGGATATTTCAAAATGGCAGGAGCTTGCCGCATCGTTCATCCTTACACAATGGGATATCCGGGACAGCGGGCGCGACAACATCATCTGTGAAAAGTACGGCTACACCCGCCAGAGTGAACTGCAGATCAAATACGGTTACAAATCGGAGTGAACAATGGGCAGCATCAAAGGAAAAACAGCTGTCGTTACCGGTGGCGCGAAAGGGATCGGTGCGGCGATCGTCCGGCGTTTTGCCGCTGACGGTGCTTATGTCCTGATTGCTGATCTGGATACAGAAAACGGTGTCCGGCTCGCTGAAGAACTGGGTGACTCCGTGCAATTTGTCCGTTGTGATGTTGGGCGCGAGGACGATGTGAAAGCCGTTCTCGAAACCGCAGACAGGTTGACCGGAAGGATCGACATCATCGTGAACGATGCCGCATCACAGTTGAATAAACCGCTGCTTGAGACCTCCACCGCCGAGTTTGAACGGGTCATGAATATCAATCTGACCGGGACTTTTCTCTTTCTGCGGGAAGGTGCAAAGTATATGATCGAACACAATATCCATGGCGCATTTGTGAATTTTTCATCCACATTCGCCGTGGTCGGATCACCCGGATATCTGGCGTATCATGCCAGCAAAGGCGCGATCAGCGCCATGACGCGCGCGGCAGCCATCGCTCTGCTGCCCCATAAGATCCGCGTCAACGCTGTCGCGCCCGGAACGACCGATACGCCCGGACTTCACGACGGTGCAAGAGATACCGGCGATGAGGCTGCCGGTATGGCGTCCTTCCTCGCACTCCAGCCCATGAAGCGGTTCGGAACGCCGGAGGAGATCGCTAACGTTGTCCGATTTCTGGCAGATGATGAAGCCGGATATGTCTGCGGTACGACTTTGATGGCTGACGGCGGTTATACCATCGTTTGAACACAGATCCGGGGCGGACAGGGGGCGCGGCACCCGGTACAAAAAAGGAGCCGGACGATCCGCTGTTGCCCCCTCCGATCAACAGACAGCACCGTCCGGCTGAGAAATCTTTCTGACGGATCCTGCGTTATTTTGCGGGTGCGGGATCGGCTTTTTTCTGTTCAGGCTTTGCCGGAGTCTGCGTCTTGGCAGCGTTGTCATTGACCGGTGTCACGGTGATGACATCTTCTTCTTCCGTGACGACGATGACCGGCACATTGCAGTTTGCGGCAGCGGCTTTGGCGTCAGCGGCAGCTTTTGCATGACACGCCTTGCAGTTCATATTGGCTTTCATGGAGCCTTTTGTCATAAGCTGACAGACTTTTGTTTTCATCATCTTGTCTTTGCATGCGGCGCAGGGTTTATCATCTTTTCCGCAGACGCCGCACTGTTTGCGGGCTTCGGCGTGCTGCATGATCACTTCTTTGCATTTATCGCACAGTGGTGCTTTCTCCAGAGTCTTTCCGGACTGTGCGGGGCATGCGGCGATGGCGTTCATGCAGGGACTGTATGCTTCACACCAGACGGTGCAGACGGTACAGTTTCCGTCACCGGCTTCCTCTTCGCCGGTCACCATGATAACGGGGCAGGTGCATTGTGCTTTTGCGTCAGGTTTGCAGGCATCGGTTTTTCCGTTTGTTTTGCAGTCTGCGGCGCAGCAGGTGCTGCATCCGGCAACGAAGAGTACAAAAACGGTGGAAAAGAGCATTTTTACGGCTTTGTTGATCATAATTGATCCCTCCTTGTTTAGTTGTTTCGCGTTGGTGAATCCGTCGCGTTCTTCTGCATTAGACAGAGCTGTGATGTCAAAGGGTGAAGATCTGTCAAAAACTTTTTTCCGGTTTCTGCTGAACAAATCTGCTTTTGTCGTGTCCTGACTTCTTGCAAAAGCGCGTTGCGCGTGTTATATTATGGGATGATGAAAAAATAAAGATTTTTTGAAAGGAGCATGAGCCATGTGGAATTATACAGGCAAAGTGATGGATCACTTCATGAATCCCCGCAATGTGGGTGCGATCGAAAACCCGGATGCGGAGGCGGAAGTCGGCAATATGACGTGCGGTGACGCGTTGAAGATCACCCTGAAACTGGACGATGAAAAACGGATCAGCGATATCAAATTTCAGACGTTCGGCTGTGCGAGTGCCATCGCTTCCAGTTCCGTCCTCACGGAGATCGTCAAGGGAATGACGCTGGACGAAGCCGCAAAAGTCACGAACCGGGACATTGCCGATGCTCTCGGTGAACTGCCGGAAGAAAAAATGCACTGTTCCGTTATGGGCATGGAAGCGTTGCAGGCGGCGATCGTGGACTACAAACGCAAGCACGGCGAGGATGTGGCGGACATCGTGGCGGATGACGATCACGAAGGACGCATCATCTGCCATTGCTTCGGCGTAACGGATACGCGGATCCGCAAAGTCGCAAAGATCAACAATCTCCACACTGTTGAAGAGGTCACGGAATATACCAAAGCGGGCGGCGCCTGCGGAACGTGTCTGGATCTGATCCAGGAGATCCTGGATGAGATGTGGGCGTCGGAAAACAAGACCTGCACGGAAGAAAAAACGGAAGATGCTTTTGAAAATCTTTCTCTCGTGAAAAAAATCCTGCGGGTCCAGGAAGTCATTGATAAAGAGATCAAACCTGCGCTTGAGCGTGACGGCGGCAGTATTGAACTGATCGATCTGGAAAATAAAACGGTGCATGTCCGCCTCAAGGGAATGTGCGCGGCATGTCCCAACGCCAGTCTGACACTGAAAAAACTGGTGGAAGCGAAACTCCGGGAATTTATTTGCGACGATCTGACGGTTGAGGATGTGAAATGAACAGCGATCATATCATTTATTTCGACAACAACGCCACCACATGTGTCGCGCCTGAAGTCTATCAGGAAATGATCCCCTATCTGACGGAATTTTACGGCAATCCCTCCAGTATTCACCGGTTTGGCGGACAACTTGCTGCAAAGATCGAAGACGCCCGGGGCAAACTCGCAGCGCTCCTCGGCGCACAGAATTCGGAAGTCATTTTCACTTCCTGCGGTACGGAGAGTGACAGTTCGGCGATCCTGAGCGCGCTTTCCATCTGCCCGAAACGGCGGAAAGTCGTGATGTCCAAAGTGGAACACCCCGCCGTTCTGAATCTGGGGCGTGATCTGGAGCGTCGCGGTTATAAAGTTTCTCTGATCCCCGTGGATGCAAAGGGGCGTCTCGATATGGAACGCGCCCGGGAAATGATCGATACCGAAACTGCCGTTGTTTCCGTGATGTGGGCGAACAACGAAACGGGTAACATTTATCCCGTGGCGGAACTTGGCGAACTCGCGCATAAAGCCGGAGCCCTGTTCCATACGGATGCAGTTCAGGCGGTCGGAAAGATCCCCATGGATCTGGCTGAATTGCCCATTGATATGCTGAGTCTTTCCGGTCACAAATTCCATGCACCGAAAGGTGTGGGCGCTCTGTACGTGAAACGGGGCGTCCGTTTTCATCCGTTTGTGATCGGCGGACATCAGGAGCGCGGCAGACGCGCCGGTACTGAAAACCTTGCCAGTGTGATCGGACTGGGCAAAGCCGCAGAACTTGCTCTCGCCGGTATCGAAGAGGAAAATACACGGGTCAAAGCATTGCGTGACCGGCTGGAACAGAGCGTTCTGGAAACGATCCCCGCAGTACGGATCAACGGCGATCCGGAACACCGTCTGCCCAATACGGCAAATATTTCGTTCGAGTACATCGAAGGGGAATCCATTCTGATGCTGCTGGACATGCACAATATCTGCGCATCCAGCGGCAGTGCCTGTACCACCGGCAGTCTGGAGCCGTCACATGTGCTGCGGGCGATGGGTGTTCCCTACACAGCGGCACACGGTTCCATCCGCTTCAGTTTCTCCCGGTATAACACGGGTGAGGAAGTGGATAAAGTGCTTGAAGTCCTGCCGCCTGTCATTGCAAGACTGCGTGAGATCTCCCCATATTGGAAAAATTGAAAAAAATTTCTGATAAGGGGTGGAAAAATCACCATTTAGGAGTTATTGTACTTGATGATTGCAGAAAAATGACAAACTAATATACGAAAAGAAACGGAAGAAAAAATGGCAAAAGTTACGATTGATGGCGTCAGTAAGGTCTATGACGGCGGAGTCAAAGCAGTCAACGACATCTCACTTGAGATTCATGACAGAGAGTTTATGGTTCTTGTCGGTCCCTCCGGTTGCGGTAAATCGACCACCCTGCGTATGATCGCGGGTCTGGAAGAAATCAGCAACGGTAAGATCAGCATCGGTGACCGCGTGGTCAACAATGTTCCCCCGAAAGACCGCGACATCGCCATGGTGTTCCAGAACTACGCGCTCTATCCCCACAAAACCGTTTATGACAACCTGGCATTCGGGCTGAAATTGCGGAAATTCCCCAAGGCAGATATTGACAAACGCGTGAAAGAAGCTGCCGATATCCTCGGTATCCACGACTACCTGAACAGAAAACCCAAAGCCCTGTCCGGCGGTCAGCGTCAGCGTGTGGCTGTGGGCCGTGCCATCGTCCGTAAACCGGAAGTGTTCCTCTTCGACGAACCGCTGTCCAACCTCGACGCGAAAATGCGCGTGCAGATGCGTGCGGAAATCAGCAAACTCCATACCCGTCTGGAAACGACCATGATCTACGTGACACACGACCAGATCGAAGCTATGACTATGGGCGACCGTATCTGCGTGATGAAAGACGGTCTGATCCAGCAGGTCGATACCCCGCTGAGCATCTATGATAACCCCGCCAACGTGTTCGTTGCCGGCTTTATCGGTACGCCCCCGATGAACATTTTCCGCGGCGATCTCGTGGAAGAAAACGGTACCCTCATCTTCAAAGCCGGTACCATGGCGATCCCCATGCCCGCCGAATGGAGACCCCAGATCGAGAAGTATATCAACAAGCCCCTGATCTTCGGTGTCCGTCCGGAAGATATCGGTTCCGAACGCGCCGAAAACCAGAACGGTTCCGCTGTGACCATCAAAGCAAAAATCGAAGTCATGGAACCCATGGGCGCAGAAACATATCTCTACCTCGATGTCGGAACCAATACCTCCTGCATCGCACGCGTTGACGCTCACCGTAAGACCAAAGTCGGCGAAGAACTCACCCTCGCCGTCATGATGAGCCGCGCTCATGTCTTCGACGCCGAAACTGAAATGCGCGTGATCTGATCCCACGGTCCATACCGCGAATCAGTAAGAACAGTACAGATAACTTCTGTATGGTACGCCCGGAGCGGCGCAGCGGTCCCGTCAGCCACAGGCAGACGGGACCGTCCTGTTTTTTCCCGGCAGGGAGCTGCCGGGAAAAAACAGGCGGCAGCCCTGGCGGGCTGTCTGCGCCGCTCCGGGCGCGCCATGTGCGGCAACAAATCTTTTATTTTTTTGCAAAAGAACTTGAATATTTTTAAAGAAATTGTATTTTACATTAAAAGTACTGTAAAAACCCGAACAGGAGGAAAAGACCGATGAAATTGACTGATGACATTGTACGCGCGCTGCATGGCTGTATTGAAGACGGGTTTGAATCTGTGGCTGATTTTGCCAGATTTGCCAATGTCAGTGCCAACACGATTTCTAAATACATGCGGAAGGAAACGGCTACTATCCAGCGTGATACGTGGGAAAAGATCCATCCTCTGATCCGTTCTTACATGCCGAAGAGCAAAGGCGGCGGCGGGAAAGGCTACGAGCTGGATGCGGATCAGAAGATCCTTCTGGATGCGTTCAATGAATTGCCGCCGGATGTCCGGAATCAGAAACTGCTTGAGATCGTGGAACTTGCAAAGAACCAAGTCCGCATCAGGAACGGTGAAGAAACGAAATAAGGCTTTTTTTATGCGTCTGCTGCTTCACATCCTTTTATCCGGCATCTTTTGCATTTTTGCAGTTTCCTGTGCGAAAGAGTCGTCTTCACCGCCTGAAAAATTATTGGAACAGGCGTATGAGGCGGCGGCGTCCAATTCCTGGAAGCGGGCTCTTGATCTCGCACAGATGGCGGAAAAGATCCGTCCGGACGATACATCGGTTCTGATCATGCTGTCGTTGGCGCAGGAGAACAACGGGTACGAAGACGATGCGTTTGAAACGATCCGGAAAGCGGCGGCGGACGAAAAATCTTTTATGGCGCAGTACACGGTCGGCAGGATGTTGTATCAGCGCGGCAGATACGAAGGGGCGTATTCTTTTCTGAAGAAAGCGCAGTCGTTGAAACCTGACGATATCAATACGCTTCTTCTGTTGGAGCAGACGGCTGCCCGTTTGAACAAGAACGATGTCCAGACTTATTGTGCGCTTTTGTGGCGTCAGTTTCCCGATCACTTCAAAAACAGTCCTTTTGTGATGAATGAACTGGGCTTGTTTTTTGCGATCCGCCGTGATGCGGTGCGTGCCATTGCCGCGTTCCGCAATGCGGAAAAAGTCGATCCGGATTCGCCGGAGATCCAGTTGAATCTTGCGGTGGTTCATGATTATCTTGCGGATCAGCGTCAGAGTGCGATCCGCCATTATGAAAAATATTTGCGTCTTACTGCCAACCGTCCGGGTCTGGAAGCGGACCGGCTTGAGGTGACGCGCCGTCTTCAGGAAATCCGCTGATGCCCCGATTTATTCCGGACGATATTCTGGATCAGATCCGCATGCGATCCGACATTGTGGATATCATCCAATCCTATGTGCCGACGCTGAAGCGGGCGGGTACGGCATGGAAGGCGTGTTGTCCCTTCCATCAGGAAAAAACACCATCTTTTACGGTGAATCCGGCGCGTCAATCCTACAAATGTTTCGGCTGCGGCAAAGGGGGCAATGTCTTCACTTTCATTATGGAAATGGAGAAACTGGACTTCCCGAATGCGGCGGAATTTCTGGCGCGGAAAGCCGGTGTCGTGATCCCGGAGGATGAAACTTCCGGGCGTGGTATTGCCTTCCGGGGGAAGGGGGATGCAGGAGATTATAATCTGCGTGAGCGTCTTTACACGCTTCACGAATTACTGGCAACATGGTACGCAAAAAATCTTTCGACCGGAGCCGTTCCCACTGTCTGCCAATACTTTTCCACCCGCGGCATCGCCACGGAATTTATGAACCGTTTTCAGATCGGAGCCGCGCCGGATTCGTGGGATGCGGCAGTCAATCTCGCCCACAAGAACGGCTATACGGATGAAGAATTGCGCCTTTCCGGTATCGTTTCGGAGAAGGAGGAACGGTCCGGACATATTTACGACCGGTTCCGGAACCGGCTGATGTTTCCCATCTGGAACGAGCAGGGCAGGGTGGTGGCGTTCAGCGCCAGATCTGTGGAGAAAGACCCCAAAGGCTGGAAATACGTGAACAGTCCGGAAACGCCTGTTTTCAAGAAGAGCCGGACCCTTTACGCACTGCATTTTGCCAGAACTGCCATCGCTGAAAAAAAGTTTGCCGTTTTGTGTGAAGGGCAGTTGGACGTTATCGCCATGCACCGTGCGGGCTGCAGTATGGCTGTCGCCGCGCAGGGAACCGCATTCGGTGTGGAACATGCGGCGATCCTGAAACGCTATACCGGCGAGGTCCGGTTGGCGCTCGACAACGATGCGGCGGGCAGAAAAGCGGTCTTTGCCGATGCGGAGATCCTGCTGCCGCTCGGTTTCAATGTGAAAGTCGTGACATGGCAGAACGCAAAAGACGCGGATGAAGTCCTGAAAGATCAGGGCGCGGAAACGGTGCAGAGAGCCGTTGCGGAGGCTGTTGACTTTTTTGAGTTCGCCCTTGCTGACGCGTCCGCCAATGCTGATCTGGCATCTCCTGCAGGCAAAGCAGTTGCCGCCGATAAAGTCCTTGAGCGTATCCGGTTGCTGGAAAGTTCCGTAACGCGCGAAACTTATGTGAGCTGGCTGGCGGAAAAATTGAATCTTCCCGCCGATGCCCTCCGTATGGATCTTCAGAAAAAAGTGGACAGCGACCAGCGTCAGCGTTCCTACCGTGACCGCCGTGATGCGGAACGGGAGAATCTGCGCCGGGAACAGAATGTTGCTGAAAATAAAGAAGATACTGCAGAGAAAACAATTCCCTTTGCCAAGCGGAGCGAGGCTGTTGAAGGGGCGTTTTATCAGCTCCTTTCCCTGCTGCTGGAAGATGAAAAACTTGCCCGGGCAGCTGCCCACGATATTGAGGAATCCATGTGCGAAGGTTCCCTCATCGGTACGGCTGTGGATCTGGCGATCCAAGCCACATTGAGCGGAAAATGGCAGGATGCCGCCCCCGTGATCATGATGGAACTTTCCAAGACCGGAGAAGATCTTGCCGGGATTTCCGCGCTGATCACCGGTACCGGTTCCGATGTATCTGAAAACGACGGGGATCAGGCGGATGTCTCCGCTGGAACCGCGGCGGATGATAACGCGGAAATGAGTCTGGAAGCGCGCCTTGCGGAATTCGGTTTTATAGATGATGATGAGGCGGATGAGGGAAACGGACCGGTCAGCGATGAAGAACTCCACCGGAAAAAGATCTATGACGATTGCATCCGGGTCCTGCAGACGGAACAGTGTCACGTGCGCATGGCGGAGTTGAGAGCCGATGCCGCAAATATGGATGATGATGATCCGGAAAAACGGTCGATCCTGAAACAGATCGCCGAGTTGTCCGCACGCAGTATCCGGAATCTGAAAAAGGACGACGGCAGAAAAAAGGACGCAGAATTTTCTTCTGCGCCCCTTGATCTTTCAACGGATCTCTGACCGTATCAATCCGGGATCTCATCCGGGAAAAGGACGATCCTGCCGCCGGGGATCTTTTCGCCGCGCGCGATCCGTTCCCCGATCTTCTGTTGGAGAGATGATTTCCACGGCACCGCATGAACCCCCTGAAGTTCCGCTTTGACACCGAAAACACGCCGGAGCGCATCGCTGTCGGGAGACGCGGAGGGGATCAACCAGCCGATCTTCTGGAATCTGCACAGATTGGAGTCCGGCGGCAGAATTTCCGGCAGAACCGGACTGAACAGCCAGGAGCCGCAGATCACAGCCTTCGGATGAAAATCGGGCAGATTGAAATAATATTTTTTCATTGCCTTCAACGATTCTTCAAAACCGGACAGCGGACAGCCGGAGGGAATGTGGATATAAACCGTTTCGTCGCCGGGACGCAGTTCACATTCCCAGTCGTTGCGGAGATCAAATTCCGTACAGGTGCTGCTGACTCTGCCGTCGCGGTCCACCGTGTTGCCGAAATAGGAATTGAAGATCCCGTAGGGAGTATGACTCCGGAATGCGGCATTTTCCGGAACTGTGATCCTGCCGTTTGCATCAAAAGGATAAACGCCGTTCAGGATCATCTGCCGTTCGCCGGTTCTTTTGTGTTTGAAGATGAGCAGATCGGGAAACGCCAGACTTTTGTTGTACTCCAGTCTGCCGAACCGCAGAACTTCACCGGTAAGGACCCGCAACGCGATCCATGCGAACCCGTTGCCGTATTCCAGACCCGGAAATCCGAAATTGTTGATATGATCGTGCATCCAGACCCGGACATCCTGCAGTGCTTCATAGAAGCATGCCATGGGGATCTGCCCTTCCGCAGCAAGACGGGCTTCAGAACTGCGGACAGCGGAAAGTGCCGCTGCCAGCTGCAGACCATTTTCATCTGCGCATACGGGACGGTCGTCAAATTCCAGATCGATCACACATTTCTGCCGGATCTGCGAGAATGCGTCCAGCAGAGCAGGGCTTGCTGCAATATTGTCCAACGTCTGTTTCAGGACCGCAAGATCATCTTGAGAAAAGCCGCAGAGTTTTTCTGCGGCATCCATCATTTCAGAGATTGGAAATGAAATCATACTTTTTCACCGAGGAAGCGGAGCAGATTCTTTTTCGTGGCGTTTTCAAAGATGGTCTTGAAGTCGAACGCATCGCCGCCGGCTTTCTTTTCTGCAGCCATGAAACTGCCTTCGCAGCGGAAGGCTTTCCAGTTGCCCCATTTTTTCTGCAGATCGGCAAACATCTTTTTATCGAAGGAGTAGATCCATTTTGCGTAATCCACACTGTAATGATCCACACCGGAATCCACGCCCCAGATCAGTTTGTTTTCCAGACTGTATCCCAGCAGAACGAAGCGGCGGAAAATATCTTCGCGGTCGATTTCCGGAGTGCCGGGGGAGCAGTCCAGATAAATATCGCACTTGATGTCATTTCTTCTGAAGTTTGCCTGATTCAGTTTTCCGAAGAGAGCCAGACATTCAGACTGCCACGGCCATGAAATATGAGCAAGGCAGAAACGGGTATTGTAAACATCCAGCATACATTCCCAGTTCGCAGGGCGGTTGAAGTCCGCAGAGACCCGGTCGTCCCAGAGCGAGCCGGAGTGGAACAGGATCGGCAGATCCAGCTGTGCCGCCATACGGTAACACTCCAGACCGTCCGCCGGATAATGGGTGGAGCAGATCACTTTCAATGCGCGGATGCCCATTTCTTTCGCATCGGCAACCTGTTTGCAGGCATCACGGGCAGTGGGGTTGATCCAGTAGCAGGGATAATAATCTTTCAGATGGGAGCAGAAATCGACCACCGACGCCATACGCTGACGGTTGCCGAATTTTTTATCCTGACAATCCACAGCAAACGGCGGATAACTGATGACCATACCACCGGTAACATTTGCCTGTTTCGCCCGTTCTGCAAATGCCAGTGCATTGGCTTTCTGGTTCGTGATGTCGCCGTTGATCGCATTATGGACCGGCATGTGGATGTGACCGTCATAGAGTTTTTCAGGAGTCTTTTTTGCCATTTTGATCAGTTCCTTCTTGTTTGAATTTATCTGTGGAATATGTCTGTGTTTGAAAATCACTTGGCGTGAGCCCTGCCGGAGGGGGCAAGACCGCATTTTCCGTTGGCATAGATCTGCAGGTGGTGGACCGGACAGAAGAGAATTGCCGTATAGGGTTTCTGTTTCAGGTATGCTGCACTTTTTCCGGAACACTGGATCTCGTACTGAACTTCCGGATCACAGGAATCTGCGCTGAGACCGACCGGAACAAGATTATCGTTTTTCAGCGTTTCGACCAGGATCGCCGCACCCGCCTGTTTCAGAAGATAAAGACATCTCTGCCGTTCCGGATCGGGGATATTGCTCCGGTTCTGCGGCTCGATCGTCCCGTCTTCCAGCGTGAAGTCCGGCACCACTTCCTCCTGTTCTTCCGCTGCCGCCACCGGCGTATAGGAATATAAGTGTGATGAAGCGACAGACGGTGCAACAGCTTCCGGAGCGGGTTGCTGCGGAGCATCTTCCTTCTTTCCGGAGCCGGAAACTGAAAAGAGAAGGACCGCCATTCCGGCGATCGCCGCCACCAGTAACGGGATCGCAATCAGAAGCCGCTTGTTGGTCTTGCGGACCTGCAGTTCCTGATCCGGCAGGGCAGGGGCGACATCTTTTTCAGTAAGTGCGGGTTCCGGCACTTTCACGGGTTCCGGCACTTTCACGGGTTCCGGTGTTTTCACGGGTTCCGGTTCTTTTACGGGTTCCGGTTCTTTCACGGGTTCCGGTGTTTTTACGGGTTCCGGCACTTTTACAGGTTCCGGCACTTTTACAGGTTCCGGCACTTTCACGGGTTCCGGCTCTTTTACGGGTTCCGGTGTTTTCACGGGTTCCGGTGTTTTCACGGGTTCCGGTGTTTTCACGGGTTCCGGTGTTTTCACGGGTTCCGGTGCGGGTGGTTTTATGCCGGGATCACGGATGATGAATTTTGTGCCGCACTGACAGCACTGTGCTTTTCTGCCGATCCAGTCGACATCAGCCTGCAGGGAAAAACCGCAATTCGGACAGGAGAATGTAAATTCCATCATGATTTTGTATAGCCTTTCCCGGTGCTGTGAATCAACGTTTCAGCCAATCTCCGGAGATGGTGAAGCCATCCTGAAGGTGCTGTTTCAGTTCGGTATCGTCTGCACTTCTCCGCACGAAACGGGTGCGTGTTCTGATTTCTTTGATTGCGCCGATCGCCGTATCCTGCGGCAGTTCCGTGAGTTTGATGTTGAAACGGGAGCGGAGCGTGGTTTTGTCGTAGTTGAATTTTTCGTTCAGCGGAGCGAGCTGGAATCCGGGGTGGAGCTCGCCCGGAGCCATGGGCAGGGGGATGTTGTTTTTGTACTGGTTCGTATAGATGATCTTTTTGCAGACGACTTCATTTCTGTCTGTCAGCAGTTCGATCTCCAGCAGGAAATAATATTCGCTGAACATTTCCTTGATTTTTTCGATGGGCATGATCTGACCTCTGGGGATCCACCAGTATTTCCACGGATTCATCTTGTTGGCAGGGGGATCGGGAATGATCCGCAAACCGATATGGGTATCCCAGTTCCCGTCTTTCGCGGAAACGATCCCCACTTTCTGCAGGGATGAATCAAGATGTTCAAGGTACGCATTGTATTTCTGGGGCGTGGTCTGGATCCAGAAATTGAGGCTCAGTTCCGGATCGCCTTTCCGGGTCACGGTCGGCAGGATCTCGCGTCCTGTAATGGTCCAGATCTTGATATAATCCTGCATGAGCCGCAGGAGGTACGCTGTCATTTCCGCCCGTTCTTTTTCAAAATATCCGCCGGTGGGGACCTGAATTTTCTGCGGCTGCTCCGGATCAAAAAACAACAGCGCGTTCATCAGTTTCTGTTCATCGACCGTGGCGGAGATGGAGACGATATGATCGCCACCTGATTCGCAGGGCGGGAGTTCTGTTGTGACCTGACAATCGGTGATCAGGTCTGCGTATTCCGTCACAAATTCCGGCGTGATCCGTGTGATCGCCGTCTTTTCAATGACAGCCCGTTCTTTTTCCGCTCCCTTCAGCAGTGTCCGGATCATAACATTCCGTTTCGCATCCGCCAGTGCCGCTTCGGGAGTCTGACCGGTCCCGAACACCGGCTCCGATGTTTCTTCCGCAGACAGCATCGCAGCAAAAAGAAATGATAACGCGCCCAAAAAAAGTGCAAGGCTTTTTTTCATATTTTACATCTGAAATTTACAGTTCCACTCTGTCATTTTCTATGTAATATAACATCGTGAAAACTGTTTGCAACTGCCGCCTCCGGAAATTTTGCAGATTTTTCTCCGCAATCCCGTTTTTATGCCTGTGTTGTTTTTGCCGGGACTGTTGTTTTTGTGGCTGCGGGGAGCTGGGCAAGGATGATACCGATAAAGATCACCGCGCATCCGGCAAGTTCACGGATGGTCAGGATCTCATGCAGGAACAGCCACGCACCCACAACGGCGAAAACCGATTCCAGACTCATCAGCAGTGTTGCCGTGACCGGATGCAGGTATTTCTGGCAGACGATCTGCAGCGTGAAGGCAATGGCGCTGGAACCGAGACCGCAGAACAGCCAGAACGGCATACCGCCCAGCACATTCTCCGCCGTCCAGGGATCGTTGAGAACAAGAGATGCCGCCCCGGCAAGGATCGTTGCCGTAAGAAACTGCAGACAGGACAGGCGGATACAGTCGCACTTCGGTGCGTACAGATCCGTTACCATGATATGTCCGGAAAAAATCACGGCACATGCGATGACATACCATTCCCCCGTACCGATACTACCGATCCCGCCGCAGAGAAGATAGGATCCCCCCAGCGCGAAACCAACCGCCAGCCACAGAAGCCACGTCATTTTGCGTTTGAAAAGGAGTCCCAGCAGCGGCACGATCACAATATACAGCGCCGTGAGAAAACCGCTTTTCCCCGCAGAAACATCTTTCAAACCATACTGCTGACAGGCACTTGCAACCGTGAGAACCAGTCCGCACCAGAACCCGCCGAGAAGAAGATCCCGTTTTTCCTGCGGCGTTTTCGCACTGCCCCAGAGGGTGACGCGTTTGTACCGGAAAAGATCGAAGACCATGATGATCACACACAATGCCGCCACGCCGGTAATGGACCGCATGGCGATGAATGACATAGGTTCCATGTGGTCATTTCCGCTGCGCTGGACGGAAAACGCAACACCCCACAAAACCGTTGCAAGGATCATTGCAACAGATGCCCAGAATTTCTGCATGTGCGACTCCTGATGATTGTGTTTCTGAAAAAATTTCCTTTTAAAATAGCACGGTCTTTCCCGATTGCAAGACGCCGTATAAAATATATGCGGATATATGTCAGTGCGCGCTGTCTGGCAGAGAAATAAAAAAAGATGAAAAAAATATGCAGAAATATGATCCGGAAACTTGAAAAAAATATGTGGTAAAGTATATTGAATGTGATCGTTTTTTTTGCCAATATAAAATCCGGGAAATTTGACAGGATGAAAAAGGTTTTTATTGACGGACGCGCCGGAACAACCGGGCTGCGTATTTATGAACGGCTTTCAAACCGCGCCGGGATCGAACTGCTGACTCTTTCCGATGAAGACCGGAAGGATACAGAAAAACGCCGGATCATGCTCAACAATTGCGATATCGCATTCCTCTGTCTGCCGGATGATGCCGCAAGGGAATCTGTCAGCCTCATCGAAAGTCCCGATGTGGCTGTTCTTGATACATCCACCGCCCACCGGACTCTGGACGGATGGGCATACGGTTTCCCCGAACTGGATGCCGCGCTCGCGGATAAAGTCCGTTCCGCAAAACGGATCGCCGTTCCCGGCTGCCATGCCAGCGGATTTATTGCACTGGTACGCCCCCTCATCGCCGCCGGGCTTCTGGCGCCCGATGTGCGGCTCACATGCCATTCCATTACCGGTTATTCCGGCGGTGGAAAGAAAATGATCGCCGAATATGAAGCCGGCGACCGCCCCGTTCTGCTGGACGCGCCCCGTCAGTACGGCATTACCCAGCAGCACAAACACCTGAAAGAAATGGTGAAGATCACCGGCGTGACGACCGCTCCGGTGTTCTGCCCCATCGTTTCCGATTTTTACAGCGGTATGGAAGTGACTGTGCCGGTCTTCAGAGAAGATCTGAAAAACGGGGCAGGCGCAGCTGATATCCGCAGCATTTACCGCGATCTGTATCAGGGACCCATCGTCACTTATGCAGAAGATGCATCGGAAGGCGGACTTTTTGCCGCCAATGCGTTCTCCGGCAAGGATACCATGCAGATCACCGTTGAGGGCAATGAGGACCGTATTCTCCTGATCGCCCGGTACGACAATCTCGGGAAGGGCGCATCCGGCGCGGCAGTGGAATGTATGAACCTTGTAATGGGGGCTGACCCGACAGAAGGATTGGCAATCTGATCGTATTCCGGTTCAGAAAATGAGCGAAAAGAAGGAATTTTTCAAGGTTTAGTCAAAACTAACTTGAAAAATCTTTTTGAAATTGTATTGTAAAAGGCAAGGGTTCTTTCGGTATCCTGCAGAAAAATTAAGGAATGAAAGAGCCGAAAAATTAATCTTAACTAACTCTATGAGGAGAAAAAAGAAAATGAATCCATGGCTTCGGAAATGTCTGGCTGCGATGGTTCTTGCCGGTGCCGCTGTGCTGCCCTTCGCAGCATACGCACAGGAAGAAAAAGTCCAGAAGATCACTTTCGTGGAGGACGACGCACAGAAAAACATGGCGTCCAAGATCTACACTCTCAAGCACACCAAGGCTGCTGATCTGGCACCTTTTGTGCGGAATGCCGTTGTGCGTTATTGCGGTGAATCTCACGTTTCCCCGCTGGTGGACGTCCCGGGCAAACGTCAGTTGCTTGTTGTTTCCACCGGTGTGAATATGATCGAATATGTGGATGCCATTGTTGCCACACTGGACTACAAGTCCAAAGAAAATCAGTATGGTTCTTCCATTACCGGTGACGGTATCGAGATCGGTTTCTACAAGCCGAAATACCGTTCCACTGAAAATATGAAAGATGTGATCACTGAAGGTCAGATCTCCAGCAGTTCCGAGGACAGCGTTGTGAAGCTTGACCCCGAAACCGGGATGTTCTACTTCAAGGATACGCCCCTGATCGTGAGTGTGATCAAGCAGAATCTTGCTGTTCTTGACCGTCCGGAACCCCAGGCACGCGTGGAACTCAAGGTGTATGAACTGCGCGACAGCGATCTGCGCGACATCGGAGTTGACTATCTTGCGTGGAAGAACGGCCCCGGCATGGATATTTTCCAGGTCGGTTACGAAGCCTTCACCATGAAAGCTGCAGAAAAAATGGTGGAACAGCTCGCATCTCTCGGTGTGGATGTTGCCGGTAACTTCTCCTATGGTTTCGGCGGCATGTACACGGCTCCCGCTTTTGATATGAGCTTCATCCGTATTCTCCAGCAGAACGGCAAAGCCATCATCAGCAGCACTGCCAGTGTCACGCTGACCAACCGTCCGGGTGAAGTGTTTGAAGTTTCCTTCTCCCCCGAATATCAGAACATCCTGAAAGATGAAGACCACGCCAGTTCCGTTTCCGTCGGCGGCGATGCTTCTCTCACAGCCGCTTTCAAGAATGCCACGATCACGCCCAAAGGCGTTTGCAGTGACTACTCCCTGAACGGCTCCAATGTGGTGGAACGCAACAATATGGGTGCCGAGATCGCAGAAACAACGGCGATCAACGCCAATGCGTCTCTCACATTCAATCAGGAAAAAGTTCTTGCATCCTGGGAACGCACCAGCAAAGTTGAACAGACCATCGGTGTGCCGGTTCTCTGCGAACTGCCCATCCTGAAATACATTTTCGGGACCACCACCGAAAACATCGAAACGACCCGTTACTTTGTAACAGCCAAAGTCATTCCGGTGAACATCAACGAAGATATGAAGACCGGCATGATGCTGGAATTCAGCGAACTCTGCGGTAAAAAACAATAACAGCGAAAAAACGGAGATGAATATCATGAAATATCAGACAATGTTTGCCGCTGTTGCGGCTGCCGCCCTCTCCTTTGCTGCCGGCGATGTCGTTGCCGGCGGTGCTGCCGCTCCTTACAAGGACAGCAGCATTGACGCCCGCCTGAACGTGACGGTGAAACCCGATACCGATGTGGTCCATTTCGTCCGCGATAATGCCGACCCCAATGTGATCACCAAGGTTTACCGTCTGAAACATGCGAACCCCTACGAACTCAAGACCTATCTGCGTCAGATCGTTCAGACCAGGAAAGTGGATGATTGCGATACCAATATCCAGCCCATCTGCTACACAGACGGCACTTCCTTCATCATGATCTCTGCAGAAGATTACCGTTTTGAAGACAGTCCTGCCGGTCAGGGTTTTGATACCATCATCAAAGAACTTGACAGACCCAAGATCCAGGCTGTCAGCGGCCGTCCGGTCTATACCTACAATCCCATGTACCGTTCCGTCCGCGAACTGAAGGAAATGGTTACTGCCATCGGCGCAGATATCGCCAATGAACAGATGAACAACGTCAGCGGCAACGACGCAGTGACTTGCGACCATGCCCTGAACCTGATGTTCTTCAAGACGACTCCCTTCTCCCGCGACACCATCACCAAGGTCCTGAAGGAATACGACAGACCTTATCCCGAAGTCCGCGCAAAGATCACCGTTTATGAGATCTATGCTGAAAACGATACCAAACTCGGTATGGATTTCCAGGCATGGAAAAACAATGACGGCGTTGATTTCTTCAGCGGCGGCGGCAGATTCATGCGCAATCACAACGGCGTTGATCTGGTGAAGGGGGCAGGTTGGAGCGATACCCGCTACTTCAAGTTCAATCCGAAATGGAATACCAAGTACATCGACTTCCTGACCAGCAAAGGTAAGGCAAAAGTCATGCACACGGCAGAACTGACCCTCCGCAGCAATACCACCGGCGTGATGGAACGCACGACTCAGGTCTTCCTCGCAAAAGCAACGGAAGATACTGATTTCGGCGCCATTGAAGATTACGCAAAAGTTGATGTCGCAGCCGGTACAGTCGTCGGTACGGATATGCACGGCAAAGCCATCACCGTTTCCGCTGATACTGCCGTGACCGTTCTCCAGCTCGGCAGCAAGAACAAATACAACTACACGCTGCGCATCGACAAAAATGCAGATGCTTCTTTTGTGATCGGCGGCAGTGAAGTCGGCAAAAAAGCCATCGCCGGTGTGATCTCCGATGAGATCGAACTGGTTTGCAATGACATCGCTTTCAAGGGCGGCAAAAAGATCCAGACCGAAGCATCCGATTCCTTCGGCTTCAGAATGGAACTGACCCCCTCCGTCTCCGAAAAGGCGACAACGATCAAGGTGAACATCACCAACAGCTCCCTCATCGGTTATACCTCTGACGGCAATCCCCGCATCCAGCAGGGCGCATCCGTCAACACCGATTTCATGATCTCCAACAGCGGTACCAAACTGGTGATCGGCGGTCTTGAAAAACGTGATGTTATCCGCGTTTCCGGCGGCGTTCCCATCCTCAAGGATATTCCCCTTCTCGGCTGGGCGTTCTCCACAGAAAGCGAATCCACCAAGAAATCCCAGCTGCTGGTCGTGGCGGAAATCATGCCCGAATTCCCCCGTCCCGAATTGCTGGATAAACTGGAAAAGAAACTGGAAAAAGCCGGTGAAAGCAATACCTTCGGCTATCGCCAGTTCCTGATCGATGGTGACCGGTAAGCAATAAAAAATTTCCGGGACAGACCACGATCACCGTCTGTCCCGGATCCATTACGGTAACACCAGATGACAAAAGAAAAAAATGCCGGCAGCAAGAAAGCCGGAACAGAAAAAAAAGAATCCGCAGAACCGATCGTGACCCTCGCTGATCTGCCCGTCGGATCGACCGCAACAATCGTTAAAGTCATGCCCAAAACACGGGGCAGTAAAAAATTCGCCGATGTGGGACTCGTCCCCGGAAGCGAACTGCTCATCGAAGCTCATGCCCCGTTCGGCGGACTTATCCGCGTGAAAGTCATGGAAACCAGTATGGCTCTCCATAAAGACGACGCCGAAGGATTCGTCATGAAGAAAAAATAAAGTCCCGCCACCCCAAAGCGGGCGATCCAAGCCGGCAGCCCGCCGGCTTGACATAAAAAAATGTCCTGCCGCTGCAGCCGCAGCGTCAGGACTTTTTTCATGTGCCGGTTTGTAACCGGCGATCGCCCGCTTTGGGGTGGCGGGGCGGTTTATTCGAGGATGATATCGAGGGAGATATCAGCGGACTTGACGGAGTGTGTCAGGGCGCCGGATGAGATGAAATCGACACCTGTTTCTGCGATGGACGGCACTCTGGTTTCGGTGACATTTCCGCTGGCTTCCAGTTTTGCTCTGCCGGCGGTGATGCGGACGGCTTCCGCCATATCTTCGTTTGACATATTATCCAGCAGGATATATTCTGCTTTACTTTCCAGTGCTTCCTGCAGTTCGGCGAGGGAATCGATTTCCACTTCCACTTCAAATCCGGGGAAGGTTTTTCTTGCCCGTTCAACGCTGCGGAGGATGCCGCCGGTTCCTTCCAGACCTGCCAGTTCCCGGTGATTATCTTTGATCATAACGCGGTCGAAGAGACCGATCCGGTGATTGGATGCGCCGCCGACGGACACGGCATATTTTTCCAGATTCCGCCAACCGGGTGTTGTTTTTCTTGTATCGAGGATTTTGGCTTTATCTCCGGCGAGAGACTGATATTTATGCGCCATTGTTGCGCTGCCGCTGAGTCTCTGGATAAAGTTCAGTGCGGTTCTTTCGCCGGTGAGGAGTGCGCGGGCGGAACCGTACATTTCTGCCATAATGGTTCCTTTTGTGCAGAAATCGCCGTCGTTGATCAGGGATTTGAATCTGATACCGGGATCGATGCGTTTGAACAGCCGTTCTGCCACGGGCATTCCGGCGCAGACGAGATCCTGTTTTGCCAGCAGGACGGCTTTTGCCTGAAGGTCGGCGGGGATCACGGAGTTGGTCGTGATATCGCCATTTTCGCCCAGGTCCTCTTCCAGTGCCAGATCAATCAGGATATCGACTCTTTTCCAATCGATGGGGTGGATGATGCTCATGATTCAGAACTCCGTTTCATTGGGATTATAGATTTTGGAAAACGCCCGGATCTCCACAGCTTTTCCCGTATTCAGTTCATAGGAAACAACGCAGCCGTCCAGCCGGATATTGTCTTCAATGACGCTCAGTTTTGTGGGCATTCCTGTACGGAATTTCCGGATCACGGCATCAATATCTCTGCCGAGAATGGAATCGTTTCCGCCCACCATCCCCACATCGGTCAGCAGGGCGGTCCCACCGGGAAGGATCCTGCCGTCAGCGGTCTGAACATGGGTATGAGTACCGATAACTGCGGTGACTTTTCCATTGAGGAACCAGCCCATTGCCAGTTTTTCGCTGGTGGCTTCTGCGTGAAAATCCACGACGATGCACCTGCAGGTGACGGGGATCTTTGTCAATATCTTTTCCACGGTTTCAAAAGGATTGTATGCGCTGTCTTTCATGAAGACTTTGCCCAGCAGGGAGATCACGGCGACTTCCCCGCCTGCGGGATTCTGGAATCTGCCCCATCCGGCACCCGGCTGAAGATCGCAGAAATTGGCGGGACGCAGAACATTTTTGTATCTGCGGATCTCGTCTTCAAATGCTTTCTGATCCCAGACGTGATCGCCGGTGGTGAAGACATCTGCCGCCTCTTTCATTTCATCGATACAGCTTGCGGAGAGTCCTGCACCGGCAGCGGCATTTTCCGCATTGACGATGGCGAAGGTGCAGCCGTATTCTTTTTTCAGTTTCGGCAGCAGATCTTTAACAGCGCGTCTGCCGCCTTTTCCGACGACATCGCCCACGAAGAGCAATTTCAAAACGGGTCCTTCAGCCATGATACTGCATCCTTCTTCTTATTTTTCAGCTTCGAGTCCTTTGGGATAACTGCCGAGGATCCGCATTTCGCCGGTCATCTGCCGGAGCTGTTCCAGTGCGCCGCTTACCTGGGGATCTTCAATGTGGCCGAGCAGGTCGATGAAGAACACATATTCCCAGTTTTTCTGTTTGGACGGACGGCTTTCGATCATGGAAAGAGTCAGTTCGTGTTCCTTGAACGGCAGCAGACAATCGTAAAGCGCGCCGACGCGGTCCTTGATGGAGAAACAGACGCTGGTCTTGTCGTTGCCGGTCTTTTTGGAGAAATCTTTCTTTCTGGAAATGACAAGGAAACGGGTGGTGTTGTTGACATTGTCTTCGATCCGTTCGCAGAGGATGTTCAGACCGTACACTTCCGCCGCCAGTGTGGAGGCGATGGCTGCCGCATTTTCTTCTTTTGCCGCAAATTCCGCCGCTTTTGTGTTGGAAGATGTTTCCACCAGTTCCACGGAACGGAAATTTTCTTCCAGCCAACATCTGCACTGGGAAAGCGTCTGAGCGTGAGCATAGATCTTACGGATGCCGGACTGGGCGCAGTTGGAGAGCAGGGAATGATGGATCCGCATATTGATTTCCGCGCAGACCATCACATCATCTGTACCGACGAACATATCCAGCGTATTATTGACAACGCCTTCCGTGGAATTTTCCACCGGCACACAGCCGTAATCCACTTTGCCTTCGCAGACATCACGGAAGATCTCGGCGGTATTGGATTTTGCAATGTAACCGACACTGCGTCCGAATTTGGACATGGCGGCAAGGTGGGTGAAGGTCGCTTCCGGCCCCAGATATGCCACACGCAGGGGATATTCCAGCGACAATGCGCCGCTCATGATCTCGCGGTAGATGGCGCGGAGCGTCCCTGCGCTCATCGGTCCTTTATTGATCCCGGTCAGGCGTTCCAGCACGGCTTTTTCCCGTTCCGGAACATAGATCGTGCTGGTCTTGTTTTTCTTCCAGGTACCGATCTCGATCACGGTATTGTAGCGTTCATTGAGAAGTTCAACGATCTTTTCATCAACGGAATCGATCTTTTTTCTGAGATCATCCAGTTCCATTTTCAAGGCATCCTTTCCTGCTGCAGATGCAGCGTTGTTCATTTTTCTGATTCTGTAATATACATCAGAAAAATACGGATTTCAACCCTGTCAGAAAAGAAACAGGATCATTCCGAGGATCACAGAGGCGATGAGAATGTAAAAAAGATTGATCTTCCACTTGATCTGAACGATCATCACCGCGGCAAAGATCACGCATCCCTGCCAGCAGAAACCGAAACCGCCGCCCTCCCAGAGATTTTTCAGCGGTGCCGTGAACAGAGAAATGTTGGCGAAAAAGATCACCGCCGCCGCGATCAGCCCGATGGTTGCCGGACGGATCCCTTCCAGAACGGCGCGGACATAAGGGTTTGTCTTGAACGCCAACAGGAACATGGCGGAAATGGTCATCAGGATCAGGGAGGGCGTCACGATCCCCAGCGTGGAGAGCGTCGCTCCGAGGATCCCGCCGGGGATCCCGCCCCATTCCATGCCCTGCTGACAGCCGATATAGGTTGCGGCGTTCATGCCCACAGGTCCGGGCGTCATTTGCGCCAGAGCCACCATATTGGCAAATTCTTCGGGGGTGAGCAGTGCATTTTTTTCCACGAGTTCGCTCTGGAACAGGGGGATCATCGCGTAACCGCCGCCGAATGTGAACAGGGCGATTTTGGCAAACAGAAAGTAAAGATAAAAGAGACCGCTCATTTTTTACCCCCTGTGATGAAATAACGGATCAGCCCGACTGCCGCGGCTCCGAGGATCACCCAGATCGCATTGATTTTCGGCATCAGCGTGAGGATGCAGAAGGAGATCACCGCAAGAATGATGGGGAAGGGGGTCTTCAGAATATTTTTTCCCATTTTCACCGCCGCCAGCAGGAGCAGTGCGCAGATTGCCGCACGGACGCTGAGAAATGCGTGATCGATCCACGTATTGCCGCCGAGATTCAGAAAACTCAAACCGATCACCAGGATCGCCAGAAATGGCGGCAGCACGATCCCCAATGTGGCGGAAAGCATTCCCGGGATCCCCGCAATGCGGTAACCCAGCGCAACGGAAATATTGCAGCCGATGATCCCCGGCATGGATTGGACCACCGCCACGCAGTCCACCATTTCCTGATGGTCGATCCATTTTCGTTTTTCTACAAATTCCGCTTCGATCAGCGGCAGCATGGTCAGACCGCCGCCGACTGCAATGGCAGAGATCTTGAAAAAGGAAGAAAACAGCACCCGCACGCGTTCGGCTCGGTTGACGGAATTTGTCATGACGGACTCCGGTAATACATTTTTATGAACGGTTTTGCGGCTTTTAATATATCACACAGAGACACCGTTTTCAAGGTGTCAGGTGTTGTTCCGGCTGCCGCTGTATATTTTTTCTTGTGAAAACTTGATTTTCAAGTTGATTTTTTTTCGGTATGGAATATATTTTAGTCGATACTTCATCGAACATATAAAAAAGGTTCAAAAAAATGATGGACGATCTGAAAAATGAAATGACGAAAATCGGTGAACTGGCAAAAAAAGCAGCCGGTATCATCGCCAATACGGATGCAGATACAAAAAACAGCTGGCTCCTCGCGATGGCTGATGCACTTGACCGCAATCACGGACCCATCCTTGCCGCAAATGCCGACGATATGGCGCGCGGCCGCGAAAAAGGAATGTCCGCCGCCATGCTGGACCGTCTGGAACTGACCCCGGAACGGATCGGTGCCATTGCCGATGCGCTCCGCTATGTGACAACGCTGGAAGATCCTGTGGGACATGTTCTTTCCTCCACAGAACGCCCCAACGGGATCCGGATCGACAAAGTTTCCGTGCCCATCGGCGTGATCGGTTTTATCTTTGAATCCCGTCCCAATGTGACGGTCGATGCGGCGGGGCTCTGTCTGAAATCCGGCAACGCTGTGATCCTCCGCGGCGGCTCTGAAGCCATCCGCTCCAATCTGGCTCTGGCGGAATGTATTTCTGCCGCAGGTATCGCTGCCGGTATGCCCGAAGGCGCTGTCCAGTTGATCCCGCGCACGGAACACGAAGCGGTGTCGGTGATGCTGAAAATGGATGCATATATCGACCTTGTGATCCCCCGCGGCGGTGAACGGTTGATCCGGGCTGTTGTGGAGCAGTCCACCATTCCGGTGATCAAACATTACAAAGGTGTCTGCCATGTTTATGTGGACAAGGCGGCGGATCTGGATATGGCGCTGCGGATCGTGGAAAACGGAAAATGTCAGCGTCCGGGCGTCTGCAATGCGGTGGAAACTGTGCTGATCCATCAGGATGTTCTGGCAGATTTTGCACCCCGTTTCGCTGCGCTGATGGCGGAAAAAGGCGTGGAACTCCGGGCAGATGATGCGTTCCGTGCCATCGTTCCGGATGTGAAATGTGCCACTGAAGATGATTACTATGCGGAATACCTTTCTCTGGTGCTGGCGGTCAGGACCGTTGCATCTGTGGAAGAAGCCGCCGCCCATATCAACCGGTACGGCTCCGGTCACAGCGACGCTATCGTCACTGCCGATCGTGCCGCCGGTGAATATTTCCTCAACCATGTGGATTCCTCCTCCGTTTATCTGAATGCATCGACCCGTTTCACGGATGGCGGTGAGTTCGGAATGGGAGCGGAAATCGGGATCAGTACGGATAAACTCCACGCCCGCGGACCTATGGGATTGCGGGAACTGACATCCTACAAATACAAGATCTATGGCAGCGGACAGATCCGCTGAACTGGAAAAATATTCCTAAACTGCAACATCTTAGGATACAGCAAGAATGACAGCAAAGAAGACTGCGGCACTGATGACACTCGGTTGCCGCCTGAATCAGGCAGACAGTGCGTTGTTGAGCGACCGTCTCCGCCGGATCGGTTTTGAGATCGTTTCCACAGATGCACCCTCCAGCCCCAATCTGATCGTGGTGAATTCCTGCGCCGTAACGGCGGTGGCAGCAAAAAAATCACGGCAGGCATTGAAAGCCATCCGCGGCGAAAATCCACAGTCGTTTATCGTGATGACCGGCTGCTCTGCCGATGTGGATTACAAAGAATTGAATAAACTGGATGATTGTGACCTCGTCCTTACCAATGAACAGAAAAAAGAGATCGAACATATCCTGCCGCGCTATCTGGCGTACCTGACGCCCGATACCGCAACAGGCGATCATAAATCAAAAGATTTCGATCCCGTGTTCCGGGAACAGGCGGAAACATTCTTCCCCTTCAAGTCAAGGGCGATCCTGAAGATCCAGGAGGGATGCGAAAATTTCTGTACCTACTGCATCGTGCCGTACGCGCGCGGAAAAGAACGGTCCAGAGATCTGGAAGAAACTGTGAACGATTTCCGTCAGCTGGCAGAAGCAGGCTTCGGGGAGATCGTCCTCTCCGGCGTCAATATCTGTAACTACAACTGTGGCGGGACCGATCTGGTGGGACTTATCGAACGGCTGCTGGAGATCCCCGGAAATTACAGGATCCGCCTCAGCTCCACAGAACCCGGACCTATCCTGCCCGAACTGATCCGGTGCATGAAACGCCACAGCGACCGCATTTGCGCGTTCCTTCATCTGCCCCTGCAGAACGGCAGCGACGAGATCCTGAAAGCCATGGGCAGAAAATATACCGCCGCAGAATATGCAGGGTTCGTGGAAATGGCAAGAAAAGAAATCCCCCATATCCATATCGGAACCGATCTGATCGTTGGATTCCCCGGCGAAACTGCCGCAAATTTCAAAGAAACATGCGCCTTCCTGGAAAAAATCGGCTTCGCAAATATTCACGTGTTCCCCTTCTCGCCCAGAAAAGGTACGCCGGCTGAAAATATGCCCGGCAGAGTCACCGGTCCCGAACTGGATGCACGGCTGGAACGCATCAGAGAAATCAAAGCCGCATCCTCAAAGGCGTTCGTCAATGATATGATCGGACAGAACGAAACTGTCCTGCTGGAATCCAGACGCCATAACGGTGTCTGCGAAGGGTGGTCCGGAAATTATATCAAAACACGGTTCGCCGGCGCAGACCTGCCGGACAGATCCCTCGTGAAAGTCATTATGAGAAAAGTCCTTTCCGATGGCGCTGTCGCCGCAGAAGTCATGAAGGATTGAACACGGCGGCGGGCGGCTCCCGCGCGGTAAACCGCGCAACAGCTGACCACGGAAACAGTAAGAAAAAACAGGCAGACCCCGAAGCGGAGTCTGCCTGTTTTTTTGTTTCCGGTGTCAGCCGTTATGCGTCTGCGGGGGCAGACGCATGGGAGCCGCCCGCCGCCGTGTTATTATTTCCCGTTTCCGGGATCGTATGTTTGTGCATCCAGCCGTTCTTCGATGGGATCGGTGATCACGGAAGTACCTTTCATCATCAGGGAGAAGAGCAGGGGCAGGATAATGAATGCGATCCAGAAGACGATGATCAGCATAATGCGGACGGGGCGTGCGCCGTCTTCCATGGCATCGCCGTCCGGTTCCCTTTTGACGAGGAACAGTTCCAGTGTGATCCAGATCACTTCTGCGGAGAATACTGTAAATGCGATGAGCAGCATCAGTTGTGCCATTTCCCGGGTGGCGCATGTGACGGATACGGCGGTGATCCATGTGATGCTCATGAGGATCTGCACGATGGCGGGAATATATCTGCGCAGATAAAAGTTATGGATCCCGAGCATTCCGGCGAAAAGCCCCAGCATATTATAGATGAAGCGGTCTTTCCACTGGGACGGCAGTTTTTTGTTATTGTCGGTCAAGCGTTCGCGTACGATAGCCATAATCAGCTCCCTTTTGTTTTTTTTGCGGTTGTTTCCGGGATCAAGCCTAACTATACCGTGACCGGATGGAAAATCAAGTCCCCGCCCAAAAAAAAGGCTGAAAAAACGCAAAAACGGCTTGACATCGGTAATTGAGGAATTATCTTAACATATCGATTTTTTTCTACTTTATAAAATCTGTGTTGAAAACAACAGGAGAACAAAGATGAGCAGTCTGAACATCTATGCAGACAAAGCTGCATGCGGCGTTGCCGCCGGTAAACTCGGTGCCGAAAAGATCCGTGCCGCAATTGCTGAAAACGGTTTCGCAAACATCATCATTGCCACAGGTGCAAGTCAGTTTGAAATGCTGCAGACGCTGGTGGCAGAACAGGGGATCGACTGGACAAAGGTCACCATGTTCCATCTTGACGAATATGTCGGTCTGCCGGAAACGCATCCTGCCAGTTTCCGCAAATACATCAAGGAACGTTTTATTGCCAATCTGCCTGCACCGCTGAAGGCTGCATATTTTGTGAACGGCAGCGCGCCGGATCCCCAGAAGACCTGTGATGAACTGGGTGAGATCATTGCGAAACATCCCATTGATGTTGCCTTTATCGGTATCGGTGAAAACGGTCACATTGCGTTCAACGATCCCCCGGCAGACTTTGAAACGGAAGCTGCCTATCTGGTTGTGAATCTGGATGAAGTCTGCCGCAAACAGCAGCTCGGCGAAGGCTGGTTCCCCACCATCGACGATGTGCCGAAGCAGGCGATCTCCATGGCTGTCCGTCAGATCATGAAGAGCAAGACCATCATCAACACGGTCCCCGATGCACGCAAAGCATACGCTGTCCGTATTACCATCGAAGGCGAACTCTGCCCCATGCATCCCGCCTCTGTGATCCGTCTGCATTCCGATTGCCACACCTTCTGTGATCAGGATTCCGCAGCCGATCTTTCACCCATCGCAAAGGCTTTCTGCGCAAGATGAAATGCTTTGATCTGCAACTCAACGGCGCATTCGGATTGGATTTTTCCGATCCTGAAATGACTGCCGACGGTTTTCTCCGCTGCGCAGAACAGATCCTGGGGAAGGGCGTCACCCGGTTTCTCCCGACAGTGATCACTTCCCCCGTGGAACTCTACCGCAGAAATCTGCCTGTCATGCTGCGGGCGATCGAAAAAGCAGGTCTGACTTATGAGATCCCCGGCTTCCATCTGGAAGGTCCTTTCATCTCTCCGGAACCGGGTGCCGTGGGCGCGCATGATCCCGCATCCGTTCAGACACCGTCTGCCGGAGCATTGAAAGAACTGTACGATATCGCAGAAGGAAAGGTCCGTCTGCTGACTGTCGCCGCAGAACGGCAGGGCGCATCGGAAACGATCAGAGCCGCCAGAGATCTCGGGATCACCGTTTCTCTGGGACATCAGCTCGCCGACCGGGACGCAGTTGTCAATGCCGCCGCAGCAGGAGCGACCCTGCTGACACATCTCGGCAACGGGATCCCCAACAGCATCGACCGTCACCGGAACCCCATCTGGACCGGTCTCGCAAACGATGACCTCACCGCCATGATCATCACCGACGGACATCATCTGCCCGCCGATGTGGTCAAGTGCATGATCCGGTGCAAAACGCCGGACAGGATCATCGTCACCAGCGATGCATCCAGCGCGGCAGGTCTGCCGCCCGGAAAATACAAGGTCCTGAACAACGATGCCGTCCTTTACGAAAACGGACTCCTCTACAATCCCGAAAAGAAATGCCTCGTGGGCAGTGGTTCCCTTATGCCCCAGTGTATCGAATTTCTGGAAAGTTTGAACATCGTCAGCAATGACGAACTCAGAAAAATGGTCTGGGAAAATCCCCATAAAGCCATCGGAGAATGTCCGGAACAGTAAGACGCCGCCCGCAAGGAAACAGATCAGGGCGCGGCTCAGCGCAGTAAAACTGCGCCGCACCGCAAAACAAACGAAGGCAGCCACTCGGCTGCCTTCTGTTTTTTTGCGGTGAGAAGCGGCGGGAGCCGCTTCGGAGCCGCGCCCTGTTCTGTTTCCTGCGGCGGCTTATTTGGGGATGAGCCGGAAATTTTTGAGCAGCAGGATAGGGGCGTAGGAGAGTTTCGCGTGTCGCAGACCTTCAGACCCCAGATCCTGTTCCCGGTTGATATATTTTGCTTTTCCGGTGAGTCGTTTTGCCATTTCGTGATTGACGAATTGTGCGGCGCCTTTGAAATCGAATCTGCTTTTTTCAAATGATTCTGTGTACATTTCCGGATTGATCCGGCTGTATATGGCGTATGCTGCCAGTTCGCCGCCGGTATAAACGGCGATCCCTTCAAATCCTGCCTCATGGAAGCCGTCGTTGAGGTGCGACAATGCTTCAGATTCCATACGCAGGGGGATGGTATCGGGATTTTCCTGTCCCTGCCGCCACTGTGCAGAGAGTTCGAGGCAGTCGTTCAGGATTTTTCCGGGTGTGATCCCGACGATTTCCGCATCGGGATGTTCCCGCAGGAACTGTTTGATGAGATTCCGTTTTTTGCGGAGTTTTTCTCCTTTCAGTTCCACGAGGGCTTCGATGGAATAGATATATTCTGCGGATGCGTCTGGCAGTTGTTCCACCTTGAAATATTCAGTGATATCGGGATGTTTTTCCAGATATTCCTGCCGGACCTGAAAGAAGGTCCCCTTGCAGCCCTTCTTTTGCATAACATTTGAGATTTCAGCAAGTTCTGCTACATCCGGATCGGAGATCCCCGGGCATCCCTCCATGAAGAACAGTTCATCCATACAGGGGAGCCAGAAATAAAAATGTTTCTGATATTCCTGCCATTTTGTGCCGCATGGATATCCCCAGACGTAGAGATTGCCGAATGTACATTCACAACTGTTGATGGCGGACCTTGTCATTTCCGGAATGATGATCCGGCTGTCTTCAAGGCGTATTCTTCTGAACGATTCTGCCTGAAACATATTTGCTTTCCCCTTTTTTATTTTGAAACAGGAAAACGGTACGGCACATAATCCGTCATATTTTCCGCGTTTGTTTTTTTGTAGAACGCCTCAGTTCCGGGAGCGCCGATACAAACGATCCAGTCGATGCCCAGACCAGCCATATGTCCGGTCAGGGTATCGAGGATTTTTTTGCCGATCCCGGCTTTTCTGTAAGTGGAATCGACAACCAGATCAAGCAGATATGCATCGCTGACGCCGTCGGAGAGGGCCCGCATCATCCCCACCAGTTTTCCGCCGTCGTATGCCGTGGCGATGGTGTGGGAATTTTTCAGCATGGGCAGAACGAAATCTGTCTGCATGCTGTCGGTGATCCAACCGGCTTCCCTGTAGAGGCGGACCACCTGATCCTGTTCGGGAAGCCGGGTGACGGAATAGACGATCTCACATTGCATCGACAACAGCCTTGGCGAAACCGGAGCATGAAAGTTCAGTTGCGCCTTCCATCAGCCGTGCGAAGTCGTATGTCACCAGTTTTTTGGTGATGGCGCCTTCGATGCCTTTACCGACCAGATCGGCGGCTTCAGTCCAGCCGATGTGACGCAGCAGCATTTCGCCGGAAAGTGCCAGACTGGACGGATTGACTTTGTCCAGACCTGCATATTTCGGAGCAGTTCCGTGTGTGGCTTCAAAGATCGCCATACCGGTGGCGTAGTTGATGTTTGCGCCGGGCGCGATACCGATACCGCCCACGCATGCCGCCAGAGCATCGGAAACATAGTCGCCGTTCAGATTCAATGTTGCGATCACATCGTATTCATCGGGGCGGGTGAGGATCTGCTGGAGAAACGCATCGCAGATACAGTCTTTGATGAGGATCTTTCCTTCCGGAGCCTTCCAGTCGCAATCTGCGGCGACAGCAACTTTATCGCCGTATTCCCGGCGGGCGAGGTCGTAGCCCCAGTCTTTGAAACCGCCTTCGGTGAATTTCATGATATTGCCTTTGTGGACCAGCGTAACATTTTTCCGGTTGTTGGCAATGGCGTACTCAATGGCTGCACGGACAAGGCGTTCGCTGCCTTCTCTGGATACCGGTTTGATGCCGATGGCGCTTGTTTCGGGGAAACGGATCTTGTTCACACCCATTTCGTTCTGCAGAAAATCAATAACTTTCTTCGCTTCAGGTGTACCCTGCTGCCATTCGATACCCGCATAAATATCTTCCGTATTTTCACGGAAGACCACCATATCGGTTTTTTCCGGATGTTTCACGGGGGAGGGCACGCCGTTGAAATAGCGGACCGGACGGAGGCAGACATAGAGATCCAACTGCTGACGCAGCGTCACATTCAGAGAGCGGAATCCTTTGCCGACAGGTGTCGTGAGGGGACCTTTGATGGAGATCCGGTATTCGCGGATGGCGTCCAGTGTTTCCTGAGGCAGCCAGGTCCCTTCGCCGTAAACGGCATTGGATTTTTCTCCGGCATAGACTTCCATCCATTCGATGCTGCGTTTGCCGCCGTACGCTTTTTCGATCGCGGCATTCCAGATCATCATGGCGGCTTTGGTGATGTCCGGACCGGTCCCGTCGCCTTCGATGAACGTAATGATCGGGTGATCGGGAACGATCAGTTTTCCGTCTGCACCCATTGTGATTTTTTCCCCGTTGACCGGGACTTTGATCTTATCGTAAGCCATACTTGCTCCTTGTGATATGTTATGTTGTTTGTGTTTTTCCGTATTTTTGTAATATAGCGCAGCAACAGCGTTTTTTCAAGGTTCAGAACCGGCAGAAAGTCCCGCCAGTCTGCCGGACGCAATGGCAAACTGGATGTGATAACCGCCGCAGGGACCTGCGAGATCCAGGATCTCACCCGCAAAATACAATCCCGGCACGATCCGGCTTTCCATTGTGCGCGGATCCACTTCCTTGAGGGAGACGCCGCCGGACATCGCCATTGCTTTTTCCATGGGCGCCAGTGCGTGGATGTGCAGGGGAATACCGCCAAGATATTTCGCAAACTGTTCCAGCAGATTGTTGTTCAGCTCCCCGTTCTTCATGTCGTCCGTCCCGAACAGGATGCAGATCCGCTCCGCAAGAGAATGAGGCATACATTTTGCCAGACTGTTTTTGACCAGTTTCTGACTTTCATGTTTCCGGCAGTGTTCCAGTTGTTCCCGCCATTTTGCGCCGTCCAGTTTCGCCACAGGCTGGAACAGGATCTCCAGTTCACCCTCACGCTCAAATGTCCGGTACGCCGGTGCAGAAAGATCCAATGCCGCCGGACCGGAAAGACCATCGTGGGTGAAGACCAGTCCCCCTTCCGCCCGGATCCGTTTCCGTTCCGAGACCATACTCAATGCAGCGGCAGGCAGAGAAACACCCGCAAGATCAAATTTTTCCCTGATCAGCAGAGGCGCCATGGCAGGAAGGGGCTTTACGATCGTATGTCCCGCACGCCGGGCAAGTTCCAGACCGGCATCCGTTCCGCCGAGAACACTCATTGCCATACCACCGGCGGCAATGATCAGTTTTTTGCAGTCGCCGCCGCCGTTTTCCGTATCGACACCTGCCACAGAACCATCGTCTGCCAACCGGATCCCCGTGATCTTCATATTCGTTTTGATCTCTGCACCGAGTTTGACCGCCGTATCCAGAAACGCGTCCCCCACATCCATAGCAGACCGGCTTTCCGGAAAATAGTGGAATCCGTCTTCCAGTACCGGCACAACGCCGTGATCACGCAGAAACGCAAGGAGCCAATCCCTGCCGCCGACCCGGAGCGCATCCGTCATAAATCTGCCGTTTCTGCCGAAGGATTCCATAAATTTATTTTCCGGCAGCGTGTTGGTGAAGTTGCATCTGCCGCCGCCGCTGGCAAGAAGTTTGACGCCCGGCTTGCTCAATCTTTCCGCGATCAGAACCTTTTTTCCGCACTCCGCCGCCGCAAGCGCAGCAGAAAGTCCGGCAGGTCCGGCACCGCAGACAACAATATCGTATCGGCTCATACAGATCCTTTCCCGTTTTTCAGGATTTTACGCATGGGAATACAGGGACGGGGATGCTGAAGCACAGGACCGTCGATCTCTGCACCCATCCGCTGATAAAATGAAACAGCATTCAGAGAACTGTGAAATATCAGCTGCGTTTCACCCGCCGCTTCCGCCATGCGCTCGTAACAACGGAACAGACGGCTGCCTGTGCCGCATCTCTGGGCGTCCGGCGCAACAAAAAGCGCAAAGGTGTTCAGGGCGAAAGTACCGCAGATAAAACCGCGGACCGATCCGGCATCATCCGCCACCAGAAAAAATTCTTCCAGCGCAATGAGTTCACGGACCCGCTCCGGGGTTTTGTCATCCGCCCACGGCGACAATATGTTTTCATCAAACCCGTACGCCGGGGCACAAGTGATGCGGATCGCCGCACGCCAAATGGCGGCGATCGCCTCCGCATCGCTGTTTTGTGCGGTACGCAATCGCATATCTTACGCCAGTTCTGCGTATCCGCCTGCGGGCACGGCAACGGCGTTGCCTTCGTTATCCTGAACCCATACGGTGATGGCGCCGGGATTAAAGACCGTATGCAGATCCATGGAGAACCGGAGATTGCGGAACGCCTGAATATAATCACAGATCTCGATATTGGTTGCATACCAGACGGTATCGCCGTGACCTTTCATCAATTTGCAGAAGTTTTCCAGAATGAACCAGTTCTTTGCGTTTTCATATTCGTAGGCGTGACCCCAGATGTAGAGCATGTGTGTGCCGTACCAGCCGGGCGTTTTGAGGAATGTCTCGCCCCGTTCCTGAATATCGCCGTTGTGATGAGTGGTGGGATCCCATTCCAGAAAATCGTCGGGCATATAAGTTGTCCGGCTGTTTCTGACGGTGCGGCAGTAAGCGATCCCCAGAGCGCGGAGAATATTTTTGACATCGGGGCTGAATGTGCCGTAGGGATAAGCCATACCGCGTACCAGTGTTCCGGCTGCTTTTTCCAGTACCAGACGGTCGGTGCGGATATCTTCCACCACGCATTGCAGGGGCAGTTTTTCTTCAAAGGGGTGTTCAAAACCGTGACATGCCACTTCGTGACCGCGGTCGATGAACAGGGGTTTGACTTCATCGGCGGTGACTTTTCCTTCGCGCTGAAGCATTTTTCCGCAGAAATTGAATGTTCCTTTCAGACCTGCTTCCGTAAGAATGTCTGCAACTCTGATGTCTGTGCGGTTGCCATCGTCATAACTGAAGGTCAGAACAAGGCGTCTGCCTTCCGGAAAAAGATAGTTGATCATTTTGGAATATTCCTTCCGGTTTTATTGAATGACAAGTCTTGCGCCGTATCTGCCAAGTTGACGGTTCGCCCAGCGGGCAAATTCTGTCAGAGCCGGTCTGTCCCAATGCAGCAGCGTTTTGAGTTTCGCCCGGTCCATGTGTGCCGCAGAACCGCAAACATGTTCCGGGACATTGATGACGGCAAAAACATCACCTTCCTGCGCATCGGCAAATTGCTGCCGCACCCATTTTTTCAAGGCGTTCAGCGCAGGTGCAGAGGAGAAACAGACTGCGCCGGAGCCGGTGGAAAGGGCGGCACTCTGCCATTTCTGTGCTGATGCATCGAAGACGGCTTTGTACGGCGTATCAGTTGTCTGCTCCTGACTTTTTTCACGGCTGATCAGAGAGAAATGAAGCCGCCAGTCCCGACCGTCCGGGGGGAGGGCGTCTTCTGTTTCCGGCACGAATGTGTACAACTGCCAGTCGAACCGGAAAGTGCCGTCCTGACGGGTGATGGTGTAACGGGAAGAACCGGAAATACGGCTGGCATTGATCCAGCGCCAGATGGTTTCGCCCAGTTCAAATGTGAGGCTGTCGCCCTGTTCAGTTATCACGGCAAAACGCAGGGGCGGACATGCGTCATCAAAGATCACCGCGCCGTCTGCGGTATCGGCAGCTTTGCATTTCTGCGGAGCGGGGACCGCACCGGGCGTAGCCGGAACAGGCGTGATCTCAACGGTGCTGACCGGACCGGAGAAGACCAGTCCGCCGGCGGAAACGGATTCCATTTTGAAGGAATGACGGAGCATGAAAGATGTCTGGACCGTCAGGTCATTCCCGTTGAAACGGAAGGTCCTGTCTGTTTGCGGTTCCGTGCCGAATGGGACGGGATTTTCCGTATCGAGAGACAGTTCTTCGCCGGTTTCGGAAACGTGATGTTTTCTGCGTCCGCGCAGTGTGAGCGCTTCGGAATGATCGCCGAATTGCGCAAAGAGCGACACAACTTTCAATCCGGACGCCGTTTCAAATTCAAATCTGCCGTACTCCGGCTCATCCATACGGAATACGGAATTGCCGCCGTCTGTGGAAAAACGGACTTCGCCGTTATTGTTCTGAATGTTCCAGTCAAGCATCAGTCTATCACCTCAAAAAGTTCGTTGTCGGGCTTGTTTCCGCGGGGCGATGCCGCTTTTGCCGGATGCCCCAGCGCAGAAAGAGCCACCACGCTCCAGGGCGCGGTTATGTTCAAAAGTTCATTGATTTCCTTCCGCGGAAAGGCTCCGATCCAACATGCGCCCAGCCCTTCCGCCGCCGCAGCGAGCTGCACATGCTCCATGGCGATCCCGATATCCAGTTCAATAATGGATTCGCCGCCGTCCATACGATGCCACGCCGCATCACTGTTGCCCACCGCCGCCACGATCACCGCAGGCTGATCAAGCCAGCCATAGGGATAATACGAGGCGATCTTTTTCCGCAGTTCCCCGTTCCGGATGAACAGAAAACGGAACGGCTGGAAATTACAGCCGCTGGGCGCAAGGCGCACCGCCTCCATGATCCGGGCGATGGCTTCATCTGAAACCGGTTCCGCAGTATAGGACCGGATGCTTCTGCGATTTTTCAGGACTTCATAAAATTCCATGTGGCAATACCTCCAGATTTATGTTTTTTTCTTTTTCAGCCGGGTCAGGATGCGGCCTGTGATCATTTCCAGTTCCGGCATCCGGAACAGCAGTGCCCCGGCAAAATAAAGGAGTCCGTAGAGTGCCGCCGTTCCGGGAACGAACAGCCATGTGTCACGCAGGACCCACGAAAGCGGGATCACTGCAAAAAACGGACAAAGTGTTATTGTGAAAAGTTTTCCGAGAAAGATCAGTGTCTGCCGGATCGGGACCGGCATCTGCATTTTTTTCTTCAGCAGGATCAGCAGCAATGAATTGTTCAACACCGATGCCAATACCGTGGCGAGAGCGATCCCGCCCTGACGCAGGGGAAACATCAATGCAAAATTCAGAACAATATTGAACCCGATTGCGATCAGTCCCGTAATGAACGGCGTTTTCATATCTTTCTGCGCTGTGAACGACGCATTGGTCACTTTCAGCAGCGCAAAAAACGGGATCCCGAACACCGCATACTGAAACGCCTGAGCCGTCTGTTCCAACGCCGTTTCAGAGAACGCGCCGCGCACATAAACAAAGTTCAGCAGCTCACGGGAGAAGGCAAACATGAAAAACGCCATGGGCAGCGTGAGAAACAGCAGATTCCGCATGGACAGCCCCATCACACCGAAAAATTTTTCCCGGTCCCGATCCGCCGCCGCATGAGACATTTCCGTCAGTGCCACTGTGCCGAATGCAAAGGCGAACACCCCCACCGGCAGCAGTACCAGCCGGTCACTGTAATACAGCGCCGATGTGGCATAATTGCCGATCTCCCCTGCAAATTTCGGGATGTTCCCCGCGATCAGACGGTCGCATTGAGTGCTGATAATGTGCGCGCCCGCTGCCACGATCCCCGGCAGGGCAAGGGTGAAAATCTCTTTCACAGAGGCGAGATCTTTCCAGACGCTTCCGGTGAATGATAATTGCATCTTGTTCTTTTTCAAGAGGTAAAGCATATAAAGAAATTCAATGATCCCCGCTGCCAGCACCGAAAAGGAAAGAGCCTTGACTTTGTCGATCCCTTCAGAAAATACCGGACAGAGAAAATACAGCGCCCCGATGATGATGATGTTCTGCAGAATGGCAGTCAGGGACGGCAGAAAATAAACCCGGAGCATATTCAGACAGGACATCATGACCCCCACCGCGCAGATGAAGATGGAGTAGGGCATCACGATGGGCGTCAGCAGCGCCGCCGTCCGCCAGATGGGCGATGTGAAAAAGTCATTTACCGCCAGCAGAAACAGGGGCAGGGCGATGAGTACGGTCAAACCGCACAGCAGCAGCGAAAGATAGATCAGCAGCGTGGTGAATTTCCGTCTGGCATACGCTTCGCCCTGTTCTTTCAAAGTGCGGGTGAGAATGGGGACGATCGCCTGTCCCAGCGCACCTTCGCCGAGGATCTGACGGAACATATTCGCCCAGCCGGACGCCTGTACCCATGCAGACATCAGGACGCCGCCGCCCAGAATCGCACTCAGAAAGATGTCGCGGGTGAACCCGAGGATACGGCTCATCAGTACGGATGCGGAAAGCGCACCCGCACTCTGCAGAAACGACCGTTGTCCGTTTTTTGCCGGAGGCTCAGACGGAGAACCGGACGAACACGTTGTCGCCGTCCTGGACAATGTATTCCTTCCCTTCGATGCGGAGTTTGCCCGCCAGTTTCGCTTCGTTCCAGCCGCCGAGACTCATAATATCGTCGTAGGAAACAACTTCCATACGGATGAAGCCGCGGAGCATATCCGTGTGGATCTTTCCCGCCGCTTCCGGTGCGCTCATGCCCCGGGTGATGGTCCATGCATGGGCTTCTGTGGGACCCGCCGTGAAGAATGTGATGTAATCCAGCAGACGGTATCCCGTATGGATCACGCGTTCCAGACCGCTTTCGGTGACGCCCAGATCTTCCAGAAATACAGCCGCTTCCTCCGGATCGAGTTGTCCGAGTTCCTCTTCCAGTTTCGCGCAGACCGGCACGACTTCCATACCGTGTTTCGCCGCCGTTTCGATCAGTTCCTTTGAGATGTCGTCCTTGCCGAAGGAACGGAACGCCGTTTCATCCACATTGGCGCAGACAAATGCCGGCATGGTGGTCAGCATCTGGAGGGAATTGACGATGGTGCGGGTCTTGGGATCTTCCTTGTTCCAAGTGGGGATCCTGCCGTTTTCCAGATCGGCGATGAAGGACTGGATGATCTCCAGTTCCAATTTCGTATCCGGGTCGCCGGAACGGAGAAGTTTCCGGGATTTTTCCATTTTGTTCTGAAGAAAATCAAGGTCTGCCAGCATCAGTTCCGTCAGGATCAGTTCCAGATCGCGGGAGGGATTCAGGGAGCCGGAAACATGGACCACGTCCGGATCGGCAAACAGGCGCACCACATGGGCAATGGCATCCACGCCGCGGATGTGACCGAGGAACTGATTGCCGAGACCCTGTCCCTGACTGGCTCCTTCCACCAGACCGGCAATGTCGATGAACTTCATCGTCGCAGGGACGACTTTGGCGGATTTTTCCAGTTTCGCCAGTTCATCCAGCCGTTTGTCCGGCACGGGAACGATCCCCGTATTCGGTTCAATGGTGCAGAAGGGGAAGTTGGCGGCGGCGGCACCGCCGTGTGAAAGTGCGTTGAAAAGGGTGGATTTTCCCACATTGGGCAATCCGACAAATCCGCAAGCGAAACCCATGATCTGTATCCTCCGGGGTAATTCGATTTTAATTTAAAAAAAGACTCACGCAAAAGATACCACATTTTTTCAAAATTTCAACTTTGATTTTTATAAAATCGCGTGTATTTTACAGAAACTTGAATACGGAGTGCCTTATGAAATATTTTGATGTCCTCGTTGCCGGTTACGGCGTCAGCGGAAAATCAGCTGTGAATCTGTCATGTTTTTTGAAGAAAACAACCGCCGTTATCGATGAGCGGGCGGTCTCCCCTGATGATGTGCCGCCGGGAGTGGAAATACTGGATCAGTACAATGCGGCGGAGCCGCTGCCGTTCCGTGCAGGTACGGCGGTGATCAGCCCCGGCATCCGTGCGGGGAATCCGCTGCTGGAACAGATCGCGGCGGCGTCTGACCGGGTGACCGGTGAGCTCGCTTTTGCGGCGGCGGAGACGGCGTGTCCTCTTGTGGGGATCACCGGGACCAATGGAAAAACCACCACCACGGAGCTGACCACGGCGTTGTTTCAGGCGTTGGGGGAAAAGGCGGAGGCGGCAGGGAATATCGGGGCTGGATTGAGTGACGGCGTCATTGCCGCCCGGAAGGGGGAAGTGGAGCGGCTGATCGTGGAAGTCAGTTCCTTTCAGATGGAATACGGCGCGATCCCTGTTCAGGCGGCTGCGGTGCTGAATCTTGCCAGTGATCACATCGACCGGCATGGAACGGCGGACGCGTATGCGCAGTTGAAATTTTCGCTGGCGAACGCAGCGGAAAAAGCCGTGGTGCTGAATGCAAATCTGCAGGGGGAACGGAAGAAATTTCTCCGTGATGGTCTGCCGGTCATCACGTTTTCCGCGTGGATGCCGGATGCGGATCTGACGCTGGAAAACGGTAAAGATATCTGTTATAAAAAATCCGTTATTTTATCGGTTGATGAATGTCGTTTGAAGGGGCGTCACAATGTGGAAAATATGATGGCTGCCCTTGCTCTCGTGGCGGCGGTGAAGGGGGAGGGCGTGCTGAAGGATGAACGGATCCGTCAGGCGCTCCGGGATTTTCAGCCGGATCACCACCGGGCGGAATGTTTTCTGGAGCGGGACGGCATCCGTTTTGTGGATGATTCCAAGGCGACCAATCCCCACGCGGTGAATGCGGCGCTGGATCTTTTTTCTGATCCGGCGGGCGGAAAAAATATTCTTCTGCTGCTGGGCGGATTGGACAAGGATATGGATTTTGCGGAGCTGATCCCCCATCTCGGCAGTGTGAAAAAAATCTATCTGGCGGGACAATGCCGGGCGAAGATCAAAGCCGCGCTGGACGGTGTCTGCCCGATGGAGGACTGCGGCAGGTTTGACGATGCCGCCGCCGCCATGTGCCGCGATGCCGTGTCCGGCGATGTGGTGCTGCTTTCTCCGGCAACCGCCAGTATGGATGAATTCCGGAACTACAAAGAGCGCGGCGACCGTTTCAAAGCGGTCTGCACCGGAAAACTTTGAAAAGTAACCATCCGTGAATTTTTAACATCCTTTTTTGAAAAAAACAGAAAATGGCTTGACCGGCACTTGCTTTTTTGATATGTCATGCTATAATTAGTGTGTGATAATATTAAAATAACATGTACTCGCAAGGGCGAAAACATTGAAAGGTCACAGCCATGACGAAGAAAAAAGCCAGTTTTTTCCGCTTGGAAGATCGCGTGCTGTTTGAAGCAGCCGCCGCAGAAGCCGTAGTTGATGCGCAGATGCAGGAAGCAGCCGCAGAAGCGGAAAATGCTGCAGAAGCGGAAAATGCCGCAGATGATGCCGCAGAATCTGAAAGTGTGCCGGATTTTGACAGTCTGAATGTTTTGACAGGAGCGGAAACAGATTCCGCCCTTGATTATGCCGACAGCGCAGTTGCCGCAGAAGACGGCGGAGCCGCCGGGACGGATGTGCCTGTGGTGTTTGATCCGGCTGCAAAACTGACGCTCTCCACCCCCCGCGAACTGGTCGTCATCAACAACAGTGTTGCCGATAAAGAAGCTGTACTTGCCGAACTGCTGCCCGATCAGGATGTGCTGATCCTTGAAGGCGGAAAAGACGGTCTGGCGCAGATCAACGAGTATCTGGATGCCAACAGCAATGTGAAATACAATGCGATCCATTTTGTGACGCACGGCAGTGAAGGATATTTTACGCTGTGCGGCGAGATCATCGACGGCAACAATGTGGATGCGGAAGCATGGGCGCAGATCGGGGAACACCTGACTGCCGATGCCGACATTATGCTTTACGGCTGCGATCTGGCTTCGACAGCTGACGGCAAAGCATTGTGCGCGGCGCTTGCCGATGCTGCCGGTGCAGACGTTGCCGCCAGCACCGACACCACCGGTGTGTCCGGCAACTGGGCGCTTGAATATGTTTCCGGACAGGTGGAAACGGCATCCATTCAGGTGGAAAATTATGCGCATGACCTGACGAGTTACCGTGTGACGGAGGCGCTGGGCGATTCTTCCACGGAAGGTTCACTCGCCTGGGCAGTGGCGCAGTCGAACAGTCATACCGGGACGGATGAGATCGTTTTTGACTCTGCGTTGAACGGCACAACCATTTCGCCGGTGAATGTTGAGATCACGGACAGTGTGACCATCAGCGGGAACGGTGAAGGTGCCACGGTGATCACCGGCGGTACTACATACAACGAAGACGGCACTGTTAAGGCTGCGGGTTCCGGGATCTTCAAGATCAACACGCGCGGTGTTGATGTGACCATTGAAAACATGACGATCCAGAACGGATATACCGAAGGCAACCTCGGACCGGTGCATTTTGAATCGGCTTCGACTCTGACGGTCAAAAATGTGACATTCCTGAACAACAGAAGCCAGAAGGGCGGTGTGTTTTATATTGCCAGCAGTGGCAGAGTTACGGTCGAAGACTGTACCTTTATCGGGAACCATGGAACAATATACGCTGGTGTGTTCCATGTCGCAGCCAACGCTGATATTGATGTCACCCGCTCAACATTTTCCGGAAACTACGGCGATTTGGGTGGTGTGTTTTTCATTCTCTCCAAGGCGAATATTAATGTTTCCCACAGTGTTTTCACGAACAGCGATACCAGTTTTACCAACGCCAATGAGGGCGGTGTATTTTGTATGCAGATGCCCAGCGGCTGTAGTGCCAATATCAACATTTCCTATACCAGTTTTGACAATCTCAATGCAACCCACGGCGGTGTGATCCGTTTTAATACTTACGGCCACAGTCCTAATGTCACCGGCACGATCACGATGGATCATGTGACAGCTGAGCGTATCAGCGGCGGTGTGATCAATATTCCGATCGAGTTCAATTCTGTCGAGATCTCCAACTCCACATTTACGAACAACACCGGTGCAACATTCTCTTTCGGTTCCACCGGTACGGTAACGGTTTCCGATTCCGTGATCACCGGCTCCGGTCAGAACAGACCCGTGGAAGGGGCGGAACAGACCTACAATACCGCCGGTGCATTTTACCTCTGCGACACCACTGCCAATCTGTATCGTACACAGATCGTGGACTGTTACGCATACGGCGGGAATTCAGCTGCAATCACGCTGGGCAACACGCAGGACAAAGCAGCCACGCTGAGTCTGGTGGATTGCGTGATAAGCGGGAATACTTCCGACCGTGATGGTACGGCGATCAAGACGATCCAGACCGGGGGCGTTGGAAACACATCCAAAATTTATCTGGAACGGACCACCATTGCCGATAACACGATCACTTCAGCGGGTTTGAACTGCCGCGGCACGGCGATCTATCTTTACAGTACCGCCACCGAAAACGGCGCCAGTCTTGTGGCAGTCGATTCCACGATCTACGGCAACGATGCGCTCGGAGCAAACAGTCAGGGCGGCGGTCTCGTTATCGACACGCTCAGCGGTTCCGTTCTGCTGATCAATACCACCGTTGCCAAAAACACGGCATTGAATTCCTTAACCGGTGGCGGCGGTATCCATCTTGCCAACGGCACATTGAATATGGTGAACAGTATTGCGCTGGGCAATACCCTCAAGGGCGCAGCGCAGGATATTTTTGTCAGCACGGCGACCGACACTACGGCGAAACTCAATCTTTATTCCAGTGTGGTCGGTGTGGTCAGCGGGACCAACATCACGAATACCACGAATGTTTCCAGCAAGACAGATATCACTTATGAATCTGCGTTCGGCACAAACGAACTGGCGGACAACGGCGGTTTCGGCAAGACCCTTGCTCTGACTACGGGTATGACGGATGCTGTGGCTTCCTTCTACAAGGGGATCTCCGATATTCAGTACATCCGCGATGCAACGGCGGACAAGGTGCTCGGCGTCAAGTTCACGGATACCAACGGCTCGATCAGAGTTCTCGGCGGGACAAGCGGTTATCTTTCCTCACGCGTGGTGGACGGACGCGGTTTTTACCTCGGCGAAAATGTCACCATCGGCTCCCATAATGCGGATTCTTATGTTGCATGGGTGGGCAGCGAAGATTTTGAACACGCAACTCACAAATATGCCACGCTGCAGGATGCACTCACCTTTTCTCCGTACAGATCAACGGTTTATGTTGCCGGGACCCGTATCCTGACATCGGAAGTTCTTCCTCTGACGAACGGTCGTTCCCTTCAGGGGCAGGGTGAGGATCTGACGGTGATCGATGCCGGGGGACAGCATCAGGTGTTGAGTGTCTCTTCCGCAGGTCCCATCCGTGATCTGACGATCCAGAACGGCTATGGCGGCTCGGGGCGCGGCGGCGGTATCACTCATTCCGGCACCAGTGATCTGCTGCTTGAAAATGTGATCCTGCGCAACAACTCTGCCGGTGTGTCCGGCGGTGCGCTCAATACCCAGACCGCGGGTTTGACTGTTACATTGCGGAATGTTCAGCTGCTCGGCAACGTTTCCGGTACCGGCGGTGCGATCTATTCCGGTGCGGCTTCCACGGTCATTATGGAGAATGTGATTGCGATCGGCAACCTCGCTACGACGGACGGCTCAGTATTTTACGGCGGTAAAGGCGGTGAGGTGATCGTCAGCGACTCCATGTTCAAGGACAATGCCGACGATACCCATCAGTATAGTTCGTTTTACACCCAGGGAAATATCGCTGTCACCGACAGTGAATTCCTTCACAATGCGTGGCGTGCGGTTTATGTGTATTCCACTGCCGCCTCTGCCACCTTCACAAATACGCTTTTTGCGTACAATACCCCCGGCAATGCCCAGGGCGCTGCGATTTTCAGCAACGCCGCAGAAACGAAGGTGACAAACAGTACCTTCATCAAGAACAGCACGGAGAGTTCCACCGGCGGTGCTGCGATTTACGCAGGAAAAGTTCTGTATGTTGCCGATTCCAACTTCGTCGGCAACGTTTCCAATTCCAGCGGCGGTGCGATTTACGCAGGAAATGATCTGTATGTGACGGACAGCATTTTCAAAGCCAATAAGGCAGGGACGTCCGGCGGCGCGATTTATTTCTACAACAAAGACGCTGACTTTGATCTTCTGGTGACCGGTTCGCTGTTCCGCGGCAACTCCACAAGTGTAGCTACCGGCGGCGGCGCGATCAACTTTGACGGATATGGAGTGATCCGGGATTCCATTTTTGAAAGCAACAGTGTTGCACAGCAGAGCGAGACATCCGTCAGCTATGCAGGCGGCGGTGCCATTCTTTTTGAAGCCGGTACCATGCTGGTGGAAGATTGTACATTTACGGATAACTTTGTGCGCGGTTCTCATGGCGGCGGCGCGATCTGTGTCCGCGGCGGCGGTACGATCGAAGGGTCCGTTTACCGTTGTGTGTTTGACGGCAACAAGGCGATGTCCTGCACCGGCGGTGCCATCAATTCCACTTCCTGGGGCAGCGCTGCAGGCAGATTGGCAATTTTCGATTCCGTATTCGCAGAGAATACTGCCACCGGGCAGGATGCCGGTACGATCCATTTCCTTTCCGGGACTCATCTGGTTGTGGAAAATTCATCGATCATCGACAACTACGGGAGTGGCATTTTTATCGGGGGGGCGATTCCTGTTTTTGTGCTGAATACTACGATTTCCGGAAACCACGGAACTGATTTACCGGCGATCCGGATCTATGGGAATGCTGCCCCCACGGTGTATTTAGTCAACAGTACGCTTATGAACAACGCCGGTACCTACGGAGTGCTCGGCGGCGGTGCCAACGCCGTTTTCTATCTGATCAATACGATCGTTGCGGGAAATACAGCACCCAGCGGCTCTCCGTTGCGTCAGGCGCATTTCCATCTCATCAACTCTGTTGTTGACAACAAAACCGGACATAATGTCGTTATTGACTCTGACATCAATTCCTATACGTTAAAAGACAGCGGTTATTCCTATCTGGATATTTTCGGTGTTGAATCCGGCACTGCAGTTGCAACGGATAACGGCGGCTATGTGCCGACTTTCCTGCCGGTGAAAGATATCACCGGAACGAATGTGACGATCAACCGGGAAGTCTCAAGCAATTTCATTGTGGGATTGACCTACGGCGCAAACAATACGCTGCTCGGCACTGCGGCAGACGGTACGACCATTGCGGCTGATACCATTGCATGGGACGCGCGCGGGTATCTCATTAATATTAACCACGCGCGCAACCTCGGCGCCGTGGAACTTGATGGCGCGTTCATTGCGTGGACCGGTGATGCCGATCCTGCAAAAGCCACTGCCACATTTGCCACGTTCAACGGTTCCACCAACAGTACAAGTCTGGTCGATTCCACCGTGTATCTGGCGGGGACCCGGATCATTCTGGGACTGACTGAACGGATCGTTCAGGCGCAGGATGTGATCCTTGCCGGACACGAAAACGGGGCAACGATCCTGGTTCATAATACACCTGCCACCAATCTTTTCTATATCGGTGTCAACCGCAGCGACATTGATGTGACATGCAAGGATCTGGCAATTGAAACGATCGGTGATATGTCGATCGCTCTGATGGACCTGAAAGCTGTAAACGGATCACTGACACTGAATAATTTTGCACTCCGTGATGTGTATTCGACAGCCTCATCCATTATCAGCACAGAGACCAGTACGGTGAATGTGACCAATTCCACATTCAGCGGCAACCGGGCGGCGAGACAAGTCATTGCTGTCAGCGGTGGTACTTGGACAGCCAACTTTGACAATGTACTCTTTGAGCACAATGCGACAGGTGCGGGCATTTACGCTGCCGCCATCCTTACCGTGAGCAACGGTACATTCCGCAACAACGTATCAACCGGATCGGCATCGACCATCAACGCGGACAACTGCACTTCCGTCACGATCACCGATTCTGCATTTATCAACAACCGGAACAAAAACGGTGACTCCTACACACTCCGTGTTTCAGGCGGTACGCTTGAGATGACGAATACCGTGGTGTCCGGAAACCGCGGTGTCGGCACCTCAAACACTGCTCCCGGCGGTGCGCTTTTCATTCCCGGCGTAAATGCCACCATTGACAACAGTATATTCTCGAACAACAGTATATACTATACGAGTACGATCTATGGAGCAGCGATCCGCGGCAATTCTTCAACTGTCCTTCACATTTCCAACAGTGATATTTCCAATAACGATGTCAAATCTACCGAGACGATACGCGGTGTCGGCAGTGCGATTTATGACACCGGATCTCTGGATATTGTCAACTGTACGGTCTCAAACAACTCATCTTCCGGTGAAACGGTCAGTTACACCGCGATGATCTCCAGTACCGGAAATATCAATATCACCGACAGTTTCTTTGACGGAAACCGCGGTAAAGGACATTTGATCACAACCGAAAACGGCATCATCACGGTGAAAGATTCTGAATTCATCAATCACAGCACTACGAACTGTATTTTCTACACTGCGACAGGAAGTATGGTGATGGAAAATGTCCGTATTTCCGGAAATAACGCGGCAGTTGCCCAAACAGCGACCGGTCAGATTACGGTTACGGACAGTGTGTTTGAGGACAACGGAACCGCTCTGGCAGTTACCGGCACGGATGGTAAGATCGCAGTTGCGAACAGCGTCTTTGACGGAAACACCCGCGGCATCAGTGTGGCAAGCGGTTCGTATGTAACGGTTGACAATACCATGTTCCGGTACAATATGGCCGCCTCCGGCGGCGGTGCCGGGATTTACAACAACGGTACATTGATCGTCAGAGACAGTATGTTCCTCGGCAACTTTGCACCCGGTAACGGCGGTGCGATTTTGGCAAGTTCCGGACACATGACGGTGGAACGGTCCTACTTCGCAGATAACTCCGGCCAATTCGGCGGCGCGATCGGTACGTCGAATGCCAACGGAACGATCTTCATTGTCGATTCCACGTTCTATAACAACTTCTCCATAGCTCGCGGCGGTGCTGTTTATGCATCCGCAACTGAAGGTGTCCGTGAGACAAATGTGATCCACAGCACCTTTGCAGAAAACTACTGTGTGGAGTCCGCATGGAATTATGATTTCGGGATCCAGAACACTGCCACCCATAATCTGTTGATCGTCAACTCCATCTTCACCAGAGGGATCAAGGTCAATGCGGGCAATGCAAGGATCTACGGATCTTATTACAAAGCCCTTTCCGCCAATGTAACCATCACAGAAAGCGTCGGCAATACATCCGGCAAGAGTTACACTGAAATTTTCGGTACGGAACTCCCGCAGGACAACGGCGGCAAATACGGCGTCTATACCATCGCCATGAACAATGCGGATATCAAGACACCGTACATGGCGACTTACTACCGCGATGCTAACGGTTCGATCGTGGGTGTCAGAGTCACCGACGGAAGCAATACTTATACCAGCGGCGATACCACCACATACACCGGTACGCTCCGCGACAGAGATGCACGCGGATTTTACATCCCGAACGATGCGGCGGAGATCAGTGCAGGTGCTTACGACGGACAGTACTCCTTCATGGCTTGGGCAGGTGGCGACGGAACTCTGGCAACTGCGGAAAAAGTCTATACCTGGGATGCGTTCCTCGCAGAAGTTACCGCCACTGCCGGTGAATACGGCAAATATTATCTGGCGGATACCCGGTTCGCCCTCTACGAAACCATCAATATCAACCGTTCGGTGGAACTGGTGGGGCAGGGGAAAGATCTGACCGTGTTCGACGGTATGGAATCTGTTCGGATCATTCAGGCGGGTGCTTCCAATGCCGTGAATCTCACCCTCTCCGGTATGGCATTGATCAACGGTTATCAGGATACCGGGAACCATGCAGGTGCAGCCATTTATCTCAGCAACACCAACAGCAATCTGACGCTGGACGGTATGCTCTTTGAAAACAACCGCGGCGTTTACTGTGTGAGCAATACCGGTTCATACGGCGGTGCGATCCGCGTGGACGGCAGAAGTGCCAAGATCTCCAACTCCTACTTTATCGACAACGAAGCGTTCTGGTACGGCGGCGCGATCCACTCCAATGCTCCGCTCACCATTACCGGAACAGTCTTTGAAGGCAACTTCGGTCTCAAGGGTGCAGGTGCGATCTATGCCGGCAGTACGGTCGTGATCAAGAGCAGCATCTTTGACAGCAACAGTTCCGGCAGTTCATGGGGTGCTGTTTTCGGTGCCGGTGCGTATGTCTGGGTGGACGGCAGCAGTTTTGTCAACAACAGTGCCACTGCTTCCTCCGGCGTGATCTCTGTCGCAGGAGAAAAGATCCTTGCGCTGACACACAGCACCTTCACCGGCAACAGTGCCGGTACCAACGGCGGTATTTACTGCGCTCCGGATAAAGGCGCCACGTTCTACATGATCTCCTGTACGGCAGTCGGCAATACGGCTGAAACATCCGGCGGAGCCATTGCCGCGCTGTCGGTAACGGACAATATTTATATCATCAACAGTATCGTTGCCGGAAACACGGCGGCGGGTGCTGCGGATGACATCTATGCGTCCGGTGCGGAAACGCTGGTCAACTCCCTGACTGGCAATGTGGAAATGGCAGACATCTTCAAAACCGTGTCTTCCGACGGCGCCCCTGTGGCAAGTGTGGATGAAACCACCGGACAGACTTATTTTGAACTCAAGTCCTACGAAGACGGCGGTCTTGCCGACCGTCAAGGTGTGAAAGTCCGCCACAGTGCAGACTGGCAGAACGTGCTTGTGACCAACTCCACCGTGGCAGATTCCTATCAGCATCTGGTTGTGGGCGATGCTGCCGCTGCAACGGAAGAACTGACAGTGGATCAGCTCGGTACGGATTACGGCAACCTGACCAGTATCGGTGCCGTTCAGAAGAAATACGATGCTGAACTGCCCCGTCTGGTCGTCACCACCAGTCAGGATGTGGAGGACCCCACCGACAACGAGATCAGTCTGCGTGAAGCATTGAAGTATGCGGGTCAGGATACTGCCGGTGCGCTGACCGTCACGGTTGGCGGCAAAACGTATCACAATATCACCTTTGCGCCTTATGTGACAGCCATTGCGCTGAATTCGGCTCTTGCCATTCAAACGGCACTTTCCTATGCGATCGTTATGGACGGCGCCAATGCGGTGACGGTCACAGCGGCAGCGGGTACGCGTACCTTCAACATTACAGCGGCATCCGATCTTACGCTGAAGAATATGATCTTCAAGGGGAACGGCGATGTGTTCGGCAACGGCGGTTTTGTCAGTGTGATCGGCGGCAGCAATGTCGTGCTGACCATTGATCATACCGTGATCCGCGATATGGGCGTGGACAGTTCGAAGGAGGAACCTCATTCCGGCGGCGTGTTCTATGCGGAATCCGGTAATTTTGAACTGAACATTCAGAACGATTCCAAGATCCTGGACGCTTACTGCAATGTCTCATCTACTACACAGGGCGGTGCGGTGTTCTTCTTCAAATCCATCGGTTCCAACACCGGCGCAGGAAATTACAAATTGAATATCAGCGACGCTCTGTTCCAGAAGTGCATCAGTGCAAACTGGTTTGGTTTGGGTGTTTTCAACAATGTGGATATGGTCGTGACGGATACGATCTTTGACCGGGTCAGCGGCAGCGGCGGTCAGAATCAGCTGTTTGGCATGTACAATACAAACGCCGTCTTTGACAGAGTGACTGTCTCCAACAGCGTGGACGGATCTTCCTACTATCAGTTGATCAACCTGTCCAATACGAATTTTGCCATTCTCAATTCCACTTTTGTGAATCTGAGACTGACCGACGGCAGTGCGAAAAGCGGTATTATCTCGGTGAGCGCCGGAAGCAATCTGTATGTTGCAAACAGTACCTTTGCCAAGTTCCACGGAAATGGCGGATCTGTGATCACCATGAATGGCGGCAATGCCTACATCGTGAACTCGATCCTGACCAATTCTGCAGGTGTTACCAATGCGGCGATCACAGCAAAAGATCAGGATAGCATGAATAAACTGATCATCCGGAACAGTATTTATTCAAGTGTGAACCCCGAATTTACGCTGAGTGATGCATGCACCGGAAACTTTGTTGCCACTGAAAACGATCTTTTCGGCAATACCATCAACTCCACGATCACCGATTACACCACCATGGCGGATGCCGATCTGAATGTGTCCGTGACGCCGTTCACGCTTCAGCCCGTCAGTCCGGGGCTCGCCGGTATCTTCGGAACGAAGGCGGCATTCGATACCGCCAGCTCCACGATGTATTATCTGGACGGCTCCACATGGCGCAACTTCGTTACCGGTGATGCGGCAACACCTGTCGATGCCATGATCATCAAGCTGGACCAGAACGGTGCTGACCGTGCTGACAAGTCTGTCGGTTCTGTTACGGTCGCCGATACGGGATTGATGCCGGAAACGGTCGACAGCGGTTTCAAGGCTGCTGTGAGCAGCAAAGATGCGGAAACCGGTGTCACGACATGGCTGGTGACAACGAACCTGGATGTGGTCGATTACTTTGACTATCAGCTTTCTCTGCGTGAAGCCATCAACAATGCAACCGACGGCGATATCATCCGTTTTGCGGACAGTGCCATCAGCTTTACGGGCGACAACGGGATCACATATACCTCCGCACATACATTTGCCGATGGCAGTGCCATTGTGCTGGATGCGGAAATCGGACAGTGGATCGTTGCAAAATCCATGACCATTGACGGTCAGGTCGGCGATACCGGCCGCGTGACCCTGCGTGTGGAAGTGACTTATCAGGAATATGCGGCAGACAGCACCAAGTCTGTGACGGAAAGCCGTCTGTTCTTCACCAGCAGGGATATTGATGTCACGCTCAAAAATCTGAAAATGCTGGGCGGCAAAGCCAATGCCGAAAATTCTGCGGCAGCCAATGGAAAAGCGGATAAAAACTGCGGCGGTATCATTTTCAACTTCGATGCCAGACTGACACTTGACAATGTATATGCCGCAGATTCTGCAGCTGAGAACGGCGGTATCATCTATTCCTACTCTCACAGCAACAAAGATTATGTGACGTATGTCAAGATCACCGACAGTGAGCTGACCAGAGGTTTTGCAAGCAATACCGGCGGTTTGATCAAGTTCGTCCAGGAATCCTACAACGGCGGACAGATGTGTTATATCACCGACTCTGTTCTTTCGTACGGTATCGCCGGCAAAGGCGGCGGATTCTTTGCGCAGAACGCTGACAATAGCGGCACAAGTGGGAATTATCCGGGTGATGCCACATTGGAATACCGCAAAACCGGTCTTGTGATCGAAGGCTCTACGATCGAGTACAACCAGACCAATACTTCTTCCACTTCCGGTTCTGCCATCCACATCATTCCGGGAGGGCATTCCCCCGATCATTATTTCATTCTGGAGATCGGTTCCGGCACTGATGCCGACGGCAATGTGAAGGATACGGTGTTCAGCAACAATCAGAATGGTACCGGTGTCATCTTCATTACCCAGCAGACGACTATGACGCTGGACGGCGTGACCTTCAAAGATCATGCCACGAATGCACCGGCCAACCTGATCTACATTGACCGCGGCACCGACACGGTGGAAGCGGTTATCGCAGGTAAAAACGGTATCATCACCAATACCACGTTCCTGAACAACAATGTGAATGGATATCTGATCTCCTCCTCTTCGTCGGCAGTGATCATGGCGAACAGTTTTGCGTATGGCAATACTGCAGCCGGACTGATCGGCGGAAGTTCCGCAAACACCTATCTCTCCAACACCATTGTGAACAATACCTTCACCAAGGCTGTGCTGAACGGTGTGTCCTACGGCAATATCGTTATCGGCAACAGCGGCGGCGATGCTGCTGCCTCCATGTCCGGCGGCTACAACCTGATCGGTAATGCCGGAACTGACAGCGGAAACAACTTCTACAATATGACGCTGGAAACCGTGTTCGGATCCGCAACCGCACAGCCCGATACAGACAACCGTATGGAGGTGGATCCCGCCGGGATCGCGGTGACAAACGGTATCCTTACCGGATTCAGTGCGTACGACAGTACCGCAGGTTACACCTGCTATCTCAGCACCAACGGAACCGACTGGATCAACGCCGCCACTGCGGCAGCCGTCACCACCGCTGAAACGGATACGCTCCTGACCGGCGACCGCGATGGCGTTGCCCGCAACGAATGGGCGGCGCTGGGGGCTTTCGATGCCGGAAGTTCGCTGGTCATTTCCAATGATTTCCGTACCGTTACCGGAACGGGTCTTGACTGGATCAGCGACAACTTTGAACGGAAACTTGTCATTGACGGTACGGAACAGTGGATCAGTTGCAGCAATGGTTGGCGCGCACAGGATCTTGCGGATATGTCCGCCGCTGATGCCTCCATCACCATCATTGCGGACAGCAGCATCAGCACCAGCGATCCGTACAACAATCTGATCGTTTACGGCGCGCTTGCCATGACCAACAGCAGTCCGACGGACGCAACATACAAACTTTCCGGTCTGACGGTGAAAAACGGCGGCACTCTGAGCCTCAACGCCGTTTCCGGCAGCGCGGTGACCAACGCATACGAAGTCAGCGGACTGACGGTGGAAGAAGGCGGCTTCTTCACGGCGAACGGCAATCTCGTACTTGCCGGAACCAACGTGAACAGCGGCAAGATGTCGCTCCTCGGCAAAGATTCCGGCAATACCGCCGGTTCCCTTGTGATCGCGGAAAATGCCACACTCACCAACAACGGCACGCTGATTTTTGCCGATTCCGGTAATGTGACTGTGACCGGAACGGTCGCCTTTGATGCCGCAGACAGCGAAGTCATTTACAGAGGTATGCCCGCTGCCGGTATCATCGCCGCCACATACAACGATCTGACCGTGACTGTCAGTGCCGCCCTCAGCGGAAATACAACGGTGAACGGCGTGTTCTCCATGATCGGTTCCGACAGCAATATCCTCACGCTCAACGGTAACAGTTACACCCTGACGCTGGGCGGCGATACCAGCACGGCGGATGATGTTTCTGAGAACATCAGATATGTGGACTTCGCAAGCATCACCATGAGAAAAGTTGCTGCTGCGGGCGTTGATCCCAACGTGTATGTGGATTCCTCCAATACATTTACTGATGCCGGATGCCTCGGTATCTATGTTGTGGCAACTGCCTCCATCACCTCCGGCGGCAGCCTCACATACGGTCAGACTCTGGCGGATGCAACGATCACCGGCACGATCAATGTGCTGCGCGGCACGGCTCCCACGGCAACCTTCTCTTATTTGAACGAGACCACGAAGCCCACTGTGGCAGACAGCGGCGTGACGGAATATGAGATCTATGCCACCGTCACATCCGTCGGCTCCTACGTTATCGCCAATACCAAGTCTACCGTGACCGTCTCGGCGAAAAATGTGACCATGGAGATCGATGCTTCGAAACTGACGAAAGTTTACGACGGTACTGCTGATTTTGTCCTGACCGGCGATATGTACAACTGGAACGGCGTTCTGGCGGAAGATGAAGCCAATGTGGCTCTGACCGCCGGAACTGCAGAACTCAGCACCTATCTGGCAGATCAGGCAAATACGACTGTGACCCTTTCCGGATTCGGTCTTGCCGGAACCGCCGCCGCCAACTACAATCTGGTGGACGAAAACGGCAACCAGATCACCGGCGATATCGTCCGTAACGCAACGATCACGAAGAAAGCACTGGTCATCACCATTGCGGATAAAGACGGTAACTTTACGGATCAGAGCAGTTTCGTTTACGGCACAGCCGGTAAGAATTCTCTGATCGCCACCGACAACGGTATTGCCGCCACAGACAGCTATGTGGCTCCGCTGGAAGTGACCACAGACCGGGGTGTCAGTACCGCCGGTTACTACAATGCCGGGACCCATACTGCAAGTCTGGTCAACGCCGTTTCGCTCAAACATTCCGACGGTACGGATGTGACATCCTGCTACACGATCACGACGGAAGGCGTCTCGACCTTTGAAGTGACGCAGAAAGCACTGACCGGCTTGGCAGCATCCAAAGTTTATGATGCCGCCACAGCCTTTGCTGCGCAGGATCTGACTCTCGCTGCTGCAAACGGTCTGGTGGATGGTGATGATCTGACGGCGTCTCTCGCCGCCCAGACGCTCACCACTGCCAATGCGGGCAATTACACTGCCGCTGCGGATCAGGTGACGCTCTCCGGTAACGATGCCGGAAACTACAGCTTCTCCGGGGAAGTGACGCTGACCGTTGACAAACGGCAGGTCAATGTGACGGCTGTCACCGGAACATACGGCGATACCTCCATGACTCTGGTCACCGCCAACGGAACGGGTGAAGCACTGGTCGGATCCAGCACCATCAGCGGTATGCTGGATACGGATCTCGGTCTGACCGACGGCAACTACAATGCAGGAACTCATACCGTGACCGGACTGGGTACTCTGGCGATCAGCGATGCTGGAAACTATGAACTCGGTTACACGCTTACGACCTTTACCGTGGCGCAGCGTCAGGTCACCGTTGCCTTCAACCCGATCGTGCGCGATTACACCGGAACGGATGTGTTCACGCTGGATGCGGCGGATTATACGCTGTCCCTCTCCGGCGGTGTCGATCAGGCGGCTGACTTCTCGCTGGAAATCGCGTCCGGCAAGTTCAGTACGCTGCAGGCGGGCGTCAGCGGAACAACTGTCACCCTGAGCGGCATCAATCTGCTGCTCAACGGTGCGGATGCGACCAACTACCTGCTGGTGGATGCAAACGGAACAGAACTGACGGATGTCACGCTGGATGCCACGATCAACAAGGCGTCCATCAGCCTGACCGTCAGCGATAAATACGGCGTCATCACGGATGGCGGCAGCTTTGTCTATGCCTCACAGAACGCAGATTTCCTGTCCATTGCCGCCGATGGCGCACTGGTCGGTCAGGATTCCTTCACTGCGATGGATCTGACGACGGACAAGGGTCTCAGCACTGCCGGTTATCATGTTGCCGGACTCCATACGGTCCTGAACGACATCCGTATTCAGAACGGCGACGGCGTGGATGTGACTCAGAGTTACATCATCACGGTGAACGGCATTGCGTCCTTCACAGTGGATCAGAAAGCCATTACCGGACTCGCCGCATCCAAAGTCTATGATGCCACAACGGATCTTGCCGCACAGACGCTCACAGTTGACGCTGCCAACGGCCTGGTTGCCGGTGACCTCATGACGGCGTCTCTTGCCGCGCAGACGCTCACCTCTGCCAATGCGGGCAATTATACTGCCGCCATCGACCAGGTGACCCTCTCCGGCAACGATGCCGCAAACTACATCGTGACGGAAGATGTGGCTGTGACGGTTGAAAAACGCCAGATCGAACTGACGGGGATCGATGGCATTTACGGCGACTCTGCGTTGAGTTTCATCACCACCAACGGCACCGGCGATGCGCTGGTGGGCGACAGCACGGTTACCGGCTCTGTGGAGACGGATCTCGGTACTTCCACTGCCGGACATTACAATGCGGGAACGCACACGGTCACCGGACTCGGCACACTGGCGATCAGCGATTCTGAAAACTATGAACTGAGCCTGAACAATACATTCACCGGATTCACCGTTGACAAACGGCAGGTCACTGTCAGCTTCGATGAACCCATCGACAAAGTCTATAACGGTACCGATGTTTATGTTCTGGATGCCGCCGATTACAGCTTTGCCGCTGATGCCGCCGCTGACGGAGAAGAACTGAAACTCACCATCACTGACGGTACATTCAGCACGTGGCGCGCCGGTGTGGAAGGAACCACTGTCACTCTGTCCGGTATGGGACTGGTGCTGGCGGATGATTCTGCCGCTGATAACTACGAACTGGTGGACGCAAACGGAAATCTCCTGACCGATGCGACACTGGCCGGTCAGATCGACCGGGCAGCGATCACCATCACGGTAATGGGTTCCGGCAGCCTTGCCGACGGCGAAGAATTTGAATACGCCGCGAAGAATCCGGAATTTGTGCTGGTCATGACGGACGCTGCCGAACTGGCACCGACCGACACCATCGACACTGCATCTGTGGCGACAGACCTCGGCAAATCCACATCCGGCAATTATGTGGCGGGTCTCCATACAGTTCTGGTAACCTTCACGCTGGTGAACGGCGATGTGGATTCCACCGATTGCTACGACATCACGTATGCCGGAGTCAAGACCTTCAATGTGACACCCAAAGCCATTACCGGACTCGCCGCATCCAAGGTCTATGATGCCACGGCAGATGTTGCCGCGCAGACTCTGACAGTCGGCGCTGACAACGGTCTTGTGGCTGGCGATGATCTTTCCGCTGAACTGGCGGCGCAGATCCTTGCATCCGTCAATGCCGGTGACTACACTGCCGCAGCGGATCAGGTGACCCTCTCCGGCGACGATGCCGCAAACTACATCGTTGCCGGTGATACCGCGATCACAGTCGCCGCCCGTCAGATCGAATTGACATACGCAGACAGCGTTTACGGTGAGGAAGCCGTTCTGACCATCGTCAGCGGCGAACTTGCCGGATCTGATACACTTGCCGGCGAATTTGTGACCGATCGCGGCGTCAGCAACGATGGTTTCTTTGTGGCTGGCAGTCACACCATCACCGGTATCGGAACTGTGGAAGTTCAGGACGGCAACGACAGTGCCAACTACGAAATCAGCTGGTCTGAAGAAGCCTTCAATGTGGCGCAGCGCGAACTGGTGATCGATGTGAAGGATGTGGCATGCAAAGTCGGTGACAGAGCCGAGGATGTGACCGCCACCTTCGCATGGGAACTGACCGATGGCGAAACTGTGGGCAGCGATAAACTGAATGTCACGCTTTCCAGCAGTGAATTCAATACGCAGAAGGTTGCGGTTTATCCCATTACTGCCGCTCCGGTGGTCACGAATGGCGCAGATGATGTCACTGCCAACTATGCCATTACGGTACAGCCGGGCGAAATCGTTGTCAGCAGCTCCGCCATCTCCCCTGCAACGTACGAAGACAGCATGATCTCCAATCCCGGCGCGATGGCGGTCCCGTACTCTCTGAACAGCTTCCTGACGACGAGCGGTGCGGATACCAACATGCCGTTTGTCAGTACCCAGCATCTGAATGATCGCAATCTGGGCGAACTCTTTGCCACGGAAAATGACGGCAGAGCGTTCAGCATCAGCGGCGTATCTGCGGATGTTCAGGAACATGCAGCGGCAGGCGCGGACAAGTTTGAGGCTCCTGCGGATCTGCGTATCATCGGTATGCACAGTGACGATACCGGATTGAGCGTGGAAAATACGCTGGATGTGAACTCCGACCTGACCTTCTCCGGCGGACGCGGCGTTCTCCCCGGAGAACTCTTCGCTCCTGTCGTTGATGACGAAGAAGATGAACGCTTCGCCATGGCGGAAGAAGCTGTTCCTGAAATGGAAACCGCGTACACCCGCGCAGATGTCTGCAAGGATGAATTTGATGCACTGCTGGCAGAAATGCTGGCGATTTGAACAGAAAAGAAAGTAAAAATATAACCTGAAATGCTGGAAACAGATAGAAATCAGTTGTATCCGCTCCTTTTTGAACCTGCCTACAAGCAGGTTCTCTGGGGCGGAGTGAAATTCCGGACCGCTCTGAACCGGGCGCTGCCGGAGGATGTTCCGCCTCTGGGGGAATCGTGGGATATCTGCGACCGCCCGAATGTAAGCAGCGAGATCATCAATGGTTCATTTGCCGGTATGACGCTCGGCGAATTGACCGAGATGTACGGCAGTGATCTTGTGGGACGGTCTTATCACAGCGGTGCTTTTCCGCTGATGGTGAAGATCATTGACACGGGCAGCGGTTCGACATCTCTTCATGTTCATCCCACCGATGAATTTCACATGGAGCAGAACGAATACTGCGATCCCAAGACTGAAATGTGGTACATCCTGCAGGCGGATAAAGGCGCCAGAGTCTTTGCCGGACTGCGGACGGATGCCACGCGGCAGAAATTTCTGGACCGTATCCGCGAAAGTGATGTGCTGGAACAGGTCCAGGGCTTCGATTCCGTGGTCGGTGATGCCTATTTCATCCCCGGCGGCAGACTGCATTGTCTGGGGCAGGGGAATCTGGTGCTGGAGATCTCGCGGAACAGCGATACAACATTCCGTCTGTCGGACTGGAACCGGGAGGATGCCGGTGGGCTCCATCGGGAACTGCATGTGCGTGATGCGGTGACCTGTCTGGATTTCAGCGACCGGGCAGTTCCCCGTGTCTGCGGCGTCAGCAACCGGACCAGTCACAACCGGAAATATTCACTCATCAGCCATTGTCCCTTCTTCCATTGCGACAAACTGATGCTTGTGGAAGACTGGCGTGATGCGACAGATGTCCGTACCGGGTTCCACATTCTTACGGCTGTGAATCAGCCGTTCACGGTCGAAAATTCCCGGTTCTGTACCCGTGTCGGCGTATTTGAATCGGTTTTGATCCCTGCCTGTTTCGGCGATTATATGGTCCGTGTGACGCCCGGGACGGAGGGAACGGATATCATCCGTACAACATTGTAACCACTAACATTCACTGGAAAAGAAAGAACATCCATGAAACTGAAATGTCTTGATGATCTGAAAGAACACCTGATTGCCAACCATCCCGGCTGTAAAGCGGGTGCTGATTTTGAAATTCTCTGGGAGCCGTGTCCTGCAGGAATGAACGGCGATATTACGGTCAACTGTTTCCGTATCGCCCGCGATTTTGCGAGCGCGCCGGATGCATTGGCGGAAGAAGCGAGAGCATTCCTTGCCGCTCACAGCGAAGTCAATGCCGTGGAAAAGATCAAAGCCTTTGTGAATGTTACGCTCAATGCCGGAGCGCTGTTCCGGGATTCTGTGGCGGATGTTCCTGCGCTTCTGGCGGATGTGGCATTGCCCGCCGGAGAAACCAGAAAGATCCTGGTGGAATATTCCGCGCCGAACACCAACAAACCCCAGCATCTTGGACATGTGCGCAACAACACCATCGGTATGTCTCTGGTATCTCTTCTTGCCAGAGCCGGACACAATATGGTTCCTGTGAATCTGGTGAACGACCGGGGGATCCATATCTGTAAATCCATGCTTGCCTATCAGCGTTGCGGCAATGGTGTCCTGCCGGAAGAAGCGGGTGTGAAGGGCGACCATTATGTGGGCGATTTCTATGTCAAATACAATATTCTTCTTTCCGATGAGATCAAGGCGCTGAAAGCCGCCCGGCCTGAACTCGCTGATAAATCCGGCGATGAACTGTTTCTGGAAACGGAGATCGGCCGAGAAGCGCAGACCATGCTCCAGAAATGGGAAGCCGGAGATCCGGAAGTCGTGGCACTCTGGAAGAAGATGAACGACTGGGTGTTCAAGGGGTTTGCCGAAACCTATGAACGCATGGGCGTCAAATTTGTCAAGACCTATTTGGAAAGCAATACCTATCTCCTCGGGAAGGAAGTGATCGCGGAGAATCTGGAAAAAGGCGTGTTCCAGCGTCGTGAAGACGGTGCCGTGATCGCCGATCTGGGGAAACTCGGTCAGAAAGTCCTGCTCCGAAAAGACGGAACGAGCGTTTATATCACGCAGGATATCGGTACCACGCTCCTGAAACACAGCGAACATGATCCCGACTCCATGATCTGGGTGGTGGGCGATGAACAGAATCTCCATTTCCAGATGCTTTTCAAGATCCTGAAGATGATGGGATGCGACTGGGCGGATAAACTGTATCATCTTTCCTACGGCATGGTCAATCTCCCCAGCGGCAGAATGAAGAGCCGCGAAGGAACCGTGGTGGATGCCGATGATCTTTTCGATGAACTGCACGGTCTGGCGAAACAGGCAATGCTGGAACGGCTCGGCGAAGGGGAAGCCGCTCCTGCCGATCTGGAAGAACGCGCGGAAACGATCGGTATGGGCGCATTGAAATTTATGCTGCTCAAGTTCAATCCCAAGACAACGATCCTCTTTGATCCCCAGGCATCTCTGCGGTTTGAAGGCGATACCGGTCCTTATGTGCAGTATGTCTGCGCGCGGATCAACTCCATCGCACGGAAAGCCGCTGACCGCGCCCTGATCGATGAGGCGGCGCCCATCGACTGGTCGCTGCTGGATTCGCCCGAAGAAAAAGAACTGGCTGTGACTGCGCTCCGTTACCGTACCGCCATCCGCGGCGCGGCGGAAAAAATGGATTGCTCGGTGCTGGTGCTGTATCTTCTGGATCTGGCAAAAGCGTTCAACCGCTTCTATCGCGAAAAACAGGTCCTCAATGCGGAAGATCCGATCCTGCGGAAAACGCGTCTGGCGCTCTGTTATGCCGTGCGCGACATCCTGACGGACGGTCTCGCGACCCTGACCATCGGCGTGCCGGAAGCGATGTAATATGGCAGATCTGCCGGACAACAAACAGAAAACGCCATTTTATCAGACTGCGACGGCTGTCTTTCTCCTTGCATTGATCCTGCGGTTGGCGTTTGCCGCTGCGGGATTGATGGAGCCGGGAGAGGGCAGATTCTCCAGACCTGATTCAGAAAGTTATCTCGCAAACGCCGCATCCCTGTTCCATACCGGGGAATACCGGAACAGCGACGGGGATCTGACTGCCCACCGGACGCCCGGTCTTCCGCTTCTCCTTGCGTGTCTGAAACCGGCGGCAGATAACGGGACCACGTTGTTTTCTGTGGTACTGCTGGTCATCGGCAGCCTGTGTGTTTATCCCGTTTACGGTGCGTGCCGCACGCTCGCGCCGCCGGGAGCAAGCGCATTGGCGACTGCTCTGTTTGCCCTGCATCCCACAGCCATCGGCGCGGCGCCGGTGTTGTTGTCCGATACCCTGTTTCTGTTTTTTACCGCATTGACACTCTATTTCTTTGCCCGTTTTGCCTTTGAGGAGAAACACGATCCCTTTTTCTGGGGCTGTACGGTTCTTTTTGCCGGAGTGGGAACGCTGGTGCGCCCTGTCAATATTCTGTGGCTGATCCCGGCTGTGATCGCATTGCTGCCGGTGAAAGATGTGTCATTCCGGCGTAAACTGATCTATGCCGGTGCGGCAGTTGTTCTCTTCTGTGCGATCACTGTACCGTGGATGGTACGCAATCACAGCATCGGGGCAGGGTGGCGGCTGGACAGCAGCAGTGTCAGCACGATGATCCACAATGCATCGACTCTTGAAAGTAATCTGACCGATCTTCCGGCGGATGAGATCCGGGATCGGTACCGGGCGGAACAGGAGCGGGAATTTGAAGCGTTTCCGTGGAAATATTCCACGAAAGCGGAGCAGTACGCTTATACGGAACAGAAGATGGCATCCGTGATCGCCGCGCATCCGGTCCGGTATGTGGCGATGACATGCCGTCCTTATGTTTTTCTGCCGGATGTGCCGACTCTGCTGGAAAATAACGGCATCACACAGTCCGGACGCGGTACTTTTGATGTGTTGAACCGGGAGGGGATCATTGCCGCGGTCAAACATTATTTTGATGATGACAATGCCTGGATCCTGTGTCTGATGCTGCCGCTGATACTGGCGGCGCTCGCTCTGTATGTCCTGACGGCTGCCGGGTGGATCAAAGCTCTGCTGAAACGCAGATGGCTCCCTGTCTTTCTGCCCATCGGATTCGGTTTGTATTATACCGTGATGACCGGACCGGTACAGATGCCCCGGTACATCCTGCCCGCATTGCCCGTTTTTGTCCTCTGTGCCGCCATGGCACTGACAAAGGAAAACAGGAAAACGCCGCCGGAAAAAGTCTGAACGGCGTTCCGTACTTTGTTGTTTTATCTGTTTTCCGTAAAGCGCGCCTGACGCTTTTTGCCCTCTTCAAAGGCTTCGGTTTTGGAGGCTTCAATACAATTTGCCGCCACCAGTTTCAGGCGCAGCATCAGCAGAATGAAGAACACGGTAGCCATTCCCGATGCGGGCGACGTGAACGGCGGATCGATCAGAAACAATGCCGCAAGCAGCGCAATGTAAAACATTGTCAGCAGCATCGCATTCCGGGCAAGAGACGTTTCGATGGCGGGATCGCCGGTTATTTTTCCGTCCGTCAGTTTGCTGATGAGAGACCGGTACGCGGCGATGATCGCGGCAAAACGGCGGATCTCCGCAAGGTTGAACAGAGAAAAGACTGCCAGAACGATCCCGATCAGCCACGTGATCTGCATGGTGAAGGACAATGCGCAGAACAGGAGCGCAAACATGCCGGATGTCATGATGGCAGAGCGTTTGAACCGCTTGATCTTGACCGATGTGCCGCAGGAAATAAAAAGCCGTTCTTCAAACGGTGTCAGATCCATTCCGTACATTATGCCAATCCCACATCTTCCAGGTGAATGGCAAAGCCGTGCTGATCCCGGAGTTCCTTCTGCAATGCAGTCACATCCAGTTCATACGGTTCCACACCGGCTTTGATGCACATAGCGGCAGCAAGTCCCGCCACCTGACCCGTCAGGGCTGCCGGGGGGATCACGCGGGTGACTTCCCACGCATCATTTTTCGCGCCGGTACAGCGTCCTGCAGCAAGGAATCCGCCCACAGGATTTGCCGGGATCAGAGAACGGTAGGGGATCTCCCAGACCGGACCCGCTTTTCGCCAGTCGGCACAAAGACCGATACTGTCCTCGAAACGGCGGTTGTTTTCGCCGGAATCCAGTACATACGCCGCATCGATGCTGTAAATCTTGCGGAATTGGGGCATTGCAGGAAGCTTTACGGGGAAAAGTTTTTTCCGGTCATAGTCCGGCGTTTCATAGGCAGACCGGAGCATTTTTCTGCTCTTGAACACAAAATCGGAAACCGTTTTGCCGGAAATACCACGGAAAAGCGTTCCTTCCGGAGCCGTTTCCGGATTCCACGGAACACCCGCAGTGTGCATCGTCAGTTTGCTGCCCAATGCAGTTTTTTCCGCTTTATCATTGTACTGGATCGCCCAGACCGAGAGAAAGTTGAATTCATCGTGACAGGGAATACCCGCACGGCGCGCCAAAGTGCAGTCGCCACTGGCATCAATAAACTGTTTTGCCCTGATCCTGCCGCGACCGGATGTATTTTCCACAACCGCAGACACGATCCTGTTGCCTTCCAGTTCCGCATCACATACCAGCGTGTCAAGCCATGTATCGACGCCCGCTTCCTCCAGCAGTTCGTCAATGGCAAGCATAAACGATGCCGGTGAGAAAATACAACGGAAACGCTCCGCTTCCGGCGCATTCTGACATTCAGACCATTTTTCCGGAATGTCGCCGGGGCCGTATTTCAGACTGACTCGCATCAGTTCCTCCGTCAGACCGAAAGAGACCTGCCGTCCGTTGCCATCGCACAGCGGCAGATAAACATAGATCAGACCCGTTGTGGCAAGTCCGCCCAACAGGACCGTCTTTTCAAGCAAAACCGTCTTCATGCCGGAACGGGCAGCCTGCAGCGCCGCTGCGACCCCCGCGATCCCGCCGCCGATCACAGCAACATCATAAGCCTTTTCGTATTGGATCGTCATCTTCAGATACCTTCAGTTGAATGTGAAATTTGTTTCGTTTGAGGATAATATATCACCGCAGAATGGGATATCAAGCCGCAAATGATGAAACACAGGAAAAAAGGAACAGGGCGCACCCGCACCGGCAGCACGGCTGCCGGGCATCATCGCACACGAAAAGACTGCCGGGGGTGCGGCAGTCTTTTCGTGCGCGATGATGCAGCGCGGTGAACCGCGCGTGCGGGTGCGCCCTGTTCCGGTTGATTTTATTTGCCGGTCATGATAAAGCGTTCCTGCAGATATTTTGTCCGGAGTTCTGCCACATGATACTGGAAATCGAACCACATGCCGACGGCGGATGTCCAGAGCAGGTCGATGGTTTCCGGGCTCATATCATCGGTAACGAGTTTACCCAGTTCGTTCAGGCGTTCAACGTCAGCTTTCAGGCATTTTTCATAGAAATCCGGATCGCCCAGTTCGGGGTCCTGCCAGATGGCGATCAAGCCGCCGTTTCTGCCGGATGACTGTTTTTTGTAAGCGGCGAATGCTTTATAGATCAGGACGCGGCGGATCTCCCGGAGGACTTCCTTGTTCAGACCGTCGAATTTGAGTCTGCCCCAGTTTCCGATCTGCCAGACGCTTTTTCCGCCCCATGTCACGCCGCCGCCCCGGGTCCAGCGGATGATCTCGAAGGGCCAGAGATCGCCGTTTTCGGGCAGTCTGTCGTATGCCAGTTCCCAGGAGAAATTCATTGCTGTGGCGATTCCGTTTTCAATGGGTCTGGATGTGATATCCACGTACGGTTTCAGGTTCCGGTAATACTTATGGGGGGAGTGCCACGGGGGACTGTACATATCGTCGTCATTGGGCTGATCGAAGAGCCACTGATAAGCGGGTGCGCCTTCGCCCACGGCGAGATACATTTCGTAACCGCTGCCGCCGATCCGTTTCGCCATCACGTCTTTGACTTTGCTGTCAACGCCCACGAAGAAGAGATGCAGACCGTACTCATCGTAGCACATGTAGAAATAGGTTTCTTTATCTGCCTGAACGCGGCTGTCACCGACTTTTCTTCCTGCCGCCATAACGTCGGTAATGAGGTTGGCGGCTTCCGATTCTTTGTAAATATGGTTGACTTCGCCGCGGTTTTTGCTGTCTTTGAGCAGGGGCGAGTTCATCCATGTGCCCACATCGGTGGGGGCGTTCTTCACATAGCGGATGGTCAGTTCATTGCGTTTGACGGGTTTGAACAGTGTTGTGCGGACGCTGAAGATTTTTTCTGCCGCCTGATTTCTGCCGACCGATACAAAGAATTTTCCGGTTTTTGCCAATGTTACGGCAAGATCATTCTCTTTCAGAGCAAAGGGTTTGATGACGGCTTTGATGTCGGCGTTTTCATCTTTTCCGATGGCGGCGATCAGTGCGAATTGCGCCCGGTCGATCGCATTGAAGCGCATGTGCTGCGACAATTTTCCGGCGGTGTCTGCCAGTTCGTTGTTCTGATTCAGGAGTGCCACCGGACGCAGACTGTTCAAGGCTTTCCGTTCATCCCACATGTTGCCGTGATAATAGAAGTCCGGCGTGAGACAGGCGTAATATTTTGCCGCTTCCGCCAGATGCCGCCGTTCAAACAGACGGTTTGCGTACCGTTCAGCCGCCTGCTGATATGCGGGATTTTTTTCTGCGATCATGGCATCCAGACGCACTCTGGATTTTTCCATATCGCACGCTTCATACGCAATGGTGAAGCCCTGACTTTTCCGTTTTTCCAGATACTGGGGCGTCTGATCTTTGATGTTGATCGCGGCGGTGTAGAGCCGTTCCGCACGGACAAAATCTTTGGCGTCCATGGCGTATTTGATCAGGGATTCGTATGTTGCGGAGAGTTCATTCGGCGTTTTATGAGGACGTGCGAGCATGAGTTTTTCGGCATCGTTCAGCACCTTTTCCGACACATTGTCTTCGATGCCGCATTCCACCATATTCCGGATCGCCAGATTGAATGTATGGCCAACAGCGTTTTTGTCGGTTGCGATCTTGCGGTACACTTCGATTGCTTTCGGGAAATCCTGTGACTTTCTGTTGTAATATGCAATACGGTGCAGAACATTCAGTGCTTCTTCCGGCTTTTCAGTTTTGACTGCTTTCAGGATTTTTTCGATTCCTGCGAAATCCATTTTTTCAAACGCGGCATCTGCTTCATATCCGGCGATCGTCAGACGGTCCGGGAATGTCAGATCAGGGGCATTTTTCAGCGTGGCGACAACGGCGTTGATCTCATCCGTGCGTTGGGGTTTCAGCACTTTATCGATCAGATGTTTTGCCGCTTCGATCCGTTTCGCAACGGGCAGGGAGACATCTTCCACCACATCCCGGAATCCCTTTTCCAGCATTGCCTTTCCTTCTGCGGAACGGTCTCCCCAGTAAGTATCGGCGACCCGGATTACGGCTTCAGCGCGCAGTGCCAGATTTGCGGGATCGACTTTTACAAAATCCAGCCATGCCAGACGGGCGAGGTCTTTGCGTTGTGCGTGGAAACAGATCCATGCGTAACCGCGGGCGGCAGCGATTTTTTTATTGATGTGGCAATCCTTCAACGCCAGAATGGAATCCCGCCAGACTTTTGCCTTTTCAATGTCTTTATCCCGTTCAGCAGTACGGAACCCGACAAAGTACGCATCCGCCTTCTGGTTGTCGTTGACGGCTGCTTTTTCTGCCAGTTTTGCCGCAGCGATGGCGGCGGGGAAATCACTTTTTTTCAGCGCATCGTTGGCTTTGTTCAGATGTTCTCTGAAGGTGTCAGCGGCTGAGAGTGACACAGAAGCGGCGGCGATGACCGCAGCGAAAACAGTAGCAATAAAACGTTTTTTCATATTCTTCAAACTCCCGGATTATTTGCCCAACATGGCTTTGAGCGTGATGATGTGGCGGATGATCTCCATACGCATGGCGGGCAGATCGGCTTCCTCCTCCCGGAGCAGAGCCATAAACTGCAGGGCTTTTCTGCCTGCGTAAAAGACTTCTGTTTTGTTGCCGAATTTTGCAGCTTCTTTTGCCAGCGTCATCATCAGCGTGGCATAACGGATGTCGTCGATCCCTTCCCGGATCCCTTCCCACGCGAGGGTGTCGATCACATTGTCATAGGTGTAATAGACCAGACACATATTGCGGTATGTGTTGGGATGGAAATCATTCCAGCCGCCTTCATGGTAGCCGTAGTTGTACATCATATCGTAATCTTTTTTATACAGATTGATCCCGTGCATACGGCGCATATAGTCCGGGTTTTCCGGTCCGGTATGGGGTCCGGCATAGTTGCCGATTTTGCTCTGGATCCGATGCATGAAGTTGGCGGCATCAAGGGACGCAAAGCCGCCGCCCACGCGGAATTCATCGTTGTAGCCGGAATAATGTCTGCGGTCGCCGCCGTTGCACATCACATGCATTCCCAGATCGTGAACGACTTTCCAGTTTCTGCGGGCGTTGACGACCCCGTTGAAGCCCGGCTCCTCACCGCCTGCCGGCCAGAGATTGGTATGACCGAGGATCTTGCCCAGTTCCTGTTTCGCGATCTTTGCGCGGCGGACACTGGTGAGAAAATGTTCTGTATTCCGGGATGCAGCGCAGCTGAACGCTTCAAAGAACGGATCCATTTTCATGCCGGCTTTTTTCGCCAGAGCGAGAGAATTTTTGACATCTTTCAGGTTTTTGTATCCGTTCCAGAGCCCCATATACAGAGGATAGTTGACGTTGTGATTGAGCTGATTCACCAGACGGGCAAACGCTTTTTTGTCGGACGCTTCCTGAACATTGCCGTTCTGCGGATAATATTGCGCCATTCCGGGAACGCAGTAAAGCATGGTATAGAAATCAGCATTTGTGTCGTAGTACGTTTTGGGATCGGGCAGCACAAAAGGCAGAACGCGGACACGCACCGGGACTTTTGCCAGACTGCCCACACTCAATTCACCGGTGTAAAGACCGGGTGCCGTATCTTTCGTGGTGCGGATCGTCACAAAGAACTGTTTGAAGGTGTACGCATCCAGTTTCACCGGCTGAAGTTTTGCCGCATCGAAGACAGGTTCCTGACTCATATTGAAGCCGGGGTCGATCTGTTCCGGTGCGCTGATCCAGATGTATTTTTTGCCGTTTTCGTAGTTGACGCGGACATAATTTTCTTTTTTCTCCGTATCGACCCGGATCAGATCTTCATCGTTCAGCAGCAGTTCGGGGACCAGTTTTTTGGTGAAGTCGCCGAAATAGTTGAACCATGCGTTGTTGTTCTGATACCAGACCTTGATGACTTTCAGGTCAACAGCGTCCGCCGGCAGGACTTTGCCATCGGCAGTCTTGAGCGGGGACATGCTCAACTGCACTTTATCCTGATCCTGAAACGCATAGACCTGAATGGAGCCGGGTTCAAATTCACCACGCGCCATCACAATGTCCAGCGGCGCACCGAATGTGCCGTCCATGGGAAACTGATCGCCCACTCTGGGAATATTGGAAAGGGCAGGGACCGTATAGATGGCAACTTTTCCGGCTGTGCTTTTGGCGTTCCGGATATCCTGAAGGACCCGCAGAAGATTGTACTTCCCGTTGGCGGAAAGTGTTTTGAACGCTTCTTTATGAACTGCCGGGACATCCTGAAGGATCGTCTCCGTTTCCTTCAGCAGTTTCTGTCTGGCAGGCTGATCGGGCATCTGTGCGGAAAGCTGACAGGTGACAAGCCCCGCAAAAAGGACTCCGGCAGCCATTCGTGTAAAGAGTGACATGTGTTTGCTCCTTGCTATGTTTTTTGTTGTTTCTGTTTGAAAAACAATCGAATATATCACCTCTTGTTTCATAATGCAAACGGAAAAAATATAATCTTTAAAATAAAAAAGCCGGCGTCTGCCGGCTCTGAAAATCGGACCTTTACCATGTTGTCAGCGGTAACGCATCTGCTGCTGCACCTTCTGCATTTTCGGTTTTTCCAACTGCAGCGCGTACCACATATCGCCGATCTGGGAGTTGGAGAAATGTTTGATCTTTCCGTTGACCAGCATTTCCCAGTTCTTGATGATGACGGGATTGTCTTTGGACGGCATTTTTGCATCGGCAAGGGCTTTCACCGCATCATCGATCCGGTCGCGCTTGACCAGGATCCACGCATAAGTGGAGGCGATCAGGGTACATTCATCGCCTTTGAAACGGCGTGCTTTGCTCTTGTAAAATTTGTCAAGGACTTTATCTTCCGCCTTGTTTTCGTACATACGGGCGAGTTTCATACAGATGGACTGGGCATCCATGAACATACATTTGGGCATCAGCGCATCCACTTCATCGAATTTACGCTTCTGATACAGGAACATCATCCGCATAGTGTTGACCTGTTTTTTCATCATGAAGTTCCAGAGATAGAGCGGTTTGAACAGCTCCAGAGCCTCAAGCATCTTGTCGATCCCCGCATTCTGTTCCCGTTCCAGTTCGCGCATCATCTGGTCCTGACCGAGGGGACGGCGCATAAACTGATTCTGCTTCGCCATGATCTTTTTCTGGGTTTCCTGCATGATCGCCTGCAGCACCATATTGATTTTACCGGAGGCTTTCCGGAGCAGCAGGGAAATGATGATCTGGCAGGCAAGAAATGCCAGAGTCGTAAAAATGATCGTCCAGTACGGGTGTTCCGTTCCGAATGTGACGGAACTGAGTCCGAAATACGTCAGAGACGCAGCAAACAGTGAGCAGATCAGAGTCAACATAGGTCGTGATTTTTCTTCTTTTTAAGGTTAATATTTCTGATGAACTGTTAATATACAACGCCTGAACCGTTTTTGCAAGGGCTGACGCAAAAACATCTTGCGCCTTTTTTTCTGAAATGCTGTTGCAAAAGTGTATATACCATGCTATATTATATATCTTAAATTTACGAGGAACCCAACTCATTCAAGGAGTAAAAAATATGGAAGCGAAAAGACCAAAGGTTTTCCGTTGCGACATCGCGCCCGCTGAATGTAAAGGCTGCGAACGCTGCGTCGCCGCCTGTCCCAAAGGCGTGTTGAGCATGGGAACAAAATTGAATCAGATGGGCGTGACTTATGCCTGTTATCAGGGCAGCGGCTGCATCGGTTGCGGCGGCTGTTTCTACTCATGCCCCGAACCGGGAGCGATCACCATCGTGGAAATCGTTCCGGAGGAGAACTGATATGACAAAGCGTACAAACAAGATCCTGCTCAAAGGAAATGAAGCTGTCGTTTACGGCGCATTGCTCGCCGGCTGCGAATGTTATTTCGGCTATCCCATCACCCCTGCAAGTGAAATCGCTCATGCCTCCGCACGGTTGTTCCCTGCGCTCGGCAGAACGTTCATTCAGGCGGAATGTGAAGTCGCATCCATCAACATGGTTTACGGTGCCGCTGCCGCAGGTCGCCGCTGTATGACGGCGTCTTCCGGTCTCGGTATCAGCCTGAAACAGGAAGGTGTGTCCTACATCGCCGGTGCGGAACTCCCCGCTGTGATCGCCGACATCATGCGCGGCGGTCCCGGTCTGGGCAATATCGCGCCGGAACAGTCCGACTACAATCAGGTTGTCAAAGGCGGTGGTCACGGCGGTTACAAAGTGATCGTTCTCGCCCCGGGTTCCGTTCAGGAAATGTGCGACCTGACCATGCTGGCATTTGATCTTGCCGATGAATACCGCATGCCCGTCTATGTTCTTACCGATGGTATGATCGGGCAGATGATGGAAAAACTGGAACTGCCGGAGCCCCGTCCCCGCCGCAAACCCCAGGATTGGGCATTGAACCGCGCCAACACCACGCCCAACTGCATTTCCTCCATCTACATGGAACAGAAGGATCTGGAAGATCTGAACATTCGCCTCAACGCCAAGTACGATCTCATCCGCGAAAAAGAACAGCGTGCAGAACTCTACCGTATGGATGATGCCGAATATGCTTTCGTGGCGTACGGTATTTCTTCCCGTATGGCGCGTACTGCCGCCGATATCCTCCGTGCGGAAGGGATCAAAATCGGTATGATCCGTCCCCAGACGCTGTTCCCGTTCCCCGTGAATGCTCTGAAAAATGCCGTCGCCAACGGCATCAAGCAGTTCCTTTCCGTGGAAATGAGCAACGGTCAGATGATCGATGATATCCGCCTTGCCATTGAATGCAAGTGTCCCGTGACCCTCATCAACCGCATGGGCGGCAATGTCCCCAGTGTGGAAGAGATCGTCCAGCGCGCAAAAGAACAGATCGGAGGAAACGCCAATGCCTGAAGTTGTGAAATTTTCCCGTCCGGAAGGCTTCTTCCCCAAATTTGAACGCCGTCCCGGTCCCAATAAGACCAATATGCACTACTGCCCCGGCTGCGGCCACGGCATCCTGCACAAACTCATTGCCGAAGCCATTGCTGATATGGGCATCAAAGACCGCACGGTCATCGTCTGCCCCGTCGGCTGCTCGGTCTTCGCTTACTACTATTTCGATTGCCATGCGGTTGAATGTGCCCACGGCAGAGCGCCCGCTGTTGCCACCGCTTTCTCCCGCGCTGATCAGGACAACGTTGTGATCGGTTATCAGGGCGACGGCGACCTCGCATCCATCGGGTTCAATCATATTCTGCAGGCGGCGAACCGCGGCGAAAATATGACCGTGTTCTTCGTGAACAATGCGATCTACGGTATGACCGGCGGTCAGATGGCTCCCACCACGCTGATCGGTCAGAAGACTGTCACCAGCCCCAACGGCAGAGCGGTCCTCGATACCGGTTATCCCATCAAGGTCGCGGAAATGATCGCCCAGTTTGAGGCGCCCATCTATGTGGAACGCTGCGCATTGAGCAGTGTCAAAAACATCATGTCTGCCCGCCGCGCGGTCCGCAAAGCCATTCAGAATACCATCGACAAAAAAGGTTTCTCCTTTGTGGAATTTCTCTCCGGCTGCCCCATCAACCTCAAGATGAAGGCGAAAGAGATGAACGAATTTCTGGATACAAAGATGTCGGAATACTTCCCCCTCGGCCTCAAAAAAGATGTGATCGCCGAACGGGAAGCCATTGTCCGCGCTGAACCCGAATTCGATCCGGAAAAAATCAAAGCTGTGCTGTTCCCCACAGAAACGGAACGCGCCGTGGATGATGATTTCCAGTACAAGAGCCCCGTCTTTGATGAAGAACGCTCCGTCAAGATCTGCGGTTTCGGCGGACAGGGTGTGCTTTCTCTCGGTCACGTGATCGCAACGGTGGCGAAACTGCGTAACTTCAATGTTTCCTGGCTGCCCTCGTACGGACCCGAAATGCGCGGCGGTACGGCAAACTGCTCCATCGTGTTCAGCCGTAACCCCATCGGTTCTCCCCAGGCGGATTTCAACTGTTCCATGATGGTCTGTCTGAATCAGCCGTCCGTTGATAAATTCATCGGTCAGTTGGCGGAAGGCGGCGTTCTGATCTACGACTCCTCCACCATCACATTGCCGGAACTTTCCCCGGATAAAACCGTTTACGGGATCAATGCCGGTGAGATCGCGGAAACTCTGGGCGACCTCCGCGTTGCCAACAGCATCATCCTCGGTCTGATCGCACGCGTGATGCAGGATTGCTTCATGAACGAAGATGAAAAGGCGGATGTGGATTGCGCCATGATCGAATCCCTGAAGGAAAATTACGGCAGAAAACCTGCTGTTCTGGACCTGAATATCAAAGCGTATGAAATCGGTAAGACTGCCGAAATTATCCGCAAAGGCGCACGCGTCTGATCCTTCAGTCAGCGGAAAACAGAAACGGCTCACGGTTTTGCATCGTGAGCCGTTTTTTTTATGTCGGGAACGGGTGTCTGTCAGTTGCTGCTGAAATCTGTCCGTCCGTTCAACGCCGCCGCAATGGTTGCCGGATCGACATAGGTCAGGTCGGAACCTGCGGGCAGACCGCGGGCAGGACGGCTGATTTTCAGTGCCCGGTCCTTCAAACGGTTTGCCAGATAAAAAGCTGTTGCCTGTCCTTCCATATCGGGGCTGAGCGCGAGGATGACTTCTTTGATCACGCCCTCATCCAGTCGTTCTTCCAGCCGGTCTATGGAAAGTTGTCCCGCATCCTTTCCTTCCAGCGGGGCAAGTCTGCCGCCGAGAACATGATACACGCCGTGGAATACGCCGCCCGCCTCGATCGCGCGGATCTGAAGCGCATCTTCCACAACACACAGACTGGTCACATCCCGGTCCGGAGAGGCGCAGAAGGGACACAGCGGTTCCGTATCGCTGCTGCTGCGCTCTGCAAGATTGCCGCAGATGGAACAGGTCCCGATCCGTTCTTTCAAATGTTGAAACGCATCTGCCATGGCAGAAAGTTTGCTTTCATCCCATTTCAGAACGGACAGCACCATGCGCTCTGCCGAGCGTTTTCCCACACCCGGCAGGGTCTTGAACAGTTCCATCATTTCCGCCAATGCTGCGGGGTAGGGCGTCAGCATGATCGATGATCCTTATTTATCCTGAAGTTTTTTCGCTTCAGCTTTTGCCGCATCATCGCTTTCCATTTTGCTCATTTCGGCTTCAAACGCTTCATTGCGTTCCATGTTGAGCATGAGCGCACGGGCGTATTCTTTCCGTGCCTTGTCAGCCTTGCCGCCCTTCAGGAAGATCCGTGCCATTGCCATGTGAGGCTGCCACGCTTCTTTGTCGAGATCGGAGGCTGTCAGATATTTCCACATGGCTTCGTCCAGTTCACCGGCTTTTTCTCTGGCGGCGGCATCTGCCATGGCGGCATCATATTTTTTCTGTTCGGCTTCGGTCAGGATAATGGTGCGTTTCCAGACGGTTTTGGCTTCTTCCTCCTTCTTCAGAAGTTCTGCGCCGCGTGCCGCCTTTTCTTCAACCGTTTCCGCAGGTTTTTCCGTAACGGGCGTCTGATCCAGTTTGACTTTACCGTCCCGTGTCAGGCGGACACCGGTCGTAACGATGGTCGTGCGGGATGCTGTGATATTTTTCCGTTCCTCTTTCAGTTTATCAACGGTCTGCTGAAGTGCTTTGATCTGCTTGTCGTTGGCTGCAACAAGGGCGTTGGCATCACTGATCTCGGCTTTCAGACGGTCGATCTCCTGATCCTGCGTCACATGCTCCTTGAGCAGTTTGTCAATGACTTTATCCTTTTCTTCCAGTTTGCTGTTGAGAACGGCATCGCCGCCCGCAGAAAGTTTGCGGATCTCCTCCTGAACGGCTGCCGTGTGTTTGCGGACCGTTTCCAGTTCTCTGGTCAGGGCATCGTTCTTTTCCTTGAGAGATTTGTTGTCCGCCGCCGTGCTGTCCAGACTCTTCTGGAGGGTCTGATTGCTGCCTTTGAGCTGAGTAATATTCTCTTCCGCTTTCGTCAGATTTTCCTGAAGACGCTTTGCCGTTTCATCGGCGGCGACTTCAGCACGGAGTTTTTCCAGCTGCGCTTTGGCTGCCAGCAGTTCTTTCTTCGCGGCGATGAGTGCTTCCCCGGAAGTGGTCTTGTCGGCGGTCAGGGACTGGATCGTGGCGTTCAGAGCTTCGTTGTCGCTCTTGAGTTTTTTCACCTGTTCCGATTCCTTCGCAGATGCGCCCGCCGCGATCGTGTTCATGGTCTTACCGGCATCCGACAAGGCTTTTTCTGTTGATGCAAGTTTCGCTTTCGTTTCTTCCAGCTGTTTCGTCAGATCGCTGATCTTTGCCGCCTGTGCGGGATCGGCTGTGGGAACTTTGACTTCTGCCGGTTTCGCTGTTTTGGCTGCGGCAATGGCTTTTTCCGCGGCAGAAAGTTTCGCTTTCGTTTCTTCCAGCTGTTTCGTCAACTGCTGGAGTTCAGCTGTCTGCGCAGGTGCCGGAACACCAACGGTTTTGACGGCTGCCGCTGCCGCAGACTTGGATTTCGCTTCCAGATCTTTGACCTTGGCTTCCAGTGCGGTGACAGCTTTTTTCGCGTCTGCCAGTTCTTTTTCCGTACTTGCCAGTTTTGCCGAAACGGCATCTTTTTCCGCCTGCAGTTTTTTCAGTTCGGCGGCTTTATCTGCGGACTTCAGTGCGGCATTTTCACGCTGGATGGCATCGGTTTTCTTCAGCTGTTCGCCAGCGGCTTTTTCCATGGCGGCGATCTTTGCTTCCAACGCCTTGACAGCGGGCGCGGAGGCTGCGATCTTCGCTTCCAGAGCCGCTTTATCTTTCTTCAGGACTTCTTCCGCGCGGACAAGTGCGGCGTTCTGTTTCGCCGTTTCAGCCAGCTGTTTTTCCAGTTGCGCCACCTGATCGGTTGTCTGCTGGATCTTGTTTTCCAGATTTTTCTTTTCCGCTTCGACGATACGGCGTTTTTCCAGTTCTTCCCGGACTTTGGGATCTTTTTTCAGTTCGTCATTTTCTTTGCGGACGGCTGAGATCTGTTTTTCCATTTCGATCATGTGGATTTTTGCTTCGATCTGCTGATTTTTCAGTTCTCTGTATGCTTCCACATTCTGCTGATACTGGCTGATATATTTCTTCAATTCGTTCTGTGCGCGGAGCAGTTCCGCTGCCACTTTTTCATCGGGCTTGATGCTGCGGGCGGATTCCAGTTCCACTTTCAAAATCCGGTTTTCCTGAAGCACGGATTTGAGCAACGCTTCGTTGCTGGTGACGCGGGAATATTCCTTCGCTTTGCGTTCGTGATAATCAACCGTCTTTTTCAGTTCTTCCCGTTCCGTGATCAGAGCGGCTTTTTCCGATTCCAGCACCAGCAGCGCGGAACGCATGGACTTGATATCGCTGTCCAGTTTTCCGGCATTGGCGGAAAGTTTCCGGAGTTCTTCCGTTTTCTGCTGTGCATCCGTCAACTGTTTTTTCAGGGCTTCGACCTGTTTTGCCAGAGCGGCGCGTTCTGCAAACTGACCTTCTGACAGCAGTTTTTTCTGTTCGGCAGATTCTTTCTGTGCGGTGCTGAGCTGTTTTTCGAGCGCGGCGATCCGGTCGGCACTTTCTTTGATGGCACTTGCACCGGATGACAGTTTCTGAAGTTCGGCACTCAACTTTTTGTTGTTGTCTTCCGCAGCTTTGATCGCCTTTGCCTGTTCGACGCTTTTTCTTGCGGACTCCGCCAGATCTTCGTTGAGTTTTTTCCGGGCGGCGGAAAGTTTTTCATTTTCCGTGATCAGCCCCTGAAGACGGGCATTTGCCTGAGCCAGTTCCGCAGAGGTGGCAGTGCTGCTGTCGCCGGATGTTTTGTTGAGCTGCCTGGCGAAAGTATCGCGTTCCTGTTCAAGGCGTTTCTTATCGGCGTTTGCCTGATTGAGCTTTGCGGTCAATTCCTGAGCCTGCTTTGTATTTTCTTCCAGCTGACGTGCCGTTTTTTCCAGATCGGCAGTCAGGCGGCGGTTCTGTTCCGTCAGATTTCTGGCGAGAGCCTGTGTCTGTTCGGATGTTTCCGTCTTCGATGCGGCAGATTTTTTCTGCGCGGCGAGTTCGTTCTGGAGTTTCAGGACTTCTTTCTGCAGCGTATCGTTTTCCACTTTGAGGTTGGCGGCTGTCTGCTGGATCTGACGTGTCGCTTCACTCAAATCCATTTTGGACCGGAGTTTGTTCAATGCTTCGTTGGCTTCATCGGCTTCGCGGGTCTTTTTCGCCAGATCGAGTGCCAGACGCTTGAGTTCCGCGGTGGTCTTCGCGTTTTGATCCGCACTGGTCTTATCGGCTGCAGCAAGACGCTGCTGGAGGGCGGCGACTTCTTTTTCCAGAGTATCGATCTTTGCGATCTTGTTCTTCAGGTCAGAACTTCCGGCGGTCAGTTCCGCTTTTTCCTTCGCGGCGGCGGTGAGTGCTTTCTGCAGTTCTTCGCTGACGAGTTTGACTTTTTTCAGTTCGGCTTCCAGTTTTTCAGCGCGTTTCTTTTCTGATTCCACTGCCTGACGCAGAACTTTATCTTCTTCCCGGTTTTCGACTTTTGTACGCAGTTCGTTGTACTGGATCAGCAGAAGAGAATGTTTCTTTTCCATTTCTTCTTTTTCGCTCATCAGGGCATCGATCTGTTTCGCAGTCTTTTCAGCGCGGTCCAGACTTTCTTTGTATCTGGCTGCCTGTTTGCGGGCGCTTTCCAGAGAAAGTTTCAGTTCGGAGATCTCTGCCACAGCATCGGCATTGGCGGCGGCGATCTTCTGTTCTTCCACAGTTCCGCCCACACCGGTCATATTGACCTGTTCTGCCTGACGCCGTTTTGCCGCACTGAGTTTCCGTTCAATGGTGGAAATGCGGTCCTCAAGACCTTTTTTATTCCAGTGGGGCTTGTTCTGCTGGAGCGTCCGGAAGAGCTGAAGTGTTTTTGCATACATGGCGGCGGCATTGACGTAATTCCGGGCGAGATAGGCTTTGTCAGCTTCTTCAGCCGTGAGAACACCGATACGCCACGCGTTCCAGTCATCATCGGACAAATCGGAAGTACGGGCGGGATTGACTCTCCCCTGAGCGTTCAGGTTGCCGTCTGACAAGGGCAGAACGGCTGCGGCAAGGAGACCGGCGAGTAAAAACGTCTTTTTGTTCATGATATTTCAGCTCCTGATGGTTTGTGCTTCGTTGTGTTGTAGGGATCGAATACACTCAGATAGGCAGGTGCGATCTTTGCCACGGCACGGAATGTGCCATTCTCCAGGTATTCAGATTCGAAAATACTGCACTTGGCATGCAGTAACGCAATATGTCCTGCCTGTTCAGGCGGAATTTCCAGTTTCAGGATCGCAGAACTGCCCGCAACCTGACGCATCAGTTTGTCCAGCAGTTCGTCCAGACCCCGTTTTTCCGTGCAGGAAATAAACACGGCATCCGGGGCAATGCTTTTCATTTTCAGCAGCGCCATGGGATCCGGCTGCAGATCCGTTTTGTTGAAGACGGCGATCAACGGTTTTTCAGCGGCGCCGAGTTCGTTCAGAACGGAAATGGTCGTCTCCCAGTGAGAGGCTGCCTGAGGATTGGAAACATCAAGGATCAGCAGGATGAAATCGGCAAGCACCGCTTCTTCCAGCGTCGATTTGAAGGCTTCCACAAGGGCATGAGGCAGTTTGCGGACAAAGCCCACTGTATCCGTCAGCAGCAATTCCGTATGATCCGGCAGAACCAGACGCCGGGTCGTGGGGTCCAGTGTTGCGAAAAGTTTGTTTTCAGCCAGAACATCTGCATTGGTCAGGGTGTTCAGCAATGTGGATTTTCCCGCGTTCGTATAGCCGACGATGGCGGCTGTCGGCACATTGTTGCGGAGTCTGCCCTTCCGCTGGACCGAGCGTTGTTTGCGGACTTCTGAAAGTTCCTGTTCCAGTTCGGCTATGCGGTCTTTCAGCTGACGGCGGTCGTATTCGATCTGTTTTTCACCGTCGCCGCGGGCTCCGGTTCCGCCGCCGCGCTGTCGGGAGAGGTGACTCCATGCGCCGGTCAGTCTCGGCAGAAAGTACCGGCATCGGGCAAGTTCCACCTGCAGGACCGCTTCCCGCGTACGGGCGCGATCGGCAAAAATATCCAGGATCACTTCCTGTCTGTCAATGACTTTCCGTTTGCAGAGTTTTTCCAGATTGCGCTGTTGGGACGGTCCGAGCGGATCGTCAAAAATGATCACATCCGCTCCGGCTTCAGCGGCGGCATCCCGCAGTTCTTCCGCTTTGCCGCTGCCGATATGGAATTTCGGGTTCGGTTCACGGATCCGCACAGACATGTCGCCGCAGATGTCAACGCCCAGCGTATCCGCAAGTTCACCCAGTTCTGCAAGATATTCGCGGACAGCACTGAGTTCCTCGCGGGCTTCGCAGCAGCCCACAAGGAATGCTTTCTGGCGTACAGGCGCAGTGCTTTTCGCTTCGTATCTCATCAGTGTACCGGATCAGAACATGGATTCAAGATAAAGTTTTTTGTGCTTGATGAAGTAGGATGCGCCGGAGAGAAGAGTCAGCGCCGCGACCGTATAAAGGGCGACCATCCAGACTGTGTGCATTGCTGTTCCCGGCACATTGACTGGCGGGATCAGTTCCACCCATGCCGCACCGCCGAATGCCAGTGTGATCATCTGACTTGCCGTTTTGAGTTTGCCCCATTTATCGGCAGAGATCACAATACCTTTGGCAGTTGCCAGTGTCCGCAGACCGGTCACCATAAATTCTCTGCCGAGGATCACGATGAGGATCCATGCGGGCATGTACTGATAATCCACAAACATGGCAAACGTCGCCATAATAAAAAGTTTGTCCGCCAGCGGATCGATCAGCCGCCCGAAATCGCTTTCCCAGTGATATTTCCGTGCAAGATATCCGTCAAACAGGTCCGTCAGACCGCCCACGATCGCCAGAATATAAGCGATCCAGTGACAGATCTTTGCTGTTTCGTGGGTTACGGTGAAACAATTTGCGTTTTCCGCGTCAAAATTTGCCAGGATCACGAACCCGACAACAAGCAGGATCCTGCTCATCGTCAGCTGATTCGGAATGTTTTTCATCGTTTTCTGCTCCTTCACTGCTTTATGTTTATGCTGTGACAACACAGCCTTGTATTTCGTATTCATCGGCAGATTCCACGCGGACTCTGATAAAGTCGCCGCAGTTGTGCCGTTTCTTATCAATGCCCCGGATGACAACCGTATTGTCGATCTCCGGCGCGTCCGCGAACATTCTGCCCAGTGCCTTTCCGCGTGGCAGGAGTTCGTCAATGATCACATCCACCGTCTGACCGGTCAACTGCTGATTGGCACGCAGGGAAATTTCCGCCTGTGCCTCCATCAGAAGCCGGAGACGCCGATTCGCCGTCTTTGCCGGGATCTGATCCGGCATTTCCGCGGCGGGGACCCCGGCTTCGCGGGAATAGGTGAACGTACCCAGCCGGGTGAAACCGGTCTCTTTCACGTATGACAGCAATTCTTTGAAATCCTCTTCCGTTTCGCCCGGAAAGCCTACCATGAAGGTGGTCCGGATGGCAAAACCCTGCTGCTGCAGTTTGCTGACAACTTCCCGCGTCCGTGTGCCATCCGCCCTGCGGTGCATCGCGGCAAGGATGCGGCTGGAGATGTGCTGAAGCGGCATCTCGATACAGCGGATCAGGTGTTTGCAGCTGTTCATCACGCCGATCAATTCGTCCGTGACACTGGCGGGATGCAGATACATCAGCCGGATGAGGAATGTTCCTTTCAGCGCATCCAGTTTTTTCAGCAGTTCCGCCAGTTTCGGCGTGCCGGTGAGGTCTCTGCCGAATGCAGCCGTGTCCTGGGCAATGACGATCAGTTCCCGGACGCCGCCGGACAACAGATCTTTTGCCTCTTTCACCACATCTGCCACCGTCCGGCTGTGCAGACTGCCGCGGATATCCGGGATCTTGCAGTAGGTACAGCGGTTGTCGCAGCCGTCAGCGATCTTCAGATACGCATAATGAGGCGGCGTCAACTGGAGGCGGGGCGTTTTGCTGGTGTGGATGTATGCCGTTCTTTCCGGAACATCATAAGCCGTATCCGTCCAGACCGCCGCCGCAATGCTGCCGATCTCTTCCACCGAACAGATCCCGCACCAGGAATCGACTTCAGGATGTGCCGCCCGGAAGGAACCGTCTTTGTCCCACGATACGATACAGCCGCCGATGATGATCTTTCTGGACTTGCTGCGTTTTTTCCACGCCTTCGCATGACGCAGATGTTCTTCCACTTCTTTGCGGGCAACCGCCAGAAAAGCACAGGTGTTGATGAATTTGATGTCGGCTTCCGCTTCATCCGCCACCAATGCAAAACCCTGCGTCAGAAGCGATGCCGCCGCGATCTCTGTATCCACAAAGTTTTTGGCGCATCCCAGACTGATGATCTCGACTGCAGGTGTTTTGTCCTGTACTGCTGCTTTCATTTTTCCGGACTTCTTTTCTATTAGTATAGATTTATAATATTATTCGTAATATAGCATAGAGTAGCGTTTCTGCAATAGAACGATACATTTTTTCCGTAATTTTTTTGACGCGCTGCAAAATAATGAAAATTTTTTTTGTTTTTTCCTTGACAGAGCGGGAGTTACGGAGTATAATATTGGTACTATGAATACAAAATCTCACAACATCGCAGTTTTCAATTGGTGGCGTTGGCGTTGAACCGCCGGGGCCCGATTGTTTGTATTCAGGCAAAAAACAAGAATGGTCAAGGCGGATTGCACAGGTTGTGATCCGCTTTTTTTTATTGGAGTGATCAGATGAAAAACAATAAATTTTCAGAATTTGATTTTTACCGATGGCGTCACGAAAATTTATGACAGATTTCACAGGCAGAAAACAAAAATAAAACATACAGAAAGAATACGGAAATGAAAGAAATGGAAATCCCTTACAAACTGCAGCTCTCGGAAAATGAGATCCCTACACAGTGGTACAATGTGCGGGCGGATATGAAAAACAAACCCGCGCCGCTGTTGAATCCGAAAACTCATAAACCGATGACATTTGAAGAGTTGCGTCTGGTGTTCTGCGATGAACTCGCCCGTCAGGAACTGGATGATACCAATGCCTATATCGACATCCCGGAAGAAATCCGCTCCTTCTACCGCATGTTCCGTCCGGCTCCGCTGGTGCGCTCCTACAATCTGGAAAAAGCACTCGGAACACCTGCCCATATTTATTACAAATTTGAAGGCAATAACACCTCCGGCAGTCATAAGCTCAACTCCGCTGTTGCACAGGCGTTTTATGCCAAACAGCAGGGCTTGAAGGGCGTGACAACTGAAACCGGTGCCGGTCAGTGGGGAACAGCCCTTTCCATGGCTTGCGCGTATTTTGACCTGATCTGCAAAGTCTTTATGGTCAAGGTGTCTTACGAACAGAAACCCCATCGCCGCGAAGTCATGCGCACCTTCGGCGCCAGCGTTACGCCGTCCCCCTCAGAAACAACGGAAGTCGGCCGCCGCATCCTCGCCGCGCATCCCGGAACCGGCGGCAGCCTCGGCTGCGCCATCTCCGAAGCCGTGGAAGAATCAATGAACAACGACGGCTTCCGGTATGTCCTCGGTTCCGTTCTCTCCCAGGTGCTGCTCCATCAGTCCATCATCGGTCTGGAAACAAAAACCGCCCTCGATAAGTACGGCGTCAAGGCAGATGTGATCATCGGCTGTGCCGGCGGCGGTTCCAACCTCGGCGGTCTCATCTCTCCGTTTATGGGCGAAAAACTCCGCGGAGAAGCCGATTACCGCTTCATCGCCGTGGAACCCGCATCCTGTCCCAGCCTGACACGCGGCGTTTACGCGTACGACTATTGCGATACCGGTATGGTCTGCCCCCTCTCCAAGATGTACACCCTCGGCAGCAACTTCATGCCCTCTGCAAACCATGCGGGCGGACTCCGCTACCACGGGATGAGTTCCGTTCTCTCACAGCTGTATGCAGACGGTCTGTTGGAAGCCCGTTCCGTGGAACAGACAAACGTCTTTGAAGCTGCCCAGTTCTTCGCCAGATGCGAAGGCACTCTGCCGGCTCCGGAAAGCGCACACGCCATCCGCGCAGCCATTGACGAAGCCATCCGCTGCCGCGAAACCGGAAAAACCGAAAATATCGTCTTCGGGCTTACCGGTACCGGGTACTTCGATATGAAAGCATATCAGCGGTTCAACGATAAGGATATGAGCGATTATATCCCCACCGATGAAGAACTTCAGGCAAGCTTCGCACAGCTGCCAGTGATCTGATCCGCACGGATCAACGCCCGCGGCGCACAGCCCACGCCGTATCTGCCCCGCAGGTACGGCGTTTTTTTTGTGCGTGCGGCAGGGCGCCGCACGCACAAAAAAAGGGGTGCGGATCGCGCAGACGATCCGGACCCCGGGCTTTGCCCCGTGGGCGTTGGGTTATCACATCAGAGCGAGTGAGGCAAAATGTGCGGAGGAGATGGTCAGCACTTCCTCATCAAAGTTGAAGATGGGGGTATGTGCGATGGGGAAATTCGCGCCTTTTCTGATGCCGTACGTCATATAATACGAGGAAACTTTATCCTTGTAATATCCGAAGTCATCGCCGCCCATGCTGGGGAAGATCTCTTCAATCTCGAACCCGAATTCAGCGGCATTTTTCCGTACCGTTTCACCCATGCAGGGCATATTGAATGTGATGGGCAGGTGATCGGTGATGACGACTTCAGCTGTTGCACCGTAGGAATCGCAGGTGTTTTTGACGATGGTGCGGATCTTTTCTTTCAGCAATGCTCCCACTTCTGCATCAAGGAACGCGCATCTGCCGGAGAGATAACCGGTTCCGGGGATGGTCGCACCGGTATCTGCGCCGCTCCGCATACAGCAGGGGACGATGATGAACGGACGTGTTCCGCGGATGGCGGATTTGATCGACATCAGATTCATATTGATATTGCTGATGATCTCGATGGGATTGATGCAGGATTCGGGGTAGGCGGGGTGACCGCTCTTGCCGGTCACATGCACATCGTATGCAAAATTGCCGGACATGACAGCGCCGTCGTAGTAGCCGACTTTTCCAAAATCACTGGTGGCGTTCAGATGGAATCCCCAGACTTCCTTCAGACCGTCCAGAGCGCCGGCTTCAATAAATCCCGGTGCGCCGCCCGGATTGGATTCTTCCGCCGGCTGGAACAGAAAACGGACATTGTGATCGGGTCTGAATCTGGAGAGGAGCATTGCTGCGCCGAGAACGGTCGTGACATGACCGTCGTGACCGCATGCGTGCATTTTGCCGGGGTAGATGGATACGAAATCGTGGGTGTTTTTTTCTTCAATGGGCAATGCGTCGATATCGCAGCGCAGCCCGATGGTGCCGAGTTCCGGTTTTTCTCCGGTCAGTTCCGCCACCACGCCGGTTTTTTGTGCGTGGGGCTTGACGGTGATCCCGGGAAGTGAGCTGAGGACTTCTTTGATCTTTGCAGTTGTCCAGACTTCTTCAAAGCCCAGTTCAGGATGACGATGGAACTCCCGTCTCAGATCCCGCAGTACAGGTCCCAATTCTCTGGCTGCGGCGAGGATTTCTTTTGCAGGGTATTTCATTTTACAGGGATCGCACTTTCTTTTCTGCAGTCATCGCCGCAGGCGGCGAGACGTTTGAGTTTTTCTACGGAGAATGCCCAGAAATTCTTTTCAAAATCGGCGGAGAATGCCGCGATATGAGGCGTCAGGATCAGGTTGTCAAGCGTGTAGAGAATGCTGTCTGCCGCCGGCGGTTCGGGATCGGTCACATCAAGTGCCGCGCCGCCGATGGTTTTGTTCTGCAGCGCGCGGACCAGCGCCGCTTCATCGATCACGGGACCGCGGGATGTATTGACCAGCAGGGCATCCGGCTTCATCATGGCAAATTCTCTGTCGGAGATGATATGCTTTGTTGCATCGGTGAGGGGACAATGCACGGAGACATAGTCGGATGCTTTCAGCAGTTCATCCAGTGCAACGGAGCCGGGCGCGTAGGGATCGTAATGGATCACATTCATGTGGAAACCGGAGACCATTTCCTCCACTTTCCGTGCGATCCTGCCGTAACCGACCAGACCGAGAGTTCTGCCGGTGATATGCCAGTTTGTTTTTGTGCCGTCGGATTCCCATTTGCCGGAACGGACTTCGCGGTCGAACTGAGGAACGCGGCGGATAAGGGAGAACAGCAGCGCCACGGCGTGTTCTGCCACGGATTCCGCAATGGAATCAGGGGTATTGCAGACGGCGATTCCCAGTTCCACCGCTTTTGCGCAGGGGAGGGCGTCAATGCCGCTGCCGGAGCGGAAGATGGCTTTGCATTTCGGGAGTTTTTCCAGAACTTCAGCCGTCAGAGCGAGATTGGGTCCGAACATCCAGAGGACATCGGAATCTTTTGCGAAATCCAGAAGGACTTCCGGCGTTTCACATTTTTTGCAGATGATCTCGATTCCGGCGGAGCGGATCGCGGTAATAGTTTCTGCGGGGATGCCGTTTTCATCGGCGGTGATCATTGCAGTTTTCATGCTTCGTTTGCCTCCCGGACAATGGCGGCGGATGTTGCCATCATGGCACCGCAGTCACTGGTTGTAGCGATCCAGTTGATCCCTCTTGCTTTCCATTTTGCGTAAGGAGCCGAGGCGGTACCGATGACCATGTTGGCGGCTTTTGCCTTGCGGATGATCTCTTCCACAACTTTGTCCACTTCGGGGGAGCCGAGATCTTCGATCAGCCCCATGGAACATGCGAGGTCGCAGGGGCCGATACAAATACTGTCGATCCCCGGCGTCTTCAGGATCTCATCCAGATGAGGCAGGGCGTTGATGTGTTCGATCTGAACGATCACCATCGGTTCTGCTTCCGGGCTGTGGAGATATTCATTGAAGGGCGTTGTGCCGTAACGGATCCCGCGCCGGACACCGCAGCCGCGGATGCCTCTTGGCGGATATTTGCATGCGGCAACAGCGGCGGCAGCTTCATCAGCGGTGCAGACCATGGGAATGATCACCCCGGCGGGAGCAAGGTCCAGTACCGGTTTCAGGATCACGTGGTCGTTCCACGCCACACGGACGAGCGGTGCGCAGTCAGTGCCGCGTACCGCCATCACATGTCCCATAATGGACTCAAGTGTATGGGGTGCGTGTTCGGCATCGATCCAGGTGAAATCGAAACCGGCATCACCGGCGAGTTCACTTACTGCCGGATCGTTGAGTGTGATTACCATGCCGGTACAAAGTTTTCCGGCAGCCATTTTTTCTCGGAACAATTTCTGACTGTTTATGCTCATGATCGTCTTTTCTCCTTGCAAGACAAATGCTTGATTTTTATTTGTGATAATTAAGATACTCTGTCAAATGGATTTTTCAAACGGAAACGGGCGATACCAACAATAAAAAAGGAAAATAATTCATCCGTGTATGTGTGAAAGATTTTACTTTTTGTAATTTCTTTCATAAAGACTTGTAAATATGCGACACCATGCTATCTTATGTAATGAGGAGAGCCGTTTTGATCTGTCTGCGCGCTCCGGTGTTTCACACACAGGCTTTCCCGAATAACTTTTTATCAGAAAGGCGGTATGTACTCATGGTTATTTCATCTCAGATCCGTGAAGCGATTTTGCGTGCAATCGAATATTACGGCAATTCATCCCAGTTTGCGAAAGCGATCGGTGTGGCACACAGCACCGTGTTTTTCTGGCTGTCCGGCAAAACGAGCAGCATCAGCGGCAAGGTCTGGCAGAGCCGTGTGAGACCGATCCTCAGTCCTTTTATGGGGCATCCTCCGGCACCGGCCTATGGTTTGCCCCGAGACTGCGGAGATTTTTCGCTGTATCCCGCGTTCCGTGAACCGGGCTCGGCTTATACTGCAACGGCATCCAAAACGCCGGTGATCCCGTTTTCCGTGCTGAAAAACTTTGATCCCGCCACGGAAAAATGCGCCGCATTTGTCAGCCGGAACAAATATGCCGAGGCGGAATTTGCCTCTGCATCCGGCAAAGACTGTTTTGCTGTCCGGCTCGAAGACGATCTGCCGGATGTGTTCCTGCGCGGGACCGATCTGCTGATCAATATTGACGAAGCGCCCGCTGACGGATGCTGTGTCATTGCCAGTATCCGCGGTGCGGCGGAAGTGGCTGTGGGCAGATATTACCGTTCCGGCAATACGATCACCATTGCAGATCTGCGGACCGGAGAACATCTGTATCATTGGGATTGCTCGGTCTCATTCGGGTTTGCCCTGTGGATCTACCCCGTTTTTGAAGCGAAACTCGATTTTACCGGCAGTGTTGCCGGAACGGATCAGGGCAGTCGCTGAAAGGTTGTAAAAATGAATTCAGAAACATCAATGTTCCGGGCGGGATTGGATGACTCCGGTGCCGGAATGGCTTTTGCCGTGACGGATCAGAACGGAACGGTTCTCTTTGACGAATTTATTCCCCATTTGAGCAGAACAACAGCCAATCTGCCCCAGCGTATGGCGGATCTGTTGTCGGCTCATCAGCTCGGGTTTCAGGATATTGCGGAATGGAGCGTTGGTGCCGGACCCGGCTCTTTCACCGGCTTGCGGATCGCATCCGCTTTTGTGATGGGGCTGGCATTCGGAAAAAGCGGGAGCGTCCGTACCCGTTGTGTATCCACATCTGCCATGATCGCTGCCGCAGTTCCAGGCAGTCCCGACCGGGTCCTCATCCTCTTTGACGGCAGAAAAAAAGAATTGCTGGCGTATGGAATGAAGAAAACGCCGACAGGATATCGTGAAGACGGTTTTTATACGGTGATCCGGACAATGGACGAAGCGCAGAAAGCCGTTGCAGAATATGATGCTGCAGCCGCTCCCGCCGGAGATCACGAAACGGTGAAAGCGTTGTACGGCGGTCTTTTTGCGGAGACTGTTTTCTGTGTGGATCGTCCGTCTGCCGCCGCGTTGATCGCATGGGCACCGGATGATTTCAGCCGTCCGCTGACCGATCTGCTGTATTTGCGTCCGGCAGTTTTTGTGGAACCGCAAAAGCTCAGGTCTGTGGAATGAAACGGGCTCTGTCCTTACTGTTTTTGCTCTTTCTCGCTGCAACTCTGTCCGGCGGACAGTTCCGTATCCTGACCGATCCCGTTACGGGGAAGCAGGTCCGGTACGCCGGAAAACTGCACAACAGCCCCGTGTTCCTGCAGAAGAAATATGTGGCGAAAGAATCTGAATTCCGCGGTGTCTGGGTGGCAACGATCGAGCAGATCGACTTCAAACAGCACGTGACGGCGGCGTCTTTCCGGAAAGATTTTCTGACGGTACTGCAGAATCTGAAAAATGCCGGATTCACCGCCCTGATCTTTCAGGTCCGCCCGATGAACGATGCGTTTTATCCGTCCGAGATCAGCCCTTATTCCAAATGGATGACCGGCACGGAAGGCAAAACTTTTACGGATGAACCCGCTTTCGATCCGATGAAGTATATGGTGACGGAAACCCGCAAAGCCGGATTGGAATTTCATGCGTGGCTGAACCCGTACCGCGTGGCAAACGGCATATCCGTCAGCAAAAAAAAGTATCTGGACAGCCTGGATAAAAAGAATTTTGCCCGACAGAAACAGTATCTTGTGCTTGAATACAAATGCAGTGACGGCAAAACGAATCTGATCCTCAATCCCGGCGAACCGGAAGTGATGAATTATCTCTTCCGTGTTGTGTTGGAGATCGTGCAGAAATATCAGGTGGATGCCATTCACATGGACGATTATTTTTATCCCTACGGCGGTCTGCCGGAGCAGGCGGACAAAAAAACGTATGAAAACTACGGCGCAAAGAAGAAGTTGACGCTGGAGGAGTGGCGGCGGGATAATGTGAACTCTCTTGTCCGGAACATGCACATACTGCTGACGCGGTTCAACAAGAGCAGAAAACGGTCAGTTCAGTTCGGGATCAGTCCCTTCGGGATCTGGGCAAATACCCCGTTGTCGGTCAAACTCCATCCGAAAAACAGCAAGAAAAAATTCCAGTCCATGCCGGAAGGTTCCCTGACCGCCGGAACACAATCCTATTTTGAACAGTACGCCGACTCCCGGAAATGGGTCAGAGAAGGCTGGGTGGATTATATCGTGCCGCAGTTGTACTGGAATTTTGATCATGATGTGGCTGCCTATGCCGCATTGACCGACTGGTGGGCGCAAACGGTTCGCGGTACAAAAGTCAAACTTTACACCGGACACGGTTTCTACCGGCTGAACAAAGGGACATCGTGGAACAAAGATGAGATCCCGGATCAGCTGATCTTCAACAACAATTTTGCGGAAGTGTGCGGTTGCGCGTTCTTCTCCTACATCCGCATATTTGAGCCTGACAATGCGGTCCAGCGCGAAGCTGCCGCAAAGATCATAAAACAGTTCTGGAAAAAACAATACGGAGTCAAAAAATGAAATTCAACAGTCTCGATTCGTTTCTGAAAAAGGTCCGTTCCGGTGAAACTGCACTGGGAACCGTGATCAATATGAATAATCCTCTTGTGGCGGAAATGGCTGCCCATTGCGGATTCGATTTCATCTGGTTCGACATGGAACATTCCCCCATGGTCATCACCGATGCCCTGCATCATATGATGGCAGTCCGCAGTACCGGTTGCGCGCCTTTCATCCGTGTGCCGTGGTGTGTGAATTATCTGTTGAAACCCGTGCTGGATCTTGCTCCCGCCGGCGTGATCATCCCCATGGTCAACGATGCGAAAACAGCCGAAGCTGCTGTGAAAGCATGTCGTTATCCTCTTTACGGCGGCGAGCGTGGATTTGCCACCATCCGGAACAATGAATACGGCAGGATCAACATTGACGAATATGTGGAGGCATGCCGTGAAGAACCGTTGGTGATCGTGCAGATCGAACACAAAGAAGCGGTCCGGAACATTGATGAGATTTTGAAAGTGGAAGGGATCGGCAGTATCTGCATCGGACCTTACGACCTTTCTCTCTCCTACAACAAGCCCGGAAAATTTGACGATCCGGAGATCATCGATGCCATTGATACTGTCCGGGAAAAAACATTGGCTGCGGGAGTGATGCTGGGCGGGTTCTGTGCCACGCCGTTCTGGCGGAACCGGTTTATGAACTGGAAAGCTGTCACCGGAGATACGGACCTTCTTGCAGCCGCATTCCGGGATAAAATCGCGGACTGGAAAGAAACGGAAAAACAGATCAAGCGCTGATTTTTTTTCAGCAGAACTTGAAAAATGGATTTCAGCGTGTACTTGTAAGTGATATCAGACAGAAATTTTACCATTAACGAAGAAAAGGAGCGAAAAATGGCAAATGAACTTGACGAAATGACCGGTCCTGTCAACAGTGCAGGGCGTGATATCAATGTGATCGAAAAACAGCTGACACCGAAGATCGGCATTGGTTCCTCGATTTTTGAACTGGTGATCTCCCTCATCGGTTTTGTTCCGGCGCTTATCGTGACGTTGAAGGGATCTGCATCCGATACCGCCATGATCATTCTCTGGATCGCCGGTGCGCTGCCCGCTGTTATTTACTGGTGGAAAGTCGTTCAGGCAAAAAATTATTTCCAGCAGCTTCAGCAGAAGATCCAGGCACATGCGTCTGAGATCGACAACTATCTTGAACAGCGTGTGGTGATCCTGCAGAATGTTGCCGGACTTGTTTCAAAAGCCATTGATCTGGATAAAGATGTGATGAAAAATGTAGCTGCGTTCCGCGGTGGAGCGATCAGCGAAGGCAACCGCAGCGAGATCGCTGCGCAGATCGATACAACTTTCCGTTCCCTTGTGCCCCACGTGGAGGCGTATCCGGAACTGCGGGCGCATGATGCCATTGCCAGTGCCATGCAGCAGAATAATTATCTCCAGAAAGAGATCACTGCCGCACGGACACTCTACAACGATAAAGTCCAGATCTGGAATACCGATCTTTATGATTGGCCTGTCAAAATGATCGTGGCAGCCAGAGCCGGTTATACCACCCGTATTCCCTTTACGGCGTCCGCTGAAACCAAAGCGCAGGCTCGGGGGACCTTCTTCTGATGCCCTATACCGCTGAGATCAACGAACCCGTAAGCGTTTATCAGAATCAGCTTGCGGCGGAATTTGCGGAAAACACTTCCCGGACATTTGAAGATATGCTTCAGAAGTCCGGAGTGGATCCCGAAGAAAACGCGAATCTTGTCAAATGCATCCGGGAATTGGAGAAGATCGTTGCAAAGCTCACCTCAAAATTGGGGTGGGCGAGATTCTTCCGCAATCTGATGATCTTCTTTGCCATTGCCGGTGCTTTCGCAATCGGTTTGTATATTGCCGACCGGTTCGATGCTTTTGAAAATTTCAGCGTACCGCTCTGGTGTCCTGCCGGTGGTGCTGCCGCTCTCACTGTTTCATTGCTGCTGATTTTTCTTGTTCTGAACAAAAAGATCGCTGCGCTCAGCGAACTCCTTGATCAGAAACAGGAGGAACTGTCGCAGCAGATCGCAGCCGCATGGGCGCAAATGGAACCGTTGAACCGTCTGTTTCAGTGGAACACGGTGGCAAAACTCATTATGCAGACGTTGCCCATGTTCAAACTGGATAAATTCTTTTCCCGGGCGCGCATGGGGGAACTGATCAATGATTTCGGTTGGAACGGTATGCCGAATGGAAATAACGATTCCATGCTGTTCTGTCAGAGCGGCGCATTGAACGGAAATCCCTTTCTGATCGGTGATCTGCTGCATTTTGAGTGGGAGACAAAGATCTACGAGGGCTCTCTGCTCATCTCATGGGAAGAACGGGAATCCTATACTGATGCAAACGGCAAAAGCAAAACACGCTGGGTCACAAAGTATCAGACACTCCATGCCACAGTGGAAAAACCGTTCCCCGGATATGAAAAAAATTCATTTCTGCTCTACGCAAACAATGCCGCGCCGGATCTGGAGTTTTCGCGGGAACCTTCGGCACTTTCCGACAACAGTTTCTTTGATAAATTCGGGCTGAAACGCACCATCCGGAAACTGGAAAAGAAGTCGCGGGATCTCGACAACGGTTTCACGATCATGGCGAACGAGGAGTTTGATGCGGTATTTCATGCCATTGACCGGAGTGATGAACAGCAGTTCCGCCTTCTGTTCACCCCGTTGGCGCAGCAGGAAATGCTCAAAATATTGAGAGATCAGGAAACCGGTTACGGCGATGATTTCCGTTTTTGCAAACTGCAGAAACTCAATCTCCTTTTCCCGGAACATCTGGATGATATCGATCTTTCCGCATCGCCTGCAAATTTCCGGTTCTACGAACTGGAACTTGCCAGAGAAACATTCAATGAGTTCTGCAATGAATATTTCAGATCATTCTATTTTGCATTTGCACCCATCCTTGCGATCCCCCTGTATCAGCAGTACCGTTCCCAGCTGGATCTGACGCTGCCCAGCGGGAGAAGATCTTCCGACTGGGAATGGGAGGCCATTGCAAACTCATACAGCCGCAGCTGTTTTACGCCCCATGATTCCGTTACGCAGAACATCCTGAAAGTGGAAAAACATTCCGAAGATGACGATGGCGGGTCCCGGCTGACAGTGACCGCCCACGGGTTCCGGTCTGTGCCGCGGACAGATTATGTTTCCGTTTACGGCAACGATGGAAAATACCATGATGTTCCGGTGAACTGGGACGAATTTCTGCCCGTTTCAAAATCTACGGATATGATCATCCGGGAAACGGAAGAGGAAAGTCAGATAGACTTTGAAAAAAAGGAAAGTGTTGCAGAATCCTGGCGGAATTTCTACCGCAACTGGCGACCGGCAAGCGGATCTGTCAAATTCAGGCGCTCCATTATTTCCCTGATCCCCGATTTGTAACGGCAAAAAAAGGGGCTGTTGCAAAACCTCAAAAAGGTGAGCAACAGCCTTTTTCTATTGTTTGAGCAGAAAGTTGGAGGTATAATAAGTCATGATAGGAGAAAATCATGGCTTATTTTACAAATTCTCAAGGCTATTTGTTCC
>JAZNPK010000025.1:0-56413 GCA_045589595.1 Victivallales bacterium
CGTTGCCGAAGTCCGCACTGTTGAGAGTGTGTCCGGCAACTGCGCCTGTGAGGGTCGCGTTGGAGATGGTCTGTTCCGCGCCGTTGTAGATGACGCCCAGCTCTTCCCCTGTGACGGTCACCGCCAGTTTATTGATGGTGATCTTGCCGTCGGTGTAAGTGATGTCGTAGTTCGCGGTCACATCCGCGCCTGTCGCGTCAACGATGACTGCACCACTGACCGTGGCGGCGTATTCGCCTGCATCGGTCCCGCTGCCGCCGTATGTGACGGACTGAACCGTATGACCGGAGACCAGCCCCGTTGCGGTGGATGTATCGACCGAGAATGCGGAACCGTTATAAGTTTCCGTGATACTTCCGGCGGTGATGGTCAGTTCGGCAGCTGCGATCTTCAGCAGACCTTCCACATAAGCGATGTTGTAGTTCGCTGTCACATCGTTGTTGCTGCTGTCCAGGATCACAGCGGAAGTCACATTGATCCAGTGATCACCGGCATTTGTTGCGCTGCCGCTGAATGTGACATCACCCAGTTTATGACCGGCGAGCAGCGTATTGCCGGAAACCGTTGCGCCGGAAAGGGTTTGTGCCGTTCCGTTGTAGGTGGTTTCCGTATAATTGCCCTTGACCGTGAGGACTGCCTGATTGATGAAGAGCGTACCTGCGATGTATTGCGTGATCTCATAGTTGCCCGTCATATCCGCGCCGTTGGCGTCAGCGATCTTCACGGAATCCGCCACAATGGAAATGGAGTAGCCGGGATTCATATTGGCATCGGTATAAGATGCGTCAAATTCCACAGCGGAAACAACATGTCCTGCAAGAACATTATTCACGCCGTTCAACAGGGTCGCGCCGCTGAGCGTATGGGCGTTGCCGTCATAGGAGACACTGGTGGCGTTGCCCATGACCATGATCTGAGCTTTGGAGATGGTTACCGCCAGATCGCCGCTGAACGCATAGAGATCATCGCCGGAGGTGATGGTGTAACTTGCGGTCCCGGCATTTTGAACAGACTGATTGCCGTCCTGCCATTCCCAGCCGAGATTGCTTGCGGTGTCATTGCGCACCACATTTCCGGCGCCGTCTTTCACCGTGATCACAATGTCGCCCATCACGGTCCCGTAAACGATCGGCGCTTCGATCGTGACGGTGTTGCCGATCAGACGGATGCCGCTGCTGTTTTCGACCGAGTTGGATGCACTGTCGAGATAGAGAAGACCGCCGTTTGCAGTGCCGTCCTGATTGACATTCACATTCACAAATTTCGTGCCGGAGATATTGGCATTGGCGCCGGTGATGGAAGATGCCGTGTCGGCAAGATTCAGATGATTGGACGCCCCGGTCGTATCTGCCGCCGCCAGCGTGATATTTGCCGCGCTGAAGACGCCGGAAACGGTAACATCCGCCAGCATCGTTTTGGTGCCGCTGCCGCTGAGGGTCAGGTCATCGTATGTTCCGGCAAGGATGTTCTGATCCGCACCGGTGTAGGACACATCGCCGTATGTGGCGGGCGCCGTTGTGACGCTGAATCCGTCTTTGATGATCAGAGCGCCGAGGTTGGAAATGGAACCGGTACTGAAACTGTGATTCAGGGTGAGGGTCACATTTTCCGCGATTTCAATGCCCGCCGTTCCGACTCCGAATGCGCTGTCAAAGACAAGATTTTTGTCAATGGTCAGCGTATCATCGAGTTCAAGTGCGGGTGTTCCGCCGGTTGCAAGCGCATCTGCAACCGTCACAGACCCGTCTGCCGCAGCGTGGAATACGGCTTCGCGGAGAGATGTTACACCGTCAAAGGGATTGAAGGCATCCTTTGTGGTGGTGACAACTGTTCCGGCGCTTTCCGCATCCAGCGCGTAGGACCCGGCGTTGAAGGCGAGGGTGGTCTGAACGCGGCTCACTGCATCCCCGTTGGAATCTTTGTTCTGCGCTGTGGTGAAGACTTCGCCCCCGGTCAGACCGTATGTTGCGGTATCGGCGGCATCGAAGTCATAAGTCATTGCCGTTGCATCCGTTGCGTTCACCCATTTGCCGTTGCTGAGGTAGTAGAACACGCCGCCAAGTTTGCCGACCAGTGTACCTGCATAAGCCGCTGCGCCCGTGGCAGTAATGGCAATGGAGCCGTCCACCGGAGCCGCCGTGCCGAAGATATCTTCATAAGTCACGCCGGAAACGGAGGCGGTATCCGTGTTCACCACACCATCTGTGTATTTTGAATTGTCATAGAGCCGCTGATCGGAGGGCTTGTTGACCGCACTGCCGTAAACGGAATTGATGATGTTGACGGTGCCGCCGTTGATCGCAATAATGTCTCTTTCGGGAACATTGTCGAAACCGTGTGTGGCGTTATTGACATCGTTTCCGGTGAGTACGGAGTTGATGATGTATGCGGTGGATGTGCTGCCGTACGCATTGACGCCGGCAGGACAGTCTGTATTGCCGGAAACAGTGGAGTTCACCAGATAGAGCGTACCTTGTGTCACCACGATGGCTCCGCCGCTTTCCCACATATTGGAGTTTGTATTTGCAGTAATGGTGGAGTTGAAAATTTCCACAGTGGAATCTTTGTGGTTGACCAGGAGCGCAGAAGCACCGGTCAAAGGCGCACCGGTGTTGATATTTCCGACATTACCGCAGTAGTTGTCGTGGATATATGCGTCACGGATGGTCATGTTGCCGGCGGCAAGACTGATGGCACCGGCGCCCGTCCGGAAACTGTAGGTGGCATAGATCTCCACCCCGTCCATCGTGGTTTGATATTTGCTGCTGTTGATGTAAATCGCACCACCGATATTTCCGTCGTAACTGTGATGCAGCACCGTATCTTTCAAAAGCAGTTCCCCCTGTGACTGCAGAAGACTGCCCGCAACAGATGTGTATTTTGAAAGACCGTAAGCGATTTCACTGTCGGTGATGGATGTTGTGCCAAGAGAATAAATAATGGCACCGCCGGTCCCGATCCCGCCGAGGAACCTGACATTGTTCGCCGTGAGGGTCGTCTTGGCGTCTGTAATGAGAAGACCGCCGCCTGATCCATAGTTGTCGGTTCCGGTACAGCCGCCTTCCAGCGCGATGTTGGCAAAGGATACAACAGAATTGGAAATACGGAAGACCCGGTGCATGGAAATTGCACTGTTCGTGATCGCCGTATTAAGCTGGGTCTGCATAGCTTCTGCGGTGAGGGCGGAAAGATCCGTGTTGACGGATTTCAGGTAATCGTACACGGAATCTGCCACTTTCACCGTGACTTTTCCGGCGCCGTCAATGGTCAGACCCGCAGTGAGACCGGTGATCTTGAGTTCATCCGCAAGTGTGATGGTCGTGATGCTGTCCGCAAAGGTGATCTTGTAGCCGGTACCGTTATTGGCGGCGACCAGACCGTTTTCTGCATAATAAACCGCTTCCCGCAGAGAGATCTCACCGTCAAAGGGATTCAGAACATCATTGGCGATCGTGACCTGAAGGGACGGTGTTTCCGCTTCCAGAGCGTATGCACCGGCATTGAACGCGAGCATGGTCTTGACACGGCTCACTGCATCCCCGTTGGCGTCTTTGTTCTGCGCTGTGGTGAAGACTTTGCCCCCGGTCAGACCGTAGGTGACAGTATCGGTCGCATCGAAGTCATAAGTCGTTGCCGTTGCATCCGTTGCGTTCACCCATTTGCCGTTGCTGAGGTAGTAGTAGGTGTAGATGTTATTGGTTCCGGTTCTGCCGACGAGCGTACCGGCAATGGCGGCAGCGCCGGAATCCGTGATCGCCAGTGTGCCGTCTGCGCCCGGTGTGGGTGTCGCCGTTCCGAAAATTTCTTCCACAGTTGCCACAGCAGAATTGATCTTCGACGGATCCGGGATCTCCTCATATTCAGCATATTGTCCGCTTTTCACAATGGTGCCGTAAAGAGTGTTGATCAGGAATGTTTCACCTTCGCCCGGAAAGTAGTAATAGATGTCACTGTCCTCAGCGGTACCGTCGTTCTTGATCTTCTGATTGCCCACAATAATGGAGTTGATGATCACTTTGGCAGAGTCTTTGTGCGACACAAACACAGCACCGCTGCCGTTGGTCGTGTTGTTCACAATGGTGGAGTTTGCGAGCGTGACAGGCGAATATCTGACCGTGACGGCACCACCGGACGAATCAGCATGATTGGCGGTAAAGGTGGCGTTATTGATGTATGTTCTTGTCCAGGAAGCATACACCGCTCCCCCTTCCTTGCCGGCAGAGTTCTGTGTAAAAATACAGTTGTCTATATCCAGCACGGCGTTGGTGTAATAATAAATGGCACCGCCATTTCCGTCAGAATGGTTTGCGGTGAATGTACTGTTGCTGATATAGGTGTCTGCTCTTGTACCATTGTTGCCGATGGCACCACCGCCGCCGGTGCCGCCGGCTTCGCCTGTCATCATTGCACCGGCACTGTAGTTTTTTGTAAAGGTGCTGTCCCGGACCGTCAAGCGCGTACCTGCCGAATGATAGATGGCACCGCCGCTGCCCGCAGCATAGTTCTGCCGGAAATTGGTATTCACAACGGTCAGTTTTGCGTTGGTATCGAAATAAACAGCACCGCCGCTGCCGTCAGTGTACGCATTCTGTATGGTCAGCCCCGTAAGGGTCACATTCACATTGTTGCCGGAGAATTCCAGAATACGTTTCCCGTTGGTTCCGTAAGTGATCTCGCCCGTGGTCGGATCGGTGGTGACTGTGTTGCCGCCGTCCAGAATGATGTCGCCCGCACCGTCGTCATTCAAATCGCCGTCGATGGTGATGGTGGCAGATGTGGAGATGGAGATGGTTTCCGTGATATTGATCACATAACCAACATTGGTCCCGTCAAAGTACGCACTGTCGAAGACGATGAGATAATCGTTGGCAGTATCCGTTGCCGCCGCCACTGCATCTGCGAGGGTGGCGAACTTGTTGTTTGCAGTATCGGCAGTTCCCGTAACGGTGAGTGTTACCGTTTCCAGCGAGTGCGCGTAATCCTGCGGGGCGAGGGTGGCTTCTTCGATCAGTCCGGTCCGGTATTCCAGATCCCAGTCACCGTCTGCTCCGGTGGCGTTGGCGGATGCGGCAACATCTGCGCCGGTGAGATCGGCAATGTTCCGGATGAGGGCGCGTCCTTCTGCATTGGCAGCCGTGTCGCAGCCGTAGATGAGAATATCCGCATCCAGCGTCAGGTGTTCCCCGATCCCTTTCCAGTCTGCGGGATCGAGTGAGGAGTTGTCGATCTTTTCCCCGTTGAGCATCAGGAATCCTTCATTGCCGTGGGAAACGATGTGGATGGCAGAATAAAGATTGTCGTTGTGCGCATCGAGATACGCGTTGATGGCATCCAGTGCATCTGTTCCGGCTTCCAGCAGAAGGATCTCGCAGTTTTTGCCCATATCGTTGTAGATCTGTTCCGCATCTTTCACGGAGGAATTGATGACGATCAGGGTCTTGCCTTCTGTATCCGCTGCGGCAAACGCAACGGCATCTGCACCGGGTTCCGTATTGATCTCCGCAAGTTCCGCGTCATTTGTCTGATCCGCGGCATCGTCTGCGGCTGCGGCTTCGCCATCGTTAGAATGTTCTGCAGCTGCCTGATCCGCTGCGGCTGCTTCTGCTGCCTGGATCACTGCGCCTGCTTCAAAAAGCACACGTTCTTCCAACTTGAAATATTGCATTTTCTGCTTCTTCATTGCCTGTTTCTCCTGATAAGGGGCAAAGGTGTCTTATTACTTTATTTTTATTATACAGAATATATTATTATATATGATCCGGTGATTGTCAATGTGTACAACGGATTTTACCGCAAGTTTTTTGCAAAAAATTCCACCGTACGGTTTTCCGTCCTTGCATATCGCCGGAAAAGGTGCTATATTTATCCCGTGGCGTTGTGCCGTGGAGCGATCCCGGAAAGTATGAGAAAAATACTGAAAAATATCATAAAAATATGACAGAAGGAGCAGCACTGTATGAAACATTCCCTCGCCTTGGGTATTGCCTTGCTCAGCCTTGCACTCGGAGGGGCGGAGGCAAAGAAGGAACAGCCTCAATACCCGCACACTCATTACTATGATTGGCAGTTCAGAGCTGTCGAGATCAAAGACGAAAATGCCGCAGATAATGTGCGGCATCAGATGGATTTCACCGTGCCGCTCCACGGTCCGTGGCTGACCAATCCGCGCGCAAATGGTATGACAGTTACATGGATCACCCGCGTGACTTGCGCAGGGGGGATCGAGTACCGCGAAAAAGGTACGGAGGAATTCAAACGGCTCTGGCCCGTCAAATACGGGCAGATCGATTACAGCAAAGATGTGCATCACTTTCATCTGACCGGATTGAAACCGGATACGGAATATGAGTACCGGCTCCTTTCCAATCAGGACACTTACAGTACCGCCTACAGCGGATTTATCGGCGTGGGCAGAGAGATCTATTCCTTCCGGACCCTGAACCCGGAAAAAGATCAGTACCGCGTCTTTATCACATCCGATTTTCACGGTGGCGGCAGACTGAATATGGACCCGCTGCTGGACGGGACAAAGTGTCATAACGCCGATCTTTTCTTCTACCTCGGCGACAATGTGGACGACAACGAACACATGATCCGCTACTACACCACGTTCGGTTTTCTGGATGATGCCACACGCGCATACGGCAAATACAAACCCTCCATCTTCATCCGGGGCAATCACGATTTTTCCGGGCGTGAGACTTATCAGCACGGCAGGTATTTCCCCACGCCGGATGAAAAAGCCTATCAGGCGTTCCGGCACGGACCTGTCCTTTATGTCTGCCTCGATACCACCTGGCCATCCAAAGAAAACATCCAGAAAGAACAGATGGCAAAATATGTGGCAGAACAGGTGGAATGGGTCCGCGGTCTGAAAAAAACAGAAGCGTGGAAAACGGCGAAATTCCGTATCCTTCTCGCGCATGTCGCTCCCACACTCAATTCAGGACGCACATACTTTACCGAAGAAATCTGTAAAGTCCTCAACGATACCACGCCCGAAGGCAGGATCCACGCGTTCCTCTGCGGTCACGATCACGTTTACCGCCGGATCAATGCCGGCACCCGTGAATCCCGCATCAATAATGAGTTCGGCGAAGTGAATCCCAAACGTTACGCGCTGGTCAGTGACCCGGTGGAAGGTACCGTACCGTACACTGTTGTGATCTGCCATTTTATCGAAGGGATGTCGCTGGATGTTTCCGCAGAAAAACTGGTGTTCAAAAGCCACCGTTGGCTCCGCAAACCCCAGGACGGTCTGCACGATGCATTTGAGATCACGCCGGACGGAAAAGTCAAAGACCTGATCAAGGTCGATGTCTTCCCCTTTGAAGAGCGCACGAAAAAGAAAAAATGATCTGCCGGAAAGGAAAATGATTACAATGAATATGAAATATACACTGATCCTGCTTCTTGCAGCCGCAGTGGCTGTTCCCGGATTCGCTCAGGAAAAGAAGAAAGCAAGCATCTATAAAAAATATCAGGTGTTCCAGAACGTGCCGGTAAAGATCGAAGATCCGGACGCCATCAACAACTACAAGTCCCAGCTGGATTTTACCGTTCCGCAGCACGGACCGTGGCTCACCAATCCCCGCCCCGACGGTATGACCATCACATGGATCACCCGCGCTGAATGTGCCGGTGGGATCGAGTACCGCGAAAAAGGTACGGAAGAATTCAAACGGCTGTGGCCCCTGACATACGGACAGATCGATTTTACGAGAAAGATCCAGTATTTTCATCTGACCGGATTGAAACCGGATACGGAATATGAATACAGATTCCTTTCCAATATCAGCTGTTACGGCGGCGCATATCACGGACTCACCTGCGTGGGCAGGGAAATCTATTCCTTCCGCACCATGAACCCGGAAAAACAGAATTACCGCGTGTTCATGACCGCTGACTTCCACGGGACCGGCAGACTTTGCATGGACCCGGTACTGGATCGTACCGGCGCGATGGAATCCGATTTCTTTTTCTTCCTCGGCGACAATGTGGAAGACGGCCCCGGCATTCACATCGAATATTACATCACCTTCGGTTTTCTTGACGATATCACCCGCCGCTACGGCACATCAAAGCCCACCATTTTCCTGCGCGGCAATCACGATATCTGGGGACGCGATACCTACAAATACGGCGATTATTTCCCCGCTCCGGATGGAAAGACTTATCAGGCGTTCCGTCAGGGACCGGTCCTTTTCATCTGCCTCGATTCCATGTGGCGCGCAAAAGAAAAACTCCAGAATGAACAGCATATCGCTTATCTGCAGGAACAGGCGGATTGGGTACGCGCGCTGAAAAAGACGGATGCATGGAAAAAATCAAAATTCCGTGTCGTGATGGCGCACGTTGCCCCCTTTGCCAATGAAAGCACGTTTGTGGAACCGCACTGGCTTGAACTGTTTCAGGATGCCACTCCCGAAGGCAGGATCCATGTTTTCCTCAGCGGACACATGCACTGCTATTACCGGATCAATCCCGGCGAGAAAAATGTGCGTTTCATCAATGAGTTCAAGGATATGAAAGAGGACGCCTTCAAAAAGTCCAGATATCTCCATCAGGGGCTTATCCCCGACAACGTGCCGTACACCAATGTGAGTCTGCATCTGGTGGAAGGGATGACGCTGGATGTGTCCGCAGATAAACTGGTCTTCAAAAGTCACCGCTGGTCAAAGCCGGAAGGCGGACTTTATGATGAATTCACCATTCTGCCGGACGGCAAAGTGGTGGACGGCGCAAAGGTCCAGATCTATGAACTTCGGCCTGCGCCCCCGGTCAAAAAGAAAAAATAACAATCACCCCGTAAACGGAAAGCCGGAAGTATGGAGCGTGTAAAATGGCTTTTGGTCGGTCCCGGCGACATTGCCCGGAGCCGGGTCGCACCGGCTCTGGCGGCGGCGGAAGGTTCGCAGCTCACGGCGATCTGCGGCTCCAGACGCAGAACCGGTACTGATGAACTCGCCGCCCGGTTTCAGGTCTCGCAGACATACGATGATCTGGATGAGGCTCTGGTACAATCGGATGCCGATGCCGTGTATATCGCCACGCCCCACAACTGCCATGTGGATATGTTGAAGCGTTCTCTGGCGGCGGGGAAACATGTTTTCTGTGAAAAGCCCCTCGGCATTAATGCGCAGGAATGTCTGGAGGCGGTCCGGGCGGTCCGGGCAAATCCCCGTCTGAAAACGGGCTGCTCCAATTATCGTCTGTTCACCAATCAGTTCCGGGCAACGGAAAAGATCCTGCGCGACGGAACTGCCGGAGAACTTCTGGGTGCGTGGCTCCACGATGAAGAAGGCTATTTCAATCCCGGCAATATGCCCCTTCTGAAAGAAAAAGGCGCCAATCCGGAACACGGATTCGGTTTTTATCTGATCAATATCGTCCAGAAATTGTTCGGCGTGCCGGAGGAGGTGTTCTGCGCGGCATCATCCTTCAACTGTGCCGGTATCGAACCTTACGATATTGACGATCTGGAAAACATCATTCTGCGTTTTCCGCAGGGGAAACAGGTCTCGATCCTGCTGAATTTTACCGCACAGAATGTGCCGCTGCGCCACGCTTATTCGTTCGCATGCAGCAGAGGCAGGATCATCTGGGAGGGCTCTCCGCCTCATTTTGATGAGCCGGTACGGCTTGTAACGCCCGGCAGTGTTGTGACGCTGGAAGATTCTGTGACGGGCAGAGACGGCATCAAGCCGAACTGGCATCTGCCGATGGTCCGGGATTTTGTGGATGCTGTCCGCTTCGACCGCACGCCGTACTGTACGGTGGAAAGTGCCGCGATGACTGCCGTGATCACGGAAACACTGGAACGCTCCGCCCGGACCGGAAAATTTGAAAAAGTTCCCCGTATGCCGCAGTGATGTGCGCGGTTCAGATCAGACCTTTTTCCGTCAGGTAACTGATGATCTCCTCTGCGATCAGACGGCTGCCTTCCTGAGAATAATGGACCCAGTCACGGTGATGTTCATGGCAATGGGCTTTGGCAAACTCTCCCAGTTCGTTGATGTGGGTGCCGAGGGGCGGCAGGGTTTCCCGGGCGATCTGATTGTAGGCATCGATCTCTTTGTTTGACCGGAAAATATAACAGGATTCTTCTTCGATCACCGGAGTGGTCGTTGCAAATACGATCTCCGCTTTCGGGAAAAACTGTCGGATGCGGGTATTGACGCGTTTCAGCATATAGCGGTACATTTCCGGCGGCGTAAACGGTTCCACATCAAAAAGATTGGTATCCGGCACGGATTCGGGTGAGAATGTCACTCCGGCGGCTTCCCCGTCATCTCCGGTGGCAACGATGTTCAGATGGGGCAGATCCCACAATGCAGCAGTCCGTACCGGAAAAATCAAATCATTTCCGGCAGATTCACTGTTCTGCCTGCGGCGGCAGAATGACATTCAGTCCGGAGTCCTGCAGGATCTCACCGGCATGACGGAGTTTTTCCGCTGTCGGCTGCGGCACATCCGGCATGGTGTCCGGGTCGCCGATGGCGGTGAATTTGCTGCGTGCGAAAGAATGATACGCCAGAAGCCGGACGGCGGTAATATGTTCCAGTGCGCCCAGAAATCTTCCCGCTTCACGGAGATATGCGTCATCCATATTGTGACCGGGGACCATGATCATACGGATCTCGATGGGCGTACCGGTCCGGCTCAACTTCTGCAGATTTTCCAGAATGCGTTCATTCCGCCGTCCGGTCAATGCTTCGTGCTGTACCGGATCGGCACATTTGAAATCGTAGAGAAAGAGCCCGGTGTGCGGCAGGACCGTTTCAAAAGCGGACCACGGCACATCGCCGCAGGTATCGATGGCGGTATGGATCCCCGCATCCTTGAGTTTCTGCATCAGTTCGGCGCAGAATGTGCTGTAAAGCAGTGGTTCGCCGCCGGAGATCGTGGCGCCGCCCCCGCCGGTATAAAAGATACTGTCTTCCGCGAGACGGGCAAATGCTTCATCCACGGTGATTTTTCTGCCGAAAAGTTCCAGCGCGCTGCTGAAACAGACATCGGTACACTTTCCGCAGGCGGTACAGGAATCCCGGTCAAAAATATGTCCGCCGTCCGTGATCCTGTGGCAGCTGCAGATCTCTGCACATTTTCCGCATCCGGTACATTTCCGGAGCCGTACCGCCAGTTCCGGTTTCATTCGCCGGCTTTCCGGATTGTGACACCAGATACAGTTCAGGGGACACCCCTTCACAAATAATGTTGTGCGGATACCCGGACCGTCGTGGACAGCAAACCGTTTCACATCTATGTAAGGAACTGTGTTCATCTCATCATCTCCGCCTGTCTGATAAATGTTTCCGGCAGGCAGTTCTCCTGCTGAGTTATACAATACAGCCCGGTGCCTGAAATACAACCGATAAAAAACTCAAAAACATTTTATTTTGCGGATTGCCTTTTCGGGAATGGGGGATATGTTATTTCCCTGTTCAGCAACAATGTCAAAGGTGAAAATATGGCTGCGAAAGGTAAATTGTATCTGGAGCGTCTGCTGCCGGCAGATTTTTTCAGCAGGATCGCTGCCGGATGATCTTTACCGCCCGTGAGCGGATTTGAACCTGAAACAACAGAAGGAGAATGGATTATGGCATGGGGAATGAGAAATCTCAGGATCGCACTGTTCGGATCGTCTATTATGGAAGGCAGGATCGGCGTGACGTGTGCGGCGGACCGTTATTATATGATCCTGCAGCGGAAACTTTCCGAACGGTTTCCGGAAGTGTGTTTTTCCATCATCAACGGCGCGATCGGCGGCTGGTCCACACGGGAACTGATGCAGGTTTTTGACGACCTTATCCTGAAAGGAGCGCCGGATTATTGTCTGGTGATGTTCGGGGCGAACAATCACGATTATTCCCATCCGGAGCGGGTCCTGGCACAAGGGGAAATGGAGCGGCTGATGGCGGATTTTCAGGCGCGTCTTCCGGCACAATGTCAGCGCATCGGCGTGGTGTTGAATCCCATTATCAACGAATGGCATGCGGTCAGGGATCTGCCGGAATGGCAGGAATATCTCCGTATCTCCGGCGGTCTGAATGAGATCTGCGAACCGGAACGGGAGACCGCCCGTGCCTTTTACCGCGCCCACGGTTATCCGGTGATCGATCTCGCCGGACTGATGAAGGACGAGCCGGAACGCTATGTCTGCCGGGACGGGATCCATCTGACGCCCGCCGGACACGAACTTTTTGCAGATGCCGCATTCCGGGTACTGGAAGAACTTCTGATCCGCAACGGTCACGATACCAACGGCAGAGCATAAAAAAACTGCCGCCGGACCGGATATTTTGAGTTTGCGGACCGCTTACAGCAGTTCGCTGCGGTGGTCGATGATCTTCCGGATCGTTTCCGCAAAACGGTCGATCTCCGCCTTGTAGTCCGGCGATACAAAACGCGGCATGAGGAACACCCGTTCCCGCGCGGATTCCGCCACCGGAAGCGCACCTTTGCCCTGCCGGACATCACGCTGTCCGAATGCGATCGCCGTAGGTTTCCCCTGATGAAACAGGTCCGCTTCATTGAAGACCGGATGAAGATGCAGGGGAAAATTGCCCAGTTTCCAGATTTGCAGATTTTCCGCAAGTGCCGCATTGACAAACTGTTCCACCGTCAGACCATCCAGTTCATCCGGATCGTAATGGCAGCAGGAATTGTACCACGCGCCCTTGGTGGACCCGGAATCTCTGGCGGGTCGGTGCGCACGGAGACCGGGCAGTTGATCGATGGTGTCGCAGAGATATTGCATGGCAGCTTCGATCTTTGCGACTCGTTCCGGGAAATGTTTGAGCTGGACCAGACCGAGTGCGGAACACCACTGGTTCATACGGTCTTTGCGTCCGCCGAGAGGAACGCCCGCAAAATGGATCAGCTCCGGATCTGTGATGAAGCGTTCGCTGCTGTTGAAATTATTGGCAACGCCGGTACGTTCATAGTGACCGTAGGAAATACAGCGTTCGTAAAGTTTGCGGTCGTTGGTGATGATGACACCGGCTTCCCCGATGGCGAAGGATTTGCCCGTCATCATACTCTGTCCGGCAATGTCGCCGATGGTGCCGGTCATAGTTCCTTTGTAAAGACAGGCGTGAGAATGGGAGGCATCTTCAATGACCTTGATGCCGTGTTTGCGGGCGATCGCCATGATCTCATCCATATCTGCCGGATAGCCCATGTAATGAACAACGATGATGGCTTTCGTGCGGGGACCGATCCGGTGTTCGATGTCCGCCGGATCAATGCAGAGCGTTACCGGATCGATGTCGGCAAAATTGACTGCCGCCCCCAGAGACAGGGCCGCGGCACAAGTCGCCCAGTAGGTCAGAGACGGTGCAATGACTTCATCTCCGGCGCCCACACCGCACGCCCACATTGCCCCGTGCAGGGATGCGGTCCCGCTGCAATAGCCGAGAACATGTTTCGCGCCGACATATTCCGCGTAGGCTTTTTCAAATTGTTTGGTGATGTTGGAACCGCTCATCTGGCGGTTGCGGAGAACTTCCAGAACGGCATTTTCATCTTCCTGCGTGTAGATGGGCCATTTGATGGATTCATTGGTCAGGTGATGCCAGTGATCGGGTGTATATTCAGGTTTGCCGCCGTTGATCGCCAGTACGCTCATTTTTTGTGATCCTTCTGCTGAATGTTTCATGGTCATTTCACTTGTTAAGGTAGCACAACGGAAAAGTTTTGTCAATCCTGCCGGAAGATTATTTTATCTGCATTTTTGTACATACACTTGCAAATGAACGGCAGGTCCGTTATGTTATGATGTGATGTTATGACACAAAGAAAGGAACTGACACCATGAAGATCACTGATGCACACAATCACCCCGACTGGCACGGACATGATCTGAACCGTTTTCTGGAAAATATGGACAGCTGCGGGATCGAAAAAACGTGGCTGCTGAGCTGGGAATGTCCGCGCAGAGAGTATCATCTCAACAATGTATCAGTCATGGGCGGACCTGTCTGCGGCGATAATGCGGGACCTGTCCCGTTCTCCCGGTGCATTTCTTATGCGGAACGGGCGCCGGAGCGTTTCATTCTCGGTTATGCGCCCGATCCGCGGGATGAGGATGCCTGCCGGAAACTCTGTGCCGCAAAAGAGATCTACGGCGTGAAGATCTGCGGAGAAGCCAAGTGGCGTATGATGTACAATAATCCCGATTGTCTGCGGCTGTTCCGTACCGCCGGACAACTGCGGATGCCGGTGGTCCTGCACTTCGATTACGATATCCAGCAGACGTATCTGGATCCCCACAGCGACTGGTACGGCGGGACCATTGATACACTGGAAGATGTGCTGAGATCCTGTCCGGATACGAATTTTCTCGGTCACTCCCCCGGCTTCTGGATCCATATCTCTGATGACGAATTGTGGAAAAAACACGCTTACCCCAAAAATATTCCGGTGGTCCGCGACGGAAAAGTGACAAAACTTCTCCGGAAATATCCCAATCTGTACTGCGATATTTCTGCCGGTTCCGGGCTGACGGCGTTGTCCCGCGATCCGGAACACGCCATGGACTTCATTATGGAATTTCAGGACCGGATCCTGTATGCGCGGGATTGCTTCCACAATCAGCATCAGGAATTTCTCAATGCCATGGGGCTGCCGGAGACGATCCTCGAAAAGATTTACAGCGGAAACGCGGAACGCCTTCTGGCAGAATAAAACAGGATCAGATCAACCAGCGGGATGCTGCCGGAAATATTGACAGTGACCTTCAAACGAGCCGGGATCGTGACCGCTGATGATGCGCACATTTTCCCCGCGCAGGGCGCGCAGGATCCGGATCGATTCCGGTGATGTGTAACGCATTTCCCGGTCGTCGTCCAGCGCGGCATCCATGTAGAGCGCGTCTGCCGCCAGACAGACCCGTGATCCGTTGTCCATCTGCACCAGCAGGGATTGATGTCCGGGCGTATGTCCGGGCGTGGGCAGCGCAATGATCCTGCCGTCGCCGTAAAGATCGGTCCTGCCGTCGATGATACGCCAGACCCTGTCCGGAAACGCTTTCATCAATGCCGCGCCGGACGGTGTTTCCGCCTCATTTTTCTGGATCAGACAGGGAACATTTTTCAGTTCTTCCAATCCGCCGCAATGGTCGCCGTGTGTGTGGGAGAGGATCACGGCGGAGATCTTTTCCGGCGGGAAACCGTGTGTCTGCAGTTGAGCGGTCAGCGTATCATTTTCAGACATCAGCGGGATGTACGCGGCATCTTCCGGCACAGGTTCGGACGGCTTCACCTGACCGGCATCAAACAGGATCAGCTGTTCTCTGTGTTCCAGTACAAAAAACGGGACCGGCACATCGATCCGTTCCGGCGTATCCGTTTCACCGGCAAGCAGATGCCGCCATGTCCGTATGAAACCGCATTTCAAAATCGTAAGACGCATGATATTTCAATCTTTCATCAGAGACCCCGCCGGGGCAGGGGGATCATGTTTGTTTACGGAAGATCCCCGGCGTTACGCCGAAGGTGTTGGAAAAACACCGGATGAAATATGCCGTGTTTCTGAACCCGCACATTTCCGCGATCTCCTTAATGGAATATTGAGTGAACTGAAGCAGTTCCTCCGCCTGTTTCAAACGCAGTTCCAGCACATACTGGGGAACGGAGACACCCTGGATCTTTTTGAACGCTCTGGAAAAATGCCACCGGCTGTAACCGGAGATCTCCGCCAGTGCATCCACGGAGAGATCGCCGTTGAGGTGGTTCCGGCAATAATCCAGTACCGGTTTCAGAAAAGAACGGTTTTCGCCCTGCAGTCTGCACGCCAGTTCATCCGCCAGAAGCATAAGCAGATGATACCCCATATCTGCCGCCGCCCACGCCGAAGACGGAGGATCGGTGTGACGGAATGAACGCATGGTGCTGACCGTTTTGCCCGTGGGCGAAAGCGCAATGACAGGACCGGACTGTTCTCGCAGTGACCGGATGATCTCAACAGCACCCGGTCCGCCGAACGAAACATACAGCACTTCCCAGTGATCGGAATCCTCCGGCAGAAAGTACCGGTGTTTTTCCGGAAATGTCAGCAGCATGGCGGAACCGGGCGGGACCGGGAGTGTTTCCCCGTTCCATTCCAGTGCGCCTGAGCCGGACAATGTATATTGGAGCAGGGCTTCTGTATCCATACCGCTGCGCTGCATCCCGTCCCAGCTGTACTCGTGACTTGAGATATAATGCATCCCGGCGGCGCGCAGTTCCACCGGGATCGGGAAGGGTTTTTCCGGATAGATGAAACGCCGGACGGAAAGTTTCCCGAAGATATCTCCTGAATCGCACAAATTTTGTATAGTTGACATAAATTTATGATTGATTTGCAAGAATCTGTTGTGTATAATATAGCACGAAAAGATGATTTCTCAAGTTATCCACCACCAAAAAACAAGGAATACAGAAATGAGAAAAAAAATCGCCTTTATCGGAGCCGGCAGTCTGGGCTTCACCCGTTGTCTCGTCCGTGACCTGCTGACATTTCCCGCCCTTGCGGATGCGGAACTGGCATTGATGGACATCGATGCGGAACGGTTGGAATTCAGCCGTCAGGCAGTGGAAAAGATCATTGCCATGGGGAACTATCCTGCGAAGCTGACCGTGACGATGGACCGTCAGGAAGCACTGCGGGATGCGGATGGTGTTGTGATTACCATTCTTCAGGGCGGTTACCGTGTGTTCAGCACGGATATCACCATTCCGATGGAATACGGCGTTGATATCAACGTTGGCGACACCCGCGGACCTTCCGGTATTTTCCGTATGCTCCGTACCCTGCCGGTGATGCTGGATATCTGCGCAGATGTGGAAAAACTCTGCCCCAAGGCAGTGGTGCTGAACTATACGAATCCCATGGCGATGCTGTGCAGCGGTATGCAGAAGATGTATCCCCACCTGAATATCACCGGTCTCTGCCACTCTGTGCAGGGAACGGCGAATATGCTTGCGAACTGGATCGGTGCGAAAATGAAGGACATCACCTACACTTGCGCCGGTATCAATCATCAGGCATTCTATCTCAAGTATGAATGGAAGGGGAAAGATGCCTATCCGCTGATCCGCAAAGCCATCACGCAGAAGAAAGAGATCTACGAACAGGAAATCGTCCGTAACGAAATGTATCTTGCACTGGATTATTACGTGACCGAATCCAGCGGACACAACAGCGAATACAATGCCTGGTTCCGGAAACGCCCGGATCTGATCGAAAAATACTGTACGCACGGAACCGGTTGGAATCCCGGGATCCATTCCTACATTCTGGACGAATACACCAAAATCGGCCGTACATGGCGGAAAATCAGCCGTGAATGCCTGAAGCAAGGTTTCTCCCTTGACCGCGGCAATGAATATGCAGCGTATATTTTCAATGCTGTGTTCGGCGACAACACGCCTTATGAATTCAACGGCAATATTCCCAATACGGACATCATCGACAATCTGCCCAGGGGCGCATGTGTGGAAGTGCCTGTTCTTGCCAGCAAGAAGGGGATCGTTCCGTTCCATGTCGGCGCCATGCCCGATCAGCTCGCACTGCTGAACAACATTTCCAGCCGCTGCGAAGAACTGGCGATCGCCGGTGCGCTGAGCGGAGATCCGTCACTGGTTTATCAGGCGATCATCTTTGACCCGCTCACATCTGCCGTGCTGAGTCTGGCAGAGATCCGTGAAATGGTCAACAAGATGTTTGCCGCCAACAAGAAATATCTCTCCTATTTCAAATCATTGAAAGTGAAATAAGCAGCAGATCATTTCTGTCAGAGAATCACACCGCTCCGGTCTGTTCATGATCCGGGGCGGTGTTTTTTTGCGGGAAAATACCGGTTCCGGGGTTGAAAATGCGGTCCCGTGTGCTATCTTGAACATCAAAAATATCACCCGGACAGATACGGAGGAACAGAAAAATGTCCAGACATCAGAATCATTTTACGATCGTCAATGCGAAACTTTATGACGGAACCGGCAGCAAACCTTATATGGCGGATGTGACGGTGGAAAACGGCGTGATCACTGCCGTCGGTCCTGCCGGAACGCTCCCTTCTGCCGGGGCTGTGATCGATGCCGGCGGCTGTGCGCTGACGCCCGGGTTCATCGATGCCCATTCCCATTCCGATAACTCCATTCTGAAAACGCCTCTGGCATGTAGCAAGATCTCCCAGGGGATCACCACGGAAATCGTCGGTCACTGCGGATTTACGGAGTTCAACGGAAAGTCCACGGATCTTGATGAATACGAACAGCTTTACACCGCCGCCGCGCCCAGTATGAACATCGCCTGTATGATCGGACACAATACCCTGCGTCTGAAAGTGCTGGGCTGGGAAAAACGCATTGCCACCGCCGCGGAACGGGCGCAGATGAAGGGGTATCTGGAAGCTGCACTGGAGCAGGGCGCCGCCGGTATGACATCCGGTCTGTGGTACATTCCAGGTGTTTATTCCGATACGGAGGAAGTGTGCGAGGTCGCTTCCGCACTCCGGGGTACAACGAAGCCTTACGCCACCCACATGCGCAGCGAGGATGACCGTCTGCTGGAAGCCATTGAAGAAGCTGTGACCATTGCCAAAGCGGGATCCGGCAGTCTGCTCATCAGTCATTTCAAGGCGTGCGATGCGTGGAACTGGCACAAAAAAGACGCCGCACTGGCACTGGTGGAAAAATACCGGGCGGAAGGAATGGATATTCTGGCAGACCGCTATCCTTATCTCTATACGGGGACTGCGCTGCGTATGGCGCTGCCGCCGCCCTATGACAGCATTGCCGGTATTTATGAGCTTCTTCACGACAACAGTGAGGAAAAACAGAAAGTGATCGAATTGTTCCGCACGCATGGCGACCGTCTTACGCCGTGGGACAAGATCATTGTGATCGATTCCGACAATCCGGAACAGCAGAAATACTGCGGCAAGACCGTGGCGGATGTCGGTGTGATGATGGGGTTGACCCCCGAAGAAGCTTATGTGGAACTGATCTCCAACGGCAGACAGAACGCCGCCTATGGCAAAATGTGTGTGCAGAATCTGCGTAAACTTTATGCACGCGACTGGGTGATGCCGGGCTCCGATTCCAGCAGCAGATCTTTTGTTTCCCCCATCTGCCATCCCCGCGAATACGGCACCATGCCCCTGTTCTTCCGGTACGCCTGCGAAAGTGCCATGCCCGAAAATGTGATCTACCGCATGACGGGGCTGCCGGCAAAAAAATTCAACCTGAAAAACAGAGGCACTGTCGCGCCCGGTTTCGCCGCAGACCTTGTTCTGCTCCAGCCCGATGAATTCAATGCCCCCACAGATTACGCAAAGCCCGACCAGATGGCGCAGGGGGTCAGAAAAGTATTCGTCAACGGTGAACTGGTCTTTACTGCCGGAAACAGGACTGACGGCGTTGCTCCCGGAGCCGGAGATTTTATCCGGATCAAATAAAAAACGCTGCGTGCTTTTTTCTGCACCGCATCGCGCGTTCGCGGCGAAGCGGCGCAGAGCCTGTCCGGGGGCGTCCGGCGGCGGATCAGCGGATCTGATGTTCTTCCAGCCAGTTCCGGAGATTCTGACAGGATACGGTGAGTGCGCTCCACTGGTCGAAGGCATCGAAATGTTCGATGGTCATAGGCAGGTCGTATCCGCTGCGGACCATTCTTGCCACGAACTGTTTCATGGGGAGTCTGCCGTAGCCCAGAGGACAATCTCTGGCATTGCCGAATTCGCAGTCGGCGGTATGATCTTTCAGATGACAGTGTTTGATCAGCGGCAGGAATCGTTCAGTTGCGCTCATCAGTTCATCTTCTTCGCTGCTGAAGTTGCCGGTATCGAGGCAGACCTGCAGATACGGAACGGCATCCAGATACCGCTGCAGACCTTTGCAGGTCCGGTAACTTTTATTGGCGGCATTGAATTCTTCCAGCACCATGGGGATCCCTGCCGGTTCCATGATCCCGGCGATCCGGTTCATGCCGCGGAAATTCCGTTCCAGACTTTCTGCCAGTTTTTCCGGGCTGCTGTGATCTTCATCCGGGATGGGCATGACGCAGTTCGCGCCGGACCGTTCTGCCGCGTGATAAAGGGCATCGATCTTTTCCCCCACAATTTCTTCCGGTTTGCTGAAATCAATAAAACTGTAAAGCATACTGACTTTCAGACCGATCCTTTTCAGAAGATCGTGGATCTCATCGTCATAACAGACTGCTTCGCAGCAGACGGCGTCGTATCCGAGGGCTTTGACTTTTCGGCAGGTCTCTTCCAGACTCCAGCCTTTCTGGGTGGAAGCTTTTCTGACTTGTGCGAGAAATGTTGCGATCTGTATCATCTGTTCTCCTGTCCTCCTGTTATGGTTGTCCGGGAATATAATGCTTGTTGTTCCCCTTTTCAAATACGGGACGGTAAAAATCCTTATTATGGCTCATATCTGTTCGCATTTTTCCGGTTCGCATGCTATATTACACGGTTCTTACATAACAATAACCACGAGGTAAAACATGCAAACGATTTATGACGCGCTGCTCTATCTGACGGGGTGGCCACTGGCTGTTGTCCTGCTCGCCGGCGGACTTTATTTCACATTGCGGACAAAATTTATTCAGGGGCGTCTGCTTCTGGAATCGATCCGTGTCGTTGCCGAAAAACCGAAGGGAAAGGAAAGTGTTTCCTCTTTCGGGGCGTTGATGATCTCCACCGCGTCCCGTGTGGGGACCGGTAACATCATCGGGGTATCGGTGGCGATCTGTTCCGGGGGACCGGGTGCTGTTTTCTGGATGTGGCTGATCGCACTCATCGGCGGCGCTTCCGCCTTTATTGAATCCACACTTGCCCAGATCTACAAACGGAAAAATCCCGACGGCACCAGTTACGGCGGACCTTCTTTCTACATTGAAGCGGTTTGCCGGAGCAAATTCCTTGCCATTGTTTTCGCCTGCGCGCTGATCTTCACCTACGGCGTCGGCTACAACATGCTGGCATCCTACAATCTGCAGAGTGCCTTTGAAACATTTTCCTTCTATGAAAGCGGCAGGACCTGCTGGTATTTCGGGATCGGTGTGGCGCTGCTGTTCTTCCTCACGATCATCGGCGGAAACAAATGGATGGTGCGTATGACCGGTTCGCTGGTGCCGCTTATGGGCGTCCTTTATGTGGGATTTGCACTGGTCGCACTGGTTCTCAATGCCGGTAATCTGCCCGCCATGTTCGCAGAGATCTTCCGGGATGCATTTGACTTTGAAGCGATCTTCGGCGGGTTCGCCGGTTCCGTGATCATGCTCGGTCTGAAACGGGGACTTTATTCCAACGAAGCCGGTATCGGTTCTGCGCCCAATGCGGCCGCGGCGGCGGATGTGTCCCACCCCGTGAAACAGGGGCTTGTCCAGATGCTTTCCGTCTTCATCGATACGAACCTGCTCTGTACGGCAACGGCGCTGATGTGTCTTTCCTCCGGACTTGTTCCCTCGGAATCTGTTTCCGGTGCGCCCTATGTCCAGCAGGCATTGCAGCATACGTTCGGCGGCATCGGTCCGGTCTTTATCGCCTGTGCCATGTGCCTCTTTGCGTTCACCACATTGCTGGGCAACTTCTACTATGTGGAAAACTGCATTGCTTATATCGCAGGGAAACGCCCCGGAACTGTTATGCTGACAGTGATCCGTGTGATCGGAACTGCCCTGATTTTTGCGGGTGCCGGAATGAAAATGAGTCATGCGTGGAACATTGCGGATATCGCCCAGTGTATTCTGGCGTTCATCAACATCCCCGTCTGCGTACTGATCGGCGGCGTGGCGTACCGTGCGCTGAATGATTATATCGCTCAGCGGAAAGCCGGACTTGAGCCCGTATTCCGTGCATCTGAATGCGGCATCAAAGAGCCGACGGATTTCTGGAAATAATCCATCTTTTTTACAAAAAACAGGACCGCCGTTCTTTCACCGGAACAGCGGTCCTTTCATTTTGCCGGGATCTTTTATTGTTTGTCTAAAAATTCTTTCGGCGTACAGTGAAACAGTTTCCTGAATGCGCGGTAGAAATGGCTGACATCTGAAAAACCGGATTCCAGCGCAATATCTTTCATCGTCCGGTCCGGTGCGGCGGCAAGAGTCCGGGCTGCAGCATTGAGTCTGCCGCGCAGCGCGAAAGCATTGAAACTGATCCCCATATATTCCTTGAACACGGCGGAAAAACGACTCCGGCTCAAGTTGCAGGCATTGGCGGCATCATCCAGCGGGATCAATACATTCTGGCGGGTCTGGACCATCAGCAATGCCGGATAGATCTGCAAAATGGATTTCCGCGACTGACCGGTGAGATTCGCAAAACGGGAACTGAGCTGCCACAGGATCTGATGGATCGCAAGATACTGACCCGTCTTGTAGTTGGAAGGTTTCCGGTGCTGAAGGGAAATGATCCGCCGCGCAAGGGAAAGAATGATGGCTCTGTCACGGCGCGTGGGCGTACATTCCGATCCTGCGGGGGCGGAAAGAAAAAGATTCAGGTAATTCACATCCTGAAACGGCGAAAAACTGTTCAGAGAATAAAAATCAAATGTGATGACCAGATACCGCGTGATCCCTTTCGGCAGCCGTGCGCAATGAGGAAGATAAGGTCCGGTAAGACACATTTCGCCGCTGTGGCAGAGTGTGATTTTGCCTGCCTGGATCATTTCCAGCGTGCCGCTCAGCACAATGAGCAGCTGGGGATTGAAGTGAATGTCACCCGCCGGTTCTGCGGGACCGGCTTCTGATACATCTGCAAGCATAAAACTTTCTGCCGGTGTCAAATGATATTCAACTTTTTTGAAAACAGTATTTTTCTTCTCTGCCATAACGACTCCGTAAAATCATGTGTTTGTTGCATAATATAGTGTGAAAAAAGTGTTTTGTCAATGGCAATAAAACAAGAATATTTTTCAATAAATAAAACTTGATTTCTTTCTGAAAGGCGGGTATAGTATTAGTGTTGAGGAGAAATCACGCACAAAAAACGAACTGAAAATAAAAGCAGAAGGAGATTTGCAAAAATGAAAAAGTTTCGTGTTGCCGTTCTCGGTCTCGGTATGGGTGAAGCCTGGGCAAAAGCCGCTATGGAATTGCCCAATACAGAACTTTCCATGGTCTATGACCCGGCGTTCGGCGTCTATGAACGCGTGAAAACGGAGATCTACATTGACAACAAGATCCCCCTGGCGAAGTCCGAAGATGAACTGATCAATTCCGATGCCGACATCATCATTGTTGCCACACCGGACCATCTTCACGCAGACCAGTCTGTGCGCGCTCTGAGAGCCGGCAAGCACGTTGTCTGCGAAAAACCCCTCGCGCCCACTGTGGAAGAATGTAAAGAGATCGCCCGCGCCGTGAGAGATTCCGGCAAATATTTCATGACCGGTCAGGTCTGCCGTTACTCCCCCGGGTTCCAGACTGCCAAAAAACTGCTGGATGCCGGAAGAATCGGTGAACTGGTCACGGTGGAAAGCGAATATGCTCATGACTATTCTGTCTGCCCCGGCTGGGAAGACTGGCGCTGCCGCAAAGACATCGGCCGTCAGGGATTCCTCGGCGGCGGCTGTCATGCCCTTGACCTGCTGCGTTGGCTGGCGGGCAACCCGGAAGAAGTCTTTGCTTACATGAACCACAAATTCCTGCCCGATTGGCCCAATAACGACAGCGGTTTCGCCATTGCCAAGTTCCCCAACAATGTGATCGGCAAGATCTTTGTTTCCATCGGTGTGAAACGCCCCTACACCATGCGTACTGTGCTGCACGGCACCAAAGGTACCATCATTTGCGACAACGGCAGAGGCTTCATTGAGATCTGTGAATCTGATCTGGTGGAAGTCACCAAAGATCTGAAGTTCAGCCAGATCCCCATGGCAGTTGTTTCCCACAACGTCAAAGACGAACTGCGCGACTTTGTGAAGCACATCGAAGACGGCACTGCCTTCACCACCAATGAATTTGAAGGTATGCAGACGGTTGCATTTGCGGAAGCCGCCATCCGTTCTGCGGAAACCGGCAAAGCGGAAAAGGTCAAAGTCTATTCCGCCGCCGATCTGTGATCTGCGGAAAAACCGACCGTTTTTTCAACCGTTCCGGGTTTGTGAATCGCCCGGAACGGTTTTTTTCTGCCCCGTAAAACGGGAGCCGCCTTGCAAAAAACGGATCCGGCTGTATATTAAAAACATTTGAAATATCCAGTCTGAACTGAAAGAAACGCCAGTGATCCTCTTTTATACTCTTTGCTGTCTCGCATGTTCCGCAGTGAACGATCTGCTCTTTAAATTTTTCGCCCGGAAAGAACGGTCCCGGGGACTTTTTGTCATGTTCATCGGGATCTTCTGGACAGCTTTTCTGCTGTTTCTGCCGGACAAATGGAGCGGCGACTGGCAGCTGACGCTGTTCTGGGGCGTGATCGGCGGCATTTTTTCCGCTGTGGGCAATATCCTGCTGATCGAAAGTATGAGTTGGTTGAGTGCGGGTATGTGCGCCACGATCTACCGCCTGAATCTGGCGCTGGTCGTACCGTTTTCCGTTCTGTTTTTCGGCGAAACTTTATGCTGGCAGCAGTATCTCGGCGTCGGTCTTGCCATTGCTGCAGTTCTGGCATTTCTGCCGGGAAGTGCCGGCGGACAGGGCAGGGCGGACAGTAAACTTGCTCTGCTGCCGCTGGCGATGATCATTACGGCATCGGTGTTCCGCGCGGGACTCGGTCTTTCCTACAAGTACGGATTTTCTCAAGGCGCATCCCCCAACGGCGTGAGTGTGCTGACGGGTGTTCTGTGGATCATCAGCGGCCCCATTTATTATTTCTGTCGGGAGAAGGGACGCTGCAAACCGGACCGGAAACTGATCGGTTACAGTGCCCTTTCCGGTCTGCTGGTATCGGGGATCGTCTTTTTCATGGCGCAGGCGTTGAAGTACAAAGATGCCAATGCCAGTGTGGTCCTGCCCATTGCCCAGATGAGTTTTCTTGTGACCTTCCTGCTCAGTGTGATCTTCCTCAAAGAAAAGATCACTGTTTTCAAAGTCTGCGCCCTCCTTTGCGGGCTGGCGGCGATGATCCTGCTGGCATAACGACCCTTTTTTCATCCTTTTCTCCGGGATCGGGTTGAAAAATAAATCAGTTTGCGTTATCGTATTCCACATCAGAGATCGCAATATTGTATTCGAGCAGTATCATCAAATTTTGAAAGGAGATCGAAAGAATGAGACCGATCACAATTTTTTCCGGTCAGTGGACGGACCTGTCACTGGAAACATTTGCAAAAAAAGCAGCGGCATGGGGCTATGACGGCATTGAAGTCGCCTGCGGTGCCCATCTTGATCCGGTGAAAGCGGCAAAAGATAAAAAGTATTGCAAAAAGATCCTGGATCTGTTCAAAAAGAACGGCTTGAGCCTTTACGCCATCAGCAATCACCTTGCCGGACAGCTGGTTTGTGATCCTGATGATGACGCGCGTACCGATATTTTCGCTCCGAAAAAATGTGCCGGAAACGCTGATGCCAAACGCAAATGGGCAGTAGAACAGATGAAATATACTGCTCAGGCGGCGGAAAATCTCGGTCTGAAAGTCGTGACCGGTTTCACAGGTTCCCCCATCTGGCATATGTTGTACAGTTTTCCGCCGGTTTCCGCAGAGACCATTCAGGCGGGCTTTGACTTTGTCGCAGAAATGTGGAACCCCATTCTGGATGTGTTCGGCGACTGCGGCGTGAAATTTGCGCTGGAAGTCCATCCTACCGAGATCGCCTTTGACATCATTACGGCAAAACGCACCCTTGACGCATTGGACAACCGCCCCGAATTCGGGTTCAATTTCGATCCCAGCCATCTCTTCTGGCAGATGATGGATCCCGCCTGTTTCATCCGGGAATTTCCGGAACGGATCTATCATGTTCACATCAAGGACGCCGCCCGGACACTGGATGGCAGAACCGGGATCCTCGCTTCCCATCTCGATTTCGGGCAGCCGGGCAGAGGTTGGGACTTCCGCAGTCCCGGTCACGGTCAGGTCAATTTTGAAGACATCGTCCGCGAACTGAATCGCGCCGGTTACGCCGGACCCCTTTCTGTGGAATGGGAAGATTCCGGTATGGACCGCGAATACGGTGCCGCCGATGCTGCCGCATTTGCACGGAAACTGGATTTTCCGTCGTCCAGCATCAAGTTCGACGCCGGAATGAAAAACGATAACTGATCCCTTCACGCTGAATACAAGGACACGATTCTCATGAGCAGTACCGGAAATGACCGTTATCTGGATTCTCTGTTGCCGGAAGATTTTTACCGCAGGATCGCCGATGGCACCTCCAATCTTCAGTATTATCCCGCCTTTTCGGATCGTGCAAAATGGCGGAAAGCGGCAAAAAGCAGTGCCGCTGCGCAGATCCTGAAGTTTGCCGCAGAGATCCCGGAAAATGAGGTCCCCGCGCTGCTCTATTCCAATTACCGTCAGTTCCAGACCAACGGCAACCGGTCGGAGTATGAAGCGCTTTATTTTCAGCGCCGTTACCGTTTGTCGGTCCTGGTCCTTGCGCTTTGTCTGACCGGTGATAAAGCCCTGTATATGCCCCGGCTCATGGATCACCTGATCGCGATCCTGGAAGAATGGACATGGTGTGTTCCGGCGCACATGGTGTGGCTGGAAAGCGGTCCCTTCCGGTTCCGTCCGGCTGATCTGTTCTGTTCCGAAACCGGCGCCATTCTTGCCCTCACCGTACAGGTGCTGGGAGAGGAACTGGAAAAGGAATGGCAGGGGATCACGGAATGGATCCGCCGTCAGACACTGGAACGGACCGTTTACAACGTCATTTACAACAAAGACTGTCTGCCGCATCACTGGTGGTTCACCGGAAAAAAACCGGAAAACTGGAGTGTGTGGTGCGGCTACAACAATCTGGTGGCATTGTTCCAGTTTGAGCGTGATCCTGCAAAACTTGCCCGGCTCGCACGCAAATTTGTGCATGTGGTCTCGCGTTTCGCCGCCTGCTATGAAGACGACGGCTACTGCGCGGAAGGGGCAATGTATTATACCAAAGCCGGAATGATGCTGTTTCGTGCCATTGATCTGCTTGACAAGATCCAGCCGGGTTGCGGTGCGCGTCTGTACCGTGAACCGAAGATCCGCGCGATCTTTGAATTTCTGGCAAATGTCCGGATCGGTGACGGATTTGTGGTGGCATTCGGCGACAGCGTACAGAATCTGCCCATCAACACCTGTTACACCACGGTCGCCGCCGCAGCTGCCGCCATCGGATCTGCAACTCTGGCGGGACTGGAACAATGGTATATGGGTGAACTGATGGTGGCGCAGGACATCCTGAATGAGACACTCGGGCTTTTCTTTGATCTGCCGCAGAAAAAAAAGAAATCTGCCGCTGCTCCGGAACAGCCTGTCACGCTGTTCCCCGGCAGGCTGGGGGTACTGCGTTCAGAAAAATTTTCCGCGTCCCTGAAAGGCGGCAGCAATCAGGAACCCCACAATCACAACGATATGGGACATTTTACCGTTTTCTACAACGGTGCGCCGGTCATTATGGATGCGGGTACCGGCGGATATTCCCGGATCAACTTTTCTGATAAACGCTATACCCTCTGGTACACCCGGGGCAACGGACACAACGCCCCCGTGATCGGCGGACACGAACAGCAGGCGGGCGCGGATTATACGGCAACTCTGGATATGACGCCCGACCGGAAAAATATGATCTGCGATCTCGGTAAAGCGTATCCGGTTGCCGCAGGTGTGAAACAGTTTATCCGGACTTTGACATTTGAGCCGGAGCGGGTGATCGTTTCCGATCAGATCAAACTGAAAAAGAAACAGCCGCTGGAGATCTTTCTGCTCTCGCCGGAAGTCCCCCGTCTGCAGAAGGACGGGACCATTCTGCTGGGCGGCGTGCGCCTGACATTGTCGGGTCTGACATGGTCCGGTGATGTGGAGGAAATGCCCGTTTTGCGGAAGCAGCGGCCGTTCCCTGCACTGCAGATGAAACGGTTCCGCCTGACGGCGTCCGCCGGAGCATACAGCCTGATTTTTACCGCCGGTTAATCGATTGCCGGCAATTCCGCCCACGCGCCGGTGACTGTACAGACAACACCGGCTGTCCGCGACGCCAGTTCCCCGGCTTCTTTCCGGTCCATACCGGCAAGTCTGCCGCGGATGTAACCCGCCAGGAACGCATCTCCGGCACCGACTGTATCCGCGATCGGTCCCGCATCGTACGCAGGGATCGACCATTGTTCTGCACCGTGAAAGATCAGACACCCCTCTGCGCCTCTGGTCAGCAGGACTTCGGTCAGGTCATACCGGGCGGCGACAGCTTCCGCGAAGGCGTCGGGAGCGGCGGGCAGATCCAGAAGTTTTGCCACAGCGGGCAGTTCTTCTTCGCTGATCTTCAGCGTGTCTGCCAGATGCAGGGATTCCGTAACGGTCTCAAGAGAATAATAATCCTGCCGCAGATTGATGTCGAAAATTTTCCACGGATGACTGCTCTCTTTCAGAAGTCTCATAATGGTATCGCGCGAAACCGTACTGCGCTGCGCCAGTGAGCCGAAGACCAGCGCACCTGCATCGGCGGCAATCCCGGCAGCCGTATCGTTCATGGGGATATTGTCCCAGGCGGCACCGGGGCAGATCTCGTAGGAGGGGATCGTATTTCTGACCGTGACCATCACCATACCAGTGGGGTGATCTGTTTTGCTGACAGCGTCCGTATTCACGCCGCGGACCGACAGTTCGTTCAGCAGTTCGTCGCCGGCTTCATCTTTTCCCACGGCGGAGATCAATGCCGTTTTCAAGCCCAGAGCTGCGGCGATCACTGCCACATTTGCCGGTGCGCCGCCGGTGCGTCTGCCTTCGGGGAATACATCAAAGAGAACTTCACCGATTGCTGCAATGTGATATTTCATGTCAGATCCTTTCTGTCGATCGTGTTTTTTTTGAGTCTGCTTTAATAGAGCATATCTGCTTTATAAAATCCAGCGGCAGTTCAGAAAAATACAGAAATAAACGCAGTTTTCTTTGACGCTTTTTTCCTTTGCAAACAAACCATTACTGCAAAGGAGCGTTGGAATTATGCCGAAATCTGCATCTCTGAACCGGAAGAACAATCTGTTTCTGCGTCTGTTGAACCGTTTTGCCCCTGCAAAAAATGTGCCGCGTGCAAAATTGCTGCGGGAATCCGGGGACTTTGATGAATTTGTCTGTACCTGGGGAAATCATGTGGGGTCGGACTTGAATTCTGCCAAACTCCGGCGGATGCTGGTGGCGGCGGATGAAGGAAATCCCGGTGATCTGGCATTGCTGTTCCGCCGTATTCTGGAAAGTGAACCGGGGATCACCGCACACATCCAGACGCGTATTCTTGCGGTCCTTGCCTGCGATTGGTCCGTTGTTTCGCAGGAATATCCGGAACGCGCGGAAGAAACGGGAAAAATCCTTGCATCCGCGGGGATGTACGATCTTCTTCAGCATCTGCTCAGTGCCATTGCTTACGGTTATGCGGCTGCCGCGATCATCTGGGATGAAGGGGGCGGCGCCATCCGCTCGTTCCGCTGTATCGATCCCGCAAATCTTGTGTTTGACCGTTGCGGAAATCCTGCGCTGCTGACGGTGTCCGGGACCACGGCTCCGCTGGCGGCTTATCATGAAAACCAGTTCGTATTTCACCGGACGCGCCTCGCGCTGCTCCGTCCTCTTGTCTGGCTCTACTTTTTCAAACATTACGCCATGCGTGACCGGGCGCGATATCTGGAACGGTTCGGCATTCCCTTCATTGCTGCAAAGATCCGCAACGAAGATTTTGAATCGGAAGAAGTGCGGAACGAGTTGATGCAGTCACTGTCACGGCTCGGTGCCGATGGTGTCGGATTGCTCAACGAGGGCGCCGATGTGCAGATCGTAAGTCCTTCCGGCAACGCATCCGGCGATTATCAGGCGTGGCTGGATTATCTGGATGGTCTCGCAGCACGCCTGATCCTGGGGCAGACGGCGACAAGTTCCAGCGGCAGCGGATTCAGTACCGGATCCGTGCAGGATAAAGTCCGGCGGGATCTCATCGAGGCAGACTGCCGTGCCCTGATGGAGACCGTGGACCGGCAGATCCTTGCTCCGCTGGAACGGTTCCGCTACGGAACGGAGGGGACCATCCATTTCAAAATGGATTGTACTACACCGGAAAATCTGCTGGAAAAAGCACAGATCGTGGAGAAACTGACATCGTCCGGTGTCGCCGTCTGCCCCGAATGGATCGAAAAAACGTTCGGCGTCCGTATTCTGCGGACCCGCAAAGAAAAAACTGAACAGGAGTAAAACAAATGGAAGAAAAAAACAGGATCGGTTATGGCGGTGGAACGCATCTCGCCGATACGGAGCTGCCCGCAGAATTTCTGCTGCTGCCCTATGGGGAGATCCATTATACCCGCAATGGCGAAAACGGCAGTTTCCAGTTCCCGGAAACCGCTGCGGATACGGTGATCGCAGATTTTGAAGCGCGCGGAAAAGATCTGGTGATCGACTACGAACATCAGAGTCTGGGCGGCTGTAAAGCACCCGCAGCCGGATGGATCGACCGCCTTTTCAAAACGGAGCAGGGACTCCATGCGCATGTGAAATACTGGACCGCTGAAGCTGCAGAATATCTGGCAAAGGGCGAATACCGCTATTTTTCCCCCACACTCTACTTCGATGAGGCTGGAAACAATGTCTGCTCCATTCATTCTGTGGCACTCACGAATCATCCCGCGCTGCATCACATCCCCGCACTGGCGGCAAACGATATTGAATCGCTCATGCCGCTCGTCCTGAAAGATGATGACGGAACCACGCTGGATGACGCAGGAAAAATCAGACTCATCCGTCAGCGTCTGGAACTGACAGAACGGCTGGAACATGAACTCGCCGCCCTGAACGCAAAACAACTGGTCGCGGAAGCATTCCGGGATGGAAAGATCACTGCCGCCGAACAGGATTGGGCTGAAAATTTCGCGGCAGAACAGCCTGAAGCATTCCGGGCATGGTGTGTCGCCGCTCCCAGACGTATTCCCGATAACAGAAATCTGGATGAAAAACCGGTAACATCTGCCGGAAAAAATGACGAAACCGAAAGCCGGATCTTCCGTATGCTCGGTATCAGAAACTGAATACAGTTTTTCTGATCAGAAATATAAAAACAGTATCAACAAGAAGGAAACAACAGAAATGGACATCAACAGAGCAAATCTGGAAGCCCTGTTCAGCGGCTTCAAAAGCAACTTCCTCACCGGTTTTGAACAGGCGCCCGACACATGGCAGCGTTTCGCCGCTCCCGTTCAGTCCGGCACCGCATCCAATGTTTATCCGTTCCTGGAACAGTTCGGTGGTATGACCGAATGGAACGGTGAACGGCAGGTCCGCAATTTCACATCCCAGCGTATCGAGATCGTGAACCGCGATTTTGAAGAAACGGTGTCTGTGCCGCGGAACGACATCGAAGACGATCAGTACGGCGTTTACGGCACGCTGGTCGCTGAAATGGGTCTCCACGCCGCAAAACTCTGGCAGGATCTCGCGGTGGAAGCACTCCTCTCCAACGGCAACTGGATCGATGATAAGGCATTTTTTGCCACCGATCGCGTGTACGGCGAATCCACTATCTGCAATACCTGCACCGGCAGCCTCACCGCAGAAACATACGCCGCCGCCAGAAAAACAATGATGTCTTACCGCGGTCACGCAGGAAAATCTCTGGGCGTGATCCCCGATCTGCTCATTGTCGGCCCCGCCAACGAAGAAGCTGCATTCGCCATCCTCAAAGACCGTATGATGCTCCGCGGTTATAACGCCAACGGCATCAACGGCGTCGGCGCAACCGATAACCCGTGGAACGGCAGTGCAGAACTCCTCGTCCTGCCCGAACTCAGCGGTACGGAATATGAAGATCTCTGGTTCCTCGCTGCCACCGGCGGCGTCCTGAAACCCGTGTTCGTGCAGCAGAGAAAAATGCCCGTCCTCACCAGCCTCGACCGCGAAACCGATGAAAATGTCTTCAGCCGTAAAGAATATGTTTACGGCGCTGATGCACGCGGTGAAGCGTTCCTCGCTTTCCCCCACCTCATCTTCAAGGGCGGTACCGCTGTCGAATAAGATACGGAAACAGCTCAAAAAACAGAAACTCTCCATCACCCGGAGAGTTTTTTTGTCATCAGAAATAACAGAGATGGAACAGAAACTATGAGCAATTATATCACAACTGAAGATCTGAAATTGCGTGTCGGGACCGATCGGTTCAATGCTTTCTGCACTGATGATCCGGAAAATATCCCGCTGACCGTGATCGCTCACGCAGAAGGACTGGTGGACGGATTCGCTTCCGTACGGTACGAAGTCCCGATGGAAGTTACACCCCTCCTGCAGGAATGGTGCCTCAATGCCGCAGAATACGAACTGTATAAACTCAGTCCCAACAGCAAAATGCCGGAAAAAATCAGAGAGTCCTATCAGATCACCCTGACCCGGCTCGCTGAACTCGCAACCGGTAAGATCACGACCGGCGCAAATATGATCCCGAAAATGTACCGGACCGCACCCATCACCGTGGAAACAGGTCCCGGCAACGGATCCGTGATCTATCCCGAAGATCTGTAATGTAAAAAAAAGGAATGTACTGCGCCCCGTACGCATACGAGCGGGTGCGGCGGCTCCCGAACGCCGGGTCTGCGCTTCGCGCGCCCCGGCGTTTCTTGCCGTCATCGGGATGACGGCTGCGCGGTTCCCGCGCGGAGCCGCCGCCGCCGCGCGTGCCGGATCGTGGATCAGAACGCGAGTGTGAGTGCCATGATGAGCATACCGGAAATGATGCCGTAGATGGCGATATGGTGTTCGCCGTATTCTTCCGCGAGTGGCAGGAGTTCATCAAAGGAGATGAAGACCATGATCCCGGCGACGGCGGCGAAGGTACACATCATCACATTTTCGGTCAGGAACGGCATAAGCAGCAGCCATGCGGCGAGTGCGCCCAGCGGTTCTGCGAGACCGGAGAGGAAGGAGTAGAAGAATGCTTTTTTTCTGCTGCCGGTCGCGTGATAAAGCGGAACGGATACGGTAATGCCTTCCGGGATGTTGTGGATGGCGATCGCCAATGCGATGGAGAGACCGGTTGCCGGGTTGACGAGGCTTGCCATGAACACTGCCATACCTTCCGGGAAGTTGTGGATCGCGATGGCGAAAGCGAACAGCAGACCGCTGCGCATGAGTTTATCTTTATGTTTCGGCTGATCCATTTCCTCCACGGTACGGACTTCGTGGGGGTTTTCGTGGCTCGGCACGAGCCGGTCGATGAGCATTGCAACAGCCATCCCGGCGAAGAAGCATCCGGTCGCGCTCAGCGATCCGGCAGTGTGTCCGAATGTTTCAGCCAGATGTTTATGTGCGTCTGCCAACAGTTCCACCAGCGAGATATAGACCATGACGCCGCCGGAAAATCCCAGTGCGAACGACAGAAATTTTGTATTTGTTTTTTTGAAGAAAAACGCAATGCAGCTGCCGGCACCGGTGGCGAGACCGGCGATCAGGGTCAGCCCCAATCCTGCGAGAATGGTGGATGTACTGTACATATCTGTATGCTCCTTGTGATGTGAAGTTGCTACTGAACAATAATATATTTTTTGACATTTGCAAGAGAAAAAAATCGGTAAAAACTGCAAAATCGTAAGATTTTACAAGAAAATTGTGGGCTTTTACAATAAATTTTCCTTGCACTTTTCCCATTTTGAATGTAATATAATAGAGAAGATGTTTTTTTGAAACACCGAAACGTCATTTTCAACAATCAAATCAGAAGGAGTTGACAAGATGGCAACGAAGAAAGCAGCAGCGAAACCTGTCGCAAAGAAAGCAGCGGCGAAACCCGCAGCGAAGAACGCTGAAAAGCTGGCGATCGATGGCGGCAAGAAAGTTTACAATGGCGCCTGGCCCGCATGGCCCACATTCAACGAAAAGACCTATGACAAAGTCGTTGACATCCTGAAATCCGGCAAAGTCAACTACTGGACGGGCAAAGTCGGTATGGAATTTGAAAAAGCCTGGGCAAAATGGCTCGGCGTGAACCATGCCATCAGCGTTGCCAACGGTACCTGCGCTCTGCACACTGCACTCGCCAGCCTGAACATCGGCCCCGGCGACGAAGTGATCTGTACTTCCTACAGCTTCATCGCATCCAGCTTCTGTGCTCTGCAGGCTGGTGCCATGCCTGTTTTTGCAGACGTGACCACCGATCACACCATCGATCCGAAAGCCATTGAAGCCTGCATCACCGAACGCACCAAAGCGATCGTTGTTGTTCACCTCTACGGTATCGTCGCCGATATGGATCCCATCATGGCGATCGCCAAGAAACACAATCTCTACGTTGTGGAAGACTGCGCACAGTGCTTCGGCGGCGTTTACAAAGGCAAAAAAGCCGGTACCATCGGTCACGTTGGCTGCTTCAGCTTCTGCCAGAGCAAACACTTCACCACCGGTGGTGAAGGCGGTATGGTCGTCACCAACGACGAAGATCTGGCATGGGAATGCCGTTCCTTCCGTGACCACGGCTACGACGTCAAAGCGAAACTCAACCTTCTGGAAATGGAAGGCAAACAGCTCTACATCCACCGCCGCGTCGGTTTCAACTTCCGTATGACGGAAATGCAGTCTGCCATCGGTCTGGGCGAACTGGAACGCTTTGACAACTGGAATCTGAAGAACCGTATCCGCAACGGCAAAATGCTCATCAAAGCCCTGAAGGATCACCCGCTGGTCCTCCACGTTCCCGTGGATACCAAAGATCGTCAGAATGCTTTCTGGTGGTGCCCGATCGTGATCGACCCGTCCAAACTCAAAGACGGTATCGACACCAAGCAGTTCATCGCCGCCATGGCAGCGGAAGGCGTGGCTGTTTACAGCGTTCTCTGGCCGGAAATGTACAAGGAACAGGCCTACACCGACCGTAAGGGCTTCGGTATTGCCAGCTATCCGTTCAACGATCCCAAGTCCAGAAACATCGACTACACCAAGTTCAACTGCAAACAGGCGAACTGGATGACGGACCGTACCATCAGCTTCTTCACGCACCCGACCTACGAAGTGGAACACATCCAGGCTTACATCGATGCGTTCAACAAGGTCGCTGCCGCCTACATGAAGTAATTTTACAGGCTGGTCCCAGCACTGAAAAATCGTACCGGACGGCGTACCGTAAAGGGATGCCGTCCGGTTTTTGCTTGATTGAACTGATCAATTTTTTAGGAGAAAAATATGAGCAAGATCAGATATGCCATCATCGGTTTCGGCGGTATTGCTGAAAACCGTGTAGCCAAAGAAGGTTACGGCTGCGACAAGACCCGTTTCAACGGTTTGGAAAAAGCAGTTCTCACCGGTGCGACCGATATGAATCCCGCCCGTAAAGAAGCGGCGGAAGCACTCGGTCTGAAGTGGTACGACAATATGGATGCGGTCCTTGCCGATCCTGAAGTCGATGCCGTTTATATCGCCACCAACAATGCCAGCCACGCAGCACTCGCCTGCGCTGCTCTGGAAGCCGGCAAACATGTGATCGTGGAAAAACCTGCTGCAACGAATGTTGCCGATGCCGAAAAGATGGTGGCACTCGCCGCGGCAAAAGGTCTCTCCCTTTCCGTTGACCACATGATGGTCAACGACGCCTGGAACATCAAGGCGAAAGAAGTCATGGCGGACGGCAAACTCGGTGCTGTGAATGACAGCTGTTTCCACATGGAATTTGCCTACGGCTACGATCCGGCGGAAGCTGCCACATGGCGCTGCAGCAAAATCGAAGAAATGGGTGGTCCCATCGGTGACGTTGCCAGCCATTGCTTCTACGTTGCGGAATTTGTTTTCGGCAAAAAGATCGCCAAACTTGCGGCGGTTTACTATCCGAAGATCGTTCAGATGGTGGCGGAAGACGGAGCCTACATCAAGTTCTTCTTTGAAGACGGTACCCAGGGCAGTGTCCGTGCATCCTTCAGTGAACTCCGCGGCGGTCTCGGCGGCACGCTGACTAACCTCGGTTTTGAACTGTACGGTGACAAAGCGGTCCTCCGCAGCTACGGCAGCATGTTCCAGCTTTCCGGCCACGCGGGCGAACCTGTCCGTATGCGCCTTGAACTGGATGATCTGGGCAAAGTGGAAGAAGTTCCTCCTGCCGGCATCCAGAATATCTACCAGACGCTCATCGAGCATCATGCGGAAAGTGTCCAGAACGGCACGCCCATCAATGCGGAAGATGCAGTTCACAATCTGAAACTCTGCGCAGCAGCCCACGAATCTGCACAGAACGGCGGCAAGGTCATCGATATTCTCTGATCCTGAATCCGTTTCAGAAAATGACGCCCTGCGGTACAGCGGTACGGCAGGGCGTTTCCCGTTTTAAAACAAAAAAAGCGGGGAAAAATTTTCCCCCGCGGATCGTCTGTATCTTTCAGACTCAGTATTTGCTGTCGGCGTAATCCACCCAGCCGCCTGCCCGGATCAGTTCCAGATCGAAGGGGCTGGCATCGAATGTGAAGACCTTTGTGTTTTCCCCGTTGGAGAAGGTGAGGGTCTTGGCATCGATGTCGGCGGAGCATGTGGTGACGGTGCCGCTGAAAACGGTGAAGATCTCATCGATCTCTTCCCGGCTCAGGCTGATGGCTGCCATGCCGCAGTTGAACATATTCTGACGGAAAATACGGGCAAAGTTTTCTGCGACCACGAGATTGATCCCGTTACATTCCAGCACCCACGGTGCGTGTTCGCGTGAGGAACCGCAGCCGAAGTTTGCGCGGGTGACGATGACCTGTTTGCCGGCGATATCCTTTTTGGGGTCGAAGCCGTCAAGGATCAGATCTTCCAGACAGTAGGGTTTGAGGGCGATCTTGGTGGATTCCGTCAGATATTTTGCCGGAATGATTTCGTCGGTATTGATGTCGGATCTGTCGAGAAACAGAACGGTACCCTGTAAATCTTTCATGATCTTATTCTCCTTTGTACAGCGGGGAGTTCACAATATATCCCGCGATGGCGGTTGCGGCAGCGGTGGCGGGACTCATCAGGTGGACCATGCCGCCTTTGCCCATTCTGCCGTTGAAGTTCCGGTTGGTGGTGGATGCGCAGACTTCGCCGTTGGCAAGGACACCGTTGCTCATTCCCAGACACGCTCCGCAAGTGGGATTCGTGACGCAGAAACCTGCATCCATGAAGATCTTGATCAGACCTTCATCCAATGCCTGAGAAAAGATTTTCGGCGTTGCCGGTGACACAATGGCGCGGACATCCGGGCTGATTTTTTTGCCTTTCAGCACTTCTGCCGCTGCACGGAGGTCATTGATACGCCCGTTGGTGCAGGAGCCGATATAGATCTGGTCCACTTTTGTGCCAGTCATTTCCCGGACGGTTTTGACCTGATCCGGTTTGTAATTGAAGGTGACCACCGGTTCCAGTGCGGCGGCATCGATTTCGATCACATCCGCATAGACGGCATCTGCATCCGGCAGCCATTTGCTGTAATCGGCAAGAGCGGCTTCCCGGGATTCGTATTCGTTTTCGATGAATGGCCAGAGATAATCCACAGTTTTTTCATCGGGCATACAAATACCGCAGGTGGCACCGGCTTCGATCGCCATATTGGAAAGGGTCATACGTGCATCCATATCCAGTTCGGCAACCGCGGGACCTGCAAATTCAATGACTTTATCCGTGGCGCCGTTCACGGTCAGGCGTTTGATGATGGTCAGGATCAGGTCCTTGGAAAACACGCCTTCCGGCAGACTGCCGCTCACATTGATCCGGATCGTTTCCGGTTCGCGCATGGCAACAACGCCTTTGAGGATCCCCACTTCAAGGTCTGTGGTACCGACACCGGCAGCGAAAGCGCCGAAGGCTCCGTGGGTACAGGTGTGGGAGTCGCCCATGATCACCGTGAATCCGGGGCGGACATAACCTTTTTCGGGGAAAATGGCATGGCAGACACCGTTGCAGCCGATGTCGAAAAAGTCGGCAATGCCCTGACACCGCGCCCAGTCACGGAGGGTTTTGCCCTGTTCGGCGGTCTTGGAATCTTTTGCCGGTGTCACATGGTCGATCACGGCTTTGATCTTTGTGTTGTCGAACACGCGGTCTTTGCCCCGCGCGATCAGGTCGTTGATGGCGATGGGGGTGGTGATCTCGTGACAGAATACGCGATCCAGTTTCAGAACGGATACACCCGGTGCGGGTGTGTCGATGCGGTGTGCATCAAAAATTTTCTGTGCTGTGGTCTTGCCCATTGTGCAGATCCTTTCCAAATCGTTAAACAGTTTGATCCCTATAATATAATTGTTTTCCGGATGATTTGCAAGTATTTTACACTTGTATTTTCCGTTTCTGTGAAGTAATGTAAAACAATGTACCGATCAACACGAAAACTGTACGGAGGAAAAAATGAAGATCCGCGATTTTATTCAGGAAGTCTTTGACTGGACCGACAATGATCCGTCCCATTATGAAAACACCTGTGATACCCTCAAAGCCGGTGATCCCGAGGCTGAACTCGGTTCCCGGGTGGCGGTTACCATGTTCGCCACGCCCGATGTGATCCGGGATGCCGCCGCCTGGGGCGCAAAACTGATCATCGTTCATGAGCCGACTTTTTATGATCATCTGGACAGCAAAGAACATTTTGAGTCGCAGACGGGTTTCGTCCGGGAGATCCTGGAGAAAAAGAAAAAACTTATCGAAGATTGCGGCGTGACCATCTACCGCTATCACGATCACCCCCATTGCCGTGTGCCGGATATGATCAGCGAAGGCGAAACGAAATATGCCGGACTCAAAGGAACTTGGAGCAAGGGAAAATATTATGCCGTCAACCGTTTGGATCTGGATGAACCCATGTCCGTCAAACAGGTTGCCGCCACACTGGAAAAAAATCTGAACATCGCCCGTGTCCGTATCTGCGGATGTTCTGCCGATAACTTTATGGTGAAGAAGATCGGGCTCTGTTTCGGTACGCCCGGACATCTTCAGCAGGAACTGGAAGAATGTGATATCGTTCTCACCGGTGAGATTTGTGAATGGTCCCAGGGCGAGTTCGCACGGGATTGTACAGGACTGGGTATCCCGAAAGCGATCCTCGTGATGGGACATACCTGCAGTGAACGCGAAGGTATGCGGCTCCTCGCCGAACTGATCCCGCAGCATTGGCAGGGAATCGAAACCATGTACTTTGAATCCGGTGACTCGTACGCTTATGCCGATTGATTTCAAAGTCTGTTCCGATTATGCGCCTGCCGGTGATCAGCCTGCCGCCATCAAAGCATTGACGGACGGTCTGAAAAACGGCGTGCCGTTTCAGACCCTTCTCGGCGTGACCGGATCGGGAAAAACATTCACGCTCGCCAATGTGCTGGAAAATCTGGGACACCGCCCGACGCTCGTCCTTTCCCACAACAAAACTCTGGCGGCGCAGCTTTACAGCGAATTCAAGGGGTTCCTGCCGCAGAACGCGGTGGAATATTTCGTCAGCTATTACGATTATTATCTGCCGGAATCCTACATTCCGCAGACCGATACCTACATCGCAAAAGATGCCAGTATCAACGAAAATATCGAACGGCTCCGCATGAGTTCAACCGCGTCCCTGCTGGAACGCCCTGATGCTCTTGTGGTGGCAAGTGTGTCCTGTATCTACGGGCTGACTTCACCCATCGATTACGACAATATGAGCCTGCGGTTGAAAGTCGGGGATGAGATCGACAGAAATGATCTTCTGCGGAAACTCATTGCCGTTCAGTATGACCGGAATGATACTTCGCCCGAACGGGGACAGTTCCGCGCCCGCGGCGACAGCGTGGAGATCTGGCTCTCCCAGAAGGATGAGATCCTGCGCGTCGATTTCTGGGGCGATACCATCGATGCCCTGCAGCGGCTCGATCCCGTAACGCACCGCACAAAAGCAAAAGTGGATAGCGCACTCGTTTTTCCCGCACGGCATTTTGTGATGCCGCAGGAACAGGTGGAAGCCGCCACATACAATATCATCGCAGAGATGAAGGAATGTGTGAAAAATTTTGAGTCTCAGGGAAAACTCGTGGAGGCACAACGGCTCTTTCAGCGGGTGACTTATGATGTGGAAATGATGCGGGAGATCGGTTACTGTTCCGGGATCGAAAACTATTCCAGACATCTCTCCTTCCGCGAACCCGGAAGCCGCCCGTACTGTCTGCTGGATTTCTTCCCCGATGATTATCTGCTCTTTATCGATGAATCACATGTGACCCTGCCGCAGCTTCAGGCAATGTACAAGGCAGACCGCAACCGGAAACAGATGCTGGTGGATTACGGATTCAGACTTCCGTCCGCTCTGGATAACAGACCCCTCAAATATGAGGAGTTTCAGGCAATGATGGGGAAAACAGTTTTCGTTTCCGCCACACCCGGCGAATATGAATTGCAGCAGTCCTGCGGTCATATCGTGGAACAGATCGTCAGACCCACCGGTCTGCTGGATCCCCCCGTGGAAGTCAGACCCCTCGGCACACAGATCGATGACGTGATCGACGAAATCAGAAAATGTACCGCCCTCGGCGCAAGATCCATGGTCGCCACCCTGACGAAAAAAAGCGCAGAACGGCTCGCAGATTACCTCGGAAATCTGGGGATCCGCATCAAATATCTCCACTCCGATCTGGATGCCATCGAACGCGTCAGGATCCTCAACGAATTGAGAAACGGTGACTTCGACTGCATCGTCGGGATCAACCTGCTGCGGGAAGGGATCGATATGCCCGAACTGAGACTCGTCGCGATCCTCGACGCCGATAAAGAAGGTTTCCTCCGGTCAACCAGATCCCTGATCCAGGTCGCCGGTCGCGCCGCAAGAAATGTGGACGGATATGTGATCCTTTACGCCGATCAGATCACCGACAGTATGCAGGCGCTGATCAATATCACCAACGCACGCAGGGAACGGCAGCAGCAGTACAATCAGGAACATAAGATCATACCACGCTCCGTCGCCGGAAAAAAAGACCGGGAAACCATTACAGAAGTGCTGGGGATCTCGTCAAAGACCGGAGCGTATCTCGCCGGCGATCAGGACCGGCTGGAACAGATCCGCACCGATGCCCTCGCCGCAAGAGAACGACGGGCAAAATATACCGCATCCGACGGCTCCGGTTATTCCGAAAAAGAATCTGCAAAAAAATCAAAAGGCAGAAAACAACGGAATGTGCCGGATATCGCTACGCTCCTGGAAAAAACCGGAGCAAACAGTCTCGATGAGATCATCGCTGAACTCGAACAGCAAATGCTCGATGCCGCCGAAAATCTCGAATTTGAACGCGCTGCCACCCTGCGCGATCAGATCCGGGCATTGACAGGCGACGGGGAATAACAGCCCGGACCACAACGGCAAAAAAAACGGCGGGCGCGACTCCAAAGCCGCCGGTCTGCGCCACTGAGGCGCGCCCGGCGGCTTTTTCACAGACTGCCGCGTGGCAGTCTGTGTGCGCGGCTGATGCCGCGCGGAGCCGCGCCCGCTGTTTTTTTTGCCGTATAAGATCTGTGATTAGGCTTTTGTTGTATCCAGCATTTTGAATTCGCCCGGTGCGAGGGTGATCTGTTCCATCATTCCGAACCGGTGCAGACAGAATGTGAGTTCGTGATCCGGATCGGTGTTATAGAGACATGTTTTTCCGCCTTCGGGGAAATAGGAGAATGCGATCCTGCGGCAGACTTTACCTGTGGTGCAGCCATCGTCAGTGATATAGACGTTGGGGCGGTTGCTTTCTGCGATATGGCGGTAGATGGACCCCAGCAGACCGGATGTCTGAATGGATGATCCGGGACATTCATCCACATCGAATGCGCCGGGATACGCCCAGCTTGTGAGGGTATAGACTTTTCCTTTGCCGTACTGATGGAGGGTGACGACCGGCTTTTCTTCTTCGTCATCGCAGCAGAGGATCTCCAGATCCGGATCGGTGATTTCGATTTTTGCCAGCGGAGTACAGAGGACGCCGAACCGTCTGGGGAATCCGAAGCCGAGTTTATTCTGTCCGATGGGTGCGGTTGCCCAGTAGATGCGCGGACCTTTTTCCAGAACTTTGAAGCCGCAGAGATCGGAGAAATCGCCGCCGTTGACCAGTTTTTCCACGGGGAAATCCAGATCGCGTGTATCGTCGGTGGAGAGCTGCGGTACGGAGATGAACAGTGTTCCCCCGGCTGCCACATACTGTTTCAGAATTTCGTACTGTTCCGGACTGCAGGTGTTCCAACCCGTGAACATCATGGCTTTGTACTGTTTTGCCAGAAATGCCGGATCCACCTTGTTGCAGGCGAAACTGACCATATCCACCTGACCGTAAGGTGTACCGGAGATTTGCGTATTTTTGTACGGCGGCACAATATCTTCGCAGGGATAGAACACATCGTAAGCGGCATACAATCCCCGTTCGGGCATACCGTGATACCAACTGGGATTTTTTTCCGCGACCGATGCCATACCTGCCACTGCGTAATTGAAACTGGCGGACGCATTACTCAAATCGTAATTGCCTTTGATGATGGCAATGACCGATTCCGGCTGTCCGGCGGGCGTACCGTTTTCTTTGACATAAGTCCAGAAATCGGAAATGATCTCCCGATACTTCCGGCAGACCGGCGATTCATAGTTCAGTCTGGGGAAAAAGGGGCGTGCTTCTTCAAGATAAGGTTTCAGACTGGCGGGATCTTCACGCATCAGCTGTTTTGCTGCGCCCCAGCCGATAACGCCCAGTTTTGCTTTTGCGCTCTGGGGCATATCGAATTTCGGAGAGTCCGGCGCAAGTGTATGTTCCACAAACCAGTTGCCGCTTTCGTTGATGATCATTTTACTGCCGGCCATATACTTGAGCCACAGGGCCGCGCGGAGTGTATGCCAGCGGCAGGGACTGTTGTTCGGCAGCCAGGCATAGTGTTCGTGAGCAAGATGGGAACCCCAGATGGGCAGATCATGCTGACGGTACAGACCCCGGGACAGAGCGGAGGCAATATTGATCCCCTGAAATGCAAAGTCTTCGATCACAGGTACATCCGTTCCACCGACAACTTCATAGTCCACGCTGAAGTTGCTGCTGGTCGCCATGACAAGACCCCAGCCCGCTTTGTGCTGTTCTTCCACATGTTCCCGGACGCGACTGATCCTGCCGTCCACCAGTGCCGCCAGATGACATTCCCCCGTCTCGGAAACAGCTTTTTTCGCATCTTCTGAGGAGAAGTGATACCGTTCCCCGTAGTCGTAGCCGAGATAATATTCTCCGCCTTCGCTGTGCATTTTGCCGATCCATTCCGGTTTGGACTTTGTATAAATGAAGCAGGTGTAGATATCCCGTTTTTTCGCTTCCCGAATGAAACGGACAAGACCCGCACCGTACCGGCTGTCGTGTTCTTCAAAAACCTTTTCATATTCGGCAACGGTGAGATTTTTGTAATTTTCCCAATCGGGTGCGGGAATATCGATCCCGATCTCATCCAGCGCATAAAACCAGTCGCTGAGCAGTTTCGGGGAGAAACCGCGGGGAATGCCCCAGACCTGAGCAAGATTCCCCTGATTGTCGCTGATGATCTTTTCGATCTGTTCGATCACATCGTAATGCTGAGCCTGCCAGGTATAATGTCCCAGCATTGTGCAGAGCAGGGTGTCTGTATCGGTCGGGTAGATGCCGGATCCGACAAAAATGCCGCAGGGAGGAAGTTTGACTTTTTCCATAAATTTCACTTTCCGTTTTCTGTGTTTCGGGTGGTTCTGAACGCATACCGGGGTAATCTAATCCACATCCGCAGGTCATACAAGAGGCGTAAATGAAAAAAAAGCCGTGAAAAATATCAGTTTTTTCCTTGAAGATTTGCGGAAATGTGCTATTTTATACAATCCGTAATTTACAGACGGACCGTAAACAGACAGAAATCGTTATTGACATAATCAACCGTGAAAGGCAGAAAAAATGAAAAGAACGTATCAGCCGTCCGTACTCTGCAGAAACCGTAAATGTGGTTTCCGCGCCAGAATGGCAACGAAAAAAGGCCGTCAGGTGCTCGCCCGTCGCAGACAGAAAGGACGCAAGAGACTTGCTCTCTGAAGTATGCGGTGCGGGTACGGCAAGTCAGCCGTCTGAAAAGCCGGTGGCGACATCGCCGGAGGCAGCGGCACTGAAACCGCGTGCCATTGGAGCAGACAAGCTCAAAAGAAAAAGCGAATTCGATGAAGTGAAGGCATCAAGCCTGAAATGGAACGATCCGCTTTTTACTTTTTTAGCCGTAAATGCTCCCGGCTGTGAAGTACCCTGCTGCGGGATCATCTGCAGCCGCCGTTTTCACAAACGCGCTGTGGTGCGGAACCGTGCAAGACGGATCCTGTGGGAGGCGTTCCGCCTGCTGAATGGAGAAGGGAAAATACCGCCATGCAAAGTCCTGATGATCCCGAAAAGGAAGATCAGTGCTGTAAAAATGTGGGCTGTGAAAGCCAGTCTGGAGAACCTTCTCCCGTGGCTGGAACGCAATCTGAAAAAGGCATCCCGTTCTCGCCCGCAGGACTCCTGATGATCCCCGTGGTGATGTACCGGAAACTGATTTCGCCGATGTTGCCGCCGTGCTGCCGGTTCACACCGACCTGTTCCGCCTATGCGCTGGAAGCGTTGCGGGTACATGGCGCATGGTACGGCAGCATTTTGACATTGCGGAGGCTCCTGCGGTGTCATCCCTGGGGCGGAAGCGGATACGATCCGGTGCCGCCGAAACGAAACAGAAAGGAAGATTGAGCAGATGAAATTTGACAAGGAAACAGTCATCGTTCTGGTGGTGGCTGCTGCCATTTTGTTCGGGTGGATGTACTTTTATCCCCAATATCAGGCAGATAAATCGGAAAAACAGGCGCGCATGGAGCAGGAGCGCAAAGCCAATGAAGCCGCCAGAAATCAGCAGACGCTCCCCGCTGCCCCGGCTGTTCCCGCCGCAGTGACACCCCCCGTTGCCCCTGCCGCCCCCGCTGTTCCGGCTGCTCCCGTGACAACCCCCGCCGCGCCCGCGGTTCCGGCTGTTGATCTCACCAAAGCGGTGATCCCCGCCGCCGAACTGGAAAATGAACTTGTCAAACTCACTTTTGATCCGCTGAAAGGTGTTCTGACGAAAGTCGAACTCAAGAACTACCGCAAAGGGATCGACGGGGAGGAACCCCTGATTTTTGCGCCGGACGGCAATGAATACCGTACCTTCCAGACGAACCTGTTTTCCGGGATGCCGGTGAAAGTTCCGGAAGTCAAGGTGGACGGCAATGTGCTGACCATCCGCCGTACTCTGCCGGAAGTCAATACGATCCAGACATTTACGCTTCAGCCGGATTCCTTCCGGTTGAATATGGCTTATACGATTGTCAATCATACCGCCAACGACCGGATCGTGCCGGAGCTGGTCATCTGGGCTGCGGGTATGCCGCCTATGCCTTATCTTTCCACGGATAAAGTCAATTCCATCCGTCACAATCTGGATTACTGTCTTGCGGCGAAGAACACGGTGAAATCCATTGAGCCGGACCCCAAAAAGCCGGAAGATCTGACGGAAGAAGAAACAACGGAAGCTGTCGCGTGGATCGGTGCCACCAACAAATATTTTGCCTCTCTCCTGTTCCCGGAAAACTTCACGTTCAATAACGGCTTGAAATTTTCCCAGACGGTCGGAAATGCCGGCGGCAATACTTACGCGCTGCCTTCTGTGGGCGGCTCCATCAAGAATCTGCCGCTGCCCGCGGGCGCGTCCGTCACCCACAATTTCCAGTATTACTGCGGCCCCAAGGAGATCAACCGGATCAAGGAACTGCCGGAATCTGCCATGGACGCCATGCACATCGCCTACTGGTCCTGGTTTGAATTTATTGCCCGTCCACTGGCGCGTTTTCTGGTGTTCCTCTACGGCCTTGTGGGGAACTACGGGATCGCGATCATTCTGCTGACGATCATTGTCCGTGCGGTGTTCTGGCCGGTGACGCAGAAAGCGAACAATTCCATGCGCAAAATGCAGAAGATCCAGCCCAAGCTGAAAGAACTGCGCGAAAAATACAAAGACAATCCCCAGGAATTGAATATGCGGATGATGGAACTCTACCGCACGGAAAAAGTCAATCCTCTGGGCGGATGTCTGCCGATGCTGCTCCAGCTGCCCATCTTCTTCGCCCTCTATTCCGTATTCGATTCCGCCGTAGAACTGCGCCATGTTTCCTTCCTCTGGGCGAAAGACCTTGCTCAGCCTGACCAGGTGGGACCGGTGCTGCATCTCCTCGGCTTTGATCTGGCGATCCACCCGTGGATCATTATGATGACCATCCTCATGGTCGTTCAGCAGAAGATGACGCCTTCCCAGGCGGATCCCACCCAGCAGAAGATCATGATGGCAATGCCGGTGATCATGCTGGTGATGCTTTACTGGCTCCCCTCCGGTTTGACGCTGTACTGGACAGTCAGTCAGCTTTTCAGTATTATTCAGCTTAAATATGGACAGTACCTCGCGGCGAAAGAAGAAGCTCAGGAAAAAGCTGCCGCCGCCAAAAGTACGAAATAAAGATTTATCATTTGGAGAACTCAAATGGACAACGAAAACGAAATGAACGCGGCTGCCGCAGCCGCTGAAAACGAAGAAGTGAAAGAAGAAACGGCGGCATCCGGCTGCTGCTGCTGTTGCGAAGGCGGCGTCTGCACCTTCACGCCTCCCGGCGAAGAAGATGCTCCCGCAGAAGAAACGAAGGAAGAAGTTCCCGCAGAAGAACCTGCCGCCCCTGCAGAAGAAAAAGAAGAACGCCCCGTGATCCCTGTGACGCAGGAAATGGTGGACGAAGTCCGCAGCAAACTGGCGATGATGCTGGATTACCTCGGTCTGGAAGCCACTGTGAAAGCGGAAGGCGGGACCGGTAAAATCAATCTGGTCGTTGCCAGTGCCGATGCCGGACGCATTATCGGACGCAGAGGACAGAGTCTGGAAAGTCTGCAGCTCCTCATCAACCGTATGATGCAGAAGAACGATGTGAATTATCCCCGTATCTTTATCGATATCGACGGCTATTCCTCCGGCACAAAACGCGCCGCATCCGACCGTTCCGAACAGCCTGAAAAACGGGAAAAACGGGACCGCCGCAACAATAATGATCGCGGTGAAAAACGGGAAAAGCGTGACCGTCGCGGCAATGACCGCCGCAATGGTGGAAATTTTGATTCCCACGACGAAAATCTGCGGATGCTTGCCATGGATGCCGCCAAGGAAGTCCGTCGCTGGGGCGATCCCAAAACTCTGCCGGAAATGAATGCTCATGACCGCCGCATCATTCACATGACGCTGGAAAATGAAGCGGATATCAAGACCGACAGCGTGGGCGAAGAACCCCACAAGGCAGTCGTGATCTCCGTCAAGAAATGATCTGACGGGCGATCCTGCTGAAAAAATGCCGCAAATTCTTGGATTTTTCCGGATTTGCGGCTTGTTTTTTACAGAAAAACGGGGCATATTACCCTTGTAAGAAATTCAGAACGGGCAACGAGGCACTGCGCTATGGGCAAAGGAAGAAAATTATATCTCACAGATTATGCTCTGACGCCGTTGGAAAAAATCCCAACCGGCGGTATTCTCTGCGAACGGGACCGGATCATTGCCACCGGCGGAGCATCTTCCTTCTCGCTGATCGATGAGGGATTGGAGATCCACGATTTCACCGATTGCTACGCCGTTCCGGGATTCATCGACAGTCATATTCACGGGATCGGCACATGGGATGCCACAAAGCCGGATATTTCCCAGGATACACTGGAGCAGATGAGCCTTGCACTTGTCCGGCACGGTGTCACATCCTTCTGTCCCGCCATGCTGTCCAGACCCCGGGAGGAAATGCTCGCTTCGGTCGCGTCCCTGTCTGCCATGCTGGAAAAAGGCGTACACGGTGCTGATATCCCCGGCATCCATCTGGAAGGACCTTTCATCAGTATGGAGAAACGCGGTTCACAGGACCCGGCAGGTATTCTGGAAAAAATCGATTTCGGTTTGGCACGGGAGCTGATGCAGGCGGGAAACGGCAGAATCAAAATCATTACCTTTGCTCCCGAACTGGAAAATGCCGATAAACTCGTGGAACTGATGCTGGAATACGGCGTGATCCCGTCCATGGGACACAGTCTCGCCACCGAAGAACAGACCCTCCGCTGTGTGGATGCAGGCGCCCGCAGATGTACCTACGTGTTCAATGGTATGCCCCAGCTTTATCACCGGGAATCGTCCCTCACATCCGTTGCGCTTGGCGATGACCGCATTACGGTCGAAATGATTTGCGACGGACTCCATATCCATCCGCGTTTTGTGGACCTGACAGTGCGCTGTAAACCCCATAACAAGATCGTCGGTATCAGCAACGGCGTCGCCGCTGTCAGCAACAGTCAGAACGTGGTGACGACTTCCGACGGGATCATCAGCGGTGCTACGATGACGTTGGAAAATTCCTGGCGTCATCTTATGACTTATACCCAGATGGATCCGTCCCTCGCCGCCGCTTGCTTTACCTGTAATCCCGCCGCTGATCTGGGCTTGATCACCAGAGGTGAACTCCTGCCCGGACGCAGAGCGGATATTACATTTTTCGATTCAAAGACCAATCAGGTACGCGCCACCGTCGTGCGCGGAGAAATCATTTATCAGGCAAATCAGAAAACATCATGAGATCTCTCTCTTATCCTCCTTATCAACAGCTGGATTCCGGTAACTGCCGGAAACTGGAACAGGTCGGTCCGTACCGTATCATTCGCCCCGCACTCAACGCATTCTGGAAACCGACTCTGCCGCAGAAAGAATGGGATCGCGCAGATGCTGTATTCTCCCGGGAAAGTTCCGGCGGCGGCGTCTGGAACTGGAAAAAACGCCCCCCGAAAGAAGGCAGCGAAGACTGGATCGTCAGCTGGGGCGGCGTCAATCTGATGATCAAACCGACACACTTCGGACATCTGGGATTCTTCGCAGAACAGGCAGGAAACTGGGAACGGCTCCGCCGCTGTGTCGCCGCAATGAAGATCAAACAGCCCCGTACATTGAATCTCTTTGCCTATTCCGGCGGCGCAACCATCGCTATGGCACAGGCAGGGGCAGATGTCTGCCATCTGGACGCATCCAAAGGGATCATCGACTGGGCAAAGAAAAATCAGGCGCTCAACCCCGAAACCGAAAACAGGATCCGGTGGATCTGTGACGATGCTATGAAATTCGTATCACGGGAACAACGCCGGAACAGCAAATATAACGGGATCGTACTGGATCCGCCCAGCTTCGGACGCGGCGCACAGGGACAGGTCTGGAAGATCGAAGACGGTCTCGCAGGAATCCTTGACAACTGCCGGAAAATCCTTGATCTCAGTCAGCCTTATTTCATCCTGCTGTCCTGTCACTCACAGGGCTTCTCCGCCGCAAGCCTCGGAAGATGTCTGGCGGATGTCTTCCCCGATGCCAAAGATTCCATCGAATCCGGCGAAATGCTGATCCCTGAATCCAATGGAAATGTCCAGCCGGCAGGTCTTTACGCCGGCGTCTTCAATGCGTGATAATGGCGTAATGCGATAACGCGCGCGGGGCACAGCTCAGTGCCGGCGATCCCGCCGGCACATACCGTTCACTTGTGAACGGCATCGGATGCCGCATGGCATCCGTGAGCTGTGCCCCGCGCGCTTTTTATTTTGCGGTGATTATTTTTTCTGCAGATAAGTTTCGATCATCCGGAGGACATTTGCGGCGGCGGCGGGCATTGCGAGTGACCGGTTTTTTTCGCCTGCGGCGATGAGTTCCGGTTTATTCCTTGTCCAGTTGGAGAGAATGGACCGGAACAGTGTTTTGCTGCAATCGGAATCCAGGATGATTTCAGCGCCTCCGGCGGATGCCAGCCACGCTGCGTTGTCGTTCTGGTGGAGATCGGCGGCGTGGGGGTAGGGGATGAGCAGGGCATATTTGCCGAAGTACGCCAATTCGGAAACGGTGCTGCCGCCGGCTCTGGAGATGACGAAATCGGCAGCGGTATAGAGCAGGGCGATATTTTCGTATGCTTCCAGCGTCAGGATGCGGTTCGACCGTCCGGCATAACAGGCGTTGACCTGATCCAGTTTCCCCGGTCCGGCAAGGTGAATGATCTGCAGTTCATCGGAATCGAAATCGATGGATGTGTTGATTTTTTCCGCACCGAGGGAGCCGCCGAAGACCAGAAGAAGCGGTTTTCCGCTTTCAAATTCTGTTTGAAATTCCTGATTGATCTGCCGGATGGCTTCTTCCCGCGTGTATCTTGCCTGAAGCAGAGCGGCACGCAGAGGGAAACCGGTCAGCACTGCCGGACATTTCACATTTGCCGCATTGACGGACGGGAACGAGAAGGCGAACCCTTTTGCAAAACGGCTCATAAAGAGATTGGCTTTTCCCAGCCGTGCATTGCCGTCGTGGAGGAAGAACGGCAGTTTTTTTGTCAGGGCGGCGATCGCGGGCGGAATGGATGTATAGCTGCCCATGGAGAGCAGAGCCTGCACCTGATGTTCCTTCATGATCTTCCGTGAGGTGCGCGCGCCGGAAATGATCCCCGCGATCCAACCGAACAGCTTGAAGGGGTTGCGCGGTCTGGGATCGGCTTTGATCTTGTATGCCCGGACGCCGCACTCTGCAGCGATCTTCAATTGTTTATCGGCATGTTTTCCGCCCAGAAGAAGGACTGCTTCGCCGCCCTGAGCGTTCAATGTCTGGGCAATACTCAAACCGGGATTGAAGTGACCGCCTGTGCCGCCGCAGGTGATCGCCAGATGTTTCAACTGGTTCTCATTCATGATGACTTCTTGTCTTTTCTGAAGAAATTTTTTGTTTTCTGCCGGAGCAGTTCCGGATAGTCCGGATAAGACTTATCCAGTGCCACACTGAAGACCAGCCCCACCGCCGTCAAACAGGTGATCAGACTGCTTCCCCCGTAACTGATAAAAGGCGCCGGCATCCCCTTTGTCGGCAATGCCCCGCAAATAACACCGATGTTGATAAACGCCTGCAATCCCAGCAATGTGGAAACACCGAACGCCAGAAGCATCCCCTGTCGCGTTCGCGCTTTCAGACTGACCAGAAAGCCGGTGGCGATCATCAGAATATACAACAGCATGACTGCGATCATAGAGGCAAAACCCAGTTCCTCCCCCACGACCGACAAAATAAAGTCAGTATGTTTTTCCGGCAGATATTCCCGTTTGAGTTTGCTCTCCGTCAGCCCCAGCCCGAACCAGTTGCCCGACCCCAGCGCCAACTGGGAACGGACCAGCTGAAAACCGATCGTTTCTTCATACAGTTCCGGATTCTGGAACGATTCCAGACGCCCCAGACGGTACGCCGGCAGCAGCCCGATTTTTGTCAGAAAAGTACGGCATACCGGATTGAAAACAGCCACGATCCCCAACGCGCCAAGCGCTCCGAAAACTGCCGGATACCAGAAGGAAATACCGCTGGCAAATAATACCATCGCATAAAACAGCGCCGCCAGAAGAAGCGTTGTGCCCAGGTCTTTGCCCGCAAGGACCAAGCCGCCAACCAGCGCAAATGTCAGCCCAAGCGGCAGCAGGATCTTTTTGAACGGGGAATGTTCGATCTCACGGGGACGCCGGGATAAAAAGTCCGCCCAGAACAGGATCAGTACAAGTTTCGCAAATTCCGATGGCTGTATCTGAAATGGACCGAGAACGATCCAGCGGTATGCACCGTTGATGTTGGTCCGCATCACCGTAAGCGGCAACAGCAGCATGATCACCAGCCCAACCATCAGCAACGGACTGATCATACAGAAAAAACGGTGTCCCAATAAAACCGTTGCAGCAAATCCCGTGCCGCCGATCCCCGCCCAGATCAACTGCTTGAGAAACATGTTGATGCCCGCTTTCGTGTAGGTGGCAGAATACAGCATCAAAAGCCCGAACATCAAAAGAATCACTGTGATCAGAAGAAAAAATGCCGCCTCCTGCATGGCTGATGATGAACGCTGTTCCCGTTCCAGCAGATCATCATGGTCATCAGGGGATTGAAAAAAACGCCTGCGCATCAAAAATGTCCTTTAAAAGTAAAAATTGTCAATACCTCCTAAACATAACCGCTTTTTTGAAATTTTCCAATCAGTTTTTATGATATTTGCGTTTTTTTGATGCACCCGCAGAAAACACCGGGCGCAGACACGACGGCAGGGACGCGTATGGACAGGCAACGCCTGTCAGCAGCCGCATCGCGGCTGCCCCGGAACTTTCGTTCCGGCATACGCGTCCCCGCCGTCGTGCTGCGCCCGAACTGCGCACATGTTTTTGTTTTTTTGCATGATTTTTCATGCTTTGACTTGCCATATTTCCTGTCTGATGGTATATTAATTGATTTATTTGACTGTATGGATAAACGGAGAGATCCAATGGGTGAAAGTTTTGAAGCAAAATTGATCGCTGCCTCATCGAAGGAAGTGTTCAAGAAAGCGAAACAGATCGTACGGAACGGGGAAGTGCTTTGTTGTCACGAAAGCACGCCCGGCACTTTGCGTGTGATCTGCCGTGATGCTCATGGATTTCTTTCGCGGGCGGAGCTGCGTGGTTTCCCGAACGGACCTTTTTCCGGTTCATGCAGTTGTAATTCTGATTTCCGGGGATTCTGTCCTCACGCCATGGCGGGTGCGCTTTATCACGCCAAGTACACGATCAAGTATCAGGAGGACGCGGAGCAGACGGATGCCCCTGCCCAGTTTGCCGGATTGCGTTTTGCCGGGATCCCTCAACTGCTGAATGAACTGCTTGAGCCGCAGGATTCCCGTATCGAATTGACGATGGAAAAAGAATTTCCCCACGCGCCGAGCAAGTGGGAAAAGATCCGGATCTCTGCCACGCTCCGGTCCGGCAAGCGTACTTATTACGGCAATACCAACAATCTCCGGCAGCTGCATTTCAACAAAAATCTGGTCGCAACTGTGAAATTATCCTCGTTTCCAATGCAGGATCGCCAGATCATCCGATATCTTGCCATCAATGCCCAGCAGGACGGGACGCATCTGATCCTGGATGCGGAGCAGGGCGCTGAATTTTTCCATTGTCTTGCCGGTTTTCCGGGATTCACCTGTCTGGGAAAGAAAATGGTCGTTCACCGGACTCCTGCCATGCCGCTCCTGCTGCTGGAAAAACTGCCGGACGGCTATCTGCTCCGGTCTGCCATTGCCGCCGGCGGCGCACCCCTGCCGCTTGCGGATGTGAAAGTCATTGCCGGCAGAAGCGGCTGCTGGGTCGGAATGTTGGGCGAATACTGGTGGATCCCTGCCCAGACGGATGTAACATGGCTTATGAATTTTCTCCGGACCACCGTTCAATCCTGCGACGAAAAAGCGGCACGGACCATGTATGCCATGCGCGATAAACTGCCCATCCGGATCGTTGCTTCGAATGGTGTCAAAGTCCGTCAGCGGTCCTTCAAAACGCTGTACGATGCCTCTCTCCTGCCCGATGGTTCTCTTGCCATGGAATTGTTTTTTGATTACGACCGTAAATTGTGCCGGGCGGATCAGGCGCGTCTTGCGGCGCAGGACGGTAATTTCCTCCGGCGCAACTCCAGAGGCGAATTTGAAGTCATGCGCGAACTGGTCAACTTCGGATTTGAAATGCATGAAAGCAAGGGAGCGAAAACATTTCTGCTGAAAGAGCGGGAAGCGATCGGGATGTTTGTGGATGAAGTCATTCCACGCTGGCTCCGGGAAAAACGGGATTGCCTCCTTTCGTCGCCGCTCGCCTCACTGTGCGGTGATTCCGGAAATCTGCGGATCAACTGCAAAGTTTCCCGTCAGACGGAAACGCATTATGAACTGGCTGTATTCCTTTCTGCCGGTGGTGTTCCCGTCCGTTGGCGTGATCTTGCTGATGCTGCACTGCGGAATGAATTTTTTATGTCAGGTCCCACCGGACAACTGATCAAGATCCCCCCGGCACTGCGTCTCCTTGCAGCTTCGCTCCAGTCTGTTACGGTCCCGCTGGCGGATGATCCGGCGTATCCGGATGCCGATCTCCTGCGGATCCCCCGTCTTGCCGCCGTTTACTGGGCGGAGACCGGAGCCGATATCCCCGGCGCCGTCCCTCTGGAATTTCTCCGGATGAAAGTGGAACTCGACAGCATTGCGGGATTGCTGGAACATCCCGGCGAAGTGATGGCGGGGAATCATATTTTCCACGGCGAACTGCGTCATTATCAGCAGGCGGGTGTCTGTTGGCTGAAAGCCATGGGCGAACGCGCCTGTAATCTGATCCTGGCGGATGAAATGGGGCTGGGGAAGACCATTCAGAGTATTGCGCTTCTGGCATCTGCGCCGGATAAAAATCTGCCCGCCCTGATCGTGACGCCTACCAGTCTGGCAGATAACTGGCGGCGGGAACTGCAGAAATTTGCTCCGTCCCTCCGTACTGTGATGATTGCCGGTGCGGATCGCGCAGGACTTTGGAAAGCCGCCATGTCTGCCGATGTCTGCATCTGCTCCTACGCTTTGGCAAAACGGGATGCGGAAATGCTCCGCACCTTCCATTTCAAATATCTCATCCTTGATGAAGCGCAGCATATCAAAAATCCCACCAGTATCAATGCGCAAACCTGTAAAATGATCTCCGCTGAACATAAACTGGTGCTGACAGGAACCCCGCTGGAAAATTCCGCCGAGGACCTCTGGAGTATTTTCGATTTCCTCCATCCGGGGCTTCTCGGTTCTCTCCGCTCGTTCCGGACAAGATATGCAGATATCGCACGGAATCAGGAACTTGGAAAAGAACTTTCCCGCATCATCGCCCCCTTTATCCTCCGCCGGAGAAAGGCGGATGTCTGTACCGAACTGCCCCCGAAACAGGAACAGGCGCTGTACTGCAATATGGATAACGGGCAACTCGCTTTGTACCGGCAGTACGAAGATGAAGCCCGGACACGCTGCGCTGAATTGCGGTCCGCCGGACACGCCACTTCCGCAAAAGGACGGATGGAAATGCTGACGGCTCTGCTCCGTCTGCGGCAGATCTGCTGCGATCCTTCCCTGCTGCCCGGCGTGGATGTCTGCCGGTCTGCAAAATTTGAATTGCTGCAGGAAGTGCTGATGGAAAGTTTGGACAGCGGTCATAAGGTACTGGTATTCAGTCAGTTCACGAGTATGCTGAAAATCATCCGCTCGTGGCTGGATTCCGTCAATATCCCCTGCGAATATCTGGACGGCTCCACCAAAGACCGTATGGAACGGGTGGATGCCTTCAATGCTTCTCCGGATATCCCCGTATTTCTGCTCAGCCTGAAAGCCGGTGGCGTGGGGTTGAATCTGACGGCTGCCGATACCGTGATCCTCTATGATCCCTGGTGGAATCCCGCCGTGGAAGCGCAGGCAATGGACCGTACTCACCGGATCGGACAGACCCGGAATGTGACCTGTATCAAACTGTTTGTCCGCGGTTCCGTGGAGGAACGGGTGCTTTCGCTCCAGCAGAAAAAACAGGAACTTTTCGGCGCACTGGTGGAAGAATCCGCTGCCGCGCTCGGCGGTATGACGCTGGATGATTTTGAATTCCTCCTCAATCCCTGATCCGCTTTTATCCACGCACAAAAAATCGGGCTTGCTTCCGTTGTGAAAGCAAGCCCGTTTCTGTTTTCAGAGACCGGGGAAATTTCCCCGGTATGACCTCATTCCTTACGCCAGTTTCATCATTTCCGCCAGTGCTTCGTCGATTTCGTCCATACAGGCATCCGCTTTCTGCGTGCTGCCGATCTGGTTCACATCGAAACCGTCGCTCATCCAGTTACGGAAATGAAGTTCTTCATCGTCGTAAAGGTTGGGCAGGACTGCATCCGGCAGATTGCCGAGGCTGTCGGTGATGGGCGTTTCGCCGTCCTTCAGATCGGATTCCGGATGGAAGATCTGCAGACCGCTGCGGTCGCCGTTAATACGATCGGAAAGACTGGAGGTGCCGCGATCCAGAACATTCCGGTGTTCGGTGCTGAACAGCAGGCTCAGATCCTGGGGATTTGTGTAGCTGGTGCTGGAGATGTTCACCAGATTTCCGGCAGAGGGTGCCAGATGATGTTCGGAGTTGATGGCAAAACTGCCGGAAGAAATGTTCGGGTTCGCCGGGGAACTCAACTGTTCCGTTGTCAGACCGCCGCCCGCCATTACCACCGTCAGATACGCGGTGTTGACAAGCTGCACATCATAGTTATCCGTCACCGCCAGAGTGCCGAGAGTGATCTCGTACTCGCCGGCTTTCTGCACTTTTCCGTTCCGGTCAACTTCGCCTGTGAAGGAGAGTTCGCCGGTGAACTTGTCGCTGCCGACCAGACGGTTTGCATCGTACGTATAGTTCAGGACCGGAACATCGCCGGTC
>JAZNPK010000026.1:0-105424 GCA_045589595.1 Victivallales bacterium
TTGCTTGCTTGCTTGCTTGCTTGCTTGCTTGCTTGCTTGCTTGCTTGCTTGCTTGCTTGCTTGCTTGCTTGCTTGCTTGCTTGCTTGCTTGCTTGCTTGCTTGCTTGCTTGCTTGCTTGCTTGCTTGCTTGCTTGCGCTCACTTCGTTCGCGCAAGCAGTATTGGTGAAGAGCAGTCCACAAAGAGCCATACCGTTAGAGTACAAAATTTGATTTATGCTCAACGGCTGAGTAACATTATGACTGTATACTGGCATTGTTGCTCTCCTCCTAAATTTATTCGCACGCGCAGTTACTATACCTTTCACGAATTGCATTGTCAAGTATATATATCATAAAAAATGCAAAAAATGCTGCAGTGGTAACGGAATTTTGAACGCTGGGATTTGTCCCCGATCAAAATTCCGTTTTTTCTTCTGAACGGCGAATCATCCGACTCCATATCCAAAGCGTTTTCAGATCGACGATCCACGGCAGTTCCCTCTCTGGGAAGAATTCGAGCGTGAATCCTTGACCAACCTTCTAAATGCAAAAAAACGAGAAGATGAAATTCGGGAACAAGTCCTACATGAAGATCTGGAAAAATTATTGGATGGGGATTCCCCGCATATAAAAATCAGGACCATCGGCGATCCGGTGGTATGCACTGCGCCTGGAAGGCGAAATTACTGGCTGCCCGACACGGGCTCTGAATAGGACCTGCCAGTCGCATTGACTTCACGGACTGCCGCTAAAGCGGTCTGTGAAGTTTTTTCTTTTGCTCAAAGCAATCTACCGTTGCGAACAGATTACTCTTTGCTGGAATTTGTTTTATGTCTTGTTATTCTTGCTACCCGTAAACGGGTCCACAAACTCTTTGAAGGTCATTTGTTCATACGCAAAATCTTCATCCAGTTGGTGGCGGATATACTCCTCGATTGCTTTTTTGTTACGCCCGACCGTATCCACATAGTAACCGCGACACCAAAAATGACGGTTCCCATACTTATATTTCAGGTTCGCATGACGATCAAAAATCATCAGCGAACTTTTGCCCTTCAAATACCCCATAAATTGGGATACGCTCAAGTTCGGGGGGATACTGACAAGCATATGGATGTGGTCAGGACACGCCTCCGCCTCGTGGATTTCCACTTTCTTCTGATCGCAAAGCGTGCGTAAGATTTTGCCTATATCGCTTTTCAATGCTTGATAAATTACCTGTCGGCGATATTTGGGCGCAAATACAATATGGTACTTGCAATTCCAACGACTGTGTGATAAACTATCACTGTTTTTGTTTGACATCTTTCATGTCTCCTTTTGATGGTTCAGGTGTGCAGACTGGCAGGTCTTACACACTGTAAATCAAAAGGAGACTTTTGCAAACTTGGATCTAAAGATTTTTTATCCTCACCGGCAAAGCCGGAGGTTATATTGACCTGAAGGTATAGACAAAAAAAAGCGGGAAAAGACCTCATTTTGAAAGGTCGTTTCCCGCAGGGATTCAGACTGGACAGACGGATCAGACAGCAAATGTTCTGCCGGGTTCCGCCTGCGCTTTCAATGCCGCTTCACGGATCGCTGCAACTTCGATCGTTTCCTCTTTCGCAATGGGGGATCTGCCCGTGGTGTAGAAATCAAGGATCTGTTCAAGCAGCGTTTCAAACATACCGGATGCGCCGGTGACATGCGTGACGCCCTTCGTGCCGCTGAGTACGGCAGAGAAGCCGCTGAACGGACTGTAAGACATGGCGGCGCAGCGTTTGCCGTCGGCATATTCCACATTGTAGCGTTCCGTGCCGCAATCGGGGATACGGGTCACACTTTTTGCACCGGTACCCAGTGCGCTCACGATCATTTCGATCTGGTGGATGCTGTATTCTTCAAAGGATCCGCCGCCGCCGAATGTGGTGACATAATCCGGTTTTTCCGTGGCGTATTTCCCCGCCAGTTCCGCCATCAGTTCTGCTCCGTAGCGGAGTGCGGAACTGCTCATAAGGGGCGTGCCGTGCTGTTCGGCAATGGCGAAAAACCGTTCCGCGGTCGCGCGGTCGGGCGCAAATGTTTTGTCGATATAGAGCGGTTTGCCGGAGCGCAGAGCCAGATCAGCCAGCCGTTCGTGTGCTTCCGGATTGCTCGGCGCGAGGACGCAGAGCGCATCGGAATTTGCAATGACTTCCTCAATGCCGGCGGCGGGCGTCATGCCGAATTCCGCGCACCACGCTTTCAGATCTTTTCCGTTGGGATTGGGGGATTCTTCCCAGGCGTAACCGAGTTCATAATCACCGAAATTTCTGCAGCCGCGGAACCATGCCGGATAATTGTTTGCATGCCATTCGTCGATATGCAGATCGATAAAACCGATTTTCTTTTTCATGATATTTTTCTCCGTTCAGATCCTTGCTTTGAGGAACGCCACTGCCGTGGCAATATCAGCCGCAGGATCAGCGCCGACTTCCCGTTCGATGGTCAGATAGCCGTTGTAGGGGATCGCCCGCAGTTCTGCAAGGTATTCATCCCAGGGGACCTGACCCGCCCCCAGCGGGACTTCCGCGAACAGTTCGCCGGTTTCCGCCACAAGCTGTGCGAAACCGCCTTCAGCAAAAGCGTTGTAAACCACAAACGGATCGCATTTGCGGTAGTGGACGCCGTCTTTTGCGTGGGTGTGGACGATATGGGGACCGAGGATGCGTGTTGCGCTGACAATGTCTTCATCCAGCACCATTTTGAGGTTGGCGGGGTCAAGGTTCACGCCCAGACCTTTGCTGCCCACTGCATCGATAAAGCGTTTCAGGGTCACTGCCGTTTCCGGTCCGGTCTCAACTGCCAGCGTCACACCGATGCTTTCGCCGTATTTGACAACGCCGGTGAGTGCTTCTTTCATGATCTGGAACCGTTCATGGGCGGGATCTTCCGGAACCGTTCCGATGTGACAGGTCACCACGGAGCAGCCGAGGAATTTTGCAATATCCATGATGCGTTTGGTCAGAACGACACGCTGGGAATCGGGATTCTTTTCCTGAAAAGCATGTCCGCCGAGGTCGCCGCAGACCGCCGCGACTTCCAGACCGAGCGCCTGACATTCATCCCGGAGCGCGGTCAATTCTTCATCCGAGAACGCCAGAAGGTCCCAGCGTTCCCCCTTCGCATAGATCTGAACACCGTCCGCGCCCAGTGCTTTTGCTTCTTTCAGGGCTTCCGACAACGGTTTGAGCAGACTGTCTGCAATGATTCCGATTTTCATAAATACACATTCTCCTGTTTGTGCTGATTTTTTCAGTTTTGCTGTCTATCCGGAAATATGCCACGGAAAAAGCGTTTTGTCAAGAAAAAAATGATTACAGACTTGATTTTTGAGCGATTTTGATTATTGTTCTTTGTGTTATGGAATCAGAGACGATAAGGAGTCAAAGCAATATGTTCGATCTGCCCGTCCGGGAAAATGCGCCGCGTCTGGCGGTTTATGTGAAGCGGAAAGCGATCCCCTTTGTCACAGCGGGGCATCCGTGGCTGTTTGCCGACAGCATTGAAAAGGTGTCGGGGCAGGGCGGTGCGCCCGGCGATATTGCGGTTCTTTTTGATGCGAACCGTGCATTTATCGGGGCAGGTCTGTACGATCCCGCGTCTCCGGTGCGGGTGAAGATCTTTTCCAACTCAAAAAAACTGCCGCCTGTGGGACCTGAACTTTTTCTCCATTCCGCCCGTGCCGCCGCCGCGTTGCGCTCGGGAAAGATCTCCGGCGATACCGATGCGTGGCGCATGATCAACGGCGATTCCGATGCTTTCCCCGGAATGGTGGCGGATAAATATGCCAATGCCCTCGTCTGTAAATTTTATTCTGCGGCGCTGCTGCCGTGGGCGGGCGCTCTGGTCAATGTCGTGGCTGAGAGTGTGCCGGGGATCGATTCGCTGGTCATCCGTCTGTCCCGGGAATTGCAGAAAATGGAAGACAGTCCGGTCCGGGACGGCATGATCTTTTCCCTGAAAGATCCCGATTGGGATGCCATGATGCAGTTCCGGGAGAACGGGATCGTTTTTGAAGCCGATCTGCGGCGGGGACAGAAGACCGGATTTTTTCTGGATCAGCGGGAGAACCGGAGTCGTACCGCAAAACTTGCCGCAGGGAAAGATGTGCTGAATGTTTTTTCCTATTCCGGCGGATTTTCCCTGTATGCCGCGCAGGGCGGCGCAAAATCGGTCACAAGCGTGGATCTTGATCCCCATGCAATCGCGCTCTGCGACCGGAATTTCAGTCTGAATCCGGCGTTGGACAAGGTTCCGCATCAGGAGATCGCGGGCGATGCTTTTGAGGTGTTCGCGCAACTGCGGACAGAAAAAAGGCTGTTCGATATGATCGTGGTGGATCCGCCGTCATTTGCAAAATCCGCTTCGGAAGTGCCCGGCGCCCTTCATTCTTATGCGCGTCTGGCAAAGGCCGCTGTGCGCGTGCTGAAAAAGAACGGAATCCTCGTATTCGCCTCCTGTTCCAGCCGCGTGGATGCAGATACACTTTTCCGGACTGTCTGCGATGCCGCTGCCGGAGCCGGACGGCGGTTGAACGTGTTTGACAAAACATTCCATGCCCCGGATCATCCGGCAAAATTCAATGAATCCCACTACTTGAAGTGTCTGTATGCCGAAGCCTGAAAAAGGAAAAATATCCGTACAGCTGCCGGAAGATCTGGCAGAACTGCTGCTGAAATGGTATGACCGGGCAAAACGGGATCTGCCGTGGCGGGATGCACCCGGACCTTACGGCGTGTGGGTGTCCGAGATCATGCTCCAGCAGACCCGTGTGGAAACGGTGAAGGATTATTATGTCCGGTTCCTTGCCGAACTGCCGGCAGTGGAAGATCTTGCCATGGCTGATGAGGAAAAACTGATGAAACTCTGGCAGGGACTCGGTTATTACAGCCGTGTCAGAAATATGGCTGCCGCCGCAAAAAAAATCATGTCGGAACATAACGGGAACTTTCCCCGGAATTGGCAGGAGATCCGTGAACTGCCGGGGATCGGTGACTATACGGCGGGCGCGATCGCCAGCATCGCATTCGGTCTGCCGGAACCGGCTGTGGATGGAAATGTGGTGCGGGTCCTTGCCCGTTTGACCGGACAGGGAAATGATGATGGCATCTGGCGGACCGCATTTGCTGAAGCATTGAGATCCCGTTATCCGGCAGGACGGTGCGGTGATTTCACCCAGAGCCTGATGGAACTTGGTGCGACAGTCTGCCTGCCCAACGGTGCGCCGCACTGCGGAGAATGTCCGCTGAACTGCAAATGCCGTGCGCTGTCAGAAAACCGGATCGGTGAACTGCCGGGGAAAAAAGTCAAGACCCCGCGGAAGATCTGCGAGATGACCGTTTTTGTGATCCTGAACCGGGCGCGCGATCAGATCCTGCTGAAAAAACGGGGGACAACCGGTCTCCTTGCCGGATTGTGGGAACTGCCCCATACCGCACGGCACGAAAAAGATGTCGCCGCAGTCCGGACCGCCGCAGCTGCCGCCGCGGGCGTTTCTGACTGCGGGATCCTGTTACTGGATCCGCTGCCGGTCAAGACCCACATTTTTACGCACATCGAGTGGCGGATGCGTCCTTATCTTGTGGTCTGTGATGCGGCGGAACTTAGCGGCGGAGTGCCTTTGGACCAGTTATCGGCAGCCTATCCTTTACCGGTTGCGTTCAGCAAAGTTTTACCGGACGGACTGCTTTAAGATTCACCGTTGGAGCAGACCGCCTTCGGGTGCGGTATCGCCGTTGACGGGATTGCCGCTGCAATCGGCTGCCTTTGCGTTTTCCATACGGATGGGGCTGCAGGTCAGATTGAGGATGGAGAGATGTTTTTTCTTTGCGAACTGCCGGACCAGATCCGGAACTGCCGTATGATCCACTGCGATAACGATCGCCTCCTGATCATTTTCGACGGTGAAATGTGAGATCATATCCATCCGGTGGACCACATCCCAGTGCCCGTTTGCAAATGTTTCAAAATGAGCCTGATAGAAATCGATCCAGAATTTTATGATCTGTTTCTGCACGGGGGTGAGATCTGCCAGTTCCATCGAGATCATGGGGACTCCGGCGAGTGCCGCGATCATGTGGCGGGCAACATTTTCCGGCAGTTCATCGGGATGGAAATAAATGGGGTCGGCATGACACGGCACTTGATCGCCCAGCGTGATACGGATATGTGCCAGCCGGATCAGGTTTTCCATAAAATCGAAGGGAACGTCCCCGGCGCGGAACTGAGTGCCGAATTCCAGCATTTGCGGTGTGGCGTAATTCTGACGGAATTCGAGCAGCGCATCGGGTTTGATGTTCCGCAGGGACCGGCTCAGATTTTTGAAATAGTCCAGACATTTCCGGCTGCGCGGTGTCTCCGTGCTGTTGGGGATATAATCCAGAAAATCGATTTTCAGACCGTCCAGTTCATAATCGCGCATCAGGTTTGTGAGCAGATCCACGGCGTGTGCAGCGGCTTTGCTTTCCGGCGCAAGGAACGCCACGTCTTCCCATGAATGTTCAGCAATATCTCCGTCAGCCACTGCTTTTTTGAATTCTTCCGAGCAGCGACCGGCAAAAAACGGAGATGTCCACAGCAGATATTTGAGACCCAGTTTCTGTGCGTACTCCACATGCTTTTTGAAGTTGGGCAATTTCTTTTCCGAAACGGTCCAGTTGCCGATATCCCGATACCAGCCTTCCGCCATTTTTTCGGGGCAGACCCGTTTCATTTCATCATAACTCCAACCGTCATCGAGGATGAAAGTTTTGAAACCCAGTTCCGCCGCCAGTTCCGCCGCTCTGTCCAGATATTCATTGGTGATGGCGGCGTGGACTGCGTACCACGAGCAGTAAACCGGCTGGAACGCATCGCGGCTGAAGACCGGTTTCCCTTGAGGCAGAATGGCTTTCCGCCAGGATTCCGTCAGAAGATTCCAGCGTTTGGGCGAGAAGGAAACGAGCAGATCGAAGGGCTGTGTTTCCGGAACGATCGCCACCGTGACGGTAAACTTGTAACAGCAGCGCATCTGATCCATCTGGATCTTCATGTGTACATCGTCATTGATACAGGAAAGAGCCACTGTGACCGTGTTGCTCTGGTTCAGTTTGTAAAAAGATATATAGGGAACACTCCGCTGCTGGGACGAAGTGAGATCATAAGTCCACTCCAGTTTCAGGGACGGACGGAAACCGCTTTTCCCCTGCGCAAAAACTGCCTGGATGTCACGCACCGGAACGGAAAATTCAAGAATGATCTTTTTGCCAGCCTGCTGCAGTTCACCCGCAGTAACGGGCAGATGATTGAAGTCGATGCCTGTGTCTTCCGCTATTTCACGGATCGATATCTGATTCTGATTTTCATCCAGAAGCCGGATCTTCATTTCGGATGTGTCCTTTCCGTTTGTTTTTGTAACTGTACCTGAGTTTAACATAGTTGGACGCACCCGCCATTGCAAGACGGGAGCAGAAATTTTTTTGAAAATAAATAGTTCGGACTTGCAAAATGTTTGATGTTGATGTATATTTAGCAATCGTAATTTTCAAAAACCGTAAGAAAGAACTGAAAGGAGTTTGTTTTGAGTACAAAAAAAGATTTGGACCCGGCAACACGTTTTTCCAGAGCCCTGTTTGCTGTCCACAGTGGTATTGTTGACAAACTTTTTCAGCAATTTCTGAAGAACGGGCGTGACAAAGATCTGAGCATGAAACAGCATCTCGTGATGAAAAAAGTGTATGAGATGATGGAAAAAGCGCCGGACGGCGTCTCACTGAAAGATCTTGCCAATGCCCTGCATCTGACGCCCGGCACCGTTTCCGAACTGGTGGAGGCTCTGGTGCGGAAGGATGCGCTTCAGCGCGTGCAGAATCCCCATGACCGCCGTGCTGTCATGATCACGGTGACGGAATACAGCCGTCGTACGATTTTGGAAGCCCAGGAGCAGATCCGGAATTTTATTGAGGTCCTCTGGAAAGATTTTCCGGAAGAAGAGCGCCTCGATACGATCCTGAAGCTTGAACGGCTTGTCAACAATTTGGAACATCTTGCCGAGGAATGATGTCAGCGGCAGAACAGAATCAGAGATAAAACAACTTGTAAGGATAAAACAGAAAATGAAGCACAAAATTTGTAAAACTCTGCTCGCGGCTGCTGTTCTGGCAGCAGTTCCGGCATTTGCCCAACAGAAAATGCAGGCTCCCGCAGTGACCGTGGCACCCGCAGTCGAAGCGGACGAGACCGGCACCAAAAAATATGTTGGCAAACTGGATGCCATTCTGGATGTTTCCCTGCCCGCCCGTGTGTCCGGCAAGATCATGAAATACCATTTCAACGACGGTGAATTTGTGAAGAAGGGGACCCTTCTGATCGAACTGGAAGATACGACGTATGTGGCGGCACACAACGCGGCACAGGCGCAGCTTCAGCAGGCGGAAGCCCAGATCCGTCAGGCAACAGCCCAGATCAGCCAGACCGAAGCCCAGATCCTGCAGGCGACTGCCCAGATCGGTCAGGCTCAGGCTTCCCTGACATACAGCACCCAGAACCTTGAACGCGAAAAATCATTGAAGAGCGTCAATTCCCGGAAAGAATTTGATGCGGCGAAACGCGACTACGATGCAGCGGTGTCCTCCAAAGCCGCCGCAGAAGCCAGTCTGGCATCCGCCAAAGCCTCCAAAGCCGCTGCGGAAGGCAGCCTTGCATCCGCCAAAGCCTCCAAATCTGCTGCGGAAGCTGCGCTGCTGGATGCGAAAAACAATCTTTCCTATACAAAGATCTATGCAGAATTTGACGGCAAGATCGGGAAAGCGACTTACTCTGCGGGCAACTATGTGACGCCTTCCAGCGGCGCCCTTGCCACGCTCAAACAGTTCGATCCCATCTATGTGAAATTCTCCATCAGCGAACCGGATTTCATGAACAACTTCGGTACGCCCGAAGCCCTGCAGAAAAACGGTGTGGTCCGGATCCGTCTTTCCGACCGTTCTCTTTATGAACAGACGGCGGAACTTGCCATTGTGGACAACCACATTGACACCCGCACCGGCACCATTATGCTCTGGGCGAAGATCGACAACAAGGATCACCGCCTGACCCCGGGCGCAGTGGTGGATGTCCTGCTTTCCAAGAAAGTGCCGCAGAAGAGACCGGCAGTTCCCATTTCTGCGGTCCAGATCTCCAAGAACAATCAGTTTGTGTGGGTGCTGGATCCTGCCACCAACATGGTTCGTCAGCAGCCGGTTGTTCCGGGTGAACTGGTGGGCGGCAATCAGATCGTGACCGGTGTCAAACCCGGCGACCTTGTGGTGACTGAAGGGATGCATAAGATCATTATGCTGCCCGGTGTGCCGCCGGTCGTGAATCCGGTCCGCAAGTGATCTGCTGTCTGAAGGAGAAATTGAACCATGTTTTCAAGAATCTTTATTGAACGCCCGAAGTTGGCAATGGTCATTTCCATTGTGACCGTTTTTGCCGGCTGGCTGTGTATGCAGCAGATCCCCATTGCGGAATATCCGGAAATCGCACCGCCGTCCATTACGGTGATCGCGAACTATCCCGGCGCCAGTGCGGAAGAAATCGCAGATACCATTGCGTCTCCCATTGAAGCGGAAATGAACGGTCTGGAAGACCTGCTGTACTTCAAATCGGAATCCAACAACAGCGGTACGTACCAGCTTGAGATCAAATTCAAATCCGGTACGGATACTGACATTGCGCTGGTCAACGTGCAGAACGCATTGAAGCGTGCCGATTCCCAGCTGCCTCAGGAAGTGCGGGCATTGGGCGTGGACGTGATGAAGCGTTCCGGCGACATCCTCGGTGTTTTTGCCTTCTCGAAAAAAGGCGGGACTCAGGCGGATATGGTGGAGTTGGGTAACTTCCTCCGTACCAACATCAAAGACGAACTCGCCCGTGTGGACGGTGTCAGTCAGGTCGACATCATGGGTGCAAGTGAATACTCCATGCGTGTCTGGCTTGACCCGTTGAAGATGGCTGCCATGAGTGTGACGCCCGCTGAGATCGCGGCGGCGATCCAGCAGCAGAACATTCAGGCGGCTGCCGGTTCCGTCGGTACGGAAGGATCCAGCCATTATCTCCAGATGAAAGTCAATGCCCGCGGCAGATTGAAGACCGCCGCTGAATTTGACGAGATCATTGTCCGCACCGACAGCGACGGGCGTATGATCCGTCTGAAAGATGTAGCGCGGACTGAACTCGGCGCAGAATATTATTTCTGGAACGCCCGCGATAACACAGATCCCACCATTGCCCTTGCTCTTTACCGGAACAGTGATGCCAACGCCATCCGGGTGATCGATGCCAGTACGGCAAAACTCAAGGAACTGGAACGGTTCTTCCCCGAAGGCGTGAGTTATCACATGGGTTACGACCCCACCCAGTACATCCGCGTGACGATGGATGAGATCTGGCATACCCTGCTGCTGACGCTGATCCTCGTGGTGGCGATCACATATCTGTTCCTGCAGAACTGGCGCGCCACACTGATCCCGGCATTGACCATCCCGGTGTCCATCATCGGTACCTTCATCTTCCTCTATCCTCTCGGATTCAGTATGAACCTGCTGACCATGTTCGCCCTGATCCTTGTGATCGGGTCCCTCGTGGACGACGCCATCGTTGTTGTGGAAAACGTGATCCGTATTATGGATGAGGAACATCTGCCGGCAAAAGAAGCCACCATCAAGAGTATGGAGCAGATCACCGGTGCCATCATTGCGACAACGCTGGTGATCGTGGCGATCTATGCGCCTATCGGGTTCTACGGCGGTATGGTGGGTACGATTTACATGCAGTTCTCCGTGACCATGTGCGTGGCGCTGTGTCTCTCCACGGTCAATGCCCTGACATTGAGTCCGGCGTTGTGTGCCGTGCTGCTGAAACCGGCAAAACCGCTGAAATGGAATATCTTCAAACCCTTCAATGTGGCGCTGGATTTCTCCAGAAACATCTATCTGAAGATCGCCGGATTCCTGATCCGCTATTCCATTGTCACCGTCATTCTTTTTGCGGCTGTGGTCTATGGCAATTACCATTTCTTCGTCCGCACGAATACATCCTTCCTGCCGGATGAAGACAAAGGCGTGCTGTTCTGCGCATTTGAACTCAAACCCGGCGCCACGCTGGATCAGACGGACGCCTCCACCCGGAATTTCTACAACCGGATCAAAGATCATCCCGGCATCCGGAATGTGACATTGATCAACGGGTTCAGTTTCTTTGGCGGTGTGGGTGAAAATATGGCACTTGCCTTTACAGACCTTGCGCCGTGGGAACGGCGTACCACGCCGGAAATGCAGATCGGTGCCATCCGCGCCCAACTGACCGGCATGACGTCGGATATCCCGGAAGCACGGGTGATCATTGTGCAGCCGCCCGCCATTATGGGGCTGGGTGTTGCCGGGGGTATCTCCTTTATGCTTCAGTGCCGTGAAGGACAGACACCGAAAGAACTGGAAGAAGCCGCTCACCGTCTGACATTCATGTTCATGCAGAAAAAAGATATGTTCTCCATGGGCTTCACCACATACAACGCCAGTACGCCGGAACTGTATCTGGATGTGGACCGCGAAAAAGCGACTGCCCTCGGCGTGCCGGTGGACAGGATCTTCTCCACGCTCCAGTCCCAGTTGGCGGCTGTGTATGTGAACGACTTCAACCTTGGCGGATTTACCTTCAAGGTGAAGATCCAGTCCGAAGTCGATCAGCGCAACAACGCCGCAACGATCCTTCAGACCATGATCGTGAACAACAGCGGCGATATGGTCCCGCTCTCCTCCTTTGCAACGGTCCGCTACAATGTGGGGCCCCGCGTGCTGACCCGATTCAATCAGATGAACAGCGCCTCGTTCCAGGTGCAGACGCTGCCCGGGATCAGTACCGGCGAAGCGATGCGGTTCATTCAGGACTACATCAGCAAAAATCTGCCCGGCTACAACGTGGAATGGACCGACCTCAGCCGCGAAGAACAGCAGAACGAAGGAAAGATCGTGGTCCTTATGGGGCTGGCTCTCCTCTTTGCCTATCTGTTCCTTGTGGGACAGTATGAAAGCTGGACGATGCCCCTTTCCGTGATCCTTTCTGTGGCACTTGCCACACTGGGCGCCCTGATCGGTCTCAAATGTTTCGGTATGTCCCTGTCCATCTATGCGCAGCTGGGCTTGATCATGCTGATCGGTCTCGCCGGTAAGAACGCGATCCTGATGGCGGAATTTTCCAAACAGGCGCGCGAAAGCGGCGATACCATTGTGAATGCCGCATTGAACGGCGGCCGTGTCCGTTACCGTGCTGTGCTGATGACGGCGTATTCCTTCGTGATCGGTGTGTTCCCCATGGTGATTGCCACGGGTGCCGGTGCGGGATCCCGTCAGGCGATCGGGCATACCACGTTCTGGGGAATGGTCCTTGCCTCCATCGTGGGGATCGTGTTTGTGCCGCCTCTCTGGGCGCTCTTTGAGAAAATGCGTGAGTTCTGCTCCCACTCCAGCAGACCGAAACACGAAAAAAAGGACGGCGAATAAGCAGTTCTCTGTCTGAATGAAAACAAAGCCTCCGGTTGCACATCATTCCGCAGCCGGAGGCTTTTTTCAGCGCAGTGTTTCCAGTTTCAGACGGACCTGACCGGATACATTTTTTCCGGCGAGGGCGTCCTCTTCCCGGAAGACTGCCATTACCAGCGAGCCGTTCTGCCGCAGATGATCGTACTGCACAAAGATCCTGCCGTCGGGGTGGACAAAGGCGTCCGGATAGGAGATTTTCTCCCGGTCATCCAGCAGCAATCCGCCGGACCAGTTTCTGCCTTCATCGGTGGAGATGTATGCGGTCAGATTTTTCCGTACATCCTTATCGGGGCAGTCATAACGCACCATCAGCCAGTTTCCGGACGGCAGCTTTGTTACGGAAAACCGTGCGGATGTGGTGAAAAATTCCCGTTTGAACGGGGTCCAGTGATAACCGTTGTCGTTGGAATCTGCCGAGACGATCCCGAAAGAATCCCGTGCGTACATCCGCAGTGTTCCGTCCTGCCGTTCCAGAATATGATGTTCATCGAACAACGGATCGGTACTGCGTTGGAAGCCGCGCCATTCCCATGATCTGCCGTGATTGCGGCTGGCGATGACATTTGCGCCGCGGATGGGGTCCAGTTCCGCAAAGAGTGACGCTTCCGGTTGCTCCCCGCCGAACTGCATGTGACGCCGGATACTGAGGGATACCGGCAGCAGCCAGTCGCCGTTTCTGCAGACGCACGGTTTGTTCAGGGGCGTGGCATGCCACAGCCGGACGGGTTCGCTCCACTCCGGATCGGGATCATCCGGGTTGTCGCAATGACTTTCCCAAGTGCCGGATCTGCCATCAAAATAATCCAGTGTCTGAATGAAAAACAGATGCAGTCTGCCGACGGGATCGTTCCACAATGCACCGACCCGGTTGGTCAGATGAAAACCGTTGGGCGTATCGCCGCCGTCCAGTTCAAATACCTGATCGTTCCATGTGCCGCCCTCATCATCGCTGTATGCGATCACGAGTGAACTGCGGGGACCATCCTCCCGCGCGCCGAAAGACGCCCAGAAACGCCCGCCGTTTGTCCGCGCGAAGCCGCAATTCAGCACAAAACCGCTGCTGATGTAATTTGTTTTCCGGATGACCGGCGGCTCCAGTGTCAGGGGTAGATCCGCTTTCAGCCGTTCTGTCAGTGTGCCGGGACTCTGGTTCATTTTCCAGCTGCCGTTTCTTTTGTGCGGAAAATTTTCCAGCCGTCGTTGTAAATGAATTGAGCGATCCGTATTTTTGCCGGTTTCCCGGAAAGTGTAACGGCGTGTTTTGTACTCAATGCCGGACACCATACCTGATTCCATTTTTTATCGCCGGCTTTCTGCCATTCCAGTCCGGCGGGAAAGGGCAGAACGGAATTGAAATGATAAACGGAGTTATCCGTCACGGTGAATTTCGTTTCCTGTTTGGGCAGGGGATAACGTTCTCTGAAATCCTGACATTCTTTGAGCAGTTCATCGCTGACCGGCAATCTGTTTTCGACAGTTCCGACAGCCACCATACCTTTTGAGCCGAGAGTCACATCCAACCGGATGGGATTTTTCCCTTTCTTTACAGGTACGAGAAACACCCAGTCTGTCTTGTCAAAACTGCCCATCGTATTGTTTGCCCAGGGAACGTTTCTGCCGAAAATATGCTGCCATTCATCTGCCAGCAGGAATTTTTTGTTCAGAATGGAAAAATCCCACCACCAGTCTGCGCCCACGCCCACCAGCGCATTTCCGTCGGCTTCCGCTTCAAGGACGCCGTTGAGAATGACTTTCGTCAGCACCGGCAGATCTCCACCGTTTTCGCCTTTGCCCAGACGGAGATTGGCTCTGCCGTTGAAATCGGGCAGGGCAGTGATCCTGTCGCCCACGGTCAGCGTCCACGCCTTGTTGTCGAATTGCGCTTTGACGGACGGCGGGATTTCGGATGTGTCCGGTCCTTTATCGTACTTAAAAGACGGCGGTTCTTCAGAGGCGGGAGCTTTGAATTCTGTTTTTTCCGGTTCAGACGGAACGAAACTGTGAGTGGAACTCTGGACCCAGCTGATCTGTTTGGGGCAGGTCGCCGCATTGTAGAGAGCGGCAAGACCCGACGGCGGGCAGACATAGTCGCCCAGACCGGCACGGGTGATGTTCAGCAGACATGTTTTCGGGATGTGGCGGGCGTGGGAGACTGCATCAAAATACCCCATTGCGGGCTGATAAGCGGGACGCCATCCGCCGGTTCTGCCGATCGCCGTTCCGTTCATATCGGCGCACCAGGTCACGCTTGACTTGCATTCGGTCAGTTCCGGTACAAGGTACGCCGCCCAGACAGCCTGAAGTCCGCCCTGACTGCCGCCGTTGGAGACCAGATCTTTTCCGTTCCACTGGGGCATGGATTTTACGAAATCGAAGGAACGCATGACCCGCAGAGCCATACCCAGGAAATATGCAGTTTCCGGTGAATCGTTTTCGGTGCGGCTGAAGGCATAATCTTTCAGTTCATCGGAAATTTTTTTGTAGTATGCGTCGCTCTGGAGCAGTTTGTAGCCGTGGGCATTGACGCGGAAACTGATGACGCCGTTATCCGCCAGTTTGTATTGCCAGTCGGGCGGCGGTGCGCCCTGATTGCCCATTCCGTATCCGTCAAAATTGATCTGGGCGGCAAGGGATTTTTCTTTTGCATTTTTCGGCATGACAAGAAAGCCGGTGACCGGTGTCGGATTTTTCCGGTCGATCCGGTCGGCGCAGGGGATCGTCACCGCAAAGACATCAAATCTGCCCTGATAATTTTTTGGGATGAACTTGGCATCAACGGGTTCCAGTACAGGCTTGAGGGGGACCTGATCCAGTCTGGCACGCTGTTTTTTCCAGAACGCTTCAAAGTCGGCAGGCTCCGGTGCGGCGGGCAGGATTTTGTCGATATCCACCCCGGCGCCGCCGTCAAAATTCAGCCTGATCTGCATGCCGGTCTTGTCGATGTATTGAAAGGTCCGTCCGAACTGATCCGTCAATTTTCCTTTCAGCCACACAAAACCGGGTTTGCGGAGAACGGTTGTCAATGTCAGAGGCTTGTCTTCAGAGATCACATCCATACCGGCATCTTTTCTGCCGTCATCGCCGGAGCGCACCCACTGGAGAAAGAATGTGGGCGGGGGATTTTTCTGTTTGCCGTATTTGAGACTGACCGTGAACTTGATGGTATCACCGGCTTTGTAGGAAACGGGTGATTTGTCCGTTGTCAGTTTCAGTTTGAGTTCCGAGGCATCGACCGGCATCGGCTGTACTTGTTCCGGCGCGGCGGCAGTCAGACTCAATGCGCAAAGCATTGTGCAGACTGCAGTTAAAAATGTTCTGATCTTCATATCTTTATCCTTTCGCTGTTGAAAAACCCTGCACTTGCAATATAGTGCCGGGTAACAGTAAAATCAAGGAACGGAAAAATGAAAAAACGGAAATAAAAATGCAAGATTCGGAAGGATATATCTTGAAAAAGATGATGGTTGAGTGTATAATAAACAACCGGTTTGATTTTTTATAACAGCATATTTTGGAGGAAAAAATGAAAATTGCATCGTTCAAACGGGTGATCACGCCTGAAATCGGCGCTTATCTCGCCGGGTACGGGTACTATGACAAATCCAACAGCATCGCGGATGACCTCTATATGACCGGTCTCTGCGTGGATGACGGCGAAAGAAAAGCATTGATCATCAGCTTCGACCTGCTCGGTCTGGATGGCTGGTATATCCGCAAGATCCGGAAGAATTGCAGCGGGATCCTCGGGATCCCGGAAGAAGCTGTGATGCTTACCTGCACGCACACACACTCCGGTCCGGAAACCAGAACACTGGCGTCACGCCCGGAACAGCTCAATGCGGCGTATCTCGACGAACTGGAAAAAATGATCTCGGAAGAAGTCGCCGGACTGAAAGATTTCAAAGAATGTTCCGTCGGATTCTATTCCATGCAGTGCAACGAAAACCGGAACCGCCGTTATACCACACCTTACAACCGCGCGTCCTTCAATCCCCATTGGAAAGCCATGACCCCCCTCTGCAATCAGTTCGCCGATAAAGAACTGGGGCTCATCTTCTTCTGGGAAGATCTGGGCGAATACGGACAAGTTCCCATCTATACGATCGGCAACTACGCTGCTCATCCGCTGGCAGGCAGAACTCCCGGAAACGGCGCGCTGCGCATCTCCGCCGATTTCCCCGGCGTCTTCAGAAATTATGTCACATCCGAAACCGGCGGTGAATGTATGTTCATTACCGGTGCCGCCGGCGATATGGTCCCCGAAAATGACGAACAGGGCAGAGATTCCGTTCACGAAATGGGGATGAAACTCGGCAGAGCCGCAATGTTCGGTATGGTCGAATCCAGCAGAAATATGAAGCATTACGGACAGAAAGATGCAAAAGTCGGCTACTCTATCCGTACCTTTGAACAGCCCCTGCGCCTGAAATACAGAAATCAGGCAGGAAGACTGCCCGCACCTCACATGGGGAAAGATACCGTGACGCTGGAGATCCAGTGCGTCAGCATCGGCGATATCTGCTTTGTCGGCGTCCCCTGCGAACTCTGTGCTGAACTGGGACAGGAAATCAAATGGCATTCCCCGTTCCAGAAAGCATTCATCGCTTACAACGCTACGGAGTATTTCTCCTACATCGGTCCCGCAAACTTCTTCATCGCAGGAGGATATGAAGCACTCAGTCAGCGTATCAGCGCAAAAGGCGGGCTGGAACTCGTCCGCACCGCCGTCGATGCCATGTTCGAGTTGAGAGAAAGCCTCTATCCCACCGATCCGGAAGTCGGCGAACCGTACCCCGACGGGATCCCGATGGAACTCGTACACCGGCCGTAAAAACAGGCGCGGCGCGGCATGCGGTCAGCCGGGCTGACCGGCATTACGGCAAACAAAAAAAGACCACCCGCGGGGGGGCTTTTTTTGTGCCGTGATGCGCATGGGCGGACTTAGCCGCCCATGCCATGCCGCGCCGTGGTCACAGTGTTTTCAGTATCCGGCTCCGGGCGAACTGGAGGGCATTTTCTTTTGTCTTCAGTTCATTTTCCAGTTGCAGGTCCATGATTTCCTGCAGGAGGATTCCCATTGCCGGACCGGGTTTCATGCCGATTCCGATGAGATCGGAACCGTTGACCAATGGCGGGGGCAGGGCGGTATTTTTTGCTTCGTGTTCCAGCTGCCGGAGTCTGTCCAGCATCAGCACATAGTTGTCGAGGAATGCGTGACACGAGATGCAGTCGATCCGGTGCAGTTCCAGTTCCACCGGAAAATTTTTATCGGCGGCGATCCGTTTCCATTTTGCCGGACGCATCTTATCGATGTGTGCAAAACGCATATGATTCCGGACTGCCTGTACAACGGATTCGATCATATTATTCGGCAGCCGCAGTCGTTTCAGAATATTTTTCGCCATATCCGCACCAACGGCTTCGTGTCCGTAAAAGTGAGGGATCCCGTCTTTGATCGTCCGGGTGCGGGGTTTGCCCACATCGTGCAGCAGAACGCTCCAGACGATCTCCGGTCCCGGTACGGCGATATGTGACAGCATCAGCATGGTATGTTCAAACACATCTCCTTCGGGGTGAAATGCTTCCGGCTGGGTCACACCCTGCATGATGTCGATTTCCGGCAGCACCTCTTTCAGCAGTCCGGTCCGTGCCATCATCCGGAATGCTTTTTCCCGGCTGGGATGGAGCAGCATTTTTTCCAGTTCGTCTCTGATCCGTTCAGCGGATACGCTTCTGACCAGCGGGGCAAGGAGCGAAATCGCACGCTCCGTTTCACATTCCGGCTCGCATCCGAGCCGTGCTGCGAAGCGGACCGCGCGCATCATCCGCAAGTGATCTTCGCGGAACCGTCTTTCGGGATCGCCCACGGTGCGGAGGATCCCTTTTTTCAGATCGTGTACGCCGTTGACGGAATCAAGGATCACATTTCTTTCCGGATCGAAAAAGAGGGCATTGATGGTGAAATCCCGTCGTGCGGCATCGGTGGCGGGATCATCGGAGTAAAGAACTTCTTCCGGGTGTCTGCCGTCGCTGTATTCCCGTTCTTCCCGGAAGGTGGCGATCTCATACGGGATCGTATCGATGATCACCGTGATGACGCCGAAAGATGCGCCCAGCGGGACCGCGTGATCAAAGAGTTTCAGGATCTCATCCGGGGTGGCACTTGTTGCAACATCATAATCCTTTGCCGTCTTTCCCAGCAGCAGATCCCGGACTGCTCCGCCTACGAGATACGCCGTAAATCCGGCATCATGGAGCGTCCTGATGATCTCCCGCATTCCCTGCCATTCGCGAGATTTTGTGACTTGTTCCGGTGGTATAAATAAAATTTCTTGCATATTTCACAACTTTCGATTTGCCTTTTTCCATTTTTACGCTAAAATACCATGGTTTATTATTTTTTCAAGGAGTAAAATAAAAAAATGAAGATTGCCATGTTCGGCGGCACATTCGATCCTGTTCATGCGGGACACATTGCTTTGATCCGGTACATCCTTGCGGAAGGGATCGCGGACCGGGTCCTTCTTGTGCCTGCTCCCGAGCCGCCGCACAAAACCGATCGCTGCATCTCGCCCTATGCCGTGCGACGCGAAATGCTTGCGGCTGCTGCGGACGGGATCGCCGGTACGGAAATCTCCGACATCGAATGTGAACGGACAGGGCGTTCTTATTCCATTGACACCCTTCGTGAACTGGCGCGGCGTTATCCCGGTGATGACATTTTGCTGCTGATCGGCGGGGACAGTCTGGCAACACTTCATTTGTGGTTCAAGGCGAAGGAGATCGTGGCGGAATTTTCTGTCCTGACTTATCCCCGTGCGGGCAGCCGCATCGACAGAAACGCGCTGCTGGAACACTGGTCACCCAGCGAATGTGAAAAACTTTCCGCCGGGATCCTGAACGATGCCCCGCCTTTTCCCGTTTCCTCCTCCGGCATCCGCGAAATGCTGGCAAAGGGGCAGGCATTGCCCGATGGGGCAGTACCACCCGCCGTTATGGAGATCATACAAAAACAAAAATATTATATCAACACGGAGACAAACTCATGACTGCTGAAACAAAAAAGAAAGCCGCGACCGCCGCAAAGAAAACGACCGCCGCGAAGAAAACGACTGCCGCGAAGAAGACGACCGCCGCGAAGAAGACGACCGCCGCGAAGAAAACGACTGCCGCAAAGAAGACGACTGCCGCGAAGAAAACGACCGCCGCGAAAGAACCTGCTGAAAAAACGGTTGCGGAACAGCTGATCGAGATCAGTGAACAGGTCGCTTATGACCGTAAAGCCGAAAATATTCTCCGTCTGGATATGCGCGGACTTGAAACTGCCCAGAGCGATTACTACATCCTCTGTTCCGGTCTTTCCGAGCCCCATGTGGGCGCGATTGCCGAGCGTATTCAGCGTGAGGTCCGGGAAAAACTGTCCATCCGTCCCATTCTCTGCAACGGGGATCAGCGCAGCGGCTGGATCATCATCGATTTCGGGTACGCCATCATCCACGTGATGAGTCCGGAAGCCAGACAAAAATATCAGTTGGAAGAACTCTGGGGCGATGCACCCTGCGAAGACATTATCGTGAAACTCGATAAAGAAGCCGCAAAGCGCCTCAAAGCGCAGAAATAAAAGATCTCCGCCCATGCCATCGCCTCTGAAAGAACAGTGGGATGAATTTGACTGGGAGCAGGAACTGCGGAAGGACGATGCCCGCATCAGTGCCTATTTCGCAGAACTGCCCCGGTATATTGATCTGCCCGCTGAAGATGAGATCATTTACAAAAATATCCAGCGTCAGAAAGCATTGACGCCTGCCGGTGGCGTCTGGCCATTCCGTCAGCCGGAAGATCCGTCCCGTCAGCCGCCGGAGGACGCCGTCAGCGAAGAAGAACGGCGCCGCTGGGATGAAGAATGGATCAAGCGGGAAGGTGCCGGGCCGTACATCATCTGCTGCCGTCTGACACGCAAAATCAGTACCCTGTTTTCCCTGCGGACAACTGCCGGTGATACTGCGCAGAAACTGGTGCGGATCCTGACCCTGACCGGCAGGACGATGGCGCGTCTGACGGATCTGATCGAAATGGAACCCGGCGATATGCCCGCCCTCCGGATCGCGCTTTCCAAACGGTTTATTGCCGATGCCAATGAGATGCTCGGTATTCTGGAAACCATTACCGGGGCAGGTGAGGAAGGCAATGCCATCATTGATGTTGCCCGGATCGATCTTTTCGGATTGAGAGATGCGGCGCTGGAGATCCAGAACAACGCACGGAACGGTGTGAGCCTGTGAATAAAATTCAGGAAAAATGTCTTTCCCTGTTGTGGGGGATCCTCAAGGCCGCCCTCGCGGTTGGCGTGATCGTCTGGCTTTTGAGCCGATCAGGTGTCAGCACGGCAGACTTCGCACGGCTCGCTCCGGCGTGGATCGTTCTCGCCGCCCTGAGCCTGTTTGTCCAGAATGTGATGACCGCTGTCCGGTGGCGCGTTCTGCTCCGCTGTGTCGGGGTGGATCTCTCTTTTCTGCAAGCGTTGTCCCTGACGATGCAGGGCATCTTTTTTACCCTGTTCATCCCCGCAGGAGCTGTCAGCGGCGATCTGGTGAAAGCGGGATTGCTTGCTGCAAAACTGGATAACAGTCAGCGGTTCAACGGCATTTTTTCCATTCTTGCCGACCGCATTTGCGGGTTTGCCGGACTGCTTTTTTCCGTTCTGCTGGTCATGGCGTGTTATCTGCCGGTGATCCGGCGTTTTTCCGACGGCATCCGGTTGACCATGTTGATTTGCGCCCTGTCGGCGGTGGCGGGTCTCGTGTTTATCTTTGCATTGTTTTATTACCGGATCTTTCTGAAAATCAGTATCTTCCGGAAGATTTATGACTGGCTTGACCGCCTGACAAAAGGTTTCTGCAGTCGCGTTGCCGCCGTGATCGATCTTTATCAGGACCGCCGCGGAACACTGCTGTTCTGGGGGCTTGTTTCCGGTCTGCTGCTGTTCCCGCTCTATGCTGCGGCGTTTGCCTGTATTGCTGCGGCTGCCGTTCCCGGCGGGGCGTGGTCTGCATCTCTTCTGGGCGGTCTGCTCGGTGAAGTTGCGGGGGTGATCCCCGTGACGCCCGGCGGGATCGGGACCCGGGATGCCATTGTTGCCGCCGTGTACAGTGCATCCGGATGCAGTCCGGAGGATGCGGTCGTGATCACTACTGTGTTTACTGCAGTGCTGATCGCTGTCAGTTCCATCGGCGCAATTTTTATGATCGCGGGGAGGATCCGGAAACGGTAAGAGCCCGTTCAGATCATTGTTTTGCGGGATGCAAAAAGGCTGGGGGAGATCCGGTAGAATTTTTTGAACGCGTGGCAGAAATGGGCAGAATCAAAGAAACCCCACTTCTGGGCGATCTCTTCCAGCGAGAATCTGCCGGAAAGAAGATCTTTTGCCGCGTTGGACATCCGGACGCGGATGGCAAATTTTCCGTAACTCACACCCATAGTCCTGCGGAACAATTCCGAAAAACGGCTGGAACTCAACCCCGACATCTTTGCCGCTTCTGAAAGATTGGGCGGACGGGCATCCGAGATCCACACCTTGTTCAGGGCTTTGCGGATCCGTGAAAATGCGTTCAGGCTGGAATCTTTTTCGCTGCGCGGTTCCAGATTGCTCCATTCCATGTGGTTGATGGCAAAAAGAAGTAGTTCATGGATCAGCAGCCAGGAGGAGATCCGCCAGTTGTTTTCTTTTTTTTTGCTCAAATGGAACAGACGCCGCCCCTTATCCAGAATAAATGCGCGCTCCGCCGGAGTCGCAGGCCGATAACGTTTCGACGGTTTCGCCACAAAAGGAGCCAGCCAGTTGCAGCCGCCGAAAGGACTGCAGGAACCAAGCTGTTCCACATCGATATTTACCGCCATGACAAAGTTCCGTTTGCCGATCAGGCGGTATGCGTGGGGTTCCCAGCACATATTCCACCAGAGATCGCCGGTCTCGTAGTTCCCGCTGAAGTTTTCCATCATCATCTCGGCACTGCCGGAAAGAACGATGCAGAACTGGAGCGCGTAGTGGGAATCGCCGTGAAAATCTTTTTCGGGCTGGAAATGATACTCGTAAGCAATATCAAAGGGGCTGAGTACAGAAAGATCCGGATGCGTCTGCTTCTCAACATTGATCTGATTCAATTTACCCACGGTTCAACTCTGCTTTCGGAATATTTTTTCTTTACGCAACAAAATATACAGCACAAATCTGTGTATGTCAAGGGAACTGTTTTGTTATTTTTCTGAAACTGTTTCTGCTGCATTATGAGCATCGGCAAGTCTGCCGGAAAACAGATCCAGAGCATCACGCACAAAATCATCGTTGGCAGCGGTTGACATCAGTTTCGTCACATCTTCCCGTTTGCTGATCTGCAGCGGCGTTGCCAGACCCGGTCTGCGTTCAATGAACAGGTCCGCATCCGGATTGCCGGAGATCGCCCGCAGACGGGATTGCAGCAGAGGCAGTTCCCGTTCCGTCAGATGCTGTTGAACGATCTCATAATCCTGATCGAAGGCAATCACAAGGATATTGCCGTCGATCATTACCGGTGTTGCATCGGTCATCGCATCGGCAAGCACAAACCGTTTGATCGTTTCCCGGATATCCATGATCATTTCCTGCCACAAAGTTTCAGCCGAAAAATCCGCTTTGTCCTGTGATACAGGAAGATCGGCAGGATCCTGCGTGTCCGGGACCGTTTCCGGTTCTGTATCGGGGACATCCTCAACCGGATCGGGGGCAGGGGGCGCAGACGCCGGAACGATTTCTTCAACCACCGTATCTTCCGGGATTTCTTCGACCGGATCGGGGGGAGGGGGTACATCTTCCGGAACGATCTCTTCGCGCTCTTCCGGTTCGGGATCGGGCGTTATTTCTTCAGGTTTTGGGGGTGCCGGCACCGTTTGCTGCATCACAGGGTGCGGTGCCGGCTGCGGAGGGGGGAGTTCCTGAACCGGTTCCGCCTCCACCAGTTTTGTTTCCACCGTTTTTCCTGACGCCGGAGCGAATACGGAATCTTTCGGGACAACGATTTGTCCCACAGGCATTTCGTACAGGGGGACGAGAGAGCGGACCACATCCAGTTCTCCGGCGTTCCGGAGCTGATTCAAGCGGGCGATCAGATCTTCGATCTGCACCGCATGGGCGATCCGCATGGCTTTCAGGAGAATGGACTCCATAAAGACCTGTTTGTTGATGGCTTCCCGCAGCAGGTAGCCGGAGGAGGAAAGCTGTTCCATCAACCGCTGGACTGCACCGGGATTGACCGTTGCGGCGATCTGTTTGTAAAGTTCCACTTTTTCCTGGGAATCTTCCAGAAGTTCAGCGGGGTTGCTGACGATCCGGCACAGCATGATGCCCCGGAGCCATGCGATGATCTCTTCATATAAAGTTTCAAGATTTTTGCCGGAAACCGCAAAACGGTGGATCGTTTCCAGTGCCGAAGCACGGTCATTGGAGACGATGGAACGGATCAGCATTTCCATATCTGCCGATGCCGCCAGACCGAACAGAGACAACGCCTGATCTTCCGTGATCCCTTCCGCATTGTCGAAACCGAAAAAGGAAATCATCTGATCCAGCAGCGACTGGGCATCACGCATCCCGCCGTCTGCAGCACGGGCAATGATCTGCAGCGCACCGTCCGTGATCCGGACCCGTTCCGCATCGCAGATGAGACGCAGTCTGCCGGCAATATCCGCCGCTTTGATCCGCCGCAGATCAAACCGCTGACAACGGCTGATGACCGTGGGCAGCACTTTGTTCACTTCGGTCGTTGCAAAAATAAATTTTGCATGGGCGGGCGGTTCTTCGATGGTTTTCAGCAGAGCGTTCCATGCGCTTTTGGAGAGCATGTGGACTTCGTCGATGATGTAGATCTTGTACTTGGAGGAAATGGGCAGATGCAGCACATCTTCGCACAATTCACGCGCCTTTTCCACCTGTGTGTGGGTGGCAGCGTCAATTTCGATCACATCCACATTGGTCTCATCCGCAATGGATTTGCAGCTGGTACACTGGCAGCAGGGTTCTCCGTCAATGGGATGCAGACAGTTCACCGCTTTCGCAAAAATACGCGCCGTAGTGGTCTTACCGATCCCGCGGGGACCCACAAAGAGATACGCATGGGCGATCCTGCCGGAACTGACCGCGTTTTTCAATGTCCGGGCAAGATGCTCCTGACCGACCATGTCCGAAAATTTCTGCGGACGCCATTTTCTTGCGATGACCTGATATGACATAACAACCTCAAAAACTGACTTGCTTAATACCCTTTTGCAGAAGAAAAACGGCGGGACTCCATACAAGTCCCGCCGCAGATGACCATTGGATCAATCCAGCGAAATATCATCGTCGCTGACAGAATCATCCACATTTTCTTCAGCTTCGCCGGGCGCCTGACCGCCTTTGTGGATTTCCAGAGACGCTTTGGTGCCGTCCGCTTCAAAGGTGGGCAGGTAGCGGTAGTAAACTTCCAGCGTCAGACAGAAGAAGGTCGTGGACCAGAGTTTTGCGTTGCCTTCCGTCCAGCCGCCCAGTGCGGATTCGTTGTAGATCTTTTCAACTTTTTCAAGTTTCTTTCTGCCGTTGGGCAGCGTGATCATTTTTTCTTCATAGTGTTTGTACTTGTCCGCAGGGGGCATCCAGTAACCGTCGTGGTGCTGTTCGCGGATCAGGTTGTTGCAGACAGAGTTGTTCCACTGGGTCCAGACTTTGCCCTGACCGGATGTTGCCTGGAAGACAGCCTGAGTCATATAGTACCAACCGACAGCCGGGGTCTGGGACGGCAGATTCTTGAAGTCCATGCGCAGCTCGGAGTTGTCCTTGCCGTTGGGCTTGTGATTGATCAGCCATTCATAACCTCTCTGGGCGGATCTGCCGTTGTCACCCATCAGATAAAGGTAAAGGGTACCTTCAGCCGTTTCGTTGAACTGGACATCGCCGTGACCTTCCTTGTTCACAGCACCTCTGCTGAAACCGCCGCGTTTGTCCGCATGTTTCTTCGCCAGAGCGTTGATGGAACGCTTGATGGCTTCTTCCATCTTGGGATGTTCGCAACCTGCGTTGTAGGCAGAGTAAAGGGCGTTGTACGCAAATGCGCCGTTGTACAGGTCAAAGTGGTCGATCTGTTCGCCGGTTCTCGGATCTTTGTGCCAGCAGAAACCGCCCTGGGGGTTCTGCCATCCGATGATCCGGTCAACAGAACGGTTCATACCGCGTTCCAGTGCGGGGATCTTGGTGATGGCAAAGCCTTCCGCAAGAACGATACAGATACGCGCCTGACTGTCCAGACGGTTCCAGTGATTGATATAGTCGTATTTGGGTTTGCCTTCTTCGTTGGTACCGGCTTCGACTCTGCCGGTTTCTTCCCAGCGCAGAACCCGTTTCAGACCCTTCATGAGTGCTTCGCCGTATTTTTCGGACTGAGGCGTTTCACCATGCGCGAGGAAGCAGAGAAGCGCATAACAGGTCAACTGGACTTTGTGGGAGTATTCGTCTTCGAAATCGCCCCAGGATCCGTCTTCATTCTGAACGGAAACGAGCCAGTCGAGCGCTTTCAGCACAGCGCGTTCCGTTGCTGCAGAACCACCGTATTTTTTGATGGCGAGTTTTCTGCCGGCGCCGGAACGGGCGGCAAATGCACCGGAAAGTTTCAACTGGGAGCGGTTGGTTTCCACTTCAGGAACAGAGGAATCCAGCGCGGCGTTGTCGAAGTTCGTATTCGCCATTGAGACCGGTTCCGCGACGTTTGCCACAGATTCGGTGGGGCGCATCGTGGGGCGTTCCATGGGAACGTCCACAAAGGTCTGGTCGGTAATGACTTCTTCCTGGGGTTGCGGCGGCGGCGGGGGCGGTTCGGGAGGCGGTTCCACTTCCATGTTCTTCATTTCCACCACAACATCTTCTTTTTCCTGTTTGCTGGGGGGATCGAACATCACTGCCGTACCAAGCACGATCAGGATGATCACGTGAAGCACAATGGAGATCAAAGGACCGCCAACGTGTTTCTGCAAATCCTGAAACGAGATTTTTTCTTCTTCGTAGTAACGGCGCATCCGCGGCTGTTCTTCTGCGATTTCCGCATCCGCTTCTGTACCGGTTTCCGGATTTTCGTATTCTTCGTTCATCGTCAGTTCCTCTCGGAAAATTTTATATTATTTTTATAGTATCATCAGTAACATAAGGCATGTTCCTGCCTTTGTCAAGCAAAAAATTGACAAATTTGGCAGATTTTGCGGATTTTGGCAGATTTTTCTGTCAGTTCTGACGGCTTTCCGGGGAAACGGGGAAGGTGATCGTGAATGTTGTGCCCCGGTTCAATTCGCTTTTCAGTTCGATGGCCCCGCCGTGCGCCTGAACGATCGCCTGAACAAGACTCAAGCCCAGACCGTTTCCGGGCAGATGCCGACTGTAATCCGTACGGAAGAACCGCTTGAAGACTTTCTGCTGATCCTCCGGCGCGATCCCGCAGCCGCTGTCCGAGATCCGGAAAATGAATACATTTTTGCCGGACTGATATTTCAGGGAGATGGCGATGCTGCCGCCATCCGGTGTGAACTTCACCGCATTGTCCACCAGATTGGCAAACACCTGCCGCAGTTTCAATTTGTCCGCAGAGACGGGACAGGTTTGTGCGATTTCTTTTCCGTTCAGTGTGATCTGTTTCTGCTCGGAGAGCATTTCCATCGTCTCCAGCGTCTGACGGAGCAGATCTGCCGCATCAAAATTTTCATAGTGGAGGGCGGATGTTCCGTTTGCAGTTCTGGAAATATCCAACATCATATTGATCAATGCGATCATCCGTCTGCATTCTTCCGCGTTGTCCAGCAGGGCGTCCCGGTAATTTTCGATGGTCTGTTCCCCGTTGATGGTGACTTCGGAGCATGTCATGATGCGGGTGAGAGGAGTCCGCAGATCGTGTGCGATATTATCGGAGATGGTCCGCAGTTCGTTCATCAGTTTTTCTGTGTTTTCCAGCATGAAATTGAAATTTGCGGCGAACTGCTGCAATTCTGTACCCTCCTGTTTTTCGGAAACACGCAGCGTGTAGTCTCCGGCGGCGATCTTCCGTGCGGTCCTGCCGATCTGTTCCACGCCCTTGAGCATCCGGTTGCCCGCAACAAAACCGATTGCCAGACAGAGCAGGAACACCGCAATACTGCTCCAGATGAAGATCACAGCCACCAGTTCCAGATTTTCGTCACTGGCGTGCATACTCAAACCGAGAACAAGCGTTTCGCCGTGAATGAGTTTCTTATAGGCGATCCGGATGCGGTGTCGGCTCCCCTTGATCGTTTCGTAAACGATTTTACCCGGAACATACGCCGGATAATCATGAACCCGCAGGATCGGCAGTTCGTTGTACGCCGCTTCCGCAATAATGGCGTTGTCTTTTCCCAGAAGCAGATAAAAATCCGCCTGTTCGTCCGTATCGAAGATCTTGTCGGCACGGAGCGTGAAATGTCTGCCGGACCGTGGCAGCAACATCCGGCGGATATCAAGACCGGTTCCGTCCGCTCTGGCAGACAGGGATATGAATTCATTGCCGATGAAGCCGAAAACCTGATACAGATGTCTGTCCTCAATGTTCTGGAAAAATCCCGACGGTTTCAGATCCGGCACGGTCTTCTTTGCCAGTTCCTTGAACCCGACCGGTAATTTATCGACCCGGCGGACATATTCCCATTCCGGCGTCGGTTTCTGTCCGGAAAGATATTCGTATTCGATATCGTAATACAGTTCCCGCAGACGGTTGTCCATGTGCTTCAGAAATTCCATCTGAAGCAGTTTGTAAACGGTGAATCCGACCGCCGTCAGGGCAACAAAAAGAAATACAGCAAAAAATGCACCGAGCCGGAATTTGCTGCTGCGGAAAAAATTTTTATTCCAGAACATAACCGAAGCCCCGGACTGTTTTGATCAATTTCCGTTCAAACGGTTTATCGATCTTTTCCCTGAGCCGGAAAATGCAGACTTCCACAATGTTGGTATCCGTATTGAAATTGTATTCCCACACATGTTCCAGGATCACGGTCTTCGAGACGACTCTGCCCCGGTTCCGGATCAGATATTCCAACAGCTGGAATTCCAGCGGCTGAAGCTGGATCTCCTGTCCACCGCGGAAAACTTTGCGTCTGACAAAGTTCATGCTCAAGTCAAGATATTCCAGAGAGACCGGTTCGGAAACGCTGCTTGCACGCCGCAGAAGCGCCTGAATACGGGCAAGGAGTTCGGCAAAGGAAAACGGTTTTGCCAGATAATCGTCGCCGCCCGTTTCCAGCCCTTTGATCTTGTGTTCCACGCTGTCGCAGGCGGAAAGGATGATGATCGGCAGTTTTTTTTCTGCCGCCCGGATTTTCTGGATCACGGTGAACCCGTCTATTTTCGGCAGCATGATATCGATGATCGCCAGATCAAAATCTTCGGTTTCTGCGCGGAGCAGTCCTGTGGCGCCGTCTGATGCCACTTCCGTAACATAACCGCACTGTTTCAAGCCCTGCTTGACATATTCCGCTGTTTTTGCGTCATCTTCGATCAGGAGGATTTTCATCGGATACGGTCCTTTCTTCCGTGAACCGGGATCATTTTTTATCCGCCTGCGTTGTAAAGCGGGCGAGATCGTGTTGGACCCGGATCAGGTCTTTGGTGTATTCCCGGTAAAATTCTGATGTGCTGTCCAATGGTTTGTCATCGCCGTCTGTCACGGTCTGGCTTGCATAACTCAAGGCGTCAAGCGGCAGCAGCGATTTGTATTTTTCTCCGGCAAAAAACACTCTGTCCCAGTCCGCGATCAACGCATAACGCCGGACCTGACTTTCATCCAGCAGATCCATCCCGCAGGAATAATCCGATGCCGGATTCTGAACCCCGAAGTGCTTGGCAAGCATGGGAACGATGTCCATGTGACTGCTCATTTTCGTGTATTCGCCCGGCGTGATCCCCGGATAATACAGGATCAGAGTCGTTTTTGTCTGTTCATTATTGAATTCACTGCTGTGGCCGAGTCTGCCTTTTTCGTAATATTCCTCCCCGTGGTCTCCGGCGAGAACAACGATCGTATTTTTCAGCAGGTCCTTCTCCTCCAGAAAACGGTAGATCTTTGCCAGACACTGGTCAAGATGACGCGCAGTATTGGCGGCGCGGCGGAAAATCGCAGGTCCGTCTTTTTCCGTTGTCTGTACCGCATTGAAAGGTTCGATATAGTCCGGATAAACAATAGATTCCTTCGGGAAACTGTAGGGATGATGAGACGATTCAAAAAACATGAAAGCAAAGAACGGATCATTTCCGGCAGAACGGTTGTTCAGGATTTCAAGCAGGCGTTTGATGTTCCGCTGATCCCGTTCCCAGGTCGCACCTTTGTAATCGCTGATCAGATTTTCGCCCGGCACATTCACAAAGACCGTCTGGTCAAACTCCGGATAACTGAATTTGGACGATGTGATACAGTCAAAGGTGTAGCCGTCCTCCTTCAGCCAGTCCAGCAGCAGCGGACTCCGGCGCGCCGCAAAAAACGGATGCCAGTAGGAGCCCGGCAGCGCATAAAACATACCGAATACCCCTTGTCTCGTCACATTCCCCGTGCTGAAATGATTCCGGAACGTGATCCCTTTCTTCGCAAATTTTGCCGTTGCCGGCATGATCTCCGGCGAGTACAGACGCGCCGCCCAGGATTCACAGGCGAGCCAGATGATATTGTACCGCTTCCGTTCTGACAACGGCGTCCGGCGGATCGGATTTGCCGGATAACCGGAAAGACTGACATCTTTGCGGAGTTTCAGCAGCATCCCCTCTCTGTCCGGCTGAACAAGACCGAGTTTTTTGAAGAAAGATGCACTCGTCACCGGGATATACATGGGAATGGCGTTCGCCGCAAGCAGTGGTTCGGAATTCATCTTGAAATGCGCATAGGAATAGGTGAACATATTGGTCGGCAGAAAGATCGCCAGAAGCGCCGCCGCAGCAATCAGCGAATACAGAAAATTGCGGGGGATCCCCTTTTCCGCAAGACGCCGCGGCTGTGCAAGAAAAATCAGAAGTCCGGCGTGAAGTCCTGCAAGGACCGTGATCCCCAGCCCGACTTCCACCAGTTCTTTGGTGGTCATGCCCATGGCTTCAAATCCGCCCGGCGTCATAAAAATGTTCATAATGTGGGGATTGATGTGATACCCGTAACGGAAATACAGCATCGCGTCAAACAACAGGATCAGATGCAGGGGAAAGATACACAGGAAAAGTACGGCGCCCGACAGTACGGCACGCTTTGCGGTCTGCTGCCATTTCCGCGTGAAGAAAAACAGAAGCGCAGTAATCAGGACCGCCGGGACCATTTCCAGCAGCGGATATACGATCAGCGCCGTCGCGATCACGGTGACTGTTGCCGCACCCCAACTGCCGATGTGAAGACAACTGATCATATTGGTCAGTGCGAATAAAAGAAAAACGCTCCAGAAATACCAACTGATCCGGGCAGGTTTTTTTTCCTGTGTCATAAAAGCCTTTCTGTGAATAATGTTCTGTTTCTGCAGAGTAATATAATCTGCGGTCAAAACCTGAACCTTACAAATAGATTAAAGTTTTGTAATATTCTTTCCGTCCGTAAAAAAGCCTGCAGCTGGGATACCGCAGGCTTTCGATTCGAAGCGTTTGTGTCCTTCTTATTTTTCCGTCGGGACCACAATACCTTTGATGATGATGTTCTGACAGAACACGAACACGATCAAGGTGGGAATGGCTGCAACTGCCAGAGCCGCAAAACCGACGGACGGTGCCGCACGCTGCTGCAACTGATACAGATACACCATCATAGTCCACATGGTCTTGTCCTGACAGAGCAGGAACGCCATCATGAAGTTACCGTAAGCACCGGTGAAAGCACCCAGCGCGATAACGGACAGGATCGGTGTGGAAAGCCCCATGGCAATGTGCCAGAAAACAGTCCATTCGCTGGCACCGTCAATGGCGGCGGATTCAAACAGTTCCTTGGGCAGACTGTCGAAGAAGCCTTTCAGCAGGAAGATGGAGTAACCGCTTGCCATACCGGGCAGGATCAGAGCCGCAAAGGTGTTTAACAAGCCGAAGTTCTTGATGAGCAGGAACTGGGGGATACCCAGCACCATGCCGGGGAACGCCATCGGGAGCATCAGGAACAGCAGGATCTTGTAGGAAGAAGCCGGTTTGTAACGGGAGAGACCGTATGCGCACAACGGGTTGACCAGCAATGCCGCAAGCACTGCGAGGAAGCAGTAGATCAGCGTATTGACAGCCGCATTACCGTTGGTGAACAGGGTATTGAACACCATCAGGTAGTTCCGTTTCAGGTATTCATTCCGCAGTTTCGGACCTTCCGTTTCCACCAGATTCCATTCGTGTTCCCGTGTCGGCAGGGAAACCTGATCGAATGTCTGGGGCGCACGGTGCCATGCGATATTGAGTTTATTTACCGTTTCGTATTTCTTCTTCAGGAATGCCTGCCATGCCGCCTGGAATTCTTCCGAGGCAGACACACGGTACATATTGCTGAACTTGCCGCTCTTGATGGCGTTCAGATAATCGGCACGGGCTTTATCCGTGGCAGGAGCTTCGGGATATTTCAGATAAGCGGGAATATCGTTGTCTTCACCGGAACGGATGGTACGCTGATAATCCACGGACATCTGGGCGTAATCACATTTGCCGTCTTTGGTGTACAGTTTCTTCAGATACGCTTTGTAATCGGATGTTGCCTGACGCGCGAGCGCGATGTTTTTCGGGTCGAGGGACGCAACAAATTCGGTCCAGTCTGCATTTTCCGCCAGGTTCTTTTCGCCGGCGGGCAGTTCGTGGAGCGGGATCACATCAAAACCGGTAAAACCATTGCAATAGGCGTTGTTCATCGCTTCAACACTGCCGTTGAAACGGGTCTGCAGCCATTTGCGGTAACGGTTTGCCAACGTATTGATCGTGAGCGCATCGGGAGACAATTCTTTTTTCTTGTTGTCTGCAACCTGTTTGATCACTTCCTGAACATCTTTCAACAGCTGGGAATCCGCTGCCAGTTTGCTGATGTCAATGGTGTCAAAGTCTTTGATTTCGTTGAAGGTCTTGTAACTGGTGCCGTGTGCCTTGTTCAGGGCGGCAACCTGATTTTTGTATTTGGCTTTCAGGAAATCGCTCCACAGTTTTTTCGGCGTGGAGTTGGCTTTGATGAAGTCCTGCCAGTCCGTACGGACAACGCCGCCTGCGGGCTTCGTGGCACTGATGGTGATATCATCAAAGGATTTGTAATCCGTCCGGAGGATCTTGTTCAGCGTGGCAATATCTTTGTATTTGTCCTGCAGATATGCGCGCCACGGAACATTTGCTTTTGCCACATCGACCGTGACAAAGTCCAGGTTGATTTCGCCTTTGACAAAATCTTCCCACATGAGCGCGAACTTCGGATTGTCAGTCGGGACAGTCGCGGGGACCGTCACATCCTGCCAGGAATTGAATTTCGTGCCGAGGGTCTGGTTGATCTGTTTCAGATTGCGGCTGATGTCACGACGCAGCATCGCGATCATATCGCCTTCTATGTCGAACCAGACTTCTTCCAGTCTGCCGATGTATTTGCTGTACTTGAATTCTCTGATGGATTTCAGCACATTGCTGGTGTCGTAATCCGTAACACTGCGGCGCAGAACGAAGTCTTCTGCGGGCAGGGAGAGTTCATCCCATGCGGCATACTGAGTGCCGAATTGCTTGTTGATCTTGCTGAGACCTTCTTTGCCTTCGCCGCCGTATTCCGCTTCCTGCAGGAATTTACGGTAGTTACGGACGGACAGCGCGTCGATCCCGGTTTCCAATGCCATACCGGTCACAAACCAGTAGTGGGGCAGTTCTTTTTTACATTCGCCGAGGAATTCAGCATAATCTGCAACCATTTTTGCATTGCTGTATTCCGGCGGCATCACATTGTCAAAGGTCGCGCTGGGATCTTTGAAGTCCGCAGACATACGCAACACTTTGGTATTGTATTTTGTTGCCAGATGTTTCCGGAACAGAAGGGTTCTGCCTTCCATTTCAGAACTGAGATATTCAGGAACAACTGTGAATTGTTTGAAGTCCACAGCACTCTTGACCGAGCCGGAAAGCATGAGAAGAAGCGGATAGACCATTGTGGCTGCGCCGATGATCAGCACAACATGGATCATTACGTTCAGGAACTTGACTTTCCAGTTCTTACGTTCTACTTGACCGATAATTGCCATTTTCTTATTTCCCCGTCGTTTTGAATTCCATGTTAGAGAGCTTCTTCAACTGATAGATCGTGAAGAGCAGTGTGGTGACACCCAGCACCCATGCCATCGCAATGGCTGTGCCGAACCGCAGGTTGGTATAGGCTTCTTTGAAGATCTGCAGTTCCGCCACGTTGGTGTCGGCGTTACCGAATGTCATAATAAGGATCATACCACCGCTCTGTGCAGCACCGATAAAGGCACCCACGAAGTTGATGATGATCAGCGCTTTCAGCGTGGGCAGTGTCACATGCCAGATCTTCTGGAAGAAGTTGGCACCGTCGATTTCGGCGGCTTCGTATGTGTCATCCGGCACACCTTTGAGCGCGGCGAGATAGATCAGACAGCCCGGACCGGCACTGGACCAGATCGCGGGCAGTACGCACGCGAGCATTGCCCATTTGGAGTCTTCCAACCATGCGATCGGTTCAAACACGATCCCGGTATAACCGTGATCGAACAGGGAAACAATGGGAACCAGAACATAGTTGAGCCCGTCTGTGATGGACTGAAGCACCTGGTTCATGATACCGGTGGGACCGGACTGATAGAAGAGTTTCCACATGTAGATCACCACCAGACCGCTCATCACGGCAGGCAGGTAATACAGCGTTCTGTAAACGATTTTGCAGTGAGAAACTTCCTGAAGCAGGATCGCCAGAATGATCGGGGCGACAAAACCCAGACCCAGGATCAGCACCATGTAACGCAGCGTGTTGTACACACTCTTCCACCAGTCAACACTGAACAGAACGTCCGCAAGGTTGTTCATGCCGGTGAAGGTGGAGCCGCCGACCACACGGTAATCCTGGAAGAGGAGCATGGAGCCGGAGATCATCGGATAATAGATCCAGATCAGGATACTCAGCAAGGCGGGGATCATAATGAGATAGCCCAGTGCATTTTTGCGGAATTCCCAGCCGCGGCGCTTGCCGGAATAACTGTCCTTCGGCGAGAAGATGATCCAGATACGGTGCAGTGCATAGCAGAACAATGCGCAGATGGCGATACCCACGACCACAGCCCAGCCGTTACGGCGGGAGCGTTCTTCGGGAGAAAGTTTACCGATCATCTGTTCCGTTGTTTTTGTGGAGGATTTTTCCAGCAGACCCTGAAGCAGCTGCAGCCGTTCTTCCCGGTCAGCGGGCAATTCATTTTTACGGGCGAGCTGCATCGCTTCGTTCAGCGGTTCAGTCATATAGGTATAGACCATCTGACAGTTTCTGCCGTAGGGTTCCGGTTTCCCGTTTTTGATCGCATCGTTGAACACGACTTCCAGTTCTGCGGGGAAGTATTTCAGATATTCCGTATAGCCGTATTTGCGGAGCCATTCGGGACTGAGGGTTCTGCCCATACCGTTGGCGACCATCACGTCTGCCGTGATCTGCTGCGCTTCACGGGAGTTGATGAACTTCACATACTGCCACGCCGCTTCACGGATCTCTTCTGCGGAACACCATTCGCCATCCACGTTTTTGCGGCGTTCGATGCCGGAGAAGATACCGATCATGTTGGAGTTGATTTCAGTACCGGATGTCATGCCTTTTTCCATGGGCGGGAAGGGACCGATGCCCACGAGAGACATATCGATCGTACCAGCCATACTGCGGTTGTCCATGTACTGCACTGCCATACCGATACAGCCTTCATTCCAGAGGTTTCTGCCCTGATTGGCTGCGGTATTGGCGGAAAGGGCGGTATAACCGCGCTGTTTTTTGCCGTCGGAGTCGATCCATTCTTCTGTGGCGAGTCTCACATAATAATCCAGAGCAACGGCAGCTTCGCGGGTTCCGTATGCGGCTTCCCATTCGCCGTCTTTGTTTTTGACCACGGCATCACCGCCGGCAGACCAGAGGAACGCCATGAAGTCCCAGGATGCCTGAGGACCGCCGCTCATATGCATACCGAAACGTTCCTGACTGGGGTCGGAAAGTTTCTTGGCATATTCATACAGTTCTTTCCAGTCCTGGGGCGGTCTGTCGGGGTCGAGACCGGCTTCCTGGAACAGGTCTTTTCTCCACATAAGAACGCGTACGCTCACGTGACCAGCCATACCCCAGACATAAGTACCAGCGGGGTTACCCTTGATCGCCGGACCTTCACGGCGGACCACAGGCCGCACGGGACCGGGGATCGTCTTCATATATTCTTCGACGCCGCCGGGGAAGTCACGCTCGATGAATTTGTCGAGCGGATAGAGGAAGCTCTGCTGGATGTAGGAGTCAGACATACGGAAGTTGATGTAGCTGAACACGTCCGGAGCATTGCCGCCTGCGATGGCGAGCATGATTTTGGATTCGTCCTGAATGCCCGGGATCGTAATACCGGCAAAGGAAGAAACATCAATGTGAGGATATTTTTTCTTGAATGCCTGGAAGACCGCGATCTCAGTTTTGCTTCTCGGGTCCGTCCGCTTCGGGTCGGGGATCCACATCAGACGCAAGGGGATGCGCTTGACTTTTTTTGCTTTCGCCGGAGCTTGCTTTGCCTGTTCCGCTGCCGCAGGTGGTTGTTGCGCCTGTACTGCTTTTGCTTCAGGCTTACTGTTTTCGGACATTCCTGTGCTTGCGCCTGCAAGAATGACTGCCGCACTTGCTGCTGCAAGTGTGATCAAGATTTTTTTTGCCAGCATTTTGTTCCTCATATCATGAAACTGTTTTTTGTGTCATTCAAAATCGCGTTGATCCAAACATACATCGTGTACTATAATACATTCTTTCCGTTTTCTCAAGTCCAAATCAGAAATAAAAACGCAAAAAATCAGAATATATACAGAAAAACGGCTCTGAAAAAGAGTTTTTTTCCATCAAATCGTCAGATTGCTGATCTTGTTTTTGATGATCGGCGCAAGGACCGGACGGAATCCGACACCGTTGTTGTCCTCGTTCTGGGGCATGAAATCGCGGGCGGCACTGCGGAGCTGGGACGGCATATTGCCCCAGTTCCCGCCGCGGATGACCTTGCAGGGGATCTCTCTGGTGATCGTTCCGGCATCGAATGGACGGAACTGTTTGTACTGGACCGGAGCCGCCACATCGTTCCGGGGGTCCATCCGGGCAGCGGGGATGGTGCTGATGGTGGAGTAGAATGTGGGACTGTAATAATCGTAGCACCATTCCGACACATTGCCGGACATATCATACAATCCGAATGCGTTGGGCTTGAGTGCGCCCACCGGAGACATGGCGGGGTAGGGGTCTGCCGGAGCAAGTTCCCATTCACCCCGGACTCTCCAGCCGAATCTGTCGCCGGCTTTTTTATCCAGACTGTTGGCGTATTTTGCACCTTCCGCGCCGAATCTGTCGCCCCAGTAAAAAATGGTATCTGTTCCTGCGCGACATGCGTATTCCCATTCTGCTTCCGTCGGCAGACGGTATTCATATCCTTCGGGGACACGGCCGAGTTTCCGTTCTTCCTCGGTAAGTTTTTTACAGAAGAACATTGCCTGATCCCATGTGATGCGACCGGCAGGACTGTTCAGCTGATCCAGTTTCATGCCGTTCCATTCGGGCATTCTGTATCCGGTGATCAGTTTTCTGATCTGCCACACATCGACTTCGCGTTTTGCCATCCAGAAGGAACGTGTGATCTTCACCCGGTTCCGGGGGCGTTCTGCGGGGGAAATATTGTCGCCGACTTTCCCGGAGCCGCCCATGAAAAACTGTCCGGCGGGAATGAACGCCATATCCAGCATGGCGTTTGCCGTGATGAAGGGTGCCTGATCGATGGGATGAGTGTTCCGGATCACAGCACCGTATTTCACACAGCGTTCCGCCATCTGATCCTGCAGTTCGTTGTCACGGCGGCGTGCGGCAAAATCGCTGAGCCATTCCGCAGTCCGCATGGCTTTGACCGCATTGACGGCTGACGGGTAGAGTTGATCGGCATCTTCCGAAAAAGTTTTTTCCAGCTTTTCCAGATATGCCAATTGTTTTCCGATATGTTCTTCAGCGGCTGCTTCATTGCGGAAATAGGAGATCAGCCCGATGACCACACCGATGATCACTGCCGCGATCACAAGGGACATCGTCAGTTTGAAGATGCGCAGTTTATGTGCTTCGTGCTGAAGGATCGTCATCAGACCGGGATCGACTTTGCTCTGTCTTGCGCCGTGCAGCGGCTTTTTCGGCGTCTGTTTTCTGACCTTTTTATCCATATTTTTCAGTTCTCCTCTCGCGGTTATGTCTGTTATACCCGGTTAATATATCACAAAAAGTGAAAATTTCTTGTATAAAATGATGAAAAAAACATAAAAGTGGTATATATTACCATTATATAATCAAACTCAGGAGTAGAAAATTGCAGGAAGAATTTTATGATGTTGCCGTGATCGGCGGCGGTCATGCTGCTGTGGAAGCCGCACTCGCTTCTGCCAGAGCCGGGGCAAAGACCCTGATGCTGACCATCAATCTGGACCATATCGCCCAGATGAGCTGCAATCCCTGTATCGGCGGGATCGCCAAAGGGATCGTTGTTCGTGAGATCGATGCGCTCGGCGGTGCCATGGCGGCAGTGGCGGATGCCTCGCGGATCCAGTTCCGCATGTTGAACCGGACGAAGGGACCGGCAGTCTGGTCTCCCCGGGAACAGTGCGATAAAGTCTGCTATCAGCGTGCCATGAAACTGCTGCTGGAACGGACGGAAAATCTGACGATCCGGCAGGGAATGGCTGTTTCTTTTCTGACCGATCCGGAAAGCGGTGCTGTCTGCGGCGTTACCGATCAGTTCGGCGATCAGTTCCATACGAAAGCTGTTGTTGTTGCCACCGGAACATTTCTCCGGGGAAAACTGCATTACGGTTTGCAGAATTTTTCCGGCGGCAGGGCGGGTGATCCCCCTTCCGTTGAACTTTCCACGGCATTGAAAGATCAACTGGGATTGCGGATGGGGCGTCTCAAAACCGGAACTCCGCCCCGGCTTCTGAAAAACAGTATTGACTTTACAAAGATGCGCGCCCAATATTCTGAAACGGCAGAAGAATATTTCTCCTGTTACCCCGATGATTCCATCAAGCCGGAGACCACGAACAGGAATATGCCGTGTCACATGACCTACACCACAAAGGAAACCGCGGATTTTGTCCGCGCCAATCTGGACAAGGCGCCGATGTATAACGGTCTGATCGAAGGGATCGGAACGCGGTACTGTCCTTCCTTTGAAGATAAAGTGGTCCGTTTCCCCGATCATGAACGCCATCTGCTCTATCTGGAGCCGGAGGGCGAGTTCACCGATGAATATTACGTCAACGGTATTTCCACCAGTCTGCCGCCGGAAGTCCAATGCGCCATGCTCCGCACCGTGCCCGGACTGGAACATGCGGAGATCGCCCGTTACGCTTACGCCATCGAATATGATTTTGTTTATCCGGATGAACTCAATCGTACCCTCGGCGTGAAAAAATGGAAAGGTCTGTATCATGCCGGACAGATCAACGGCACAAGCGGATATGAAGAAGCTGCCATTCAGGGGCTGTTCGCCGGTTTGAATGCCGCCCGTTACGCACAGGGAAAAACACAGGTCGAACCCGGACGCGATGAAGCGTACGCCGGTGTGCTGGTGGATGACCTGGTGACAAAAGAGATCGTGGAACCCTACCGTCTTTTTACGAGCCGCGCCGAATACCGTTTGTCGCTCCGGCAGGATAATGCCGATTTCCGGCTGAGCGAAAAAGCCTATGAATGGGGCATCCTCCCCGAACACAAATACCGTCAGTTCCGCGCGTATGCGGACCGCTGTTCCGAGCTGGAGGAAGCCTGTAAAAAGACCCGCGTGCCCGGCGGCAGGACCCGTTGGGATCTGCTCAAGGACTGCAACGGCAGAGTGGAAGATCTGGATCAGACAGGTCTGCCGTTCTTCCGGCTGGATGATCCCCTCGACCGCCGCGTACTCCGTCAGCTGGTGATCCGGGCGCATTATGAAGGTTATCTCCGGCAGGAAGCCATGTCCGTGGCGCATCTGCGCGCTCTGGAAAACTGGCGTATCCCCGAAACGCTGGATTACGATCTGATCCCCGGTCTGCGGAATGAATCCCGGATGAAACTGAAAAAAGTCGCACCCGCGTCTCTGTCTCAGGCGAGTCGTATTGACGGCGTCACACCGGCGGAGATCGCGCTGCTTCAGGTCCATATTTCCCGCCTCCGCAGAGACGGTCAGGAGTAACGGCACGATGATCTGGAAACGGCTGATGAAACAGAGGTTCGCCTTGTCGTCCCTGATCATTTGTCTGCTGTTTCTGGGACTGGCTGTTTTTGCCGAGATCTATTCCGCACATTGTGCCGCCACCGGAAAAACACCCGTCTATGAAGAGATCGCACCCGAAAAACGGAATCTGCCGCCCTGCCGGGAATACTGGATGGGAACCGATTATCTGGGGCGATCGGTGCTGGTACGCGCCGTGTTCGGTGCCAAAACTGCCGTAAAAGTGGGCGTGATCGCATCTCTGATCTCCGCGCTTTTCGGCGTCCTGCTCGGTATCTGGGCGGGATATAAAGGCGGAAAGACCGATGATTTTGTGGTGTGGATCTACAGTACATTCGCGTCCATGCCAACATTGCTGTTTATTCTTGCATTTTCTCTCCTCGTCTCAAAAGGTTTTCTCTTTCCGCCACTGGAAAGTGCCTTCGCCGGTCTCGCCGCTCTGCTGCGGACTGAGCCGGGGATGCTTTCCGTTTACCTCGGGATCGGTCTGACCGGATGGGTGGCGCTATGCCGCGTGGTCCGGGCGGAAACGATGAAACTCCGGGAAATGCAATATGTTCAGGCGGCAAAGACGCTGGGCGTCAGCGATACCCGGATCGTATTCCGTCATATCCTGCCGAACCTGTCGCATCTGATCATTGTGTACTTTACCATGCGCTTTGCTTTTGCGGTCATGACGGAGGTGATTGTCAGTTACCTCGGCTTCGGTGCTCAGCGCGAACCCAGTTGGGGCGCTATGATCTCGCAGGGGCAGAGTCAGCTCTGGCGCGGTATCTGGTGGGAAGCAGGCACTGCCACGCTCTTTATGTTCGTACTCGTATTGGCTTTGAACCTGCTCGGAGATGCCCTCCGCGATGCAACTGATCCGAAATTGAAATTCTGAACCATATACCATAATGAAAGGAACGGTTTTATGAAAATCGCAGTCGCAACCGATTATATCGGCAGTACCGGAAGTCCTGAACGCCCCCTCCGCCTTCTGGCTGAAGCCGGATTCACGCATCTCCACTGGTGCCATCAGTGGTGTACGGATTTCCTGTACAGCAAATATGAAATGGCTGAATATAAACGCCTCCTGAAAGAACTGGATCTCACTCTGCTGGATATCCACGGCAGTCAGGGCAGAGAAAAATGCTGGTACAGCCTGGAAGAATATCAGCGTAAGTCCGGCGTGGAACTGGTGATCAACCGCATCGAAATGATGACTGAACTGGAAGCCGCAGAAGGCGGTGCGGTGATGATGCATTTTCCCGTGATCCAGTACAATCATACACGGGAAAATATCGCGCACATCCAGAAACAGATGGACGCATTCAGAAAAACATTGGACGAATTGATGCCTGTCCTCGAAAAACATAACCGCAAAATCGCCCTCGAAAATATGTGGAGCGATCTCTGGATCACCATGCGTGAGATCCTGACAGAATATCCCGCAGAACGCATCGGGATCTGCTACGACTCCGGTCACGCCAACAGCAATACCCTGAAACAGATGGATTTCCTCGAAGAAAACAAGGACCGGCTGGAAGCACTCCACCTCCACGATAACGACGGAAACGGCGACCTGCATCAGCCCCCGTTCTTCGGAAGCGTTGACTGGGAACGGCTCGCCGGGATCATCGGAACAAGCAAGTCTTATACCCGCCCCGTCAGCTTCGAACTTGCAATGTGCAATACCCCGTTCTATGATCGCGAAAAAAGCGAAAAGAATGAACCACAGACCGATGAAGCCGTCCGCACATTCCTCGCAGACGCTTATCAGAGATGTCTGAAGTTTGCAAATATGGTTCAGGATGTGCGCACCCTGAAACAGAGCTGATCATAACCACTGTAAACGGATGCGGGGCACAGCACCACGCCCGGAAAACCGGGCGTGAGACCGGACTTGTCCGGTCAGCGGCGGCAGACGCCGCCGCGGTGCTGTGCCCCGCGTCTTTGCGGTATATCTTCTGATTTAAGCCTCAAAGAGCCAGCTGGAGAGATACCGTTCTCCGCTGTCGGGCAGGATCGCAAGGATGCGTTTATTTTTATTTTCGGGGCGTTTTGCCAGTTCGAGAGCGGCGTACAATGCGGCGCCGCCGGAGATGCCGATAAGGATCCCTTCCTGCGCGGCGCAAGCGCGTGCGATCCTTCCGGCGTCCCCGTGATGGACATCCATTACTTCGTCCACGAGACTTCTGTCCAGGTTGGCGGGAATGAAATTTGCACCGATGCCTTGGATCTTATGGGGTGCTGCAGTGCCGCCGTTGAGAACGGGTGAATCTGCGGGTTCCACAGCAACGGTATAGAGGTCCGGATTTTTTGATTTGAGATATTTTGCCGTGCCGGTGAGGGTTCCGCCTGTGCCGACGCCGGCAACAAAAATATCCAGTTTGCCCCCGCAATCGTTCCAGATTTCCGGACCGGTTGCCGCTTCGTGTGCTGCGGGATTTGCCGGATTTTCAAACTGCTGCGGCATCCATGATCCGGGATTTTCTGCAAGGATCTCCTGAGCTTTGGCGATGGAGCCCGTCATACCGTCGGCGCCGGGTGTCAGAACGATCTCTGCGCCGAATGCTGCAAGCAGTTTCCGCCGTTCAATGCTCATGGTATCGGGCATCGTCAGGATCAGTTTATATCCTTTGACGGCGGCGGCGACAGCGAGACCGATCCCTGTATTTCCGCTGGTTGGTTCCACGATCAATGCACCGGGTTTCAGGATCCCCTGCTGTTCTGCGGTTTCCACCATCGCGATCCCGACTCTGTCCTTGACGCTTCCGCCGGGATTCCCGGATTCGATCTTGACCAGCACTTCTGCCGCACCGTCCACGTTGAGTTTACCGATCCGTACGACCGGCGTATTGCCCACTGTTTCGAGAACTGAATTTTTAATGTTTTCCATAAGATGATCACCTCAATAAAAAAGGGATAAAACCGCTTTACTGATTTTATCCCTTGACTGTTTGATGTCAGACGGCAGAATGATCAGTCAAGATCCAGACCGCCTTCCAGAATATCTTCCGATTCGTTTTTCATCAGATCGGCAACATTCTGCGGTTTCTTTTTCTTGGTGTCTTTGCCATCATCGAAGGGACGCAGTGCGTCAAACTTTTTGATTTTGACAACAGGTCCCTTACCGGCTGCGGCAGCTTCCTCGTTGAGTCTCTTGGCTCTTGCCGCATGGAGATCGTCCAGAACTTTCTTGCCGCCGCTGAACCATTTCAGACGGTTGATCCAGTGTTTGCACTGTGCAGGGCGGGCGTCGTCAGCCATACCCAGTTCGATGAGTGCTTCGTCATACATACCGAGCGCCATGGAGTAGTCGCCGTTGCCGTAGTAAGATGCACCCAGTGCCATACAGGTATCAGCCAGACTGTACTGATATTTGTACAGCTGTTCAAAAACTTCAATGGCTTCCCGGTATTCTTCCAGCTTCAGATGGCTGTTGCCCTGAAGTTCTTTGACTTTTGACCAGGATTGCTGGTTGAGCTGTTTGTTGCCGAGGTTGGCATATTTGCTGGCAAGATCGACCACTTCACGATAACGTTTCAGGTCGTACGCCGCCTGTGCAAGACTGATCAGCGCCTGCGTATAACGGTTGCCGCGACGGAGTGTCATCGCCTTCATGTAGTAATCGCGCATTTCCTTGTACTGTTCTTCGGAGGGGCGGTAGTACCAGCCGTGACCCTTGAGAAGAATATCGCCCATTTTCAGATAAGCTCTCGCTCTGCGGGAAGGGGCGAGCGTTTTCATGGCGAGCATGGTCTTGATGCTTTCCATTGCGCCTGCCATATTGTTCATTTCCAGAAGCAGATTCGCCTGTGCGATAAGCATATCCTGTTTTTCAAAATCATTCAGTTCGGGATGCGCCAACAGCTGTTTGTACATATCCACTTCTTTGTACCACAGATTCTGGGCATGATACACGTCCAGCATACGCAGCATGACCTGCTTTTTCTGTTTGGGGTCAAGACCGGGCATCGCCAGGAGTTTTTCCCATTCTCTGAAGGATGTGCCGGGAAACATCCAGTTTGCACGTGGTTCCGCCATGAGAGATTCATAGAACGCCTGAGACTTCATTTCCTTGGAAACGGCAGGAGATTCACGCAGCTTGGCGGAAAAACTGGAAAGGTATTCCGGATTTTTGAGCTTCTTTGCCAGATCGAAACCTTTGCTGTAAAGTTCCGCTTTTTTCTTTTCGTCCTTGGTCAGTTCAGCCGCTTTCAACCAGAAATCCATACGCGATTCCATGGATGTCGCACTTTCGGCTTTTTGCAATGTATCCGTGAATTCATCGGCAAATGCCGGAAAACTCAACGCGGAAACAAGACAGAGAGTCAGTAATGTTCTGTGTTTCATCTTATTTCATTTCCTTTCCAAGAAGTTTCATCATTCCTAAAATGTGGGGTATCATTTCGTCTCTCATGGCATAAAGATCCTGAGGGAACGGATAAGGCAGATTCCGGAACCAGGCGATCGCTTTACGGGCTGCAACCGCATTTTCGATTTTGCCGGATTCAAAACATTCTCTCGCCAGCAGATTGATCAGCGTTGCATAACGGACATCGTCTGTGCCCTCACGCATACCGTTGATGGCAAGCGCATTGATGGCAGGTCCCCGGGGCGTGTCAATGGTGAAACGGAAGGGACGGTATGTGGTATCATAACCGAATCTGTGGTTCCATGTGTGATAACGGCTGGCATTGTATGCAAGTTCCATCCAGCCGTCATAGTTGGCACGATACATTTTCATACCGTGGCTGCGGCGCATCAGGTCCGGGTTGTCCGGTCCGATAAAGGGTCCGCAGTAGCAGAACAGATACCCGCCGATGGCGTGCCAGCGGCTGGAAAGATCACGGGAAACAACTGCCGCCTGATGGTGATACATTTCGTGAGACGGCATATTCCGGAAGTTGTTGTGCCAGCCGGAGGATTCCACACGCCCGCCTTTGCGGAAGATGTAGTCGCGGAAATAGGACATGAAGCGCATGCTGCTTGCTGACGTAGCTTCGTCCATCCCGTAGAAGTAACCGCGCTGATACGGAATGTCATTGTCATCCAATGCTTTCAACGCGTTATCAACATCTTTCTTGAAGATCGCGGTTTCTTTTTCCATACGCTCCGGCGTACACAGATCTTCAAGAGAGACTTTCGCAGAATGTGCTTCCAGTGTCAGCCCGCCTCTGTCAGCGGCACCCATGTGCATATTTCTGGTGGTGATGCCGAATTCTTTCATCATCTTCATCGTTTCTTTGAAATATTCATTTTTTCCGCTGAGACCGGGGCCACTGATCATATACCCGGCGGACATGTCACGGATACCATGCTTCAACTGGTTTTTCGTGTGGATCAGTGCGCGTTCACGGGCTTTATCAATATCTTTGAGTTCATTGACCAACTGACCGTAGAAGTCGGAGCCGTGCAGATGGGTGTGATATTCTTCTTCCAGATTGTGCTGCGTGCGGGGCAGGGGAAGATCAAAAGGCAGCACATTCATTTCGATTTTTGCCGTTCCGGCATCGACACCGTCCGCTTTCATCTTCAACGTGCCGCGGTAGATCCCCGCAGGCGTTCCTTTGGGTGCATGAAGCGTCAGCCAGAACTGATTACCTCTGCCGTGACGGAGTTTCACCGGCTGGAGCGTATCTGCATCGTAAGCAGGTTCAAACGCATACACAAAGGGCGGATGCTTCAGAACACTGCCGGGTTCACAGATGTCAACATACTTGACGCCGTCCGGATAGTTGAGACGCAGATAATTGATTTTGGTGCGTTCATCCACGCGGATCAGTTCTTCATCGTTCAGCAGCAGGGACGGCACATAATGACCGTGTCCGTTGAAGTAGGAGTTCCAGGGCGGCTGGAACCAGCATTTGACCAGTTTCAATTCCTGATCCGCTGCCGGAAGGACCGTACCGGATTCGTGTTTGAGATCGGAAAGTTCAAATTCAAATTTTTCAATGTTCTTATAAGGATGAACAATGAAGGAGATACTTTCATAAGCATCTTTCGCCGTTCTGACCTTCAGCGTATCCGTATAGACCGGGTCGGGCGGATAGGCTTCCGGCAGACGGATGATGGGGCTGATGGCGCGGACCTGCATCAGCGCAAACGGAGAATTTTTCAGATCCGTTTTCGCCATGGCATTGACCGCAGGAACCAGCCGTTCCGTCATGGAAAGACGCTTGGAAAACGCGTCAAAATCGATCATCGTGATCTTTTTTGCCGCATAACTTTTGTCCAGTTCGGAACGGAGAGAATCGTACATGACCTTTGCCGCCGGAGCATCCTGAAGGATCTTGTCGAGTCTGGCGACAAGCGCTTTGTAAAGAGGTTCCGTCATTTCCATATTGAGGAATGTCTGGGGATCGATCATCGTGTTGTGGATCTCCAGACCGGAGATCTTGCCTTTGAATTTGCCGATGGAGGAGTAACCCTGACGGAGCGGAAAACGTTTTCCCTGAGCGCCCACATTCAACACCGGATAACCGTTGACAAACAGCTGGGTGTTGCGTTTTTCCAGAGAATAAAGGAATGCCACATGATTCCAGCGGCCGGTCGTGACGGTGCCGGTCGTTCCGATAGACATCGGTGAAACGGTGTTCATTCTGAAATTGAATGCACTGTCAGATGTCAGCGCTAAACCGAAGCCAGTGTCGTTTCCGGCAAGGTTTTCGCCCTTCGGCTGAAATTCATCAAAATAGACCCAGAAAGAAACCGTCGTTTCAAAACCATCCAGTTTCGCCCGGACATTTTTCAGATCAAGATTGGCAACGCTCTGGAGCGTACCGTCAAAAGCAAATGCCTTCGTGCCGGGCAGGGGACCTTCCACGACTTTCAAGCCGCTCCGCCCCGGTTTGATGGAAACTTGTCCGGTCTTGTCAACATAGTGACCTTCCGGCGATACGGTGAACTCATTGAAGTCTGCAAGTTGTGCTGCTGAAAGAGCCACCGGCAGCGCCGAAAGAACAGCGGCGATCGTTAAACGGAATTTTTTCATAAGGTATTCTTTGCTCCTTTATCTTCAATCTGTGGATTTGCCAAGTAATTTTCTCATTGTAAGGATATGGTGAGTCAGACCGACGCGGGTCCCGTCCAGATCTTCCGGTGAAGGCATCGGAAGATTCCGGAACCAGGCGATCGCTTTGCGGGCTGCGACAATATTTTCCGGTTTTTTGCTGGCAAAACATTCTTCTGCCAACTGGTACATGAGCGTGGCATAACGGATGTCATCCTGACCACGCTGGATCCCGCGGAATGCGATGGTGTAGATCAGCGGTCCTTTGATCGTGGGCGTGAGAACACGGAAGGGACGGTACGTTGTGTCGTATCCGAAACGGTGGTTCCACGCATGATATCTTCCGCCTTCGTATGCCAGTTCCCACCAGCCGTCGTAGTTGTTGCGGTACATATTCAGACCGTGAGTACGGCGCATCAGATGCGGGTTGTCCGGCCCGATGAACGGTCCGCAGTAACAGGTGATCATCGCACCGATGGCGTGCCAGCGGTCCGCATTGTGACGGGAAACATACGCCGCCGTTGTGTGGTATGTTTCGTGGCTGGGGTCGTTCCGGAAGTTGTTTTCCCAACCGGTTGACATGGATTGCATGCCGTTCCGGTAAACGATATCGCGGAAGGGCATCATGGACCGCAGCGTTCCAGCCGACTGTGCTTCGTCAACCCCGTAGAAATAAACCACATCCCGTCTGCCGACATGCTTGTCGATGAGTGGCGCGATCTTGTTGATTCTTTCTGTCAGATCATCCAGTTCTTTCTGGACAACTTCAACTGTGGCAACTTCCTCCAGCGGTTTTTTTTCGAAGGCTGATGCACGCAGTGTGCCGGAAAGCGCAGCACCGCCGTTGATCGCCAGGATTTCAAGATCAAGTTTCTTCTGCATATTCACGGTCTTGATGAAGGCGTCCGGATTATTGGGATCGATCGTGAACGGCTGGGTGAACAGACTGTGTTTCCACTGATGATAAATGTTGTCCCACGTCATTTTTTCCGCCAGCTGCGGATCTTTCAGACGCTCGGTCAGTTCAATGATCTGCATTTTGCTGGAAAGATGAGCAAAGAAAGGTTTTTTGAGGTCAAACTGCGTCCGGGGCATGGGCAGCGTAAAGGGCAGGACATTCAGGGAAAGAGTCGCCGTACCGATTTCATTGCCGTTTTCCGTGATCTTTATATTTCCTTTATATTGACCCGCTTTCGCATCTTTCGGTACTTGAAGCGTCAGCCACATCTGACGGTTTCTGCCGAATTTGCAGTCCACCGGCAGCAGTTCATCCGTATCCCAGACCGGTTCAAATGCCCAGTCAAACGCACGGTATTTCAGTACACTGCCCGGCTCGCAGATGTTGTGGTACTCGATACCGGACGGATAATAGAATTTGAGATAATTGATCTTGGTTCGCTCATCCACGCGGATCATATCCGGGTCGTTCAGCAGCAGAGACGGCACATAGTGACCGTGTCCGTTGAAGTAGGAGTTCCACCACGGCTGATACCAGCACTGGACATGTTTGAGTTCCATTTGTTTTTTGGGAATGACAGCGCCGCCGGGACCGGTGAGATCGCCGAATTCAAATGCCACCTGAGAAACATCGCGGTAAGGAAAAAATACATACGATACCGATACAAATTCACCCTTCGCCGCCTCCGTGCGGAGATTGGAAGTGAACCGGGGATCTGACGGGAATGTCAGCGGGGTACGGATCTCCGGACTGACCGCCTTGACCTGGATCAGGGCAAGGGGCGTATTTTTCAACGGCGTTTTTGCCAGCAGTTTTGTGCCGGGAGCCAACTGTTCCAGAAGGCGGATGCGGCGCAGGAACGTATTGTACTGTTCCAGCGGGATCTTTTTGGCAGCGATCGCCTGATCCAGTTCTTTGGTCAGACCGTCCACCATCATTCTGGCGCCGGGGGAGTTGCCGCCGCGTTTCAACTGTTCGGTCAGCGTATCCCGCAGTTCTTTTTCCATATTCGGCTGAATTTCGATATTCAGGAACTGATCCGGCGGGATCGCTTTGTCCCAGATCTTCAGGTCGGCAAGAGCGCCCTTGAAGGAACCGATGTTGATGACATTGTATTTCTGACGCAGCGGAAAATAGATCCCGACGCCCGCTGTACTTGTCACAGGGAACCCGTTGAAATAGATAAGGCGGATCCGTTTTTCTTTGGAATAAATCACCGCCACATGATTCCAGCGACCGGCGTTCAGGTCGCCGCCGCCGCTGATCCCCGGTCCGCCATGGGCGCGGATATCAAAATGACCGGAGTCCATGCTCCGGACATCCATGCCGGGGACCGGACTGTTTCCGGCAAGCCGGGAGTCCAGTTTTGTATTCTGGATCTCATCACAGCGGAACCAGAAGGAGAGCGCGTAGTCGAATCCGTCAATATTTTTGCCGAATTTGCCGAAATCAAGTCGCCCGACACCTTTTTTGGTACCGTCGAAAAGCATGGCTTTACCGCCGCTGGGACCGTTCACGATCTTCATGTTTTCGCCGGGAGTCAGCGTCACATTGCCGGTCTTGTCTTTGAACTTGCCGTCCTGTTCTGTCCAGCTGGTAAAATCCACAAGGGGTTTGTGGTTTTCCAGTTTCGGCAGTTTCAACTGTTTCGCCTTTGTCGGCATTTTTGTATCATGAGCCACCGCGTGCGCGCAACAGAACATTGCTGCAAGCACCGCAACGGCGAGTTTATGCCAAACGCATTTCATCGTGTTTGCACCTTTCGTGATGTCGTATGATTATTGCTTCACTTGGTATAATAAGACGAAAAATGCTGAAAGTCAAGTTGACCTTTTGCTTTTTTTGAAAAAAGTTTTGATTTTTTTTCCTGTTTTGCCAATGCGGACCGGAATTTTTCAAGATCATTTGCCGATACAGAAACGGGCAAAAATCTCATCCAGAACATCCGGCGCGGCATATTCGCCGGTGATCGTACCCAGTGACCGGATCGCTGCACGGATCCGCACGGCTGCCAGTTCCCAGTTTTCTGCGGGGATCTCCGGCACTGCGCCATCCAGCTGTTCAGCGGCGTCACGGATCAGTGCTTCATGACGCTGTGCCACGACCGTATCGCTCTCGCGTTCAGATGTCATTCCGGCTCCGGCACGGACCGTTTTTTCCAGCAGGGCAAAAAGATCGTCCACCCCTTCGCCGGTCAGAGTCGAGATGACAGCAGAATGGTCGCCGTTGAGTGCCGTTCTGTCGGAAGCCGGACAAAGATCTGCCTTGTTCCAGCAGGTCACGACCGTCCCGTGACAATCCTGAAGCATCCGCTGCATCTCCTGCAGCTGCGTACTGTGATCTTTTGTCAGATCAAGCATCCAGAGAACGATCTCTGCGGATCTCAGCGAATCTCTTGACCGTTCGATACCGAATGTTTCCACCGGATCGGCAGCATCATCCCGGACACCAGCCGTATCCGTCAGCCGGAACTGGATCCCGCGGATCACGGCACATTCCTCCACTGTATCCCGGGTCGTTCCCGGAATGTTTGTAACGATCGCCCGGTCGTAACCGAGAATACGGTTCAGCAGACTTGATTTCCCCACGTTTGGTGCACCGGCAATGACAAGCCGCACTCCGTTCCGGATCACAGCACCTGCACGGCTTCCGGCAAGCAGTCCGGCAAGCGCATCTTGCGCCTGTGCCAGAACCGACAGCAATTCTTCCGGCGTCCGCCAATCCAGATCCTCTTCGGGAAAATCCATCCGGGATTCGATCTCTGCAAGAATGGTCGGGAGAACACCGGCAGCCTCCCGGATCTTTCCGCCCAGATGACCCGCCAGTTGACGCTCCGCCAGATTGGCAGCATCCGCCGTCCGCGCCTGGATCAGATCAAGGACCGCCTCCGCCTGTGTCAGATCCATTTTGCCGTTGAGAAATGCCCGACGCGTGAACTCACCCGGTTCCGCCATGCGGACGCCGTTTTGCAACAGCGCGTTCAACAGCCGTTCCGGTGCAAAACTGCCGCCGTGACATTGCAGTTCCACCACATCTTCGCCGGTGTAACTGTGGGGATTCTGCATGAAGATCGCCAGACACGGTTCCCCTTCCGGATGCAGTGCATGTCCCAGACGCACCTGACGGGGCGTTGCCCGCAAACTGTCGCCGCCTGTGAACCAGACCCGTTCCGCTGCATCCACTGCCGCCGGTCCGGAAAGACGGATGATCGCAAGGGCTCCGCCGGGTCCGGTGGCAATGGCACCGATGGTCTCATTTTCTGTTTGATATGCCATAAATGACCTTCTGTTCTTTAAAAAAGTTAAAAAAAATACATCCCCGCACTTGCAAACTCGGCAAACAGCGAGTATATATATTGTTTGTTGATGATAATATAACGCTGCATCGGAAAAATACAACACGCCGGAGAATGTAAAAATGGCAATTGAGAAGAAGAGTCTGAAAGATGTATCCACTTCCATGCGATCCGTGTATCAGAAAGCGGTCGCAGAAATGAGCAAAAACAAAGTTCAGGATTATGCGATCGAATTGTTGAAGGGGATCGTCCAACGCGAACCGGGTTTCATGGATGCCAGAGCCTCTCTCCGCGACGCCGAAAAAGCAAAAAGCGATAAAATGGGCGGGATCGCCAAGTTCTTCGCGCAGCTCAAAAGCGGCAAATTCCTTGTGCGCGCCAAAGCCACCGCTGCCAAAAATCCCCGCGGCGCAATGAGCGATGTGGAAGAAGCACTTGCTCTTTACCTCTATTCTCCCGCAGCATTGAACGCTCTGGCTGATGCAGCAAAAGTCGCCGGTGCAAATTTTATCGCCATTGACGCACTGGAACTTCTCCGGGAGATCGAACCCGAAAATGAAGCAAATCTGAACCGCCTCTGCGAATTTTATGAAGCGGAACATGACGGCAATAACGTTCTCAAGATCCGGCAGAAACTGGCAGATATGCACCCGGACAGTCTGGAACTTCAGGCAAAAGTCCGCGAAGCCGCCGCTCTCGCCACCATGTCCGATTCCGCATGGAAAGATCAGGGTTCCTCCTTTGCCGGTAAGCTGAAAAAGGCGGAAAACGATGATGCCGCCACTTCCGGTGACAAAATCATCCGTGCAGAAGAAGACATTCTCGCGGAAATCGCCAAAGCGGAACAGAAAATCGCGGAAAATGCGCCCGAAGCCGAATCCATCGACTACCGCCGCAAACTTTCCGAATTTTATCTGCGTCTGGAAAAATACGAACAGGCTCTGGATCAGTTCGACTGGATCGTTCAGAAGATGGGAACTCTGGACCCCGCCATCGATAAAGCCATCGAAAAAGCCAATGTGGGGATCGCACGCCAGAACATCGAACAGATGCGTGCTGCCGGTGCGTCCGAAGCCGATATCGCAGATCAGGAAAAAGAAATCTACAATTACCGTCAGGATCGCTACGAAGACCGCGTCCGCCAGTATCCCAACGACCTGATGCTGCGTTTTGAACTTGCCGAACTTTACTGGGAAGGCAACCGCGTGGACGATGCACTGGAACAGTTCCAGCTTGCTCAGCGTCAGCCGCAGAAACGCCTGTATGCCATCGTTTATCTCGGACGCTGCTTCCAGGCAAAAAACCAGTTCGATATGGCAGTGGAACAGTACCAGAAGGCGTTGAAGGAAATGCTTTCCATGGACGAGCAGAAACTGGATACCCTTTACTATCTCGGTCAGACCTACGAAGCCATGGGCAGACAGAACGACGCTCTCGATTGCTTCAAGCAGATCTACTCCCATGACATTACCTACCGGGATGTCAAGGACCGCGTCGCCGCCAACTACTCCAACTGATCATAACGGGTATTGTCATGTCTGCAGAGCAGATTGTTACGGACATTGTCAGTGCGTCTCTGCGATTCTTCTTCCTGCTGACGCCATTCTTTGTTCTGTCCATGTTTATCGTGATGACCGGAGATTTTACCGGTCCCGTGCGGCGGCGTCTGGCGGATAAAGTTTCCTTTTCCGCGCTTGCCATCTGCCTTGTCCTTCTCTTTTTCGGCAGATGGATCTTCACCATTTTCGGCATTACCGTTGATGCGTTCAGGATCGGCGGCGGCGTGCTGCTGCTGCTTTCCGCTATCAAACTGGTGAACGGTGCCGCAGGTGAAGCCGCCAAGAAAAATACGGAAGACCCCAATACGGATATTTCCGTGGTCCCTCTTGCCATTCCGGTAACAGTGGGACCCGCCACTACAGGCGCGCTGCTTATCATCGGTGCGGAAATGCGTTCCGCGACCGCGCTCCTGATCAATGCCGCATCTCTGGTCATTGCGCTGACCATGGTTTGGGCGATTTTGCGCGGCTCCAATCTTCTGGAACGGCTGCTCAAGCGCAAAGGGATCGTGATCCTCAGTAAGTTGACGGGGCTGATTCTTGCCGCGCTCGCTTCGGAAATGATCTTTACCGGCATCCGCGCCTTCCTCGTGGTCAAACAATGACGACCCCGGACCGGAAAAAACAGATCCTGCGTGAAGTGCTGATCTTTTTTTGCGGTCTGATCAGCGGTGCCGCTCTTCTTGTCATTGCTGCCGGAGCGTATCTGCGCGGGACCGGTGGTGTCATTCAGGAATATGAAGCGGATATGACCTTTGAGTCGGCGGAAAAGATTTTTCCCGATACCGTTGCCGCGTTGCCCGGAGGGTGGTCTGTCGGACGGGAAAACTGTATGATCTCCCAACTGCCCGACGGATCGAAACTGGCGGTCTATAAACTTTGCCAGAGCGCCTACGCCGCACAGATGATGGCTGATCCCGGACAACGCCGTATTGCCGCTGTTCTGCCCTGCAGTTTCGCTTTGTACGAAGTCCCCGGCGGAAAAGTCCGGCTGGCGCGTCTGAACCGGGCGTGGCTGGGGTGGCTTCTTGGCGGTTCCCCGCGGGAACTGTTTAATGGTGTGATCGCGGACGAACAGCATAAGTTGTTGGAATCCTGCGGATTTATGCCGGTTGACGATTGATTTCTGTTTCCCGTAGATGTGTTTTATTTTGCATATTTGTGGTTGTTTGTCTTTATCTTGTTTGTTTTTTAATGAGTTCTGCTGATTTTTATTTCTTCTGAAAGTTGTATCATTCATTTTGTGTTTGATCCCCGATCCATATCCGGGAAGATGTCGTCCGGTTGTGAAGGGCAGGGAAAATCTGCCGGAAAAAATGCCGTTCTCAAAAAAAATCGCAAAAAATATTACGGCACGGAAAAACAGGACTCTGATTTTTGTAACCGGAAAGAAAATAAACAAGTTCTTCCTGAAAACGAACTGAAAAATATTACCTGTTTTTTTCGCATTACCATAACAGGTCTGCCAAAAATTCTCCCGTCTCTGCCGGATACTCCTTGAAAAAATGCCATTTGCGGTGTATATTATAATACACGCCCGAAGATTTGAAAGTGCATGTGAATGGAAAGAGTCGCCCGATGAGCAGCAAAAGCCTGACAAAAGAATTTGTATTGAGCAATGCCAATGGTCTGCATATCAGACCGGCATCTGTCTTTGTACAGGTTGCGATGCAGTTTGAGGCGGATATCCTTGTGGAAAACCTTGATTCTCAACAGCAGTCCGACGGCAAAAGTGTTATGGGGATGCTGATGCTTGCGGCACCCCAGGGAACACGGATGAGATTGACAATAACCGGAAGCGACAGTGATGCCGCGCTCTCCGCCCTGACGGACCTGATTGCCCGTGATTTCGACGAAGAATAATATCCGGAAAATGGCAGAATTGTTTTGAATACAACAACTTCAGTAAACAAAAAAGAAATCCTGTTCCACGGCATCCCCGCTTCACCGGGGATAGCGATCGCTCCCGTCCGTCTGATCGATCCCGGTGCCGGCAGCGCGCCGGTCAGTGAAAAAAGGACACAGATCACGCAGGATCAGGTGGATCAGGAGATCGATCTGTTCAGTCAGGCGGTTGCCTCTGCGCGGGATGAGATCCGTTCGCTCCGGGATTCCCTTCAGGGAGAGGAAGCGCAGATTTTTGACGCCCATCTGCTGATCGCGTCCGACAGGATGCTTGCCAACGAAGTTACTGCAATGATCCGCAAACGGCTGTTTCCTGCGGAACGGGCTTTTACGGAAGTCATCGACCGCTATGTGGAAACGATCTCCAATATGCCCGACAAATATTTCCGGGAGCGTGCCACGGATATCCGGGATGTGGCAAAACGGATCGGAAAATTTCTCTCCGGTATGTCTGCCGGAGAAACTGCCGCACCCGCCCCCACAGAACCGGAAGTGATCATTGCCCGGGATCTGACCCCTTCGGATACTGCGACACTGGACCGTACCAAAGTTCTGGGGTTTGCCATTGAGACCGGCAGTACCACATCCCATACCGCCATCGTTGCCCGGTCCATGAAACTGCCGGCGGTGGTTGGTATGCAGCGTCTTTTCAACCGGCTGGAAAATGGCGACAGGGTGATCATTGACGGTTATCTCGGTATGGTCGTGATCAATCCTGAACCCGAAACGATTGCCTTCTACGAGGAAAAGATCGCCCGTCAGAATCAGTTGCTGGAAGAACTGCAGAAAGAAAGTTCCATGACTGCCGAAACTCTGGACGGCTATCAGATCCATCTCGCTGCCAATGTGGAAGGCGTTGACGGACTGGATGAAGTGATCCGCAGCGGCGCCGCAGGGATCGGTTTGTTCCGGACGGAATATCTTTTTATGAACAAGTCCGTTCTGCCGGATGAGGAGACACAGTTCAAAACTTACCGTCTTCTGGCGGAACGGATGCAGGGGCAGCCGGTGATCATCCGTACGCTGGACGTGGGCGGCGATAAAATCTCTGCGCTGCTGACGGAGCAATCGGAACCGAACCCGTTCCTCGGGCTGCGGGCGATCCGTTTGAGTATGAGCCATCCGGAATTGATGCGGACACAGATGCGTGCCATCCTCCGTGCCGCCCGGTTCGGAAATATCAAGATCCTGTTCCCCATGATCTCATCTGTCGGGGAACTTGATTCTCTCCTTGCCATGCTTGAGGATGTGAAAGAGGCGTTGAAAGCGGAACAGATCCCTTACTCCCCGCAAGTGGAAATCGGTGTGATGATCGAAGTCCCTGCCGCCGCTCTGATCGCGGATCAACTGGCGGAGAAAGTGGATTTCTTCTCCATCGGCAGTAACGATCTTGTGCAGTACACACTGGCGGTTGACCGGACCAACGAAAAAGTGGCGCATCTTTACAATCCCATGCATCCTGCCGTGATCGAGTTGATCGCCCGTGCGGCGAAAGCTGCCCGGGATCATCATATCTGGATCGGCTGTTGTGGAGAACTGGCTGGATACACGCAGTTTACGCCGCTTCTGGTGGGACTTGGTATTCAGGAATTCAGTATGAGTTGTGCGTCACTGGCGCCGGTGCGCCGTGTGATCCGCCGTCTTTCCAGGATCGAAGCGGAGAAACTGGTGGAGCAGATCCGCTCTGTTGCCGATCCGCAGAAAGCCATGGAATTGTGTCAGGAATTTCTTGTCCGCATCGCTCCTGATGTGGCAAAGATGAATAAAGGTTTTTAACAGATCTAACAGGAAGGAGTCCGGATCATGTCGAACCCGGTTGTTGTTATGGAAACGTCTCTCGGCAGTATCACCATTGAACTGTTTGAGAAGGAAGCACCGCTGACTGTTGCAAATTTTCTGAAATATGTGGACGATGCCTTTTATGAAGGGACCGTTTTTCACCGCGTGATCCCCGGATTTATGATCCAGGGCGGCGGTATGGATTTCGGCATGACACAGAAAAAGACCAATGCCCCCATCAAAAATGAGGCCGGCAACAAGATCTCCAACAAGATCGGGACCATTGCCATGGCGCGGACCAATGTGGTGGACAGCGCCACAAGTCAGTTCTTCATCAATGTGGCGGACAATGATTTTCTGGATTTCCGCGCACCGACGCCGTCTGCTTTCGGCTACTGTGTGTTCGGCAAAGTCACAGATGGTATGGATGTTGTGAAAGCCATTGAGAAGGTCAGAACGACCAGCCGCGGTTTCCATCAGGATGTGCCGGTGGATGAAGTGCGGATCATCAGTGTGAAACGGGTATAAACAGAAAAATGAAACTGATCTTACTGGGCAGCGGCAATGCCGCAACACGGCTCGGCACCGCATTCCGCGATGCCGGGCATGACATCGTGCAGGTTTACAGCCGGAGTGTGAAGAACGGTCAGCGTCTTTGCAGATTGCTGGGCTGTCCCGACTGCTGCACCGATGTGCCGGAAGAGATCGATCCCCGCCGCGCCGATGCCATTGTTTCTGCTCTGCGGGACTCTGCTGCCGATGCCGTCTGGCGCAGGATCGCCTTCGGTGACTGCCCCGTATTCCATACCGCCGGCAGCATGGCGCTGGATACATTGGCGCCCTATGCGAAGCATCGCGGGGTGTTGTATCCGCTCCAGACATTGTCACGGACGCGGAAACTGGATTTCAGTTGTGTGCCGCTGTTCATTGAAGCGGAGTCTGCTGAAACGATGTCGGTGCTGAAAGCATTGGCGGATTCCGTTTCAAATTGTGTGCGTGAAGCGGATTCCGGCAAACGGAAAAATCTTCACATTGCCGCCGTTTTCGCCAATAATTTTTCCAATCACATGTTCGCCATTGCGGAGCGTCTGCTGAAAGCCAACGGACTGGATCTTTCCTATCTGCTGCCCCTGATCGATGAGACTGCGCGGAAAGTTCATGAACTCTCTCCGCGTCAGGCGCAGACAGGACCCGCGATCCGCTTTGATGAAAATATCATTCATCTGCATTTGAGCCGTCTTGACGGCGATGATGCCGCATTGTACGAGGCGATCAGCGAAAGCATCCACAAAATGGCGCAGGACGAAGAATAAGTCCGGACCGTGATTTGACGGCAGAAAAAAAGCACTGTTCCAACCGGAGCAGTGCTTTTTTGTTTCAGGTGTTAAGAATGGATCATTCTGCGGCGGCAGGTGCGTCGGCTTTGGATGCCTGAGCGCAGAAAATCAGAAGGATAATGACGCCGACAATCGGGATAATGGGCAGCAGTACGCACCAGGGATTGCGACCGGCATCACGGAGACGGCGGACCGTAACTGCGAGGGAGGGAACCAGAACACCAAGACCCCAAATGATTCTCAGGATCATTCCGAATGTGCCGAGCAGAGAGAAAATGATGTCGATGATCACGCAAATCAGGATCCAGCTCCAGAATTCTTTGCGCGTGGCACAGCCATTGAAGTCTGCATACTTCTTTGTGAGCGGTGAGAATGCTTCTTTGATTTTGTCCATTGATGCCTCCTGTTCTTTCTGTTGATGCGGCTCAATTTTTTTTGGTTGTTTTTGTGGCGGGTCCTATATCCCGTCAATCCCTATATTAACGCCTGACAGAGAAAAAATCAAGTTGTATGAAATAATTTTTTTTACATTTTTTAAATCAATAAAAAAAAGACCCCGGACGGTGTTCGTCCGGAGCCTTCAGTTTTTTCAGGGAGCCTGACGGAAATCAGTGTTTATGGCAGCCGCATTTGCAGCCGCATTTCTTTTCCTGTTTTTCCTTGATGGCAGCCTGTGCTGCAGCGAGGCGCGCAATGGGAACGCGGAAGGGGCTGCAGGACACATAGTTCAAGCCGACAGCGTGGCAGAATTCGATGGATTTCGGATCGCCGCCGTGTTCACCGCAGATACCGGCTTTGAGTTTGCTGTTGACACTTCTGCCAGCCATGACAGCGTGGTTGATGAGCATCCCGACGCCATCCTGATCCAATGTCTGGAACGGATCGGCTTCCAGAATGTTCTTGTTGAGATAATCGCCGATGAAACTGCCGATGTCATCGCGGCTGAAACCGAAGGACATCTGAGTCAGGTCGTTGGTGCCGAAGGAGAAAAATTCTGCCTGACTTGCCATCTGGTCTGCCAGAAGAGCGGCACGCGGGATCTCGATCATGGTACCGATACGGCAATCGATCTTATCCAGATTGTACTTCTTCAGAACTTCTGCCATAACAGGTTCAATGATCATTTTCTGATGGGCGATCTCGCACATATCACAGGTGACAGGGATCATGATCTCGACTTTGGTGCCGGGCAGTTCTGCCGCAGATTCCAGAATGGCGCGAACCTGCATTTCTGTGATTTCCGGCCAGGTCACACCCAGACGGACACCGCGATGTCCCATCATGGGATTGACTTCTTCCAGTGCTTCCGCGCGACGCTGGAATTCTTTCATGTTGATCTTCAGCGCTGCGGCAAGTTCTTTCTGCTGCTCCGGATTTCTCGGCACAAATTCGTGGAGAGGGGGATCCAGCAGACGGACTGTGACCGGTTTGCCTTTCATTGCCGCCAAAGTACTCTTGATGTCTTTCTTCACATAGGGAGCCAACTGTTTCAGCGCGTCTTTCCGTTCTTCCAGCGTTTCAGAAAGGATCATTTTGCGGAGCGCGAACAGCGGTTTTTCCGCACCTTTTCCGTAGAACATGTGTTCCGTACGGAAAAGACCGATCCCTTCCGCACCGAATGCCAACGCACAGGCTGCATCTTCTGCGGTATCCGCATTGGCGCGGACGCCCAGTTTGCGGAACGAATCCGCCATCTTCATAAACTTTTTGAGTCCGGGATTTTCGCTGGAATCCACCATGGCAACTGCACCGGCATAAACATAACCGCGGCTGCCGTTCAGACTGAGCGTGTCGCCGTCTTTGAAGGTCAGATCGCCGATGGTCAGAATGCCTTTTGCTTCATCCACGCGGATGGCATCTGCACCAACGATACAGCATTTGCCCCAGCCGCGGCAGACAAGCGCCGCATGGCTGGTCATACCGCCGCGGGCAGTCAGAATACCGGTCGCGGCACGCATCCCTTCCACATCTTCCGGATTGGTTTCTTCGCGGACGAGAATGGAGGCAATGTTCTTCTTTGCCAGTTCCACTGCTTTTTCAGATGTGAAGACGATTTTTCCGACGGCGCCGCCGGGACCTGCAGGCAGACCTTTGGCAATGATCGCAGCTTTCTTTTCCGCTTTTGCATCAAGGATCGGATGGAGCAGTTCGTCCAGCTGAACCGGCGTGACGCGCATGACCGCAGTTTCTTTGCTGATCAATTTTTCGTCCACCATATCCAGCGCCATATTCAGCGCTGCCGTGCCGGTGCGTTTGCCGACGCGGCACTGGAGCATGTAAAGAGTGCCGTCCTGGATCGTGAACTCAATATCCAGCATATCTTTGTAATGCTTTTCCAGTTTTTTCCGGATCGAGACCAGTTCACGGTAGGTCTTCGGAAGAAGTTCTTCCATGGATTTGAGCTGTTTGTTCTGCTCGTTTTTCGTTTCATTGTTCAGGGGATTCGGGGTGCGGGTCCCGGCAACAACGTCTTCGCCCTGGGCATTGACAAGCCATTCACCGTAGAATTTATTGTCGCCGGTCGCCGGGTCGCGGGTAAAGGCAACGCCCGTCGCGGAGTTGTCGTTCATATTGCCGAAGACCATACTCTGGACATTGACTGCTGTACCCCAGTCATCGGGAATATTTTCGATCCGGCGGTAGGCAGTTGCTTTTTTGCCGTTCCAGCTTTTGAAGACCGCACCGATACCGCCCCAGAGCTGTTCCACAGGATCATCGGGAAATTCACGCTTGAGAACTTTTTTGACTGTCTTTTTGAAGTCGGCACAAAGTTTTTTGAGATCGGCGACCGTCAGATCGGAGTCACTGGTATAACCGTTTTTCTTTTTGCAGGCTTCCAGCTGATCGTCCAGAAGTTTACGGATCCCTTTGCCGTCTTCGGGTTCGATCCCTTCCGCTTTTTCCATCACAACGTCAGAATACATCATGATCAGACGGCGGTAGGCATCATACACAAAACGCTCATTGGTCCGCTTGATCAGACCGGGGATCGTGCTTGTGGCAAGCCCCACATTCAGCACCGTTTCCATCATGCCCGGCATGGAACTGCGGGCACCGGAACGACAGGACACCAGCAGCGGATTCTCCGGATCACCAAAGTTCATCCCCATCGCCTGTTCCACTTTTTTCAGCGCGGCAGATACCTGATCCGCAAGATCCGCAGGATATTTGCTGCCGTTGCGGAAAAAGTCCGTGCAGCATTCCGTTGTGATCGTAAAACCGGCAGGAACCGGCAGCCCCATCGTTGCCATTTCGGCAAGATTGGCACCTTTCCCACCCAGAAGATTCTTCATCGAGGCATCACCATCGGACATCCCTTTGCCAAACAGATAGACGTACTTGACAGCTTTCGGCGTTTTTTTCGCTGTCGCTTTGGCAGTTGCTTTTTTCATGTTTTCGTTTCCTTTCAAATTTGCATAAATGTGCCGGATTTTCAAAGACTTATTAATATATGCATAAAACATAAAAATGCAAATAATAAAACAAAAAAAACGGATAAAATGTTGACAAAAGCGCGGCGCGCGCCACCCCGTCCGATGCAGCGGCATCGGACAGGATCTTTTTTCTTCAGCCGCAGGAGCGGCTGAAGAAAAAAATCCCCCCGGTGAAACGGGGTTTCACCGGGGGGGTGGCGCGCGCTGTCGGGCTGTTATTTGAGTTTGTTACTGGTTTGCGATCAGAGCTTCTGCGGTATCAGCCATGGCGTTGAGGGTTTGTTTGAGTTGCAGTTTTGCCTTGATGTGATCGGGTGCGAGATCTGCCAGTGGTGTATTGTAGTAATTGTTTTGTATTTCTTCAAACCGTTTCTGGAGTTCAGCGGGTTGTCCGGAGAATGACCGGTCATTTTCGGTGAACTTCCGGTACAGGCTTTCTGCGATCGCGTCATATTCCGGCAGATAGCATCCTTTGAACAGTTCGCTGATGAAACTGCGGCAGTACCATGTTTCTGCGTTTGCCTTGAGTGTCTGTTCAAAATGGGGATTTGTGGGCTGACACTGTTTCAGGCGGTTGAGGCTGTCGTAAAGGGAGTAATCTTCGTGTGCGTCCAGTGTTTCTGCCAGCAGCCGGATCATCGTCCGCAGGAGTTTGATTTTTTCTGCGGGCGGTTCTGCGAGCTGTTTGCGCCAGCGGTCCAGTTCCAGCTGGATATCGTAAGTTGCAAAGAGGATGATGCGGAGCGCGGCAGTTCTGGCAAGGTCGATGGCATCCCGGTACAGCATGGAGTCCAGACTGTTGTGATCCAGTTCTGCCAGTTTCCGGAATGTGGTCACTGCGTTTTTGATGGCGGGCCACATTTCCGTGTTCAGGTATCCGCAATTTTCGAGTTCAGAATTGCTCTGCTGATACAGCATATTCCGTCTGATGGGGTTGAAGATCAGATCCGGATACAGATCGCGCCAACGCTCATCGATCCTTGTCCGCCAGTAGTGCGTGCGGATCAGCGGCAGCATGATCCGCCAGATCTCTGCAAGTTTTCCGCCCTGTTCCGTTTTGCCGCAGCGTTTTGTGAGGAATGTTTCCAGAAACGATTCAATGCGGATATTTTCTGGTGCCGGATCCCATGCGTTTGCGGCAAGATATTCCAGCATCAGGGTATCAGCGTGAGAATTTTCCGGCCAGAGAACCATTCCTTTGCACATGGGGTCGGCGGCTGCGACGGGCAGACGCTGTTCGATGACTCTGTAATTTCCTCTGATCTCGGAACACGCTTCGTAAGCGTGGAAGATGCCGAAGAAATAGGGGAACCGGTTGATGACGCCCCAGTTTGTGAAGTTGTTGATCTCGTCGTAAATATCAGATACATAATCAAAGATGATGGTGTTCTCCGGATCGAAAGTTCTCACAAGATCCTGAACCTGCTGTGTGGACCAGCGTTCCACAAAATCCCATGTGCCGATGAGCATGGGGGCGTCCGGATATTTTTCCCGGACTTTTGAAAGGATCCTGCGGTAGGTGTACATCTTCATCGCATGATTTTTTTCTGGCTCGTTGTAACAGCCCCGTTCTGCCAGACCGATGGTATGGAAGATCTGCGGCTTGCCCCAGTCGCGGATGGATGTTTCCGTCAGTTTCCAGTAGAAGTCCAGATATTTATCCTGCGTAATATCCATAACGAGCCCGGTCGGTTCCGTATAACAGCCGTTTGCCTGCGGCAGAAAATCCGGTTTTATTTTCTCCAGAAATGCTTTCGGTGTGCGGCTGTACCAATGGGTCATGGTGCCGCAGTCTTCCGGCGAGATCAAACCCCGTTCGGATGCGTAGTCCATGATCCGTTTGCGCAGTTGCCCCCGATATTCCAGACTCCAAAAGAGATTGCGGTCATCATAAGATCTTGCGATGGCTTCCGGCAGCTGTTTGTCCCGATCCGGATAAGGCACAATGTCCGGGAACGCCCGCTGGAAAAGATCATCGATCCCGATCCGGAGCATAAAAAAGTCCAGACGCTTTTTCATCAACCAGTCCAGCTCCCGCTTCCAGTCCTCAAAATCCCAGTGTTCAGCCTGAAAACGGGTCAGACTCCGGTGCGCAAAGTAACGCAGTCCGCGATAGTGAAAACGGGGCCGCTCCTGAATGTGAAGCCCCTCAAGCGGCAGAGACGCCGCCTTCGGAATACGGTCGCCATCCCAGAAATAAGCACAGCCGCCGACCCGCTCAAAATAATCGTAAACCGCATAAAGAGGCGCACGGGGTCCGGACGCCAACAGAAACAGGACAGAACGGTCCTTCACCTTCCGGGAAATTAATGCATATTCATCCGATGATTCTTTCAGACAGGGATCCTGCAGCGTTCCGTCCATCAGCAGTTCGTGGATCCAGACATTGTCCGAATCAGAACCGATCACGACCAGATCCTCGTCATCCGCCGCCTCGTTCAGCGCGTGGATCACCGGCAATTCCTGATCCGTAACCTTGCACCAGAGATCCACAAAAACATCTGCCGCGATCCTGCAGATGCCATTCCGGGGAACAGTAAAGACCTTCATGTGAAACCATCCTTTCTTTGTCAGGGGCAAAAACGGGCGGGAGCGCAGCTCCCGGCGGCGCAGGGCGCCGCCGGAGATCGCCCGGATCGGGCGATCCGTCCGCCGGTGGCGGACAGAGCTGCGCTCCCGCGCGTTGCTGTACGGGTTCAGATATTATTTCTTTTTCTGACCGTTTGCGAAATATCTGATCATTTTCTTATCGGTGATCAGGGGGACATCCATGGGGATATTTCCGTTGCGCATGGAGTAGGAGCCGAGAACGCCGGTGGCGACGGAGTTGCGTGCGGCGATGGGGGAATTGCTTTCCACGGTACCGGCGCCTTTTGCGAAGTTGACGAATGCTCTGACGATCTGGGGATCAGCGCCGCCGTGACCGCCTCGGGGCGGTGTGAGCCGGATGAGCTGATTGGGATCATTGAAACTGCTGCCGCTGCGGTTGGTGTAGATGGCGATATGGTTGGAACCGATATTTTCGATTCGTCCGGCATCGCCGATGAAGGTATAGTTCCGGCATTCGTCCGGGGTATAATGGCACTGCATATAGTTTGCCATAACGCCGTTATCCAGTTCCATCATAATGGTACTCTGGTCTTCCACATCGATCACGGGCGAGATCTGTTTCTGTTCGAGCGGGGGCCAGTTTGCGGAATCCCACGCGGCGCAGCCGGGGAGGGCGGGATCTCTGCGGTCGGGACAGCGGTTATAGACGGAGAGTTTTCCCATACCGACGACCCGCTTTGTGAAGCCGCCGGAGAGCCAGTGGATGACGTCGATATCGTGTGCGCCCTTCTGGAGGAGGAGCCCGGTGGTATTTTTCTGTTCGGAGTGCCAGTCTTTGAAATATGCATCGCCGCCGTAGCTGATGAAGTGACGGCACCAGCATGCCTGCAGTTCACCGATGATGCCGGATTCGATCAGTTCTTTCATTTTGAGAATGAAATCCATGTGGCGCATATTATGTCCCACAAAGAGTTTGGATCCGGTTTCCATTGCTTTTTTCAGGACGCGGTCGCAGCCTTCCAGCGTAATGGTCATGGGTTTTTCCAGATAGACGGATTTTCCGGCATCAAGTGCCGCGAGCGCCATTTCTTCATGGAGATAGTCGGGTGCGGTCACGAAAACGGCATCCACATCTTTCCGATCCAGAAGTTTGCGGTAATCTTTGGTATGATAAAGTTTTTCATGGGTGGTAAAAAGATGTTTCTGCGAGTCCACATATTCGTCCCAGTGCTTCAATGCTTCGGGGCGGATATCGCAAACGGCAACGACTTTTCCGCCATCGACGCCATGAGCATTTTTTGCCACGCAGCCGCGTCCGCCTGCACCAATGATACCGATACGAAGTTCATCGTTTGCTTTTGTTTTCTTTGCCATGTTATCAGATCCTTTCCGTTTTATTGTTTTACGAATCGAGTTCTATTCGTTAAGATACTTCAGCAACGTTCTTTTTCAATGGGGCTTACTCTGTTTTTTGATCGTTTTTGCTGTCGATTTCAATGGGCAGCAGCTTCTGCAAGCCGTGTTGAGAATTGTATTTGAGAAAGTCCGTTACGGCATTTTTCCGATCCAACTGGACATCGTCCAATGTTCCTGCGAGCGTGATGGGGTAGATGAAACCGCCGAATTTTGTGAGGGTCTGCCCCTTCAACTGATTGTGGAACGGGTTGATCATCATCTGATCCGCCTTGATCAGGATGACCGGTCCGTGCATCGAACATTTTGTCAGGACAAGATCCGTCCGTTTTCCGGCTGCGCCCGATTGAACGACGATCCCGCCGTTTTCCAGCAGAATATTCTCCCTGCCGGAAAGAATGTCCACATGATCGCCGCCGGTAAATTTCCGGATGGCCGGCACTGCATCAAAAAGCCGCGGCAGCAGCGTCACCGGCATCACCATGATCTGAAGGGCGGAGAGGGAATCGCCGGAGTAAAGCGGGAAGGAAATGTTCCGGAAGATCAATTTTGCGTTGAGAGAAAGGTTTTTATCCAGACTTTCCAGCGTGATTCCTTTGGTCGAAGCCTGAAATTCCAAGTTGGAAATCGTGCCGGTGATCTTTTTATCCTTGAGTTTTTTACTGGCAAAACATTCGATGAACGGTACAAAATCCAGATCTGTGATCCTGCCGTCCGCTTTCAGTTCCCATCCGTCTTTTTTGCTCAAATCTGCCACACCGCTGAGCGTGAGCGTTCCGGTCTGATTGATTTTTCCCTGAACTGATCCGGTGAACTTGCTTGCGGTTGTACTCAACTGCGCCTGAATATCCGTTTTCAGTTTTTCCGTGTAAGTGAGACCGTTGAGTGCAAGTTTCAGATTCGTGGAAAAGCCCGCCAGATCAAGGTCGATCGGCTCATCGCTGCGGAATGGCCAGAGCGGCGCGCCTTTTTTGTAGCGGTGTACCAGAAGCACCGGCTTTTTGAAGGACGGCGGCGCAGGGGTGACCGACAGCATTTTTCCGGTAACGGCATCGGGATTTTTTTCTTTCCATTCGTACGCGCCCCGCAGCATCCGGTAAATCATCTGACAATCCACGCCGGAAGATGTCAGGGCACATTCCGAGTCGTTTTTGCCCTGTTTCTGGAGCCATGATCCGTGCATATTCAGATCCAGAACATCGGCTTTGCTGTTGCTGTCCCGGAGGAACAGGCGGGAACGATTGAGGAAAAGACTATTGTCTTCATCATTCAAGGTATATTCCAGAGCCAGTTCCCCGGTGAGATGAGGTGCGGAATTTGTAAGGTCTTCAGGATAAACGGGTACCGCTTTGCGGATGGTCTGGTTCATCTTGAGTCTGATCTTACTGTAGTTATTGATGCAATGGATGCTGTACGGTCCCACTGCATCAAACTCTTTGAACAGAACAAAATCAAACATTTTCCGCAGGTGTTTGGCGGTTGCCAGTTCCGTATTGAGGTAAAAATCCGCCTTGAACGGATGGAACAGTTCCATGCAGCCGTGGGATGTCACGATCAGATCCGGCTGACTTTCCGTGTAGGTTTTCCCGATGCCGTTTTCGTATGAGAACGTTCTGAAATAATCTTTGAACGCGCCATCGCCCTGTACGGAACAGCTGCCGTAGCGGAATTTGATGCGCCGTTTCTGTGCAATAAGGTCATCAATGAAAAATTCCGTGTGGAACGAAATTTCCCGGCAGAGATCTTTCAGCTGGAAAGATGCGCTTCCGTTGACGGGGCTGCTGTGGAAAATAAAACGCATCTTGTCCGGTATGAAGATGTTGGCAATGGTTGTCGGAATATTTATGATCTTCAGTTCGGCAGTGGCGGTTTTGTATTTTCCGGACATGAAATTGCCGCTGATGGGGGAATCAAGTTTGAAATGCAGGATCTGATCTTTTCCGTAAAGCAGTTTGATTTCAGCCAGCATGACCGTCAGATCATGACTTCTGCCGTCTATGCGGAGTTGTGCGGCGGCTGTCAGATTGTGATACTTCAATTTCCGCAGCATTTCCAGAATATAGGGATCTTCCTGTTCCAGAATATATCCCGCCCACCGGAGTACATCGGGGGAGAGTTGTTCCAGAGTCAGGTCTGCTGTGTACTGTTCTTTGTCGAAATCGGCTCTGGAAGATGCCCGGAGCTGAAGATGCCCCGGCAGGGTGACTGTTGCCCGGAGCAGCTGGGGGTTCGCCGGATTGCGTCCGAGATAGAGACTGACGCGGGCTGCAACGAGAATGTCGGCTGCGGCATGATCCTTTGGCGGTCTGATCTTTGCGTTCCGGTGGAAATCAAGTCCGCTGATCGTGGTGTTTGTGCGGATATCCAGCGTTTTTTTCTTCCAGTCGAACCGCTGTTGAATGGTGAGTTGTTTTTTCAGATCCGGACATGCCGTTTTCACTTTTTCCACAATCCATTTTGCGGGACCGTCATCAAAATGTTCGAGGAGCGGGATCAACTTTGTATCCCACGCACCGTCCAGTGTGATAACAGGCGCATCGCCGAAAGTGCATTTTCCTGAAAATGAAGCATTTGTGACGATGTCTCTGCCGTGTCCGAATTGAATGGCAAAAGAAGGGATCAGCAGTTCCGTAAGTTTTTTCATGCCCTTGCTGCGGAATTGAGCCTGAAATTTCATGGAGTGCGCCGGAAGGGGTGATTCCATATCCCCGAACAGGAATTTCAGATCATCGACACCGCCCTCGATTTTTCCGGTGATCTGTTTTACCGTATCGTCAACCGAAAATGTTCCGTTGGCGTTCAGCGTTCCGTCCAGATCGCCCGGAACAAAGGGGCTGATAACATTGATGGGGAATCCGGTCAGAGAGACTTCCGCCTTTGCTCCTGCATCCTGAATGTTCCAGTGCTGACCAGCGGGATCGTATTGGACCGAAAACAGACCCCGTGATTTTGCGCGGACGATTTCCTTATCGCCGCGGGTCACATTCAGATCGAACCCGTTGAGTGAAAAACAATTTTTCGCCTGTGAAAGATCCATGTTCATCGCAAGCCCGATTTTCTGCAGATCCTCTTTCCGGTCCGTCAGCCCGAACAGCTGATCCAGTACCGGCAGGGCATCGGTGGCGTTCACCTGAATCTTTGCCGTGCCCGCTCCGTTCTGCAGATCATATACCCCGTTCAGTTCCGCCTGGAAATTTTTTCTGCCGCCCCGATACTGGGAGAACCGGAGCGATTCGATCCGGACCATACCCGGTACCGGCATTTCCGCGCGGAGTTCTGCGTTCAGGCGCATATCGGAGAGATCTTTGTTGTAAATGTGCATTGCTGACTGGTCGGTCTCAACTGTTGCCTGCAGTTTTACCGGAATAAAATCTTCGTCCAGATGATAGAGGATTTTTCCGGTCAGGGGCAGGGACAGCGCTTCATTGTTTTTGCCGTTCCAAGCAATCGCAGTACGCAGCTGGATGGCGTTCTGTTCCCCCGGAACGATGCTGTCTGCATTCAACTGCGGAATATTGATCCGTCCGAAAACGGAAGAATTTTTCGGAGAGTACCGGATGGTCAGATGATGGATCGCAACAATGCCGATCTGCAGCTTTTTCAAGCCTTCCAGTTTTTCCGTTTTCTTGTAAAATACATCCGTATTGGATACGGAAAGCATGGCGTCCTGAATGTTGATGGCATCCAGACGGATGATCCTTTCGTGGAAAAGTCTGTCCCAGGAGAGCGCAGATTCGCACGTTTCTGCGGAAAAAAGATTGCCGTCGCCCGTATCTACAAGGAGTCCCTGAAATGTGATCCTGCCGTCCAGCAGATGCAGTTTTGTATCCGCGGCGGTGATTTTGAACCCGATCAGATCCGATGCCATGGGCAGATACAGCAGATCAAAAGCGTAGGAACTGATCATCAGCCGGAGCAGTCCGGCAGCGAGCAGCACCACGATCACTGAAATTTTCAGCCACCGCCATAATTTTTCGCGTCTTTTTTTTGCAGTATCAGGCATAGATCAAAATGACTCCTTACAGCCGGAAGAGTGAACCGATTTTTTTGCCGAGCAGGATCCCGGCCGCCACCAGTGTCGAACCTAAAAAGAACATTGCCCAAACCCCGAATGCCGAAGCGATACCGGGTCCGTTCCCCAGATACATGGAAAGTTCATAAATCGCTTTGGTAATGGGGTAAAACTGGGATTTTTGGGCAAGGATCAATGAATCTGAAACTTCCAGCATGGAGAAACTGAATGCAAATAATCCGCCCACCACCAGATTGGCAGTGATCAGCGGCAGCGTGATCTTCCAGAACGCACCGAAGGCGTTGCAGCCCGCATTCCGCGCCGCATGTTCCAGTTCTTCCGGCGTCTGTTCCAGCCCGCTGGATGCCGCACGCAGCACATACGGCACACGGCGGATCGCATACGCCGCCGCGATCAGCAGGACCGGATTGCCGATGGGATCAAACACCGCTTTCGCCCATTGATAACGGATGGACATACCGAGAAATCCCACAGCGATCACCAGACCCGGGATCATCAGCGGCAGCATGGCAAAAAGATCAAAAATTCCGGAGAACCGCATTTTTGACCGCTGCGTCAGCCACGCTGTTGCCAACCCCGCTGCGCAGGCGATGACCGTGGCGATCAGGGAATATTTCAGACTGTTTTCAATACTCGGCACAACAAGCTGATTGGACAACGCATCCTGAAAATGCATCCAGGAATATTTCAGCGGCAGGATCGTTTTGTACCAGCTGGGACTGCCCGCCGTCAGGATCAATGCCAGATGAGGCATCGCCGCAATGAATGTGAATCCCCCAAAGGCGGCTCCGGGTAAAAATCTCCGGAATCCTGTAAGCGGTTTTGCCCGGCTGCCGGTCATACCTTTCACCGCATTCGTCCCCGCAGAACTGCCCAGCAGAAGACGCCCCACGATGTAGAGCAGACTTGACGCCGCCAACATGATCAGGACCAGTGTGTAGCCCGCAGGATTGGTGCCGAGTTCATTGATCCCGTTGAAGATCTGGACCGGCGTGACTGTGTTCCAGCCGAACATCAGCGGCGTACCGAGTTCCGTAAAACTCCAGATCAGTACAATACTGCCGCCGGCAAAGATCCCCGGACGGAGCAGGGGCAGGGTGATCCTGAAAAACCGTTGCGCGGCGGGAATACCGAGATTTTTCGCCGCATCGTCCAGCGTCGGATCGATGTTCGCCAGAGACGTGATCAGATTCAGATACAGGATCGGATAAAGGTGCAGTGCCTCCATAATACAGATACTCCAGAATCTGCCTTCCCCGCCGAGAAAATCAATCCGGTCAAGCCCCATCGATACCAGAATACTGTTCAGAACGCCGTAGTGACCGAGGATCTGCTGGAATCCCAGCGCGCCCACAAACGGCGGCAGGATCATGGGCGTCATCATCAGGACGGGACAGAGATCTTTCCCCGGAAATTCGTATTTGTCATACAGTACCGCAAGCGGCAGGGCAATGAGAAAAACAAAAAATGTCGTTACCACACTGATGGCAAAGGCGTTCCGCAATCCTTCCATGTAAAGACGGTTTTTGAAAACTTCCACCAGCACCGCGCCGTCCAATCCCTGTTCCAGCACCGTGTACAGGGGCAGCATCAGGAAAATACCGAAAAACGCCAGCAATCCGCCGGCACAAAGCAAAGTCGTCAGACGGTTTCTCATTTTGCACACTCCCTGACCGCCTTCCGGTATCGGTCTACAGCAAATTCTGTCCATTCACGCCGGAGTTTTGCCGCTTCCGCCGGAGATGCGGAGGACAGTTTTTTCGCCTGAACCGCAGCTTCAGTGTAGGGGAAAGGCATTTCAGCGATCAATGCCATGGCGGCATCATTTCCGCCTTTTTCGATCATGGCAGCGCGGGCGGCACGGAGATCATCAATGGGATCAAGTGCAATACATTTGATCAGAATACGGATCAGCGTGAAATACCGTCCCGTCCAGCCGCCCTGATAGCGGAATGTCCCGGCAAGCTGATAGGGATCATAATCCGGCTTGTTCAGATATTCAGCCGGAATGGTTCCGGGCAGTTTGCTGTTGACGCATGTGCGGAGCAGCGCATACCGTTCCGGTCCGCCGGGTGTGCCGGGTTTCATGATCCACAATTTCTGTCCTTCCGGCGAGAGCAGATAATCCAGGAAATGTTCAGCAGTTTTCCGGTTGGGTGCGCCGCGGAGCATCTGGACCGGGTCGCTTGTGACGGCAGAACCGTTTTCCGGCATGTGATAGACCACACTGGCGGTACCGGCGGTCTGTCTGGTCCAGTTTTCTTCGGAAAAACCGTAGAAGTCGATACTCATTCCAGCCATAACGGATCCGCTGGAAATATCCCGGACGAGTTTTCCGGCACTTTCCGTCACGATCCGGGCGTTGGCGGCAATGAGTTTGATCCGCCGGAAACCTTCGATCCATCCTTTTTCCACGCCGTGTTCCGCCATTGCCTGCTGCAGGATCATTTCATAACACTTCATCACGGAACCGGATTTTGTCGGATCACCGATCCCGATCTTCTGGAACAGTTCCGGTTTTGTCAGGTCGCTCCAGGTCCGGGGCAGGGGCAGTCCTTCATCCCGGAATCTGTCCGGATTGGATGACAACCCGAAGGAGGAAAGACAGCACCCGTAGTACAGCCCCCCTTTGTCATAGATCACTTCCCCGGCAAAATTTTGGGGGATGTCTGTGAAATATTCCGGATGCCGCGTCTGAACACCACCGTCCACTGCGTAGCCGCAACCGGCAAAATTGCTGTGTTCGTATGTGCCGCCGCCGAAGAAAATATCGATCCCGATCCCGATATCGGAGGCGAGGAAAAATTTTCTTGCATCGGATTGACTCCGTTTGTTCCTGAAATCTTTCAGTACCGCATCCGTGCAGTCGTGTCCGGCGGCTTCCCATGCAAGCCGGAACTCTGCGGAAAAACGGTCGTTGATATACCGGGCGATATCGCTGGTGCCGCCGAGATTCCGCCAGTCAAAACGGACATCCCTGCCGGTTTTCGCCCGATAGTATTTCCGGAATCCCTGTTCAAATTCGTATTTGATCGGTTCCGTATGGGGGGAAACGATCACCAGTTCGTCCGTTTCTGCCGGTTCCTGTTCTGCGGCGCACGGACACGTTGCGGAATTCTGCTGACGGAGCAGTACCGGCAATGCGATCAGCAACGCCGGAAAGAGAAATGCTGCAATGATCCGTTTCAGCATCTCATTTCTCCAGAATAGTGATCCGGTCCGCCGGAATGAGAACGGTCATACTTCCGCCGTCCTCCCGGTCTGTTCCGGCATATTCGTTGATATGGAACACGGTCCCGTCAGCCGTACGGACCCGGCGGTAGGTGCTTTCCCCCAGAAAAGAGGAATGTTCCAGGATCACCTGCAGATCACCGGCATCGCAGCGGACAGTTTCCGGGCGGAACGCCAGTGTGTACGGTTTCCCGGCGACCGGGACGGTTCCGCCGCCGCAGGCAGCTTCCAGAAGAAGTCCGGATGCCGTTTTGAACCGCGCAGTATCTCCGCAAATCTCTATGCAATCTGCTTCGATCAGGTTCACATCGCCGAGGAACGATGCGCAGAAACGGTTTGCCGGATGCAGATAGATCTCGCGCGGAGAACCGCACTGGCTGAGATCACCTTTTTCCAGGATCGCCACCTGATCCGCCATGGACAACGCTTCTTTCCGGTCATGTGTCACATAAACTGCGGTGAGTTTCCGTTCCTTGCAGATCCGTCTGATCTCAAAACGCATGGTATCCCGGAGTTTTGCATCCAGATTGGATAACGGTTCGTCCAGCAGCAGAACTGCCGGATCCAGCGCCAATGCCCGGGCCAATGCGATCCGCTGCTGCTGACCGCCGGAAAGTGACGGTATCTTCCGGTGGATGAAATCGCTCATCTGCACCAGTTCCAGCATATCCGACACCCGTTTTTTGATGTCGCTGCCGGAAAGATCCATCATCTTCAGCCCGAAAGCGATGTTATCGAACACATCCATGTGCGGCCACAGCGCATAATTCTGGAACACCATGGGCATATTCCGTTTTTCGGGGGGCAGGGCGGTAATATCTCTGCCATCCAGCAGGATACTGCCGGAATCCGCACTGATCAAGCCTGCAAGAATGCGCAGCAGCGTGGATTTTCCGCATCCGGAGGGCCCCAGCAGAAACGCCATACTGCCGTCTTCCACCGTCAGACTGATATTGTCAAGGATCTTTCCCTCTGATGCCTGATAGGTCTTGCTGATATTTCTGATTTCCAGTTTTGCCATCCCGTTTACTCCTCAAATTTCGTCAGTTCCGGTTCATTTGCAATGCCGAAGGGGGCGGTTACGATCTTCTGATCTTTTTTCCAGTTGAATTTCCAGCTCCAGTATTGTCCTTCAAGTGCAGGTACGGTGTGGGGACCGAAAAAGTTCTGTGCCGTATTGTACAGCGTGAGACGCAATGCGTTTCTCCCCGTCTGCAGAACGCCTTTTGTCAGGTCAAAACGCCACGGCGGATCGAACAGCGTTCCCGCATCCGCACCGTTGATCTCCGCCCGGACAACACCATCGGCTCCGGCAAATTCCAGAAACAGATCTTCCGGGATCTGATCCAGCTCGAAGTCCGTTTCGTATGTGACCTGTCCCCAGTAGTACGGCAGACCCTGCTGCGTCAGATCGCCCCATCCGGCAGATGCCGGGGCGCAGATCGCCGCAGAGGTATCCACGGAAAAATCACCTGTCAGATAAAGATATTCCGGACGCGTCCCCGTCGGTTTGAATTCAAGTTCGTTGTCGCCCGCATGGAGCAGATCGGAAACATCTGCCGTCATCAGTGCCTGTGTTGCCGGATGCGGAACCGTTCCGGTGACGGCAGTCCCGTTCAGTTTCAGATCTTCTGCGGAGGCGGGTTCGTATGCCAGAAACAGATCTTTCCGCGTCAGACCTTCCGGGATCGTGATGCGGCAGCGGATCACATCGCCCGGCTGACTGGCGGTATCGTCAAAGCGGAGTCCGCTTTCTGCCGTATCGATGAGATATACATTGCTGTTTTTTCTGCTGATCTTCCATTCGTTCAGGGGGATCCCTGCCGGAATGTGCCGTCCACCCGGTACAAGTCCGGTATGTTCGATGCCGCTCCGGACCGCTTCCTGCGGTATGGCGTCTGCCGGAAGAAGGTGACAGCTTCTCAAGGGTTCCAGGCGGATGACGCCCCGGTGTTCTGCGATCATTCCCGTGAAGGGATCGTAAACCGCAATCTTTTCCGGTTCTTTCAGCGTGATTTCCTGCGCAGATGTGCTGTAATTGACCAGATAATGCTCTCCGCCGGTTCTGCGGCAGACTGCGATTTCCGGATGGACCGTACCCGCTGCAATGTTGTCGAAAACACCCGGCAGATCTTCCGGCAGATCCGCCACGGACAGTGCGTAAACAACTTTTCCGCCTTGCACCGTCAGTTCCTTCAGCAGAGGACGGATCTTGTCCGGCGTCCGTTCTTCTTTCCACGGAACGATGACCGTGCTGTATGCGCAATCGCCTACAACAAGTCTGCCGTTGCTTACAAGGTTCGTGCGGAGGACCGCCCGTTCAAAACCGTATTCAAAAGAGATATGCCGCCGCAGCAGTTCCAGCGTGATGTTCTGCAGCAGTTCTGTTTCCGATTCGATCTTTTTTGCCGGATCGGTTTCCAGATCTTCCCAAGCCACATTGATGGGATGAAGCAGCAGCACATCCGCATCGATCCTGCCCCGGTTCAACAGCGCAAGAGAACGGTTGAGCGGGGCATAGATCTCCCGGTTGACCGCAAAATAGGGCTGCTGGAAAAAGAAACTGGCGGGATGATCCCGTTTCGTAATGCCTTCCGTGGTGTAGGAGCAGTCGTGATGAACAATGATATTGATGCCGAGCGTCAACTGGAAAAATATCTGCGCCATCTGATTGGCAACCGGAACGCCCCAGCCGAGACTTGTCAGTACTTCCGAACTGCATTTGCCGTTTTTGAACTGACTGGCAATACTGCTCGCCTGTTTGCAGAGAACTGCAATGGGAAAACCGCGGACATTGTTCACGAGTTTGCCGTGATCGTTTCTGGGTTCGGACATATAGCGGTTCGTCCGGTTACCCGTCAGAAAATCATCCACGCCGGGAATATCTTCCTCCAGATAAAACGCGGAGGGATCACCGAATGTCAGCATCATTTTGGAGACCGGTCCCTCATCGCAGCAGAGGTGTCCCGTGTACTTCATATTATGTGCCTTTGCCCAGTTCTGCATGGGGCGGACAAAATTTTCGTTGAGAAGGCAGGTCACCGTTTCAAAGAAATCCCGCCGCGTCCTTGCAGAATGGGGCAGGTCATACGCCAGAGCGGAAAGTTTATCCGTGAGCGTGCAGCCGTTCCGTTTCTGAAAGATCTGTTCCAGATCGCCTGTCCAGGGCAGCGTGTGAGGAATGTTGTACGTGTAGAGATAACCGATGTCGTCCGTATAAAGCACTGTTACCGGATCGCCGAGAAGATCACCGATGGCTTCTTCATATTTCCGGTGAGTCATGGCAAGAAATTCCGCACCCGTTTCCGGATTGAGATTGTCCGCCGTGTAGCTGATGATGTCCCACCGGAACACGATCACATCGCCGCTGCAGGGGAGATCTTTGCTGTCGATCTGCCTGCCGGGATCGGCGGCATCAAAGAATGCAATGGCATTCGGTGTGTTTGCGGCATCTGCGCCGGAAACGGTTTCCCATGTCAGATATTTGCACTGATATTTACCGTTGTCTTTTTTCAGCAGTCTTCCTCCGACGGAACCGCTGGGGAATCCTTCTTCATCGTAAAGCCAGATCTCAAGACCCAGTTTTTTTGCTTCAGCGCAGGTGTGACGGAACAATGCCATCCAGCGTTCTGAAAGATATTCCGTTTTATTGCCGGTACGGGCGTGAACTGTCAGACCGCGCCAACCGCCTGCTTTGGCAAGGTGGAGCTGACGGGTGATTTCGTTTTCTGTCTGATCGCCATTCCAGAACCAGAAGGGAACTGCAGCAAACCGGCTGGTATCGTTTGTGATCTCGTGAATCATTGTATGGTATTCTCTTGCAGAAATTTGTTGATTTTTATGTAATATAGCGCACGCGCGCGGAATTGTCTACAAATTTTCCATGATCTGACTGCTTTTTTTGAAAAAAAATCGCAGATGAAAAAATGGTATGTTCTTGATTGACAGAGGAATTTGTTATTTTTTTCTGATTTTTACTTGAGTTTGCCGGAAAGGGCTGTATATTACCCTACGAAATCTTTTTAATTTATTCAAAACACATAACATAAAGGAAATCCAGACATGTCTCTCACAAAACGTGAAATCGCCCAGGAAGTCGCTTCTTTGATCGGTTCCACCAAATCCGATGCCGCTGCCGCCGTTCAGGCAACATTGGACATCATGGCAAAAGAACTCGCAGCCGGCGGTCACATCGAACTGCGCGGCTTCGGTGTTTTTGAAGTCAAAACCCGTAAAGCAAGCGTTGGCCGCAACCCGCGCAAACCCCAGGACACTGTCCAGATCCCTGCCCGCAAAGTCGTGAAATTCCGCGCCGGCAGAGAACTTGCCGCCATTCTTGCAAAAGGCTGATCTCTGTTTTTGAGATAATGTTTTTTCAGACTCCCGGTTGTTTTTCAGCCGGGAGTTTTTTTGTGTTTTAAAACAGAAAAAGCCGGCATCGTGCCGGCTTCTTCACGGGGAAAAACTGTTATTCCCATTCAATGGTTCCGGGCGGTTTCGCCGTGATGTCATAAACAACACGGTTCACACCTTCCACTTCTTTCACGATGCGGTCGGACATCTTGAAGAGAAGTTCCCAGGGCAGTTCCACAACGTCAGCCGTAACTGCATCCACGGAATTGATGGAGCGGATGGCGATCACATGATCGTAAGTCCGTTTGCCGTCTTTCATACCAACGGATTTCACCGGAACAAAAATGGCGAAGGTCTGCCATGTTTTTGCGTACCAGCCGGAGTTGTAGAGTTCTTCCGTTACAATGGCATCCGCTTCCTGAAGCATACGGAGCGTATCGCGGCGGATCGCACCCACATGGCGCACGCCCAGTCCCGGTCCCGGGAAGGGATGACGGTCCAGCATCACAGAAGGAAGCCCCAGCAGTCTGCCGACCTGACGGACTTCATCTTTGAACAGCCGTTCCACCGGTTCCACCAGTTTGAACTTGAGATCTTCCGGCAGACCGCCCACATTGTGGTGACTCTTGATAATGCCGTCCGGATTGCCGTCCAGGGGGATACTTTCCAGAATATCGGGGTAGATCGTACCCTGACCGAGGAAGGTCGCGTTGGTTTTTTCCGCCGCTTCCGCAAAGACTTCAATAAATTCTTTGCCGATGATCTTCCGTTTCTTTTCCGGTTCATCCACTCCGGCAAGTTTATCCAGAAAACGGTCGGACGCATCTACATACACCAGTTTCATCTTGAAGGTGTTTTCAAAAACCTCGCGCACCATTTCCGGTTCATTTTTGCGGAGCAGACCGTGATTGACAAAAACGCATGTCAGGCGGTCACCGATGGCTTTGTGGATCAGTGCCGCAACAACGCTGGAGTCAACGCCGCCGGAAAGACCGAGTACAACCGTTTCATCACCCACCAGTTCGCGGATGTCTGCAACAGCTTCATCAATAAAGGTTTCCATATTCCAGCTGCCGGTACAGCCGCAGGTGTCGGCGCAGAATGCACAGACGGCATCCACATCCATGTCATCTTTTGCCGTTGCCGCAGCAACACCGGGAAGCATGTCCGCTGCCGCATTCACGGCAATGGCAGGGACCGGAAGAGACTGGAATTTTTTCAACTGATCTGCAATGCGGTCACATGCTTCATCCGCACAGTAAATCACGCCGGAAGGCGCTTCTTCCATCACGCGTTCAGGGGTAACAGTGTAAGGCATTACCATTGTGTAGAAATGCCGCGACCGGATTGCCCGGGCGAATTTCTGAATCCCTGCACATCCGCAGTTGATCAGAACGATCGTTTCTTTTGTTTTTCTCATACTTGAAACACACCTCCATTGAGTGTTGTTTTACATTTTTTTCAGAGAACAGCCGCACCGTCACCGATCCCGCAGACCAGTGTTTCCACCACTTTACCGGTCATGATACCGTAAGCGATTTTCAGCCGTTCGCAGTAATCCGCCGCCTTGTCCGCCTCCACCAGATGAATACTGATGCCGCCGAAACCGCCGCCGGAAAGTCTGGCGCCCGCACAACCCGGAATGGATTTTGCGATCTCCACCAGAGCATCCAGTTCTTTGCAGCTGTTTTCAAACATGATACGGGAACTTTCGTGACTTTCAAACAGAAGTTTGCCGAAGCCGCGGACATCGCCCGCTTCCAGCAGACGGACGCCTTCCATCACGCGTTCATCTTCGCCGACGACATGTTTTGCGCGCTTCCAGTCCGTCAGGTCCATATCGCCTTTACAGGCATCCAGCATGGCGGAATCCACATCCCGCAGCGCTTTGACTTCCGGATGGGTCTTCTGAATGGCGGCAAGAGCATTTTCGCAACTCTGACGGCGCTGATTGTAATCCGATTCCACCAGATTGTGTTTGACCATCGTGTTGGCAACGACCATACACCAGCCGGCAGGCATGGATACCGTTTTGAGAACTTCAACTGTCCGGAAATCGCAGAGGATCAGATTATCTTTTTTGCCGTAAAGAGAGCTGAACTGATCCAGCAGACCGGATTTCAGCCCCATGAAATTATTTTCCACGCCCTGACCGACACGCGCCCAGTCCGGCAGGGAAAGTTCAATGCCGTAAATGGTTTTGAGGGCAAAGGAAAATGCCATTTCCAGCGCAGCAGAACTGCTCATCCCCGCAGAAAGAGGAACCGTACTGGAAAGTTCAGCATTGAATGCACCGAACTTGCAGTTGCGTTTTTTCAGTTCCAGAAGCAGTCCTTTGAGATAGTTCCGCCAATCACCTTTCACATACGTTTCCAGATCGTTCAGATCCAGCGTTACATCCGTGCCGTTTTCGTGAATGGTGCAAATGCTGCCGTCCACGGGTGACATGGAGACAGTGGTCGCACGGTCAACGGCTGCGCTCAATACAAAACCTTCATTGTAGTCTGTATGATTGCCGAGGACTTCCAGGCGTCCGGGTGCCGCCGCACAAACTGCCGGAGCCGCGCCGAAACGTTTCGTAAAATTTTCAATATTGCTGTTGATTGCCATTTTGATCTGTTCCTGTTATTATGGATCTGACTTATTTTTCTTTATCGCCTTCCACCAGATAGATGCAGTTGTAAACGGAGCGTGCGCCGCCATGATCGAATCTCCGGTTGTCGGAAGGATGATTCTTGGGATCGGAAAGTTTTCTGCCTTCCCGGATGATCATGGTGCAGGACCCGCCGCCGTCAACAGACAGTACATCGGTACAGCCCATGATGCTGAGCATATAGCCCAGCGTGTAGAAATTCAGTCCGGGTGCATCGTCCGGGAATCTGCCGTCAGAGGTCATCAGCACCACCCGTTTTTTCTCGAAGTTGAACCCGACAGCCGTCAGCGGCGTGGATCCGGCGGCGAACTGTGTCCAGTGATCATTTCTTGCACTGAGGGAATATGTTTTATTCTTCCAGATGTGATAGCCAACGATCACATTATCGTATTTATCGTAATTTTCCTCTATGTCCAGAACGGGGAATTCACCGTCTTTGAAACACATCCCGATCCGGCTGTCGTACGGCTTCTTCGGCAGGATCATATTGCCGTCAAACTTGAACGGATAGTATGTGCTGAGGGGGACCCAGGAGAAATAGGCGCCGTTCACCGCCGCCAGAGTTTTGTCATCCTGAACCATTTCACGGACGGTTTTGAGCCGTTTGCCGCAGTGACCGAGTTTGAACTTGACATTCGCCTTTTCCCAGTCGATGACCACATAAAACACGGAAACGGGCATTTCCTTGATCACCTTGTCCAAACGGAGGAAATAGTATCCTTTTTCCGTCTTGACAACATCGCTGATGTCACCCGGTTTTTTCAGCTTTTTGATGGCTTCTTCCAGTTCAGGTTCCACCTGACCGCCACCGATTTCGATCACGGGGAACTGAAGATTCGGTTTTTTGGCTTTCGCGCCGGGATCATCGGAATATTTGAGCGCGGCATCGTGGAAATTCTTTTTATTTTTCAATTCTTTTTCAAGAATGGCGATCTTTTCCTGTGCTGCCGCTTCCTGTTTGGCTGCATCTTCGGGAGAAAGTTTTTTGCCGCCGTTGATCCGGGCTTTGCCGTTGGCGTGGATATAAATGCGGGACACCTTGTAGAAGGGAACTTTGTTCTTTGGCAGAACGTTGTCGAAATGGTAATGATAATAGGTCACCCCCGGTGCGATCTCACAGACTTCTTTGTCGCGCAATTTCATTTTTTTGAATTCCGGCGGGACAGTGTCCGGGAAGAGAGCAGGTTTTGCCGCAAGAGGCAGAGCGACGGCGAGAAGAAGAGCTGTAAGAATACGCTTCATATTTCCGATGATCCTCATGTTAAATCGTTATCACGCAGGCGCTGTATTATATAAGATACTCCGTATGCGCGTCATTTTCAAGAGAAAAAACGGATTTTTTTTACGCTTTTATGCCGCCGATCCCTTTGAGATAAAAACCCTCGGGGAAGGAGGCGGAAACCGGATGGTCCGGACCCTGACACAAACGGGTGAAGATACGGAAGTCGCAGTTCGCATCTGCCGCCGCCGAATCCACGATCTTGCCGAAAAGGTCGCCGTCCATTGCACCGGAACAGGAGAAGGTGAACAGTTTTCCGCCGTGCCGCAGCAGCTTCATTGCCAGAAGATTGATGTCCTTGTACCCCCGTGCGGCTTTTTCCCGCTGACGCATGGTCTCGGCAAATTTCGGCGGGTCAAGTATGATCATGTCAAATGTTTTTCCCGCATCCCGGCAGCTCCGCAGGAATTGGAACACATCTGCGGTCCGGACGGCGAAACGCTCCGGGGAAAAACCGTTTGCGGCGGCATTTTTTTCTGCGATCGCCAACGCATCCGCACTGGCATCGATATTGAGAACCTGTTTCGCTCCGCCGGATAACGCCGCAAGCCCGAAACCGCCCGTATAGGAAAAACAGTTCAGTACATTTTCAGCCCCGGCTGCGGCATCTGCCACAGCCTTGCGGCTCATTCGCTGATCCAGATAAAATCCGGTTTTGTGTCCGTGGCGCGGATCGGCAAAAAAACGGATGCCGTTTTCCGTGAACGAGAAAAATTCCGGCGGCTCCGATCCGGCAAGAAGACCGGTCCGCTGCTGCAAACCGTCCCGGAGACGGCTGTCCACATCAGACCGTTCATAAACGCCATCCGGCGCATAACGGAGCAGAAGAGACGCAATGGTATCCCGGTGGGCATCCATTCCGGCACCGGTGATCTGGCAAACGCAGAAAGAACCGTAGTTGTCCACCACGAGACCGGGCAGCGCATCGGATTCCGCATTGACGAGCCGGTACGCGTCGGGCAGATTGCCGTTGAAGACCGCGTTGCGGTAACGGAATGCCTGTTCCAGACGGGCGGCAAAAAAATCCCGGTCGATGGTATCGGATTCGTTGAAACTCCAGATTTTGACGGGGATCGTGGACGCGGGCGCGTATGCGCCGTAAGCAAGAAAATCACCGTTGCTGTCGATAATCCGTACCGTTTCGCCGGTCGCCGGATCGCCGCTGACTTTCCGGATGGCTCCCGAATAGATCCACGGGTGGCGGCGGAGCAGAGATTTTTCCCTGCCCGGTTTCAACTGGATCGTATTCATCATTTTCAGACCGCTTCCGCCTGTGCGCCGAACTGGGTGTCGTGAAGCCGTTTATACCGTCCGTTCAGAGCCAGCAGTTCTTCATGGGTCCCGGCTTCCACGATCTTACCTTTCGACAGCACAATGATCTTATCGGCGTTCCGGATGGTGGAAAGACGGTGTGCAATGGCAAACACGGTCCGGTTGGTCATAACTCTGTTCAGGGCATCCTGCACGAGTTTTTCCGTAACGGTATCCAGTGCGCTGGTAGCTTCGTCCAGGATCAGGATCGGCGGATTTTTCAGGATCGCGCGGGCGATGGCGATACGCTGTTTTTCACCGCCGGAAAGTTTGCAGCCTTTTTCTCCCACTTCTTCATCATAGTTGGCAGGATGAGTGCCGGACATGATAAAATCGTGGGCGTTTGCCTGTTTTGCCGCTTCAATGATCGCTTCACGGGAGGCGTCTTCCGTGCCGTAAGCAATGTTGGCGGCAATGGTTTCGTTGAACAGGATCGGGTCCTGTGTCACGATCCCGATCTGTTTGCGGAGAGATTTGATGGAAAAATCGCAGACCGGCACGCCGTCGATCTTGATACAGCCCTCAGCGGGATCATAGAAACGGGCGATCAGATTGGCGATCGTTGTCTTTCCGGAACCTGTCTCACCGACGACTGCAACCATTTCGCCGCGTTTGATGGTCAGGTCGATGCCGTCCAGGATCCAGTGTTCCGGTTCGTAGGAGAAACGGACATTTTCCAGCGTAATGGCATCGTGGAAGGACTGGAGTTCCACCGGATTTTCTTTTTCCGTCAGTTCCGTATGCTGATCCAGCAGATCAAAATAACGGTCTGCCGCCGCCATACTTTTCTGAATGTGATTGATGATGCGGGTGATGTCCTTGATGGGACGGTATGCCATGACTGCCGGAGCAAGCAGCATTGCCATCTGGGTGATGGAGATGCCGTGTTTGTAAGCAATCACCAGAAAGATCAGAACGGCAATGACGCCCACCAGTTCCACCAGCGGTGACATGAGCAGCTGCAGACGCAATGCACGGACCTGTGTCCGGAAATATGTTTTGTTGACTTTGGCAAAGCGGTCGATCTCTTTCTTTTCCGTGTAACACGCCTTGATCACCAGGATCCCGGTGAATGTTTCATGCATCCGTGAAAGCAGTTCGGCAATGTTGGCGAAGGCTTTCTTGTAAATGCGCCGTGCGATACGGGCAAGGATCGTTACCGGCAGAATACAGACGGGCAGACCCGCAAACAGCAGCAGGAGGATCCCGGAGTTTTCCATGTGTGCGCAGGCATAAATCAGGGCTCCGGCACAAGCCATCAGCTCCAGCGGACAGCGCATAATGTCGGCGATCACATCGGAGACGGAGGATTCAATGGCTGCCGTATCGTTGGTACAGCGGCTGATCAGATGCCCCACATCCTGTTTGCCGTAGAAGGACATGGACTGGCGGATCAGGGCGGTATAGATGTCGTTCCGCATATCCATGATCACACGGACCCCGACCCACCGGGTGCAGTAATGATTGATGTAAGTTGCCAGTGTTTTCAGAGTCCAGAGCAGAACGAAGCCCACAACATAGATGGCGAAAAACTGCCACGTGATGCGTCCCGTTTCCGGATCTGACACCTGAAATGTGGTTTCGTCCGGCCAATGAAGCGTGATGGACCGCTTTTCCACAGTCACGGGCAGATGCAGTTTTTCGCAGAATCCCCGCAGGGAATCCATGGCGTCCGTCAGCTTCGGATCATCGTCAGACGGTTTCAGAACTTCCCGGACCGCTTTCTGTTTCTGTTCCGCAGTCAGACCGGGATTATTGTCGATCTCAGACACGATCTGCTGTACCGTTTTTTCCAGTTTCTGGTCAGCGGCAGGTGTCTGGTCCACCACCATCAGCAGTTTCGGCAGGATCAGAAAAGAACTGAAAAGTGAACCGCCAATGATCAGACCGAAAAAGATCCCGACAGCCAGCCGTTTCCAGTATGGTCTTGCGTACCGTATCAGCCGCCAGTAACTGACACGCTTGATCTCCTTTTCGTTTTCACTGACTCTGCTCATAAAGACTCCTGACTCTCAATAAATTCCGTTACCTGTTGTTCAACCTTTGACGATCTGTGTGCCGACACCGCTGGTGGTGAATACTTCCAGCAGCAGGGAATGGGGCAGTCTTCCATCGATCATGTGGACTTCCATTACGCCGTTTTCCAGTGCTTCCACGCAGCTTTTGATTTTTGGCAGCATGCCGCCGGAAAGGACGCCGCTGCTGATCAGTTCCGGCACATCACCGGTATGGATGACAGAAATGAGGCTGGATTCATCTTTGGGATCGCGGAGGATCCCCGGCACATCGCTGAGGAATACCAGTTTGCGTGCGTTCAATGCCTTCGCCAATTCACAGGCGGCAGTATCGGCATTGATATTGTAAACCTGACCGTGGAAATCCATGGCAAGCGGCGTGATCACCGGGATCACACGGAATGCCAACGCATCCTGGATCGCCCGGATGTCTGCTGCCACGATCTCGCCCACAAAACCGATGTCCAGCGGTTCGCCGGTCCCGGCATCTTTCGACCAGAGTTTTTTGGCGCGGAGCAGTTTTTTGCCGGAGATGGACGCACCCTGTCCGCCGGCTGCCGCAATGCCTTCCACCAGCGCCCGGTTGGTCTGATTGTGGAGAACATCATCCACCACGCCGATGGTCTTTTCATCCGTGACGCGCAGTCCGTTGATGAATTTTGTTTCGATGTTCAGTTCTTTCAGCCGGGCGGTAATGGCTTTTCCGCCGCCGTGGACCACCACCGGACGCATGCCGATGGCTTCCAGCAGAACGATGTCGCGCATGGTGCGTTCGATCAGTTCCGCACTTTCCATGGCACTGCCGCCGAATTTGATCACGGCGACTGCGTCGCGGAACTGCTGTATGTAAGGCAATGCTTCCGTAAGAACATCCGCTTTGCCGATCAATTTGTTCATCATGGTAAAAAATCCTTTGTATAGTTTTCAGGTTTGCGATCAGGTATGATAATCTGCGTTGATCTTCACATATTCGTAAGAAATGTCACTGGTCCAGACATTGTGACAGGCTGAACCTGCACCCAGATCGATCCGGATGGAAAATTCACGCTGTTTCAACACTTCCACAAGTTCTTTTTCGGCAGTGCCTGCATCCATGCCGCCGCGGACGACCGGTTTCGCATCATAGTCCACATTGACATTTTCCGGCGAGAACGTTGCGCCGGAGTACCCTGCCGCCGCAAGGATCCGTCCCCAGTTGGTGTCGCAGCCGAACCACGCCGTTTTGCACAGCATGGAGTCTGCAATTGCACGGGCGCATTTGCGGGCATCTTCTTCACTGACTGCGCCGGAGACTTCCACCGACACCAGTTTGGTGCTGCCTTCGCCGTCCATGACCATATTTTTTGCAAGGTATTCCGTAACCTGTTTCAGCGCTTTCCGGAACATCTTTGAAAGAGGCCCGGATTCTTTTGTGACAGCCACGCCGGATGCGCCGTTCGCCATAAGGATACAGGTGTCATTTGTACTCATATCGTTGTCAACGGTGATGCGGTTGAAGGAGTTGCCCACGGCTTCCTCCAGAAAACAGCCCAGCGTGTCGTTGTCGATTTCCGCATCCGTTGTCAGATAGCAGAGCATGGTGGCGTGAGGTTTCGCCAGAAGCATCCGCGGTGCGATCATACCGGCACCTTTGGTCATTCCGCCGATGGTGATCTTTTTGCCGTCGGTTCCCGGAACGGTGAAGGTAACGGCGGTTTCCTTCGGGCGGGTATCCGTTGTCATAATGGCAGCGACCGCATCGGATCCGCCATTGTCTGACAGTGCCGCCGCCGCTTTTTCGATCCCGCTGAAAATTTTATCCATGGGCAACTGGATCCCGATCCTGCCGGTAGAACTGACCATGACTTCTTCTGCAGCGATGCCCAGGACTTCAGCCGTTTTTGCCGCAGATGCCGCCGCATTTTCGTATCCGGTCAGCCCCGTACAGGCATTGGCGATCCCGCTGTTGACGATCACGGCGCGGATGGTCTCACTCTTTGCACAGCGTTCCCGGCAGAGTTGGACCGGTGCGGCAGGGAAGAGATTGGATGTGAATGTGCCGGCAAAATGACACGGCTGTTTGGAAAAAAGCATGGCAAAATCAGGATTACCGCTCTTTTTCAGACCGCAAACAATACCGGCAGCCTGAAAACCGGCAGGGCTGGTAACACCGCCGTTTTCCACAAAATCAAATTCAGGACTCGTTGCTTTCGTATTCATTTTCCACCCATGGGTTGATCTGCATGAAGCATTTTATTTATCGTTGGCTATATAATATAGCACACTTTATGCTTTATGACCAGAGGTTTCTGCAACAATTGATAAAGAAATTCCGCCTCTGGGCATAAAATTGCCGGTAACTTCCATCCAGCGGGGGTTGCACGCCGCAGAAAGATCGCTGAGAATACGGTTCACCGCCTCCTCATGGAAGGTGTGGTGGTTCCGGAAGGAGAAGAGATACAGCTTGAGCGCTTTGCTCTCCACACATTTTTTGTCGGCAATGTACTTGATGATGATGTGACCGAAATCCGGCTGACCGGTTACGGGACAGAGACTGGTGAATTCCGGACAGTCAAAGGTGATGATGTAGTCTCTTTCGGGATAAAGGTTGTCGAATGTTTCGATCACGGCTTTTTCAGGAGAATCGGGATAGACGGTGCTTCTCCCTTTTCCGAGAAGGGTCAGACCGCGGTCCGGCTGTGCTTTTTTTTCGCTTTTACTGTTTTTTGCCATGATATTTCCTTTCAAAATGGCTGTTTCTGTCAAAAAAATCGTTTTTTTTTCGTTTTCTGACTTGATTGGTGCTAAACAGGGAATATATTAGATTAGTTTTCTGAAATTTCCAGTGCTGAAAGAACTTTTTATTGAAAAAACATAACGAACGAAGGAGAAAATGATGAAGTTCGGGAAAAAAATCCTCTTGGCAGTCCTGCTTTTCACGATGGTCGGGTTGGAACTGTCCGCAGTTGACAATGTCAACTTCAACAAAGAAGAGCCCATGGGCTATGAAAACTACTGGAACTGCATCAGCAGAAAGCTCGGTCGCGGTATCAGCAATGTTGCTTTCGGTGCGCTGGAAGTTCCCCTGCGTATTTTCCAGGTCCAGTTTGAAGAAGGCGGTATCGCCGCTCTCTGCTGGGGTTCCCTGAACGGTGTCGGTTACTTCGTCGCCCGCGAAGTTATCGGTGTTATGGATGTTCTCACGTTCTTCACGCCGCTGCCCTTCACGCCCAACGATCCGGTCAACGGTGTGGGTTGGGGTTATGGTCCGGTCTTTACTCCGGAATGGGTGCTGACTCCCGAAACGGATCCGTACAATACCGTCTACAAAAAGACGAACTATCAGAACTGACGGCAGCCGTACAGCACAAATTTGATGAGAAGCCCGGTCCCCGGATCGGGCTTTTTTTGTGCCGTAAAAGGGGGGGAGGGGATCAGCAAGTTTCGATCAAATCCAGTGCCGCAGATGCCCTGCGGTAGAAATCTCTGGAAGGTGCGGAAGCCACAGCAGTCTTTTGAAGTTCAGCAAGGTGTTCCAGTGCGTAGAGCAGGGTGTCGTTCAGCGTTTGCTGACAGAATGGTTCCGGCGTGACGAGCCGCGGATCGACTTCTCCGGCAAACGGTGCGAAGCCGCACGCATCCGAAGCGATGACCGGGATCCCGATCGCCAATGCTTCCGTGATCACAGACCCGGCAGACTCATTTCTTGCGGGATGGACCATCAGATCTGAAGCCGCCAGAAGATCCGGGATATCGCTCCTTGCCCCGGTAAAGATCACCTGATCCTGAAGCCGGAGCGATTTGACAAGTCCGGGACAGAGGGCGCCGGTATCGCCACCGACGATCAGGAGCGTGCAGTCTTTTTTGTATTGTTCCGGCAGCGTTGCCAGTGCCCGGAGCGTGCGGTCCACGCCTTTGATCCGGAATTGTGCCGCGATCTGGATCAGGATACGGTTCTGCTCCGGAATGGAAAATTCTCTGCAGATCTTCTGCCGGATCTCCCTTATGTTTTCCGGTCGTCTGCACCCGGGATCGATGCCCGGCGGCAGCAGAAACAGCCGTTCATCCGGCGTTTGATAGACCGCTTTGTAATCTTTGATCTGACGCGGCACGATGGTAAGGATCTTTGTCCGGGATGATACCGGATCCAGTACACTTTTTTCCAACTGCAGAAATGTTCTGTACCGCGGCAGCAGTTTCAAAATCAGGGCGGAATGATGTTTGCGCCATTCGGTTTGCAGACAGTTGTCCGCCGCAAAATAAAAATCTCCGCCGCTGATCCGGTTGAACATGACGACTTTATCCATATCCGGATATTCTTCCCGCAGTGCCGTGTGGACTTTTGCCTCAAAATCTTTCATCCGGCTGTGATTGCTGCGGCCGTTCACCTCCAGACGGCAGACGGGGAACGGCAGATCACCTTCCTGTTCGGCAACGAATGCAGTGACGCTGTTGCCCCGGGCGATTGCCTCTTTTGCGATGCTCAAAAAATCTTTCTGAAGTCCCCCGTGTGGAAAATACCGGAAGATCACAAATGCCAGTTTCATCTTGTCGTTGACCTGTCTGCCGTTTCAATGTTATCCCTTAATATAGCATTTCTTCCGCCGCTTTCAAGGTTCGGCATTTTCAGAATCGTATCAGCATCCGCCGCAAAACAAATCTGTGTTTCCTGTTGACAGCTCTTTACGCCCCGGTGGACGCAGCCGCTGCAGGAAAGACCCGATGCCGGCGGTATGTGGATGACATCGCTGCGGCAATGGAGTTCGCCGTGAACCGGGGAACTGGCGGAAAAGATCACCGTAACATCCGCTCCGGCAGCGCCCGCAATATGTGCCGGGCCCGTATCTGCCGCAATCACCCGGCGGCATGCGCCCAGAACCGATGCCAGTTCCCGCATGGTAAAATCTCCGCCCGGAATGATATGCTCCGCCGGGATCGTTCTGCCGCCGTCCTGTTCCCGCCAGAACAGAAATTCCTCCGGACCAAGCAGCAGTTTTGCCGGAATGTTTTTTTCTGCCGGGAAACGCCGGATCAGTTCTGCCGTGAAGGACAGGGGAAGTGCCTTGAGATGCCCGTTTTTTGTCCAGCCCGGATGGATCAGAACGGGTGCGTTGCCGTGAAAATATTCCTGTCCGTATCGTCTTTCGGCATCTGTGAGGAAGAGATCGGAAACAGCGGACCGGTCCGGCTTCAAACCTGCAAGTTCCAACAGATCCAAATTCATATCCACTTCGGGCTTGTCCGCATTGTCCGGCAAAAATTTGTCCGGCTCGTATGCAGTATTGTTCCGGGTCAGAATACTGAAGCAGGAGCCGAGCAGACCGGTTTTTTTCAGAAGTGACAATCTGCCGCCGTTGCTTGAGTAGAAGGAAAATGCCCTGTCGTACCGCCGGAACAAAGCAGATGGATGGGTGAACAGATAACGCATCAGGCTCTGTCCCCGTTTGAGAATGTGGAATTCATCCGCGATCTGCGGCGAACGGAGCAGTTCCACATTGGCAGCCGAACCGAACAGAACGAACCGTCTGTCCGGCAGAAGCCGGTGCAGTTCCGCAATGGCGGGCAATGCCTGAACCGCATCACCCAGCCCCGAATTCAGCAGAAGCAGAATGTCGGACATGGTTCAGTTTTCCGGTTCTTTCTCCGGAACGGAAACGGACATCATCGTCCAGTCGCCGCTGAGTTTTTTCATGCCGATGATGACATCCAGAGATTCTGTATATTGTCTGCCGCCTTCGGGATAATCGATCCTGACGACCGCCTTCGCCTCTGCGGTATCCGGTTGTTCTGCATTGATGCTGATGTCGCCCACATCTGCCCGGATCAGGATCTCCGGCAGATTTTTGCGAAAAAGAAAATACCGCTGCAGCGCTTCTTTCCGCGACAGCGTTTTCTGGATATGATAGGAGGGCAGGGTGATTGAAAGGTCCGGCGCCAGATATTTCCGCAACTCTCCCGCATCTTCCAGTCCGGCAAGAGGCTTTGTGCCCTGCTGTTTGGTCAACAGTTCTGCTGTACTGATGATCGCGGACCGGATCCGGGCGTCTTCAGGTCCCGGGGACAATGCCAGAAAGAGCCATGAACCGCAGGCAATGAGAAGAAGGATCAACAGTAAAATACTTTTACCGGAAAAAGACATGATAACTCCTTTCTGTTTTGAATAATATGTGTCTGTTCATACAGTAGGACGGGAAACTGCGAAAAGCAACCCGCAACAGAGAAAAAATCCGATTTTTTTACTGAATATGCTTGACAACTTTACGGAACTGTTGTATAGTAAGGGATGTAGCCGGTAAAACGGTTTCTTTGTGCGCCCATAGCTCAGTCGGTAGAGCAAATGACTCTTAATCATTGGGTCCTGGGTTCGAGTCCCCGTGGGCGCACCATTTTTTTGCCCTGAAACCTGAATGTGACGGGTGCGGCTGAACATTCCCTCCGATCACCGGAACTTCAGTATTTTGCATCGTTTTCTCTCTGAACCCCGGCTCTTTTTTTGTGCCGTTTATTTGCTTTTCTGTCGGGGTGTTCCGGATTTCTGATCCAATTTTTTCAGAACGTTTTCCGAGCCGGGAAAATCTTTGAAGAAGAAACCGTTCTCCTGAAAATAACGGTTTTCTTCCAGCATTTTTTTCAGGATGCCATCCTTTTTCAGCAGTGCGCGGTCCACGCCGATGATCAGATTTTCCGGCGCCTGCTGCAACCGTTCTTCCAACTGGGTGCGGTGCCAGCGGTGGAACAATTCCAGAAAGACCGTTCTACCCGAACCGGAATGGAATGCAAAATCCGGAAAAATCACACATTGAGGGGAGGGCGTGAGATAGCCGGGCGCGTCATCGATCTGCCAGTTGTGGTCGCCGGACCGGAAATATTCCAGAAACATCCGGTGTTCTTCCACATGGCCGCTGAACTGCGGACGGAAATTCCGCAATCCGTCTTCGTGACTCAGGTTGAGTTTGTATGATTTCAGATTCCCGTTGTTCCGGATGGTGCTGCGCCGGATGGTACAAGCCATTTTCCAGACCGGCAGACGGCAGACCGACGGGAAGAAACAGGCGAGCTGCATACTGTACTTCAAACTGTTTTCCAGAATGGAGGCGGGGCCGTCCACGCGGAGGATCAGATTCTTTTTTTCGATGGTCCCGCTGAAAAGAAGCCGGAAAAAACGCAGACTCCGGAACAGATTCCGCAAATCAGCGGGCGGTGTGTCCAGCGGGATGGTCAGCGTCATGGACCCGGCAGTGAGAAGAGCGCCCTGGACCAGTGCCACATTGTAGCGGTCCGCAACTTCTTCCGGGGATAATGTTCTGAATTTTACAAGCGTTTCATTTTCAGGGAGATCCCCATAGATCAGCCGTTGGTCATTGTGCAGGATGTCCCGGATCTGTTCCGCTTGGGGCGGCAGCGTGCCGGCTTGCAGCATTTTTGCCGTTTTCCGGAACAATTCCTTCCGATATTCCGTATAGGGAAAGTCGTCATTTTCACCTGAAAAAACAGCCCGGGCGCGGACGGTTTTCAGGATGCCGCGGGTGAGTTTCAGATCCTGATAACGGAGAACGAATGCGTCAGCCATGGCATCCAGTGTATCGGCGCGTTCCCCCGTTCCGTTCCGGTAAATGTCAATGAGTCCGGCGGCGAGTTCCAGCACTTCCCGGTCGTCCCGCTGCAGAAAACGGGGTTTCAGATATTCTCCGGCGGCGCGGAGACGGAGCAGATCTTTTGTCAGCATGGCAGATCCCCCCGTTTTGTATAGGCGCGGTTTGCGCGGCGGCGTTCACTTACACTCATTTCAGATGTTCCGGCACTGACCAGTTCAAACAGCTGCGCCAGTTTTCCGTCTTTGCTGCGGCGGAGAATACGCCCCAGACGCTGAACATGTTCCCGGGTCCCCGCCGATCCGGAAACAACGATCCCGATGGATGCTTCCGGCACGTCCACGCCTTCGTTCAGAACGCGGCTGGTCACAAGTACGCTGTAAGTGCCGTTCCGGAACGAATCAAGAAAATCTTTCCGTTCTGCCGCTTTGGTTTTGTGGGTGAGGACCGGCAGACAGAACGTTTCGCCGATCTTGTACGCTGTGTCGTTGTCCGCCGTGAAAATAATACACCGTTCCCCCGGATGACTGCGGATGATCTTCCAGACCGCATTGAGTTTCGCTCTGCCGCAACGGGCGATCTCACGCTGTCGCAACCACGCACGCATTACGCCGTGACCGCCGTTCATTCTTGCGCAGAGGATCATAAAACGCTGCCATCCGTCCGGTTGGGAAAAATCAATATTGTTGACCTTGACAAAGTCCACATACGTCTTCCGCGCCGCCCGGTATTCCGCGTCTTCGTCCGGCTCCAGCGGCACAAAGATCCGGCGGGTGATGTAGGGCGCAAGGACTGTCCCTTCCAGTTCATCAATAAAGATCCGGCAGACAGTTCGCCCCACGATCCGTTCCAGCACTTCCTCCCCGTCGTCATTCCGCTCCGGCGTGGCTGTCAAACCGAGACGGTAGGGCGCAATGCACATCGTTGCCGCAGACCGGCTGACTTCGCCGGGCAGATGGTGACATTCATCAAAAATGATCAGACCGAAACGGTTGCCGATGGTGTTCATCCGCAGGACCGCTGAATCGTATGTGGAAACAGTGATCGGCAGAATGTCGTGACTGCCCCCGCCCAGCATCCCGACAGGCTGCTGAAACGCCTGCTCCAGCTGCGCCGCCCACTGTTGAAGAAGATCAATTGTCGGCACCACGATCAAGGTGGGGCGCTGGACTGAACGCATGGCAAGAAAAGCAAAAAATGTTTTGCCGGATCCCGTGGGCATCACCACAACACCGCGCCGCTTCGCCGCGATCCAGTTCCGCAACGCCGTTTCCTGATGTTTCATCGGAGTGTGAGGCGAATGAAGCGTAAGGGGCAGATCGGGATAATCACGGGCATGATCCGTCACCGCAACCGATCCGGCATAGAGTTTGCGCATGATCGCTTCATACCGGAACGCAGGCGCACGGAATGATTTGATCCGGTCGTCATACGTCAGTTCATCACGCAGCAGAGACATGCCGTCCGGTGAACCCGTAACGATCAATGTCCCTTCGTCAAAACGTAATGTACACTCCGGTTTCTCTGTCTGCTGCTGCGGCATGCGGTTTTACCTCATCATCTCTCGTTTCAATGCGGTAACTTAATGCCGGAACCGCATATTTTCAAGCACCGGAACAGAAAGTTTTACAGCACGGCGGCGCGGCTTGAGATCCGCCGGGCACCGGCGGATCGATCCCCCCGCAGCCCCTGCTGCGGGGGGATCAGCGGGCGGCAGCCGCCGCCCGCTTCAAGCCGCGCCGCGCTCTGCCTTTGCGTGTATGCGCGTGATTTTTCCCGATAATATTTTACAATCGGGGGTGAAAAATGATCGGTTCCGTGCTATATTATGGAAATGACTGTTTCAAAAAATCTTAAAAAAATCAAATAGAACGGAGAAGAAAGATGTCGAATGCAGAAATGCCGAAGGCGTATGAACCGGCGGATGTTGAGGCGAAGTGGTATCCTTATTGGGAGGATAACGGGCTGTTCCGCGGCAAACCGGAACCGGGCAAAAAACCTTATTCCATTGTGATTCCCCCGCCGAATGTGACGGGTATCCTGACCATGGGGCATGTGTTGAACAACACGCTTCAGGACATTCTGATCCGTTGGCACCGGATGCAGGGGGAAGCGGTTTGCTGGTTCCCCGGCACAGACCATGCGGGGATTGCCACGGAGAGCAAGGTTGACAAAGTTCTCCGTGAAACGGAAGGGATCGACCGCCGCACGCTGGGACGGGAAAAATTCATTGATCGAGTCTGGGAATGGAAAGAAAAATATGGCGGTACGATCATCCGTCAGCTCCGGAAACTCGGTACGTCCTGCGACTGGGAACGGGAACGTTTCACCATGGACGAAGGTTTGTCCGATGCGGTGCGTGAAGTTTTTGTGAAACTGTATGAAAAAGGTTACATCTACCGCGGCAAACGGATGGTGAACTGGTGTCCGGCAGCCCAGAGTGCGCTGTCGGATGAAGAAGTGATCTACAAGGAAGTGAACGGCAAGTTCTGGCATTTCCGTTATCCGCTGACGGATGGGACCGGTTATCTTGTGGTTGCCACGACCCGTCCGGAAACCATGTTCGGTGATACGGCTGTGGCTGTTCCGCCCGGAGATCCCCGGTACAAACATCTTGTGGGCAAAACGGTGAATCTGCCGTTGACGGACCGCCGGATCCCCATTATTGAAGACGAACACGCGGACCCCGAAAAGGGAACCGGCTGCGTGAAGATCACACCGGCTCACGACCCCAACGACTATCAGGTCGGCAAGCGTCACGATCTGCCGTTCATCAACGTGATGAACCGTGACGGCTCCATGAACGCTGTCTGTGGAAAATATGCAGGTCTGGATCGTTATGAATGCCGGAAACAGTGTGTGGCGGACATCGAAGCGCTCGGTCTGCTGGAAAAGATCGAAGACATTACCCACAATGTGGGCTTTTCCGAACGCGGCGGTGTGGAGATCGAAACACTCCTCAGCGACCAGTGGTTTGTGAAGATGGACGAACTGGCGAAACCGGCGATCGAAGCCGTCCGTTCCGGCGCCATCAAATTTTATCCTGAACGCTGGACAAAGACCTATTTCCACTGGATGGAAAACATTCAGGACTGGTGTATCAGCCGCCAGATCTGGTGGGGACACCGTATTCCTGCCTGGTATCGCGGCGATGTGAACGATGAAAACCGCGAAGTCTATGTGGGGACCACCGCACCGGAAGGTAACGGCTGGTATCAGGAGGAAGACGTGCTGGATACCTGGTTCAGTTCCTGGCTGTGGCCCTTCTCCATCATGGGGTGGCCGGAAAAAACGGAAGAACAGGAATTTTTCTATCCCACCAACGACCTTGTGACCGGTCCGGACATCATCTTCTTCTGGGTTGCCCGTATGATCATGGCGGGTTATGAGTTCAAGGGCGCACTGCCGTTCCGCAATGTGTACTTCACCAGTATCATCCGGGACGATCTGGGCAGAAAACTGAGCAAATCCCTTGGCAACTCCCCCGACCCGCTGGAAGTGATCGCCACATACGGCGCAGACGCACTGCGTTTCGCCATCGTGTATATCGCTCCCGTTGGTATGGATATCCGTTACAGCAACGAAAAATGCGAACTGGGCAGAAATTTTGCCAACAAACTCTGGAACGCCTGCCGTTTCCGCCGTATGCAGGGCGAAGTCTCCGCCGGTTTCGACAAACTCTCCATCCCCATGGAAAAACTGACCAGTGATGAACGCTGGATGCTTTCCAAACTCAATCAGGTGATCGCCAGCACAGATGAAGCATTGCGCGGATTCAAATTCCATGCGGCTGCACACGATATTTATGAACTGGTCTGGAGCAATTTCTGCGACTGGTTCATCGAAGCCAGTAAGGTCCGGCTCTACGGCACGCCTGAAGAAAAAGCCCAGGCTCTCGCAGTGCTGGACTTCGCACTCTGGAATATTCTGCGTCTGCTCCATCCGTTCATGCCCTTCATCACGGAAGAACTGGCACATCAGATGGGCTTCCTCAAGGACGGCGAATCCATTATGTATGCGGCGTATCCCGTTACGTTTGCCGCAGAAGATATGGATGCCGTGTGCGCGGATGTGGAACAGAAATTTGAACTGGTGACCGCCGGCAGAAGTCTGCGTCTTTCCCACAATATCGCACCGGGCAAGAAGATCGCTTATTACATCAAGGCAGCCAATGAAGCCGCCGCCGCATTCCTGACGAAAGAACTTGCCGGTGTCCAGTCTCTGCTGAATGCATCGGAAGTGACCATCGGCATGGAGGATTACAAGGCAGAAGACGGGGCAGGTGCGCCCTCTCTGCTCTGCAATGCAGGTGCCATTTTCCTGCCGCTGACCGGGTTGATCGATGTTGCCGCAGAAAAGGCAAAACTGGAAAAACAGAAAGGCGAACTGCTCGGCTGGATCAAAGGCTCTGAAGCAAAACTGAACAATGCCGGTTTCGTGGCGAAAGCCCCGGCAAAAGTTGTGGAAGATGCCCGTGCGCAACTGGCGGATCTCAAGGAAAAACTCGCCCGTGTGGAAAGTGCCCTCGCTGCATTGAAATAAGGAAAGGTGTGCCTGAATGAATACAACCCCGTTCAAAAGTCTGACTCCGGACGGACCGGAGACACTGATTTTTTTCCGTGACAGGATCCTGACGGCGGCAGATGCCCGGCGCATCTCGCAGGGGGGCGTCCTGCCGGAAAACGGTATGCCTTTCACGCCGGGACCGGACTATATTTTTGATCTGTCCGATCTCAGCGGAAAATATATGCCTGCCGAAGATGCCGGTATCGTCTATGCCGAAATCGAGTCCCCGGAAGAGGAGGACCGTTATCTCGGACTGGGCGTTGACTGGTGGTTCACCTGTTATGTCAACGGCAATCTTGCCGGGACCTGTGAGCCGCGGGGCAATCATTATGTGCCGGTATCGCCTTTCGATCATATTTATCCCGTTCATCTGCATCAGGGGTTGAACAGGATCGCGGTCCATGTGCGCCCGGGCGGTGTCAGCTGGCAGTTTGCCATGAATCTGATCAGTGCCAAAGCGATCCTGCCGGGTGACGGCGATGTTCACGATCTCTTTCTGGGGAAAGTTCAGTATCAGAGACTTTTGAACGGACCTTTGATCCACCGGGTCTCCACTGACCGTGCGGCTGTGGCATTTTCTTTCAGTATGCCTGCTGCGGGCGGGATCCGCATCAACGGCACGGAATTGTGGTCGAACCGTTACGGATTGAAAACACGGAAAAAAGTACACCGTTTTGAACTGACCGGGTTGAAGCCGGATACGGAATATCCGCTGGAAGTGCTGATGGTGGACGAAAGTACCGGCATGGAACGGGTCGTGGGCAGAGATGTTGTCCGGACCTTTCCGGCGTCCGGAACAGATTTTTCCTTTACGCTTCTGAGTGATACCCAGCTGATCCCGCCGGAACGGATCCGGGCGCTGAAAGATTTTCAGAAGAATTGTCAGCTCGGCAATGGAAAATTCTTCATTTCCCTCGGCGATGTGGACAGCGAATTTGAGGATTTTGAGGAGATTTATTTCGATACGTTCATTAATCCGTTGAAGTCGGTGGAGCCGGGGCTGCCTGCATTCCAGCCGGTCCGCGGCAATCATGAGTTCCGCGGCACGGATACGGATCAGTATTATGAATGGTTCGGCGCACCTTATTATACGTTCCGGTACGGCGATGTGTTTTTTATCGTGATCGATACCGGCGAGGATAAGGATCTGGTGTCGAAACCTTATCACTATACTTTGCGGACCGATACGGATCAACTGCTCCGGGATGAAAAAGAATTTCTGGAACAAGTCGTTGCATCTGAAGAATACAAAAATGCAAAATTCCGCATCGTCCTGTCTCACGCCATGCCCGTGGATTGCGGGTCTGTCAAACAATATTATACAGACCGGATGGAGGTGTTTGCCGCACCGCTGCTCCGGAACGAAAACCATGAATATCCCCCGGTGGATCTCTGGCTCTGTGCCGATGTTCACCGTTCCTTCCGATATGATCCGGTGGGCGGAACACTCTTTGTGGAGCAGGGGGACGAAGCACGCCGTCTGACAGCCGGAGACATCCGGCGGGTCCCGTGTCCTGTTTATGTCAACGACGGTCCCGGCGGCAAAGGCGAACAGGTCAGTATGATCCGGGTGGAAGTCCAGCCGCGCGGGTTCCGGCTGAGTATCTGCGCTGCCGATGGAAGAATCATGGACTGTTCCCGTTTTGAGCCGGGAAAAGCAGTTGTCACAGAAGAAACAAGTTACATAGCGGTCGGAGAATGAAACAACACAGAATCTTTATCCTGATCGCCCTTTTTGCAGCTGCATTGCTGAACGGGGCGGAAATTCAGAAAAACTCTTTCGCAGTCGTTTTTGATGCGGGTTTGACGGTCGATGATGCCATGACGGCGTCGAAAAAAGGCAAACTGCCGGGTACTCCTCAGACATTTGTCATGCCGGAAATCAAAACATTCAATCTGAAAAATCTGCGTCCGGATTACACACCCATCAAGGATGCGGCATTGCTGTCCTTTGTCATCAACGCTGATGAGGCTGAAGAGATCGTCCTTGGTGTGGGTGTCGATTACTGGCATACCCTTTTCCAGAACGGAAAGCAGATCGGTACCACGGAACCCCGCGGCGGCGGCGCCCGGATGGAAAACGGATTCTTCTCCCGTCAGTATAAAGTGAAGTTGAAAGAAGGCGAAAACTTTTTTGTGATGCATACGCGCCCCGGCACTGCGAGCTGGGATGTGAGCATCAGCAATCTTTCCAGTGCTGTGGCGTGCGGACCCTATGCGTTCCAGATCGACCGCGATTCAGCGGTGGTGGCACTGGAATACCGTTTCCCTGTTTCCGTGTGGCTCCGCTACTGGGAAGCCGGAAAATCAAAAGAAAAAATGGTATTCAGAAACTCCGTTCACGGCAGACTGGAACGGAAAACACTCCACCGTTTTGAATTGAAAAATCTTAAGCCGGATACGGTTTATCAGTACGAGATCCTTCCTGCCGGCGGCGTGCTGCTCACCCCTGCGCCCACCGGTTCATTCAAAACATTCCCGGCGTCCGGCACAAAACATGTGATGGTGGCGATCAGCGATACCCAGGTGGAAAACGATGCGTCCCGCCCCAATCTGATCCGGAAATTTGTGAAACACGGCGTCTTCAAAGATGCGGATGTGCTGGTGTCTGTGGGGGATGTCGCCAACGGATTCAATAATTTCAACCGGATGTATTTCGATTTCTTCCTTCAGGCGTTCCGGGATGAGAAAGTGACAGCTGCGTATCTGCCGGTCCGCGGCAATCATGAGATGCGCGGTCACGATACGGACCGTTATCAGAAATGGTTCGGCGCACCGTATTATGCTGTCCGGTACGGCGATGTGCTGTATATCGTCCTTGATGCGGGCGAAGACAAAAATCTCCGGAAGAATCTGGCGGCAGTTTCCCGGACGGATACCGTGGACTATTTTGAAGAACAGAGACTCTGGATGGAAGAACTGGTGAAAACCGATAAATTCCAGTCTGCCAAAGTCAGGATCGTGTTCTGCCATGCGGCACCCGGCAGATTCTTTGTCGGCCGCTATATGACGAAAAATATCGAACACATCATCGGTTCTCTGATCGGGGAAAAACCGGCGGGCAAAATCGACTTGTGGATCAGCGGTCACACCCATTCGCCTTATCGGTATGATCCTGTGACCCGCGACATCACGGGCGCGGCGTGCCGCTGGGTTGAAGATAATCATTTCGAACGGGATGATCTCCGGAAACTTCCGTTCCCCGTTTATGTCAATGATGGTCCCGGCGGTTCCGGTGAACATTACAGCGTCCTCCGCGTGGAAGTGAACGGCAGCACGCTGAACGTGACCTGTATCGGGTACAGCGGAAATGTGCTGGATTCCATCGTGATCCGTCCCGGCAGACCCTTTACTGTGAAGAAAACATCATTTTTGAAATACAAGATCAAGGAAGAAGATAAGAAAGGAAAGTAAAACATGGCAGGAATTTTCAAAGCCTATGATATCCGCGGCGTTTACCCGGAACAGTTGAACGAAGCAACTGCAAAAAAGATCGGCCGCGCATTTGTCGTCTTTACCGGCGCAAAAAAAGTGGTGGTCGGCAGAGATATGCGTCCCCATTCCAAACCGCTTTTTGATGCCCTCACGGAAGGCATTATGGCGCAGGGTGCGGATGTGGTCGATATCGGACTTTGCTCCACACCCATGAGTTATCACGCCAACGGGAAACTCGGTGCCGACGGCAGCATTATGATCACCGCCTCCCACAATCCCGGCGAATGGAACGGATTCAAACTCTGCAAAGCGGAAGCCGTGCCCATCAGCGGCGTTACCGGTATTGCCGATATCGAAGCACTGGTCACTGCCGATCAGTGGGAAGAACCCGCAAAAACCGGCACGATGTCCACATTTGATATCGCTGCTGAATATGCTGCATTCCTCCGCAGTTACGTCAAGTTCGACAAAAAACTCAAAGTCGTTGTTGACTACGCCAACGCCATGGGCAGCTACGAGATCAAAGGGATCGAAGATCTGTTCGATATCGTGCCGCTTTACAAGGAACTGGACGGCACATTCCCCAATCACGAAGCCAATCCTCTCCATCTGGAAACACTGGATGCCATCCGCGCGAAAGTCGTGGAAACCGGTGCAGATTTCGGGGCCGCTTTCGATGGCGATGCCGACCGTTGCGGTTTTATCGACAACGAAGGCAACATCATCCCCATGGATCTCTTTACCGCTTTGATCGCGCAGGACACCCTTTCCGGTTCTCCGGTCGGGACAGTGCCTATCCTTTACGATCTCCGCAGCAGCTGGGCTGTAAAAGAATGTATCGAAGAACACGGCGGAAAAGCCGTGATGTCCCGCGTGGGACACGCCTTCATCAAGGCGCAGATGCGTGAAGTCGGTGCTGTTTTTGCCGGTGAACTTTCCGGTCATTACTACTACCGGGAAAATTATGTGGCGGAATCCCAGGGGCTGTCCATGATCAAACTGACGAACCTGATTTGTAAGACCGGTTCCAAAGTTGCGGATCTTGTGAAACCGCTGAAAAAATATTTCCAGAGCGGCGAAATCAACAGCAAAGTTGCAGATGTTCCCGCCATTCTGAAAAAGATCAAAGAAAAATATTCCGATGGTCACATGTTTGAACTGGACGGCATCAGTGTGGAATATTCCAACTGGTGGTTCAATGTCCGCGCGTCCAACACAGAGCCGCTCCTGCGCCTCATTGTGGAAGCCGCCGATCAGGCGACCATGGAAGAAAAACGGGATGAACTTCTGGCTCTTATCCGCGGATAAGTCCCATCCCCCTGCACATTGATTTGTGCCGATCAGTCCCGCCCCGGTAATAACTGCCGGTGCGGGATTTTTTTCACAATTTCCGATCAGTCTGCGTCAATGTCGCGCCAGTCAAAAAGAACACCCAGCGGCGGATTCTTTTCAAAACCGAGCCGATGATAAACTGCATCCGCATCCACGGGCGAAACTTTCTGCGAAATGATCGGTTTCACCTGCAGTCTGCCGGAACGCACATACCGGAAAAAGGTCCGGTAATCATCATATTCCGTCCATTCCCCGTTGGGTCTGGATTCAGTAAGGGGGCGGACCATCGTATGGGAGCCCAGCAGAGAGATCCCCCGGCAATGAACATACCGGTAAAAATTGATGGGCTGATCCGAGATCCGTGTGCAGCCCAGCAATGAGATCCTGCCGTGAAACGCCACATATTCCAACGCCTGCTGAAGTGCAGGGATGAATCCCGTTACTTCCACCACCGCGTCCACACCTTTTCCATCTGTCAAATCCAGAACTTTCTGAACGAATCCCGCTTCGCCCGGATCCAGCGCATAATCGGCTCCCAGTGATAACGCCAACGCTCTGCGTTCCGGAGAATAGTCGCAGCAGATCACGGGCGCAGCCCCACTGATCCGCGCCAGCTGAACCGCAAACTGCCCCAGCAGACCCAAACCTGCGATCATCACCGATTCCCCCATCTGGATCTGAAGCCGCCGGACGCCCAGCAGCGGAAATGAACACAAATGAGCCGCCGCCGCCGTTTCCATATCCACATCATCGGGGATCGGATAAAAACGTTTTTCATCCGCAAGAAAACGGGATCGGTGCCCCAGCCACGAACAGATCACACGGTCGCCCGGCTTGAACCGCTTCACGTCCGGACCGACTGCAAGTACCACGCCGGATGCACTGTAACCCGGATATTTGGGATATCCGGTGTCCATACCGACCCCATTCAGATTCGGCAGATTGTGATAATTGGCAAGCTCCGTACCGGCACTGATCAGATCAAAGTGGGTCTTGACAAGTACCTGCGACCCTGAAGGTTCCCCCGCAATCTCCTGCGCCTGAAATTCCGCTTTCTCTTTCGCAGAAAAAATAACACTGTGGCTTATCATAAAAATTGAAACTCCTTTATGTCATGTGGTCAGATTTTTCTTTACGGATAAATATAGTACCGGACCGCACCCGTTGCAACTCTTACACAGGAAAATCTGCTGAAAATATGAAAACTGTAAAAATCTGTTTGACATTTCAACGCTTTATGTTATATTAAGGAATGACTGCATTCCGCAGCCCTGCATTTGATATGGGGTCGCTCCGGTTTCGACTGGATGTGCTGAATGCCGGTTGCATGCCGAGGATGGTCGTTGGCCTCGTTAATCATCGATCAAAAAAATAAAAGCGAACGAAGAGTACGCTCTCGCTGCCTAAGTTGCGGCGACGTTCCCTCCCTGACGAACGCTAAGGGTACGGAACGCGGACAGCGTTCTGGCATGATGGCTCTATCCGGTGGCCTGATTGCGAGATTTTCAGCCGGAGCAGTCCCGAAGCCGCCAGTCCGCCGGCAAAGCTGAGAGACGCGAAACCTTCAAGCGCGGAATAAGCATGTAGACGCCGTCAGGATGTCATCTCAGGACGGGGGTTCGATTCCCCCCGACTCCACCATCCTTCGCTAAAGCTACGGATGGCAAGCCATAAGGTTTGCTATCCGTAGATTTTTTTTGCTTGCAAAAATAAGCGGAGTGCAACGGAGCGGGCGAAGGATGCCCGTAAATTTATCCTCCGTAGCTTTATGCGAAGGAGGAAGCTCTTGGCGACGGAGGGCTAACGGCAGAGAATTGGAGAAATCGAATGTCCTATACTTACATTATTACGCAGTCTTTCCCAGCCGGAACAGCGTTATATCGGCAGTACAGCAGATTTGAAATCCCGTCTTGCCAAACACAACGCCGGTGAAGTTCCCCATACCTCAAAGTTCAAACCTTGGAAAGTTGAAGCATATTTCGCCTTTGAAACCAAAGAAAAGGCTGCGGCATTTGAAGCATACCTCAAAACCGGTTCCGGACACGCTTTCGCCAAACGGCATTTCTGAAACTGTCAAAAATCCGCATCCCGCAGTTGTAAATGCTTGCAGACGATGATATATTACTCTTGCGTCAAATAGAAAGAAACAGTAAGATTATGAGTATTTCCCACAAAGAGAGCAAGACATTTTTCAGTCAAATGGGACCACCGACACTTCTCGGCGGGATGTTCGTGCTTTTGGGGCTTGGTTTATTCAGTATTACTTTGTGGGAAAAAGGATTTTCCGGACTGCAGAAGGGACAAATATTCGGCTTTGCCCTGACGATTATTCTGGGTATCGCATTATGGCTGTGCTTCTGCTGGCGCATACGGTTTGAACGTGACTATGCAACGATTTACTATTGTACGATATTTCCCGTCAGAATAAATTATGCCGAAATAATCCGTTTGTCATATTTTCACCAAAAACATAAAAAACAGGAAGTTCCTGCTGTAATTTATTTTCATTTGAGTTCCGGCACAGTCAAATCTTGGAATATCAATGTTTTTTCTGCGGAAACTGCCAAGGCAGTAAAAAATGAACTGGAGAGCCGTATCTCACCGCTTGAAGACGCTGCCGCAACTCTGCCGATCCCCGATATTCAGCTATGGGCAAATCGGGTTTTACATTCCAATCGTGCCGAAAAGATCATCTGCTGTGCGGGAATGATCCTTCTGCTTTTGTTCGGATTTTTGAGTATGTGTTCCCAGTTGGCGTGGAACGACTATATCAAAAATTGGGACAAAGTCGATGGTGTCATTCTCAAAAACACCAGTAAAAAAGTCCGTAGTGGCAAATCTTACAAACGAGTTGCCGATGTGGAATATCAATACACCTACAAAAAACGGACATACCGGGGAAACCGGATCGTTTATGACAGCAAGTCGTTCCCTGATTTGAAAGTCGGGCAAAAGCGGCAGGTGATCGTGAATCCGGAAAATCCGCAGAAAAGTGCGATCATGTTCTGGTATCGCGGCCATTGGGGAATGATCCGCTGGGGAGAGTGTGCATTTTTTTATCTGGTTGGGTTGATTTGGGCAATCAGCTTTTTCCGTATGGTATCGCGGAAAGAAATAACAGTTCCGGCGGCTCTGAAAAGTTACATTTCTTCCATTTCGCCAGAACGTTTCCATGCGGCATTAGCCATTGAACGCCCGGCAGTTTCATTCAGCGGGGTTGAAATGAAACATAAAATGGAATACCCGCATGCGTACCGTTACGGAGTCATTCAGGAGAAAACTTCCCCCATTACTTACATTGTTTTTGGCGTATTACTGTTACTTTCAGTTGCAGTTGCGCTCATTATTCCCCTGTGCTGGATCGTGGTTATTGGAATCGGATTTGTATTTTATTCTTTATATCCTCCCAAGGTAAAGGTGTTTGATTTTCAGGAGAAAAAACTCTTTTCCGGTAAATGTTTTCATCCGGAAACTGCGGCAAAGATGAAATCGGTATCATTTTCCGAGATAGACCACTTGTCCTGTGTTCTGTTACGCAGGAAGAACGGCAGCCGGTTTGTCGGTATTTTTGCGGTTAAACCCGATGGAACCAATATACCGATTTGCAAAGTAAGCCGGAATCGACTTGATTTGCTGCTTGAATTACTGCCCGAACTGGCATCAAAAATGGGCAATCTGCCAATTACATTTTGAATAAATTCTCCGCAGTAGTGAACGCTTGCAACAGAAGATATATTACCTTTGAAATGGTTGATTTGAGAATGGTCGATTCCTTCGGGATAAAAAAATCCATCAGAAAATAAAATATAATCTTGACAAACAATAAAACAACGAACTTTTTACAGGGAAAGTCCTCTGCATTATTTTTTGATGATTTTGATTTTACGAGATTTTTTTCGCAGTTCTGTAACTCTCTATAAAATATGGTATTGCTTCTGCGAACTTTTATATCGTTTGAGCGTAAAAATCCGTCAGGAGCAAAGTTCGCAGTCAGATTATCTCAGCTCTACCAGTATTAAATGTTTGAGCATTAACGATTTACGTTAGTGCTCTTTTTTTGTGTCCTATCTGTTTCAGCCTTAAAGTCTTACCGATAAACAGTTTTGCCACAGAGTATGTAAACTGGCGCTATTCCGGGTGTCAAACCGGGGTTTTCTTTCAAAAATCCTCTCTCTTTCTCTCCGGGTGGAGGACGACGTCCCTTACCCGATTTGAGCTCAAAATAGCCGTTTTTGACGTAAAAGACTGATTTTAATGATGTGGTTTCGGAGAGAATACAATCACCTTGTCTTATATCAACAAAAAGTAACAAAACCCCGAAATTCCCTAAAAAATGTTGTTTTCACCTTACCGGAAGTGTCCGAACAGTAAAAAAGCCTCCT
>JAZNPK010000027.1:0-24064 GCA_045589595.1 Victivallales bacterium
ATGAAAAACACACCGGAAAATGGAGATTTTACCGTTCTCTGTTTGTTCTCTGTCGGGGCGATGATATTGCTGTAAATGCTTGAGATTCTGTGGGTAAAATCGAGGCATAAAAAAATCCAGCCATAAAGGACTGGATTGCAGGTCATAATATAGTGCGGATAGCGTTGTATTGCAAACGGATAAACTCTCATTTTCCATTTTCTTACATCATACGGAGCGTAAACGAAGTGCTTCATATCGGAATGAAATGGAGATGCTTCATATTGTGGAGCTTTAGCGGAACAATGCTTCATCTGAAAAGGCGTTTTATGAAGCACGGCTGTGCTGTATGAAGCGGCACGTTGTGCCATGAAGCGCACCTGCGGTGCATGAAGCGAAGCCTGACGGCTTCATGTTTTTTTGCCTTTCAAGGCAAAAAAAATGGTCGGGATGATGAGATTCGAACTCACGACCTTTTGACCCCCAGTCAAACGCGCTAAACCAGACTGCGCTACATCCCGGCCCGTATTGAATGTCACTGCCATACAGAAACATCAATAACACATAATATACAGCCGTCTGACGGAAATGCAAGCCGAAAGTGGAAAAAGTTTCAGAAAAAACACGTTGTCCGCAGGAGACGGGAACGGCAGGGACGGAGTGACCGGATCGTTTGTATGCGTCAGATCCCGTTCTTTTTCAGGAAGTTGCTGACAATGCTGACGATCTCGTCTGCGGCATCTTCCGTAATACAGCGCCCCGCTTTTTCCAGGATATGCTGTTCGGAGTGGGGAAAATATCCCACCCATTTGCGGAAGCATTTGATCTTGTAAAGCCAGTCCTTCATGCCCCAGATGATACAGGCGGGTTTGTCCCGCAGCAGCCACAGTGCCGCCTCGATCTCGAACATGGTCTGTGCGGAAGGTTCCTCGGGCGCGCAGGGGATGTCTTCAATAAAGCGTATGACGGGGTGCTGATTGGATTTTTTCAGGAATGGATAGAGATATGCGTCCCGGATCTCCCGTGGCAGCCGGTTGATGTCGCGCTGAAAAATATTCAGGTTCATAATGATTTTCGCGCCCAGCCATTTCAGTCGGCACATCTGGAGCCGGAGCGGCAGCTGGTAATCGGAAAACGCCATGGAGTTGAGGGCAACGATCCCATTTACGATGTCGGGGTGGCGCACAGCCACCGCCATTGCGATTGCCGCACCGCGACCGTGAAACAGCAGCGTCATACGGGGCAGTCCCAGTTCGTGAATGAACCGTTCCAGATGGTCGGCGTGTGTCTCGATCCGGTAATCGAAATTCCGTGGTTTGTCGGAGAGCCCGAAGCCCATCTGGTCGATGGCAACGACACGGTGATCTTTCCGCAATTCGTTGATCAGCTGCCGGAACTCAACGATCCAGAAGGGGCATGAATGAAGCAGGAGAACCGTGGGGCCCTGACCTTCATCAATATAATGGAGACGGCAGCCGTTCCCCACTTCAAAAAAGCGGTTCTGGAATGGAAAGATCTTCCGGACTGCCTCGTCCAGTACCATAACGGAGTGCGACTCTCTTATTTGCGGGATGCGAATTTGAACTGCAGAGCACCGTTTGCAAACTCAACTTCTTCCGCACGGTTGAAGACGTCTGTCACCGCCGGGATCTGCAGAAGATTTTCAAACTTTTTCAGGATGTGTGCCTGAATCTGCGCCGGAATATTGACCTTCCCGACTTTGAGCGCGGAAACGGTGAAATCGACCGTTTTTTCTCCTTCGCCTTTCGTCAGGGTGCCCTGGACCGTGAATACCACGGGGCGTGTCAGGAAAATCGTGTAGATGTAGGCGGTCAGCTGATCGTCCGTGCCCTGGAACATCACATTCTGAACATCAAAATTCATGCCGCCCGCGTTGGTTTTTTCCAGCAGTTCCGCATTGAAATAGGCGGTCATGGCGGCGGGGGTGAACGCGGTGCTGCGGTTGCGGTCCAGCATCCGTTTCTGCAGTTTGTAATCGGCAGTCTGTTCCTGATAAGCGGGGATGCCATCTGTGGAGAGGAGCAGATAGACGAGGCCGCCGAGCAGCAGCAGAATGATCAGGAAGATGACCGTACCGAGTTTGGATTTTTTCTTGTTCTTTCCGGCATTCGCCACCGCGTCGGGCAATTGTCCGTTGGCGCGGGGATCAAGAGCGCTGGTATCGATTTTTTCGCCGCATCCTCTGCAGAAGATGGCGCCGAGTTCGTTTTCATAACCGCATTTTGTGCATTTGATCAGCATGGTTCAAGTCCTTTCTGTTTTGTCGTAAATGCGTCATTTCTGTTCCTTTATAAGATAGCACAAAAACGCTGAAATGGCAAATGACCTGACGATTTTTGCGGAAAAAACTGTTTATGCGATTGAAAAATGAAAAAAACGGTATCTATTTACCCACAGAACTGTAACTGAAAAAAAATCACGGAGAACCGGAATATGAAGATCAATGTCTGCGGATGCGCACTTGTCGATTACCTTTTTACAGCAGTGGATTTCAATGCCCCTGCACTCAAACCCTATCTCAGCGTCAATGACGGCGACGGCGGGATCGCGCCCGGAAAACTCGTTTTTGCGGAAGACCTTGAGCGTTTCGCCGGAATACCTTATGATGAACTGCTGCACCGGATCACCGGCGGCAGAAAACCGGATGCTGTCAATCTCGGCGGACCGGGGATCGTCGGTGCCATCAACGCCGCCCAGATCCTCTGCAATATGGATGCCGCATTCCGTTTTTACGGCGTCAGCGGCGCAGATGGATCGGGGAATACGCTCCGCAGTATTGCTGCAAAAACGCCGCTGGACATGAGCTGCTACACCGTGGCGGAAGGATCTGCCACGCCGTCCACCGATGTGTTGTCCGACCCCGCTGCCAACAACGGCAAAGGGGAACGCTCTTTCATCAACCGGCTCGGTGCGGCGGCGGATGCGCAGCTGAAGGAAGATTTCTTTGACGGCGATGTTCTCTGGTATGCGGCAACAGCTCTGACGCCCCGGATCCACGATGAACTGACAGCGTTGCTGCAGCGCGGAAAAGCCGCCGGGAAATACAATGTAGTCAGCACGGTTTTTGATTTCCGCAACGAAAAACGGGATCCGGAAGGACCCTGGCCGCTGGGCGCCGATCCCGCCGCATCCTACAAATGTATCGATCTGCTGATCGTGGACTGCGAAGAGGCATTGCGTCTCAGCGGCAGAAAAACATTGCCGGAAGCCTTTGATTTCTTCCGTAATTCGGGCGTGTCGTCCTTCTTCATCACGTTCGGCGCAAAAGATTTCTTTGTCTGGTCGGATGGACGCGTGTTCCTGCCCACCGGCGATGTGTTGACGCTGCCCGTTTCCGCTCTTGCCGACGAAGATCTGGCGGCACATCCGGAACGCCGCGGCGATACCACCGGATGCGGTGATAATTTTGCAGGCGGTGTGGTCGGTTCTTTCATCCGTCAGAAACTGGAAGGAAAAGCCGATGGCACCCTGTGTATTCTGGATGCGGCGGCGTGGGCGGCGGCTTCCGGCGGCGCAGCCTGTTTCTGCAAAGGCGGTACATTCCTGGAACAGCATCCCGGGGAAAAACATGCCATTCTCAAACGTTATGCCGATGCATATTTTGAAGACGAACGGATCAAAGCCATTCTGAAATAAATTCTGCGGGGAGGAGGCTCAGCAATGGACAATGTGATCAGGGTCTTGAGTTACAATCTGCGCTCCGGCAGAAGGATGTCCGGCGAACTTGATATTGCCGGAACGGTATCTGCCATTTGCAGGATCGCGCCCGATATCGCCGGTCTGCAGGAAGTCCGGATCTGGAAAGATCTGCCCGCCGGTGAAGGGGATATGCCCGTTCTGCTGGGGGAGGGGACCGGGATGGCGTCCTTTTTCGGCAGAACACTCGACCGGGAAACTTTTGAGTACGGGATCGGCGCGTTGTCCCGTTTTCCCGCCGAACTGGTGGAAGTGCTGTTTCTGCCTCAGCCGGCAACAAGTGAACAGCGTGCGGTGATCGTGCTGAAGATCACCGCTGCGGAAAAAACATTTTATCTGGTCAATACACATCTGGTTTTTGAACGGGAACTGGATCATGTGCGTGCGGATCAGATGCGTGCGATCACTGCGCTCCTGAAAGAAAAATCGTATTATCCTGCCATTCTTACCGGCGATTTCAATGCAACGCCCGGATCGCCTTGTCTCGGTGTGCTGAAACAGGAAAACTGGCAGATTGCCGACATGACGCCGCTGACATTCCCCGCCGATCAGCCGCGGCATCGTATCGATTACATCGCGTGGTATCCGGCGGAATCTTTCTGCCTGAAAGATTTTTGTGTTGTGAATGAACCTGCAGCATCCGATCACCGCCCCGTTCTGGCGGAACTGATGTTCGCAGGAAATAAAGGATAAACTATGAAAAATCAGAAACTGACATGGCTCAACATTGCGCCGCTCCTGCCCGGTTATGAAACTGAAAATGCCGCAGATCTCCGGCAGATGTTTGCAGATGGTATCATTACGGAAACCGCGTTCTGCATGACGCTTGTCCCGGAAGGTCAGCCTGCCGTTGACAAGGCGGCGATCCTGGGGGAACGGTTTGTCCGGTACCGGGACGCGCTCGGCAGAACGGATATGCCCGTCGGGATCCTGCTTCAGGCGACTATGGGGCACGGATGGGTGCCGAATGTGCCCACACCTTTTCAGCGGATGGTCAAAGAAGACGGAGTGGAACCTTATACATTCTGTCCGCTGGGAGAACCCTTCCGCGATTACATCCGGAAAATGATCTTTTCTCTCGCCGGTCTCAAACCCGATTTCTTTATGCTGGATGACGATACCAGACTGATCTCCGGCAGAAACGGCTGCTACTGTCCTCTCCATGTGGCAAGATTCAATCAGGAAAACGGCACAAATCACGACCGGGAATCGCTCCGGCAGGCAGTTTATTCCGACCGCAGGACGGCATTGGCGTACTGGCGGCTTCAGCGTGATTCCATGGCGGAATTTGCAGCGTTGATCCGCTCCGCCATCAATGAGGCTGATCCGGCGATCCCCTGTTCCTTCTGCACATGCTCCGACGATATCCAGACGGCTGTCGGTATGGCACAGACCCTCGCCGCACCCGGCGATGATCTGCTGATCCGTATCAATCACGGCAGATATCTGAACGAATCTCTCTGGAATACCCCCGCATGGATGCAGCGGACCGCGTATCAGGTACAGCATGTGGGGAAACGGGCAAAAGTTCTTGCAGAACCGGATACCTGCCCCCATAACAATTATTCCACCAGTGCCGCCATGCTGCACGCACATATCACCGGCTCCCTCATCGAAGGATGCAAAGGCGGAAAACTCTGGATCACACGCCTCGGTCACTATGAACCGGACAGCGGAAAACGGTATCGGGAAAAATTGCGGCAGTATAACGGATTTTACCGGACCATCGGTAATCTGGATGTGAACTGGGACGGCGTAACAACGCTGCTGCCGCCGAAAGATTTTATTCCCTTCCCCCCGACAGCTGATAACGCAACTTACGCTCCCGGTTGGCATGACCTCGTGCTGGGAAAAATGGGGATCCCCATCCATTTCTGCGGTCCGGAAGATCTGCCGGAAAAGGGCGCAACCATCGCTTTGTGCGGCAGAGAAATGAGATTCCACAAGGATCAGGACCTGGAAAAGATCCTGAAAAATCATAACGTCCTGCTGGATGGTCTCGCCGCTGAAAAACTGACCGAACGGGGATTCGCAACCCTGATCGGCGTCAGCGCAGATGCAAACCTGCCGAAATGCGCAACCATTGAATATTGCAGCGAAGATAAAAAAGATTATGTCCAGTTCACCGTGGGCTGCTCCATGCTCAAACCATTGCCCGGTACGGAATGCCTTTCCGCCATCTGGCATAAAGATTCCGCGATCAGCCCCGAAGAAGAATATATCTGTCCCGGCTTGACCGTTTACACAAATCCGCAGGGTGGAAAAATCGCCGTCCTGGCAGCGCACCTTTTCGGTACATGGGAAAAACTGACCGCGTTCAGCTGTCTGAACGAAGTCCGGAAAAGACAACTGCTGCAAATCTTTGAAAAGTTCGGCGGCGTACCATGGACGATGCCCGGCGATGACCACCTCGTTCTCCGCTGCGGAACAACAACAGACGGAGAATACGGGATCATCTATGCCGTCGATACCGGTCTGGATGAAGTCGATCATTTCTCCATCAGCGGAAAAAATGCACCGGATATCACCGCCGTGGAAGAATTGATGCCCGATGGCTCATGGCAGAAGATCCCGTACGCTGTCGACGGCGAAACCATCCGGCTCGAAAAAACATTGTATCCACTCCGCCCGTTTGTCGCACGGCTCTGCCACCGGTAACGGGATACAGCAGAAAACGCGGCGGGGCGGCTCCGAAGCGTCAGGTCTGCACGCATGTGCGCCCTGACGCTTTTCCGGAGCTTCTCTTTCCCCTCTGCTCTTCAAAAAATTCTTGTTTTTTTTGAAAAAGGGGGTTGAAAAATGCAAGACCGTGCGCTACCTTGAGAAAGGGCGGCGTCTTGTGTTAACGGATAGCATTCCCGATTTTTTCGGGGGGAGACGGTTCAACTCCGTCGGTCGCCCTTGTTTTTTAGCCTTTTTTTTCGCTTGAGCATCTAAATATTGTGTCGGCGGGTCCCACGAGTCAACAAGCGCCCACTCGCCGTTTCCGTGCGCGGTCCTCTGACCGCGCGGAGCCGCCCCGCCCCACAGAGTGTGCCCTATAGTGCCATTGCGTAACGCCACACAGAGTGTGCCCTATAGTGCCATTTCATAACGCTGGCGCTTACTCAATGGCACGATGAGGTTGATAAAGTTCTATTCTATTTCTACCGTTTTTGCAACAGCGTTGAAAAAACTTCACACAGAGTGTGCCCTATAGTGCCATTGCGTAACGCTTACGCTTACTTAATGGCACGATGAGTCTGTCAAAGTTTTTCTTATTTTCCCCGTCAATGCTGCGCAGCAGCTTTGACTATGGCAGAAAACGCCGCACGCAGTGCAAGTTTTCTGCTCACCGTCAAGGGCTGTGCCCTTGCTGCACACACAGAGTGTGCCATATAGTGCCATTGCGTAACGCTTCGCTTACTTAATGGCACGATGAGTCTGTCAAAGTTTTTTCTTATTTCTCCCGTCAATGCTGCGCAGCAGCTTTGACTATGGCAGAAAACGCCGCACGCAGTGCAAGTTTTCTGCTCAACGTCAAGGGCTTTGCCCTTGCGCTGGTCGGCACAGCGTGCCGAAATCAAAAAAATCCCCGGAATCCGTTCAGAATCCCGGGGATTTGGTAAACGCTTGATGGGGAGGAAATCAGTCGATTTTGACTTCTTTACCGCCGTTTTCTGCGGATTCGTAGATACCGCAGAGGATTTTCTGGACCATGAGGCCTGCTTCGCCGGGGGCGCGCAGGGGGGTACCTTTAAGGATGGCATCGACCCAGTTCTGGAGTTTGCGTTCGAAGAGATAGATCCAGTTCTGATCCCAGTCGGGCGTCACGTGTTCTGGCACGATGGAGACCATAGCGCCGTCCTGATCGGTATAGATCTTGAGGGGATCCCATGTGCATCCGCCCTTATCGCCGATGGCGGTGAAGGACCAGACGAGGGGTTTTTCCAGATGAGCGGCGAAAGAGGATTCGATCTGCATCACGGCGCCGTTATCGAAACGGATATGGCCGATGGCGAGGTCTTCCACGGTATAAGTTTTGTAATCCCAGTTGGGCCAATCGCACATCACGTTGCAGGGTTTGTTGCCCATATATGTCCAGCAGTTGCCGGTGGCGGCGACGGGTTTCGGTTCGCCCATGAAATAGTGTGCCATTTCGATCACATGCACGCCGATATCGATGAGGGGACCGCCGCCCTGAAGTTCTTTCTGACCGAACACGCCCCAGTTGGGAATACCGCGGCGGCGCAGCGCCTGACATTTCACGAACATGAGATTCCCGAACTGACCGCGATCTTTGGCGTTCATGAGGTAATCGGTTTTGCTGTTGTAGCGGTGCTGGAAGCCGACGGCGAGTTTCACTTTGTTCTTTTTCGCGGCGGCGATCATTTTTTCACATTCTTCCGGCGTCATTGCCATGGGTTTTTCAACGATCACGTGGCATCCGGCGTTGGCGGCGGCGACAGCTGCGGGCATGTGGACGCCGTTAGGTGTACAGACGTCGATGGCATCCGGTTTGACGGCTTTGAACATATCGTCCCATTTTTCAAAGCACATTTCCGGTTTTGCACCGTATTCCTTCTGAACGAATTCAAGACGTTCCGGCTTGATGTCGCAGTAGCCTACGATCTCGACTTCGGGAATGTTTTTGTAGGCGATCATATGGGTGGTGAAAATACCGCCGCAGCCGATGAATGCCACACGCAGTTTCTTCGGAGCTGCCGCTTTCTTTGCGGGAGCGGCTTTCTTTGCAGATGCTTTTGTTGCCATGATGTTATTTCCTTGTTTTTTTGTTCAGGCTGACAATGCTTGTTTTTGTATTGCCGTAAATTTAATCTCTTTGTGACTGATTATCAAATGACCCCTGATATACAAAATGTGATTTGTAAATACAATTTGTGAGAATATTCAACTTTCCTTGATTTTTTTGTTCATACGCGCTATATTACACCTGATACCCACAGAAACGGAATGAAAGGCAGTAAGATGAGCAAGCAGGATCTGACGGGAAAAGCCATTGTTTTTCTCGCCGACGGAATGGCGGATGAGCCGCTGATGGAATTGAACGGAAAAACGCCCCTTGAAGCGGTGAACACCCCCTTTATGGACCGCATAGCCGCAGAAGGCGCGAGTGGAACATTTCTGACACTTCCGGAAGGATTCCCCACCTCATCCGATGCTGCGAACATGTCGGTCCTCGGTTACAGTCTTGCGCAGTTTTATCCGGGCCGCGGTCCGATCGAAGCGGTCAGTCAGGGCATCTCACTTGCGGATGACGATGTGGCGTTCCGCTGCAATCTTGTGTATGTGGAAGACGGGATCCTCCGTGATTACTCCGCCGGTCACATCAGTCCGGAACATGCCCGTGTTCTGATGGAAGATCTTCAGAAAGCTTTCGGCAGCGACAAAGTCACATTTTATCCGGGCGTGAGTTACCGGAACCTTCTGGTGTTTCACGGCAGAGAATTTTCTGCAAATGTGGATTATTTCAAGCCCGATTCATCCCAGGATCTCCCCGTCAGCGAACTGCCGTGGACTGCCCTTGATGATACGGCGGAAGCGGCTCATACGGTATCGGAACTGAACCGTCTTTATGCGGCTTGCGGCGAATTTCTTGCACAGCATCCTCTGGTGCGGTCCGGCGCGGCGAGGGGCAATGCCATCTGGCCGTGGAGTCCGGGCAGGACTCCTGCGTTTACGCCGTTTGTGGAAAAATATACGGCGAAGAAGGGCGCAGTGATCACGGCGGTGGATGTGATCTCCGGCATCGGAAAATGTGCGGATATGGATGTGATCCCGGTGGATGGTGCCACGGGGTATATCGACACCAATTATGCGGGGAAAGCTCAAGCCGCCATCCGGGCAATCGAAGATCATGATTTTGTCTATGTGCATCTGGAAGCGATCGATGAGACCAGCCACGAAGGCGTTCTGGAACGGAAAATGCAGGCGATCAGCGATTTTGAAAACAGGATCGTCAAGCCGGTGATGCAGGCTCTGGAAGGCAGAAACTGCACCTTCGCCGTGCTGCCGGATCACCCGGTACCGATCAAATTGCGCGCCCATACGCGGACGCCCGTGCCGGTGGCGGTCTGCGGACCCCATATCGTTCCGGACAGCGTGATGAAATATTCGGAAAAAGATGCGCCGGGAGGTGCATTGGGTTTCATGCATGGAGAAGAATTTGTGCGTAAAGTTTTGAATATCTGAAAAAAATTCCAGTTGTCTGCAATATTTTCTATGCGGATGGCGTTAATGGATATGACAAGCCAAACCAAGCAGGAGGTTTCTTATGAAAAACACAAAAATTATCGCGATCGTATCCGCTCTGCTGATTGCCGGCGGATTGACAGCCAGACCCCACCATCACAAACACGACGACGGACTCCGTCTTGCCGCCGGGATCGTCGGCTTGGTGGCAAATGTTCTTGCCCCCACACCGGTCGTAGTGGCAGCACCGCCCCCGCCGCCCCCGCCGCCGGTGGTCGTGACCCCCCCGCCCGCCCCGGTGGTCGTCACTCCCGCGCCCGCCCCGGTGGTTGTCACCCCCGCACCTGCTCAGGTCGTTGTTCCGGCATACGGCTACGGCTGGTACAATGATGTGTGGGTCCCGTGCTACAACGACTGGTACTGGTACAACGGCACATGGGTGTGGCGTGGTGTCGGACCCCGTCCGGTTCCGCCCCGCTGGGTCCCTGATCCCCGCCGTCGGGTCCCGCCTCCGCCGCCGCGCGTTCACCGTCCGGCACCTCCCCGTGTTCATCACCGCCCCGCACCGCCTCCGCCGCCGCGTGTGAACCATCATCGTCCGGCACCTCCGCGTGCAACTCCGCCTTCCCACGGACACCGTCCTCCGGCAGCCAAACCGCCTCAGGGAGGACATCGCCCGCCGGCAGCCAAACCGCCTCAGGGTGGAAGAGGCGGCCGCCGCTGAGTGGTCCTGATCACACAGAATTTACAGAACGCCGGATCCCGTCCGGCGTTTTTTTTGTGTCGTGATCGCGTGAAAAATGAGTTCAAATCATGATGTGACCGGAGAAATATTAAAATAATGTAAAAAAATTGATTTCCGGCTCTTGCAAAATAAAAAACGCCGGAATGTATTAACCTTTGAAAAATCAGATTTCTGTCTGAAACAAGTCTTGAACAAAACAGTAACGGATCAGGCGTTTTTTTTATTTTGAAGTGATAACCGGTATCCGGGAGGTCCGGATGCCGTAAATAAAACGCACAACAGGAAGGAGTGCAAGTATGAAAAAATCTCTTCTCATCGCTGGCAGCATTCTCGCTGCAGTCGTAATGGCCGGCTGTGCCGGTGTCGCAACAAACAATGGCGGCGTTGCCCCGATCAGTGCGGGTCCGAACTTCTATTCTGAAGTTTCCGCCAATGCAATGATCCAGCCTGTCAGCGGCGACTACAAAGTCGTGAAACGCGATGTTACCAGCAGTGCTACGCTGAAGAGCTTCTTCACGGCAGTCAATCTGGGCGACATTTCCTACGCCACCCTGAAAGCCGAAGCCCTGAAGCAGGCTCCCGGCGCGACCGATCTTGTTGATGTCAAAATGGACTATAAGATGAAGAACATCTGCGGCGTCAACGAAATCACCGTGATCCTGACCGCCACCGCTGTCAAGTTCTGATCATCTTTTTCCGTTGTTTCCGGCATGATTTTGATTGTGCCGGAAGCAGAAGTGACCGGCTGTAACGACCTGTTGCCGCCGGTCTCTTTTTTTCTCCGGGACCGTGATATGGCGTTTTTTTGCATTTTTGCCTGAAAAAAACGGAAAAAATATCAGAACTTTTTTTGATATTTCCGGAAATTGGTGTAATTTATAGTCCATTCTGCCGGTAACATGGTGTTGCCGACGGAAAACAAGTCACAAACAGGCAGTCTCCGCCGTCCAACGGGTGTCTGCCGGTAAACATGAACAAGAAAACGGAAGCGAGGTACGATTTCCGGAACACAAAGGGGTCTATTGCAATGGAACCTAAAATTGACCTTCAGGACGACAGCACCGATTATGGCGGGAAACTTCTGACCAATGCCGCTTACATGGCACGGCAGGAAGAAACAGAATCCAATGCCCGGAGTTATCCGAGAAAATTTCCCTTTTCTCTGGTGAAAGCCAAAGGATCGTGGATCGAAGATGTAGAGGGGAACCGGTATCTGGATTTTCTCTGCGGAGCAGGAACACTTGCCCTGGGACATAACGATCCCGGTATCAATCAGGCAATGATCGAAATGCTGACAAACGATGCACCATTGCATACACTTGACCTTATGACGCCGGTAAAAGACCGCTTCGTTCATACATTGATCTCCCTGCTGCCTGCGGAAATGCAGGGGAACGTCAAGATCCAGTTCTGCAGTCCCTCCGGTACGGATGCTGTGGACGCCGCCATCAAACTGTGCAAGACCGCCACGGGCAGAAGCTCCGTTGTTGCGTTCAGCGGCGGTTATCACGGAATGGGTCACGGTGCCATGTCTCTGACGGGCAATCTTTCCGCAAAATCCAAAGTCCATGCCCTGATGCCGGAAGTTCATTTCTTCCCCTATCCCTACTCCTACCGCTGCCCCTTCGGTCTGGGCGGCGAAGCCGGAACAAAGGCGTGCTGCGAATACTTTGAACGGACATTGAAAGATCCCGAAAGCGGCATCACACGCCCCGCCGCCGTGATCCTTGAACCCATTCAGGGCGAAGGCGGAGTGATCCCCGCACCGGTGGAATTTCTTCAGGCGGTCCGCCGCGTGACAAAAGAACTCGGGATCCCCATGATCGTGGATGAGATCCAGTGCGGTGTCGGCAGATCCGGAAAATTCTATGCATTTGAATATGCCGGGATCGTGCCGGATGTGATCCTTTCCTCCAAAGCCATCGGCGGCACCCAGCCGCTTTCTGTTGTGATCTACAACAAGGATCTTGACAAATGGCAGCCGGGTTCCCATGCCGGTACATTCCGCGGCAATCAGCTTGCCATGCGTGCGGGTATCGAAGTGATGGAACGGGTGTCGAAAGAAGAATTTCTGGCGGAAGTCTGCGAAAAAGGCGATCTGATCCGGGAACGGACTCTGGCACTGCAGAAAAAAGTTTCCATCATCGGCGATGTCCGCGGAAAAGGTCTTATGTCCGGCTGCGAATTTGTGGACCCGAAGGGAACGCCCGACAGCCTCGGCTCCCTGCCTGCCTCCGGCGATATTGCCGCCATGGTCCAGCAGCGGTGCTTCCGGGATGGTCTCGTTATGGAAAAAGGCGGCAGAAACGGCGCCGTGATGCGTTGTCTCTGTGCGTTGAACGTGACGAAAGAAGATGTTCTGACCATGCTCGACATCTTTGAGAAAGTGGTGATCGAGGTCAATGATGAAGTCACAAGATGATCTTTTTCTGACTTCGTCCGACTCCGGTAAAAAAGCATATACTGAAATGATGGATGCGACGGTCCGCGCGGTCGCCGCATCCCTTGACAGCGATGCCGCTTATGCCGGTATGCCCCCGTATGAATTGCGTCAAGCCGTTCATACAGATGAACTTCTGCCGGATCACGGACTTGGTTTCGGTCCGGTTCTTCAGGAAGTGGAGAAGCTGATCCTGCCCAATCTTGTGCGCCCCATGTCCACCAATTACATGGCGCATCTGCATTGCGCGCCGCTGCTGGAATCGGTGTCTGCGGAACTGATCCTTTCCACGTTCAATCAGTCTATGGATTCCTGGGATCAGGCTCCTGTCGCCACGGAGATCGAAGTGGAAGTGATCCGGAACCTCTGCCGCCTTTACGGCTACGATGAAACGACATCGGACGGCGTTTTCACATCCGGCGGCTCCCAGTCCAATCTTTCCGGACTGCTTCTCGCCCGCGACTGGTTCTGCAATGTGCGTCTGGGGCACGACATCAAAAAGTACGGTCTGCCGGAAAATTTCCGTAAGTTCCGGATGTATTCGTCGGAAGTTGCCCATTTCTCCATGGAGAAGAGTGCGCATCTGATGGGGCTCGGCTATGAATGTGTGGTGAAAGTTCCTGTGGATGATGCCATGCGTATGGATGTGGCAAAACTGCGTGAACTGCTGGAACAGGATCTGAACGCCGGTAATATTCCCTTCTGTGTGGCGGGTACGGTCGGCACCACCGATTTCGGCAGTATCGATCCCCTGACGGAACTGCGGCGTCTGTGCGATGAGTACGGACTGTGGCTCCATGCGGATGCCGCTTACGGCAGCGGTGTTGCCCTTTCTGAAAAATATGCGTACCGCGTTGCGGGTCTGGCATTGTGCGATTCCATTACTGTGGATTTCCACAAGATGTTTCTGCTGCCTGTCAGCTGCAGTGCATCCCTCATCCGGGACAAACGCTGTTTTGATGCGCTGACGATCCATGCGGATTATCTGAACCGGGAAGAGGACGAAGAAGACGGCTATATCAATCTGGTGAACAAATCCATGCAGACCACCCGGCGTTTCGATGCACTGAAAGTGTGGATGTCTTTCCGGATGCGCGGCAGAGACGGCTGGTCGGATCTGATCGGCACCTGTATTGAAAACGCCGCGTATTTCTACCGGAAACTTGTGGAAACGCCCGAAGCCGAAGCCGTGATCGAACCGGAGATCAGTTCTGTGGTGTTCCGCGTCCTGCCGCCGGAAGGCAGCTGCGAAGACGCCGATACCATGAACAAACGGATCCGGCGGGAACTGCTGCATCATCACGGCGTTGTGATCGGGCAGACCGTCTGCCGCGACCATGTATGCCTGAAGTTCACGCTGCTCAATCCGCTTCAGACCCATGAAAAACTGGATGAACTCCTGACGCTGATCCTGTCTCTGCGCTGAAGTTTTCCGGTAAAAACCCTGCATTTCCGGTTTGCCCGGATTTGCAGGGGCAAATTTCAGATACTTTGTTCAGAAAATTCCTTGATATTTTTCCGTGCAGAGATATAGTAAGACCATGTTATTTTGCAAACCGATAATCAGCCACGGAAGATAACGATCTCTATGAAAATGATGCCGCATCAGGCACTGCCGGTTTGGTCCGGTACCGATGTGCCGAATCAAACGGTTGCGTTCCGCACGGAATTTACGCTGGAAATACTGCCGGAACAGCCGGAACTGCTCCTCGCCGCCGATACCAATGTGATGGCATGGTGCAATGGCGTTGAGGCGGGACGCGGACAATATCCCGATTTTCCGTGGCTGAAAAGTTTTACCCGCATCTCCCTCGCCGGAAAGTTGAAAACCGGTAAAAATGTACTTGCTGTTCTGGCTTATCATGTGGGCAGAGACGGTTTTTCCACCTGTATGAACAGTACGCCCTACATGGCGGCGGCGGTGGTGGACGGGGAACAGATCCTTGCCGTTTCCTCTCCGGAATGGCGATGCAATGAGGAGACCGGATGGCAGAACGGACCCCGCGCACTCCGGTCGGGACAATGCTGTTTTTCCACAGCGTTTGACGCACGCATCCTCTCCGGGTGGACTGAACCGGATCATGATGATTCCGACTGGAAAAATGCAGTCGTTTCCTGTGCGGATCTCCGCTGGCGGGAACGGCCCGTCCCTCCGTGCAGAGTCGGTGACGCCATTGACGGAACGCCGGTGAAATACGGGACATTCAAACGGAAGGAAGATCTGCCGGACATCGGCAGAGTCATGGTCAATGATCAGTATTTTTATACAGCATCCATGCCGGTCAGCGCCGGTGATGACGATGGTGTGTTCGCGATTTTCGATCTGGGAAAAGAATCCTGCGGTTTCCTCACATTTGAAGTGGAAGTGCCGGAAGGCGCCGTTATCGATTACGCACACGGGGAACATCTGGACGACGGTGTGGTGCGCGCCCTGATTTACGACCGGAATTTTGCAGAACGGTATATCGCCCGTGCAGGGATCAACCGTCACGAACTGGTCTTTCACCGGTGCGGATTGCGGTATCTTCAGCTGAATATTTCCAATCTCAACGGTGCGCCGGTGCGGATCATCCGGGCGGGGATCAGACCCTGGGATTATCCCCTGCCGGAAGCCGCGCCCTTTATCAGCGATGACCTGCCGTCACTGAATCTGCGGACTGTGGCGCAGCGCACACTGGAACTCTGTATGCACGAGCATTACGAGGATTGCGTATGGCGAGAACAGTCCATGTATGCTTACGACTCCCGGAATCAGGCACTTTACGGTCATTATCTCTGGGAAAATTATGATTTTGTGGATGCCGCCTATCAACTGCTGGCAGATTCCTATCCGCTGGGCAGAGAGGAAATGCATCTTATGGCGTTGTGTGCGCCGTCCACACTCAAACTTTCGATCCCGGTCTTTTCTTTCATCTGGACTTCCGCCGCGCGTGAACTTTATCTTTACAGCGGGAAACGGGATCTTTTCGACCGGAATGTGGAGATGATCCGGGATATGACGGGAGATGTTTTCAGCCGCCGCGATCCTGCGACAGGTCTGTATCACACCGGGACCGGAAAGAAACGCTGGAATTTTTACGAATGGTCTGCCGGACTGGATAACTGGGGGCGTGAAGCCGCCCCGGGCGAATATCACGCAGCATACAATCTCTACCTGATCGAAATGTTGGATAACTGCGCCGCCCTGACAGACGGCAGTGAGGCGGAACGCTATGCGGAACGCGCCGATGCCCTGCGGAAAGCCGTCCACCGCAATTTCTGGGATGCGGAAAAAAATGCTTATGCCACCGTGCTGGATAACGGTGTGTTCGGTCCGCATTATCACGATCATATCCAGTATCTCGCCCTGCGGAACAAAGTCGTTCCCGATGCGGAAATTCAGGAAAAACTGACGGCGACTCTGTTTGCCGGAACGCTGATCCCCGCCACTTTGAGCGCGTTGCCGTATCTGGTCGATGCCGTCATGCCGCTGTCGCCTGAAGCCCGCACATACGCTGCGGATCTGATCCGGCGTACCTATGGCGCCATGGTGGAAAAAGGTGCCACGACGCTCTGGGAAACTGCGAAAGGGGCGGATGATTTCGGCAAAGCGGGCAGTCTCTGTCACGGCTGGAGCAGTCTGCCGGTTTATTATCAGGGGGCGGAGATCCTCGGTGTCCGTCCCCTGTCGCCCGGATTCAGAACATTTGTTGTCCGCCCTTACGCAGACCGGTGGACACATTTTGCCGAAGGGGAGGTCCCCACGCCCTGTGGCAGGATCCGGATCGCGTGGCAGAAACGTACCGATGGTCTGCATCTGAAAGTCCATGCTCCGGCGGGAACGGATTTTACAGTGGAAAGTTATCCGGAATGTCCCGTGGTGCATGTGGAGAAATTTTAAAATAACGGATCATTTCAACCATAACAACCGCCGTTCATACGGCAGAAAATGAGAGAAAGGTTTTGAAAATGGCAAAAACAATTTTGTTTCAGGGTGATTCCATTACCGATGCCGGCAGATCCCGCGAACCCCAGTCAATGACGAATCAGGGGCTTGGTTCCGGTTATCCCATGCTGGTCGCAGCACGGATCAATGCGGATGCGCCCGGCGCCGGTTACACTGTGATCAACCGCGGCATCAGCGGCAACCGCGTGGTGGATCTCTATGCACGCTGGAAGATCGATGCATTGAACCTGAAGCCGGATGTCATCAGCATCCTGATCGGCGTCAATGATACCTGGCACGAATTCGGCGCCCAAAACGGTGTGGAACCGGAACGGTATGCAAAAGTTTACCGCGAACTGCTGGCATGGACAAAGTCCGCTCTGCCCGATTGCAAGATCGTTCTCTGCGAACCTTTCGTTTCCGTGTTCAGTGCTGTGACTGAAGAATGGCTCCCCGAGATCAATGAACGCCGCCGTATTGTGAAAGAACTTGCCGATGAATTCGGCGCACTGTTCATTCCCTTCCAGAGCATTCTGGATGAAGCCATTGCAAAATCCTCACCTGAACTGATCCTGATGGATGGTGTCCATCCCCGTCTTGCCGGTCATCAGGTCATGGCAGATGCCTGGGTCAAAGCTGTCCGGGAAGCCGGTTGGCTCTGATCCTGAACAGAAAACAGATCTGTATTTTTACGCCAACTCTCCGGGGTTGGCGTTTTTTTTATAAATCTCCTGCCGTTTTGTGTTGACAAACTCTTTCCGGCGTGATATGATACGCCCGGAACCCGGAAACGAAGGAGCAATTTATGAAGTTCAGCCCCGAAGACTATATGGAACCGCAATGTCCTCTGGAACGCCCCTGTTCCTGTGGACATCATCATCATCATGCTCACGCTCATCAGGAGCGCATCCCCCTGCAGGATGTGATCGCGGAATGTGACCGTCTGTTCAACAGCGAAAAGACCGCCGAACTGGGCGAACATCTGCGCAAATGGCGTGCCGAAGCACAACGGATCGGCGATATGCAGGGCGAATTGAGTATGCTCAGCGAACTGATGGGCCATTACCGTATGGCTGACGATAAAGAACGGGGCATCCCCGCCATCCGTGACGGTTTTGCTCTGCTGGATAAACTGGGGATCGGCGGTACGGTCAGTGCCGGGACCATCCTTCTCAACGGCGCAACAGCCCTCAAGGCTTTCGGGGAAACAGAAGAAGCCCTGACTCATTATGCCGAGGCTTTCCGCTGTTACGGCGCTCATCTCGCACCCGATGATCTGCGGTTCGCCGGTCTCTTGAACAATATGGCGGCGGCTTATGCAGACAATGGCGAGATCCGCCACGCGGAGGCGTATTACAACAAAGCGCTGGATGTGCTGAAGATCCATAAAAATCTTATGGATGCCGCCGTGACACATATCAATCTGGCACAATTATATCACAGGAGTGATCCTGCCGATCCCCGGATCGGTGAGGCTCTGGACCGGGCAATGGCGTGTTTCGATGATCCCGATGTGACCTATGACGGATATTACGCTCACACCTGCCGCAAATGTGCGTCCGCTTTCGGATTTTTCGGCAGACCCGGCGATGAAGATGAACTCAACAGCAGGGCAGATGCACTCTATGCAGGGGATTGACGCCGCAAAACAATGGTTCTTCTCCGCAGGATTGCCCATGCTGGAAAGGGATTTTGCGGATGTCCTGCCGCGGATCGCTGCAGGGCTCGCCGGTCGCGGATCCGAATGTTTCGGGTTCGATGATGAAATTTCACAGGATCACGATTTCTTCACCGGTTTCGCTCTGTGGATCACGGATGAGGATGAAAAACAGATCGGTTTCCGGCTGGAACGCGCTTATACCCGCCTGATGAAAGAACAGCCGCCGGAACTTTCCGCATCGGCTGAAAGTATGCTGGGCGGACCTGAACACGGCGTGTGTACAATCAGCGGATTTTATCAGCGGCATCTGGGATTCCCGGGCGCACCGCGGAACTGGCGGGAATGGCTTTATACGCCCGAATATGCCTTCGCGGAAGCGGTCAACGGCGCTATATTCCGGGATGAAGCAGGGATCTTTTCCGGGATCAGAAATACCATTCTCAACGGGATGCCGGTGGATGTCCTGCTGAAAAAACTTGCCGCACGGGCGGTTTTTATGGCGCAGAGCGGACAGTATAATTTTGCCCGTTGTCTGAAACACGGTGAGCGCGGCGCGGCGGTGATGGCGTTGACGGAATTTGTCCGTCAGGCGGCGTCCATGATCTTTCTGCTGAACCGCCGTTTTATGCCCTATTACAAATGGATGTTCCGCGCCATGCGGGACCTGCCGATCCTGAACGATATGGCTGAACCGCTGGAATTTCTTCTGACGGAACATGCGGAAAGTGAACTGAAGATCACCATTGTCGATCACATTTGCAATGCGGTGACGGATGAACTTTCCGCACGGGGACTCGTGGAAAAAAAGAAAGATGTCTATCTTGAACCATACGCTTTTGAATTGATGGCGCAGATACGTGATCCGGAGATCCGCAGTCTGCACATCATGGAAGGCTGAATCTGAGGCAGGGAGCAACAAAAAATGCACACACGCGAATCATTGAAAAACGATCTTGAAAAAATGGGTCTCGATCCCGCCGGAACGGTCATGATCCATTCATCCATGCGCGCCATCGGCGACGTGGAGGACAGAGCGGAGGGCGTACTGGATGCCATCTGCAGTTATTTCGCAGACGGACTGGTCTGTTTCCCCACTCTCTCATGGGATCTTGTCGATGCCCGGCAGCCGGTCTTTTCCGTCCGTGATACCCCCGCCACCACCGGGATCCTGCCCGAACTTTTCCGCCGCCGCAGCGGTGTACGCCGGTCCCTTTCCCCCACACATTCCATTGCCGCGATGGGCAGAGATGCCGCCGCATTTACCGCCGGACACGAAAAATGTGATTCTCCGGCGCCTCCGGGATCCCCCTGGTCCCGTCTCTATGACCGGAACGCAAAGATCCTTTTCATCGGCTGTTCCCCGCAATCCAATACATATCTCCACGGCGTGGAAGAATGGCTGCCGGTCCCGGGAATGTTGACAGAATCCCGTCAGGATCTCGTGATCTATGACGAAGACGGAAAACGGATCGAATGTCCCATGCGCCGTCATGTGGGACACCATTCGCAGTTTTATGATCTGATCATCCCCGCGCTCCGCGATGCTGGAGGTTGGGCGGAAGGTACATTCGGCAACGCACGCGTGCAGATCCTCGACGCCCGTTCCGCAGGCGATATCACCATGGCGATCCTGAAAGAACATCCGCAGTTTTTTACGCCGGAATTTCAGGCGGAACACGGCGGAAAGAATTAAAGAACAGTGTATTTGCAGAAAAAATGCAACTGCGACCTTGATTTCTCTGAAAACGAAAATATGGTAACATATCCGGTTTTTCCAACACGGAAAAACAGAAAATAAGACACAAAATAATTGAGGAGTTTCAGAAAATGAAACACAGTATTTTCCAGTTCCGGAACGCACCGGAAAAACTGGAAGAACACGCCTTGAGAATTTTTGAAGCACGCCTGCAGAAACGCGGGCTGACACCGGATCCTGAATGTGAGATCACGGTCGTGCGAAACGAACGCTGTATGCCGGACGAATTCCGTTTTTCCGGTTCATGCGGAGCCGGAAAATTGCAGCTGGATTGCGGCGGACCTGCCGCGTTCCTTTATGCAGTCGGAAAGATTTTGCGGACCGGAAAATATCAGAACGGTATTTTTTCGCCGGGCAGTTGGCGCGGTGTGTGGCGTCCGGAAAAAAGTTTCCGCTGCGTCTATTTTGCCAGTCATTTTTACAATGTGTACGAAGTCGGACCCATCGAAGAGATCGAAGAATATATCGAAGATCTGGCTTTGCAGGGATACAATAATTTCCAGTTGACAACCGGCAGCGCGGCAAAGATCGCCGGTTCACCTGAAACGATCAATGATTTCAACCGCCGGAAACGCCTCTGGAAATATGCCATCGAACTGGGCATGAAAATCAATGTCGGCGTATCCAATCAGGGGTACGCTGATTCCCCGAAAGAGATGCGCGCCGTTCCCACCGGACACTCCTTCTTCGGCACAGAGATCTGCCCCAATCATCCCGAAGGTATGGAATACCTGCTGAAAAAGAACCGGGAATATTTTGAATCGATCAAAGATCTTGATGTGGCTACCGTCAAGTTCTGGCCTTACGATCAGGGCGGATGCGGCTGCGAAAAATGTTTCCCCTACGGCGCAAACGGAATGTTTACCCTCGCTGAAAAAACAGTGCCGCTCATCCGGGAATACTGGCCCGATGCAAAAATCATGTGGGCTACATGGGAGTTCGATTGGCATCGCGATAACGGCGAATGGGAAACGCTGTACAAAAAGATCAACAGCGGCGAAGCTGATTTTATCGACATCATTATGGCAGACAGTCACGGAAGTTTCCCCGCGTATCCCCTGAATCATCCGCTGCCCGGAAAAACGCAGCTGGTCACATTCCCCGAAATCAGTATGTGGGGACGCGCGCCCTGGGGCGGATTCGGCGCCACGCCGCTGCCGAAACGGTTCTCAAATCTCTTCGGCGAAATCGCTCACCTCGCCGATGGCGGCATCCTTTACTCCGAAGGAATTTTTGAGGATTTCAATAAGTCTCTCTACGCAAACTTCTTCGCCACCGGTAAAAATGATACCGCCGATACCATTTGGGAATACGCCCATTATGAATTCGGATTGCCCGACAGCGCTATGGACGATTTCAACCGTCTCCTCGAACTGATGGAAGATAATCACGAAGGCGTGATCTGGATCGAAAAACAGGAAGAAGACTGCGAATTGTTCGACGTGCTGAAAACAAAACCCATCTGGAGCCTTAAAGGTAAAACATGGGACGGCACCGAAGAAATGCTCGCCCTCGCTAAAAAACTGGACGCGCAAATGCCTGAATGGGCAAGAAAATCATGGCGCTGGAGATTGTTCTACCTCCGCGCTGTCATCGATTGCGAATTCGCTCATCACGATAACGAAACCAACGAAATCACGGAAAAAGCAATGCTGGAACTGGTGGATATGTACCACGTCAGCCCCGTAACCGCTTCTCGCCGCGTTTCCCCGTTCACAGATGAGTGGATCAAATATCACGTGAAAGAAGAGTTCAGATTGAACCGGAAAACCATCGGCGTTGACTGATCCGATCCAATTCATACTTTCATGAAAAAAAAGGACCCGGCTCAATGAGTCGGGTCCTTGCTTTTATATGGCACACACTGTGTGTTTCGCGCTTCGCGCGACCAGCGGACTGCCGCTGGACCGCAGCAAGGGCAAAGCCCTTGACGCGAGCAGAAAACTTGCACTTCGTGCGGCGTTTTCTGCCGTAAGTTTTTGCAACGCGTTGCAAAAACGGTAGAAACAAGATAAACCTTTATTTGCCTCATCGTGCCGACGACCAAGCGAAGCGTTGGGAGAAGGCACTACATGGCACACACTGTGTGGGCACACGCTGTGTGTTTCGCGCTCGCTCCCGCGCGCGCGACCAGCGGACTGCCGCTGGACCGCAGCAAGGGCAGAGCCCTTGACGCGAGCAGAATATGCGCGGTGCGCATATTCTGCCGTAGTCAAAGCTGCTGCGCAGCATTGACGAAAGAAATAGAGAAAAACTCTATAGCCTCATCGTGCCGACGACCAAGCGAAGCGTTGGGAGAAGGCACTACATGGCACACACTGTGTGTTATTTGATGGTGACTTCTTTTCCGGCGGCAGCGGAGCGGTAGATACCATCCAGCATTTTCTGAACGGCGAGACCTGCTTCTGCGGGTGCGCCCTGTTTGGTTCCTTTTGTGCAGGCATCCACCCAGTTCTGGAGTTTGATGCGGAAGAGTTCAAGCCAGCCATCGTTTCCAAGGTATGTGGGCGACATATTGACCATAAGGTTATTGTGGTCGGTATAGATCGCGGCATCTTCCCAGTTGCATCCGCCTTTTGTACCCATAGCGGTCCAGTTGAAGATATCGTTTTGGGGGATATGTGCCACGAAAGAGGATTCGATCTGGAGGATCGCGCCGTTTTCAAAGCGGATCTGACCGATCGCCAGGTCTTCCACGGTATATGTTTTCCAATCCCAGTTCGGCCATGCATTGCGGACGGTGCTGGGTTTGTTGCCCATATAAGTCCAGCAATTTCCGCTGGCAGCCACCGGTTTCGGGGAACCCATGAATTCATAAGCACATTCCAGAATATGCACACCGATATCGATCATGGGACCGCCGCCCTGAAGCTCTTTCTGTCCGAACACGCCCCAGTTGGGAATACCGCGGCGGCGCAGAGACTGACATCTGATGAACATGATATCGCCGAACTGACCGTTATCACGCGCTTCGATCAGGGCAGTTGTACGGGGATTGTAACGCTGCTGGAAGCCAACGGAAAGTTTGACTTTGCCTTTTTTAGCGGCGGCGATCATTTTTTCACATTCCGCCGGATTCATTGCCATGGGTTTTTCCACGATGGCGTGACATCCCGCGAGGCATGCATCCACCACCGGTGCACAGTGAACACCGTTGGGCGTACAGACGTCCACCGCATCCGGTTTGATTTCCTTCAGCATTTTTTTCCAGTCGGTGAACAGTGCATTTTTGGGAACGCCCCAGGTTTCTTCCATGATTTTGAGCCGTTCCGGATCGATATCGACGCCGGCAACGATCTCCACTTCGGGGATCTGTTTGTAGGCGTTCAGGTGTGTCTGGGCGATCCCGCCGCAGCCGATGATGGCAACTCTGAATTTTTTACCTTTGAATTTCTTCTTCGGACCTTCGATTTTTGTGGAAACACTCTGTGCCATGATTTTGTACTCCTGTACACTACTGTCCGGTAAAAATTACCGGAGTTAATTGAAATTGCCGGGACTTGTTATATATTAAAAACGCTCAAATCTTTAATATTTAACACGAAAGTCCCGAACGATGTATTACAATAGCGTATATCCTCAACTTTTCAACTTCATACCCCGATATCGTTTTGAAAAAATCGTAAAAAAGTCAGGCGGAGACCGATATT
>JAZNPK010000028.1:0-167122 GCA_045589595.1 Victivallales bacterium
GCTTTCCAACTGCATGGTCATCCGGATTGAACCATCATCCAAAACTTCCTGTGCGGTTTCCGGGAACTTCTCCGGTTCTCCGTGAGGTTCATAAAAATATCCGCTGACCGCCATTTCGGAGGCAAGGTCTTTCAAGCCGTCTACTTTTAACGTCAAACTGATTTTGTCGGCAAAAACTCTTATCTCGCCAATGAGCAGATGCACCAATTCCTGTTGGAGGCGGACAGTTGATAACGTTTTCCCGGTGTCATTTTCAGAAAGCCTCTGTTTTGCAGATCATCCAGCAACCGCAGGCAGGCAGTATCGCCGAGGAAGGGATATTCTTCAAAGTCATCAAGTTTTTTGAATATTTCTTCAAAAGAATATTCACCCTGTTCAGCGATCTGCAATATCTGCCGTTGCGTCCTGTTGAGCCTTGCGGTATCCGGCACTTCATCTGCACAGCGGATCAACGCTTTCTGCATTGCAGGCAGGCGTTCAAAGTTTTCACTTTTTGCAATATTACACATCGCGGAGGCATTTCTGCTCACAAATGCCCGCCATGCTTTTTCGCCCGCAGAAAAGTCTTGCGGCAGGAGCTTGATCTTTGCTTTTTCCCCATTCAAAAAATCCTCCGGAGTCAAACAGTTGCTGTTGCAGCAATACAAAAAAACATTTTCCGGTTGATTTTTACGCCGGTTAAGAAGATACAGGATCCGCATCAAAAGGGTTTGATCGAAAATACATGAATCGAACCACAGCATTAAAACCGCATTCGCCGGAAAATCAAGAATTGTATCATCCAGTTTCTGCAAATGCTGATACAGTTGTCCGGCGGAGAGTCCTGCGAGAGCGGGAAGGAAATCTGCTCTTGCTTTTCTGAACAGCTGCAGATCGTCCGTCGCGGGAAGAGGTCCTTCCAAATAAGTTTCCCGCCACACCAGATTTTCGCTGTCAAAGTTGCTGTTTTTCCAGAGTTCCAGGGCATAGTCACCGTTGAATATATGCAGTTCTTTCATAACGATCCCCTTCTTGAAAAACTTACCTGAATTTTTCCACACGGACGATTCCTTCATCATCGGGAACAATGCCGTTTTTCGGAGTATATCCCATTTTCTGATAAAACTTTACAGCGGTAATTGATGACGGTATTTCGATACGGTTCGCCCGCAAAAAGTATTCATCCTGTTCCAAGGTGTTGATGATGGCAGAACCGACACCATGTCCAATCATTTCCGGCAGAATATAAATCGTCAGCAGAATACTTTCTTTTTCACTCCCCCAATAAGGTGCTATTGAACCCGTACCGACAATTTCATCCCCAGATACCGCAACATACATATGTGCAGAATTTGCCTGATTTTTGATTTTTTCAAGGGTAAAGTAATTACAATACTCCTCCATCAATTCTGCCGGATAATCTTTGCCATTGATTTCCCGCAAGCCCCGATGAATAATATTCTGCACCGTTTCAGCATCAGTTTCTGCAAAGCGGCGGATAGTAATTTTTTCATTCATAAAACACCTCACACTTATAATATACCATTTTTGCAGTCAGATACAACCCGCGAAACAAAAAAGGGCGGCAGGATTTCTCCTGCCGCCGGGGGTCGGTCGATTATTGTTCCGGGAAACCGAAAAGCCTCCGCTGTTCGTTCCAGTCTTCCGGGATGTTTTCATAAATTGTACGATGGATAATCCATCGGGTTCTGCTCCGGCAACGATTGCTTCAACAATGTCCGGAGAGGAGTGTTCAAGCCCAGTACCCGCGTTACATACGGCGGTTTCAAGCCGGGCTTTGCCGCCAGGTCAGTGTTGTTCTTTGCTTCTCCTTTGATAAGCATTTCCATCCACCGCTGCCCGTTGCGGATTGCCCGGAGTAAAGACTGCTGCTTCATCCGCTCTGCTCCGGAGAACCAAAAGGAGCAGAGCGTTTATTTTCATGCGGCAGCGTTATTTCCAGGAACCGGCATCGGTATCGGGATCCTGATAAAGATCGCAGAGTGCTTTCTTTTCAACAATACCGCCGGTTTCATCGGTTTCCGGAGAGGAAAGTTCCCATTTCCCATCGGGGAACACCGGGGTCTGGAAAGAATCCTGTTCGATATTGTGGGTTTTTTCCTGGAATTCCATGCAGGAGCGGATGCAGCCTTTTGCGCCGCAGACGGCAAAATAACCGGTATGGGTGAGGATCTGTTTATAGAACGGGTTGACATAGTTTCCGGGAAATTCCGGATTCTGTCTGCCCCAGCCGCCCAATGCCAGAGTATAAGCCGTCTTGTATGCCAGTTCTTCAGACATATTGGTTTTGGTAATATCCAGATTGAACCCCGGGAAAAAGCGTTTCATAAATGGAGAGGCCTTGTAGTTGATTCCATGATGGGTTGCCGTACAGCGGCCCATGTGGACATCGCCCCATTCATATTCTTTGTTATCAATGTGAATCTTGATGGACGGACGGTCTCCGGGGCGGGGAATTGCATTTCCGGGACAATCCGGCACACACTTCATACAGCGTTTGCAAAGTGTTTTGGGTTCGATGAGTGCATCCGGTTCCAGTTCAGCATCGGTCAGAATCGTGCCGATACGGACACGGGGACCATAGACCGGGTGGATAAACACTTTGGACCAACCGATTTCACCAAGACCGCAAGCCATCGCCGCAATGCGTACATTGATATTGATTTCCGGTGCGGGACGATCCGGCGCAACCGGTTTGGGATCGTTGGGATAGGCTTCCGGAACTCCGGGATAAACCGGGACTGCTTCGTAACCGTGATCTTCGATGAATCGGGCAATATCAAGGGTCACCATGGGACGGAACAGCGTATTCAGACGGTTGTAGCTGTAATAGGTGTAATTGGACCAGTATGTTCCTGAAGTGATCCCGCGGTAGGTGCTGCGGGGAATAGGCTGAACAATGGAAATCACGCTTTTGCAATCCGGAAAAATGTTTTTCGGGTGCATACGTTCCGGAGCTTCGGCGAACCGTTCAATGGGGGCAACTCCGAGAATCTTTGTTCCATCTCCGCCGGCACAAAGTTTGTTCGCCAGATCTTTCAGCATTTGAGATGTCAATTTTTTCTTTTCCATAATTTCCCCCTTAATTTTTACGGAACGGAGTTGCAAATTTATTGGTAATAAGACCGCGTTCTTCCAGACTTGCCAGACAAGCTCTGCCGCAGGCAGCTGCGATCTTATCTACAGTATGGAATCTTCCGAAATCTGTCTGAACTGCACCGGCAGTACATTTACTGCAAAGAGTATTATTCAGCGGACAGCTCTCTTCGCAGGCATTGCAGCCGTTGCAAACCCCCCGGGTAACAACTTCATCAGCGGTGAATTCTTTATCGGAAACAAGCATGGCAAAACGCTGCAGAGTTCCGAATTCCGGCGTAATGAAAAGACCGTTCTTTCCGATTTCTCCCAGGCCGCAGAGATGAGCGGCAAGTTTCCAATCCACATAAACATTGGGCGCCGGCTTTCCTTCGCTGACAGGCGCACCCAGGGGAACTCCGGCGGTTGCTTCCACATCATAACCGAACAGGGGGACAGCTTCAAATCCCTGATTTTCCATCCAGATCACCAGATCGTAAGTGCATTTTGCAAGATACTGATCTTCCAGCATATAGAAACCGAAATCCGTGAAAGATACATCTGCGGAATTACCGGATTCCACTCCGCGGAGCGCACCCCGGGGAATTCGTCTGCCGATTACGATCATAGTTTTCCCATGGGGGAAAATACTGCGGGGATCATTTTGCGGAGGAACTCCATCAAAACGGCTCAAAGGCGCGATCCCAACCAAATCCGCACCGAATCTGCGGGCTGCATTTTTTACATCAATACCTTCCATGATTATTTCCCTTCAAATTTATCGGGGCATCTGCCGCCGGTGAACTGATTGCCGGAGATCAATGCTTCTCCGTGAAGTCCGCGCTGCCACACGGAACGTTTCCGGAACTTTGCTTCAAAACGGTTTCCAACCTTTTCTTCCAATGCCACCATACAGGCCCGGGCACAGGCTGCAGAGCAACGATCCACATCTTCTGCCCCGCCGGGGGTGACATTTGCACCGTTCTGGCACTGACGGCACAAATTCAGATCAAGGGAGCCATCTTCTTTGTAAGCTCCCAGAGGACATCCTTTGATACAGGCATCGCAGTTACTGCAGAAGTCACATTCAATCACTTCATCGCCTTCCAGTTCCAGCGTTGTGAAAATAAAAGCGATCCGCTGACGGTGACCATATTCCGGAGTCAGGAAAAATCCGCCTTTCCCGGTGGATCCCAGCCCGGCAGCATGAGCATACGCCTTATAATCAGGAGCAAAACCTTTTTCCCCATAACGGCTGCTCAATACAGGCGCAGCTTCCGCTCCTGTATTTTCGATCATGCAGCAGAGATCATAAACGATTCTGGACATATACATTTTTTCCATTTGGGCAGAACCGAAGAACCCGTAGGTATTGTGGAAACTGGTTCCCTCTTCCACGCCGCGCAGAGAACCGCGCAGTATCCGGTAGCCGATGGCAATAACGGAACGCGTTCCGGGGGCAAATGTGCGGGGATCGGAATTTTCCGGCATCCCGTTGAATCTCGCCACAGGCGCGATTCCGACCAAGTCCGCACCAAGAGAACGGGCGGCAGCTTTGATTTCAGCAGAATTCATTTTTTCCTCCTTGCTGATATGTTATAGTTAGGATATTCTTCCAAGGAAGCCCCCTGGGCAAAGGAAATCAATTTCCCGCAGGATGCTGTTGCTTCAATAATTTTTTGCCACAATCCGGCACTTCTCTGCCGCTGGGGCGAAAGCATTACCCCCAGCGCACCATTGAGACATCCGTCACTTTCAAAAAGCGGAACTCCGACGGCTCCCACATCTCCGGGAAGATCCCGCAGCGCGCAGCCGCGCTGACGAACCTGCCGCAGCTCTTCTTCAAATGCTTCACGCCGCCCCCGATAATCCCCCGCAGAGTCCCAGTCGATTTCATTCAAAAGAGTCTGACGGATATCTTCCGGAGAGTATGCCGCACACACTTTGCCGCAGGCAGAACTTGTGGGAGAATGCAGCGTGCCGATTACCATATCCTGCGATTCAGTAAAAAATACCGGATATTCCGCACCGATAATCAGGGAATAACCGCAATAAACCCGGGTGACAAAAACTGCTGTATCCAATTTTTTCGCAAGTTGATGAAGATAAGGACGCGCCACATTCAGGAGATTCTCTTTCTTCAACCGGGCATTGGCAAGGTTCAGGATCTTCAGACTGATCCGGTATTTGCGGCTGCCGGGGATCTGCTCTGCGTACCCGAGCTCCGTCAAGGATTTCAGCAAACGGCATACATGGCTGTTGGGAAGTTGAAAATGTTCCGCAATTTCCTTAATCGAAATCGCTTCTGCATTTGTGGCAAGAAATTCCAATATCTTCAGACCGTTGTGTAATGTGTTATTCATTTTAAATTCTATATTTTGAAATTTAACTCTTGTGAATTCCATATTCTGAAAAATTTTAATAATATATAACACTTATTTCGATATTTGCAAGTGAAAAAGCTCTGTTATTTTATTTTTTTTGCATTATCAGCAGATGAGAAATCTGAAAGATGGCTGCGAATCCGAAAATCAGACCAGTCCCGCTTGAAAAATGAAGTCAATATCGGGGATTATGCGTTTTTTTGAAGAAAAGTGAAGCGATTTTCAGAAATTTATTTCACAGCAAAATTCTGAGTTTTCAAGCTCAAAATGCCTTTCAGAATGGCGGGTGGAAATAAAAAAGCCAGCCGCCATTTTTTTTGCCCGTTTGAGTTCAAGGTGTGGTTGAGATTGGTTTGGTTGGGGAAAATCATGTATGTCAGATTTTTACCGTAAAAAAGATCCCGGTCAGGACCGGGATCTGATGATTGTTGATGAGTGGTAGTTTAATGGTAAAAATGAGAAAAATAAATCGGTGATAAATTTTTACTCTGATAGACCATCAGACACCGGGGCTCATAACGTCTCATCCGGGATTATCACCGATCTGAAGAATAATATACCACAACTTTCTAAAATGCAAGTGATACGGGCGCATACGGACTTGAACGGCCCGATACGGACAATGAGTTGAGATTTTCTGTTGCTCCGGAAGTTGATACTCCGGCGTTCAAAAACTGGTTCCAGGATTCAAAGGTGGTGGATGAGGATGGAAACCCGCCAGCGGTTTGGTTTTTCGTTTTCATCCACCACTTTGGAATCAGCAAACCAAGAAAAAACTGTAAAGTTTCCGTTTGAGGCTTGACATTTATCCCGATGTGCGTTGCCACCATTTTGGCGAACGAAGCCGTCCGCCATAGCCTCCGCTGTGCCTGATGTAACTGTCATTCCCTTATTATTCCGATTCGGTCTTGCGAAACTTGGCAAATTGCGGTTGAAAGCGCAAATGCGTATCCAAATCTACATGGTTAATCGTAGTTGTTTAATTTGTTCAACGGGCATTTATCCACAAATCGCGGTTGTTTACTCAAAAGATCTGCCCAATCTTCTCCAGACAATTCTTCTTTCAACTTCTCCCATGGGCATTTTTTAGCAAATTGCGGTCGTTTACTCAAAAGGTCTGCCCAATCTTTACCAGATAACTCATCCAAAGAGCATATATCAACGATTTGCGGCTGTGCATCCAATAGCATTTCCCAATCTTCATCAGACAACTTCACCCATGGGCATTTGTATTTATCTGCGAAGTCTGGTTGACTGCTCAAAAGGAATGCCCAATCCTTGCCGTTCAACTTCTCCCATGGGCATTTGTATTTATCTGCGAAGTCTGGTTGACTGCTCAAAAGGAATGCCCAATCCGAGCCGTCCAACTTCTCCCATGAGCATTTTTCCGCAAATTGGGGATGTTGCCTTAAAAGCCATGCCCAATCCTTGCCGTTCAACTTCTCCCATGGGCATTTGTATTTATCTGCGAAGTCTGGTTGACTGCTCAAAAGGAATGCCCAATCCTTGCCGTTCAACTTCTCCCATGGGCATTTAGCTGCAAATTGTGGCTGAGTGCTTAAAAGCTCTACCCAATTTTCCTTGTTCAACTTCTCCCATGAGCATTTAGCTGCAAATTTTGGTCGCTCGCATAAAAGCCATGTCCAATCCTGGCCGTTCAACTTCTCCCATGAGCATTTAGCTGCAAATTTTGGTCGCTCGCATAAAAGCCATGTCCAATCCTGGCCGTTCAACTTCTCCCATGGGCATTTGTTTTTATCTGCGAAGTCTGGTTGACAGCTCAAAAGGAATGCCCAATCCTTGCCGTTCAACTTCTCCCATGAGCATTTTTCCGCAAATTGGGGATGTTGCCTTAAAAGCCATGCCCAATCCGAGACGTCCAACTTTTCCCATGGACAATGGTCTGCAAATTTGGGCTGTTGACTCAAAAGGTTAACCCAATCCTCTCCAGTCCATTCTACCTTCGCTTTCACCCACGGGCATTTGTCCGCAAATTGTGGCTGCTCTCTCAAAAGGTTAACCCAAGCCTTTCCAGTCCATTCTACCTTCGCTTTCTCCCACGGGCATTGATCCGCCAATTGTGGCTGACTACTCAAAAGCTCTGCCCAATCCCAGCCGGACAATTCTTCTTTCAACTTCTCCCATGGGCATTTATTGGCAAATTTTGGTTGCTTGCTCAAAAGCTCTGCCCAATCCGAGCCGTCCAACTTCTCCCATGAGCATTTAGCTGCAAATTTTGGTCGCTCGCATAAAAGCCATGCCCAATCCTTGCCGTTCAACTTCTCCCATGGGCATTTGTATTTATCTGCGAAGTCTGGTTGACTGCTCAAAAGCTCTGCCCAATCCGAGCCGTCCAACTTCTCCCATGAGCATTTATATTTGTCCGCAATTTGAGGCTGTTGCCTTAAAAGCCATGCCCAATCCTTGCCGTTCAACTTCTCCCATGGGCATTTATCTGCAAATTGTGGCTGAGTGCTTAAAAGCTCTACCCAATTTTCCTTGTCCAACTTCTCCCATGGGCATTTATATTTGTCCGCAATTTGTGGCTGCTTGCTCAAAAGGAATGCCCAAGCCTTGCCGTTCAACTTCTCCCATGAGCATTTGTATTTATCTGCGAAGTCTGGTTGACTGCTCAAAAGGTCTGCCCAATCCTTGCCGTTCAACTTCTCCCATGGGCATTTGTATTTATCTGCGAAGTCTGGTTGACAGCTCAAAAGGAATGCCCAATCCCAGCCGTTCAACTTCTCCCATGAGCATTTGTATTTATCTGCGAAGTCTGGTTGACAGCTCAAAAGGAATGCCCAATCCCAGCCGTCCAACTTCTCCCATGAGCATTTAGCTGCAAATTTTGGTCGCTCGCATAAAAGCCATGCCCAATCCTTGCCGTTCAACTTCTCCCATGGGCATTTGTATTTATCTGCGAAGTCTGGTTGACAGCTCAAAAGGAATGCCCAATCCTTGCCGGACAATTCTTCTTTCAACTTCTCCCACGGGCAAATTTTTTCGAATTCCGGATTGGCGGCAAGAAGTTTCACCCAGTTTTTGGAAGTGAACTTATACTTCCTGAAATTTTCGCTACCACAAGTATAAAGTTCGGGCGTTGTCCGGATGGCATCACACCAATCTTCTTGAGAAAAGGTAAGCGTTTCTTCCAGAACCGGAGCAAGTTTTTCTGCATATTCCAGCAACGATGCTTCCCCCATCAACTTCCGCACGGCACCTTGAGTCAGACGGTGGAGCTTTTTCTTCTCCTCATCGCCGTTGAGCAGGTGGTATTTTTTCAAGGTGTTCAAGGCGTAATTAAATGGAACGCCGTCTTTGAATTCCAGATGACTGTAATATTTTTGCCAGCAGTTTTCAAGGACATCTGTATAAATGGCGTCAGGATTCATCAAAGCGGCGAAACTCAAGAGATCAATGATCGCTTCGCCCAATGGAAGATTACGGATAATATCAAAGGTCGGTTTCAGTAACGCTGCGGAATTATCAGTATTGCGGTACGATTCTTCTCCCTCAATGACAAAATCCTTTTTCAGATTTTCAAGTTTTTTCTGAAATGTCATTCCGTTGGCATAATTTTCCGCCATGTAACCGGCGATGATCTCCATTGACCAGACATGACCGTCAAGCAAGGTGATGATTTCACGCAATGCAGCTGCCTCCGCGTCATCACCTATATCAGCTTTTTTGCTGAAAGGGAATTGGTTTTCGCCGATGGAACAGAATAATTCAAACGCCTCATCCATTTGCAGATTGCCTACAGTCATTGCCTGCGCTTTGCAGCGTTCGGGGTAATCCAGATGATGACGGGTCGTCGCGACCATGTGCAATTTTGCCGGGATCGGATCACCTTCCGGTGAAAAGTCCAACAATTTTTTCGTGGTAAAAAGTGAACTGTCATCTACATTATCCAGCAAAAGCAGCAGCTGGCCTTTTTCTGCCAAACTGAAAAGTTTGCGAACGATGATAATATGCAGATCTTCATCTGATTTTTTCATATCTTCATCGGAGATATCAAGATATTCCCGGGTTTTTCTTCCGGTTCTGGAGTTTTTGACGATGGAAGTCAAAGCATCCTGCCAGTTCCGTTTTCCTTCCATATGGATAAGGAGACGCCCCATGGGGTACTCTTCGGCATAGCCGAATGTATAAGCGACTGCAAGTTCGGATTTGCCGACACCGCCGGCGGCCTGGATGATCGGATAGTGACCATTGACACAAATTTCCCGCAGTTCTTTCAATTCCAGTATTCTGCCTACAAAGTTCAAAGTGGGGGGTGGCGTTACAGAACAGAAACTTTCATCAGCAACCTTCCTGTTCTTGAGTTTTGTTTTGACATTTTCTTTCAGGAAGTCCAACCGCTCTCTGATAAATTCTTCTTTGGCTTTTTCTATGCCATCGACGAACCATGGGATCAGAGTAGAATCCTTGGGATTCTGTTCCAGTTGAAAACCAAAGAAATCTTTTGCTTTTTCTGAAGGATGCTGCCAAGGATCCGTTTCAAGTTTTACATAATAAACCGGCATCGTATCTTTGCGCAGACGCCCGCTCCTGAGTTCTTTTCGAGCCCACCAGAGACGTTCACGGGTGCAGTAGGGCGACTTGAGATAATTTTCGGACAACAGGCAGATGAAGACTTTGCACTCATTCATCTTTTCCATAATTTTAGCTTGCCATTCATCGCTGATTTGCAACGCTTTGGCATCAAGAAATACCAGCGGCCGACAGGCAACATCCTGCAGTTCGTCCTGGATCTCCTGCTTGATTTTGTCGATGGTCTCCTGACGGAACTCCGTCGCATCCGCGTGGGAATAGGACAAAAATACATCGTAGCGTTCCGGCAGTTCTTTTTTTCTTCCGGCAGTTCCTTTTTTTCTTCCGGCAGTTCCTTTTTTTTCTTCCGGCAGAAATTCCCCGCAAAAACGGCATTTTATGGCAACTGCCTTGATCTCTTCCCCGCAAAACGGACAGATTTTTGTATTCGCGTTATTCATTATTTCTCCAATGTTTTTTTACATTCAAAACACAGAAACAGCTTCAAACATGCCGATACAATACCCCGGAAAACGGGATTTACAAGTATAATAACAATGAAATGATTTGTTTTTTTTCGCTGAAAAATTTCCGGCGGATGACAGGGGGCGGATCAGAGTTTCTGATATTCGGGCAGATAACGGGCGATCAGTGCCCGGAGTTTTGCAGTATTGCGTTCCCCGGCTTCTCTGTCGATCAGATAACTGCCTTTTTTCATTTCCTGCACCATCAGGGCGTTGGTCTCTTTGTTGTAATGTGCGCCGTCCCGGAAAATTTCCATATTGCAGACGATTTTTTCTTCTGCCTGAAAATCATGGAGTTTTACATTGGGAAAATCCTGTGCCCGGGCAACGAAATATTCCCGCAATTTCAGATAACCTTCTGCTTTTTCAACGCGTTGCAGCGTACACCAGAAATAGATGTGATAGGGCGGCAGAAAAAGAAGAACGAAAACATAAGATGAAAATATCATAAGTTTGAACCTTTGTCAAAATGATCGTGTACTGCATTTTGCACACACACTTGTTTTTGACAGTTCTTCAACGCGATGTGCAATTGCGGTAAATGCAGCATAAATATCCTATATTACAAGCAGGAATTCTGACAAAGTTGTTCTTTTAATGATAAGGTAATTTATTCAGGTTTCGATGAAGCATCAAATTTTCTGACGGATGAAAAAGACCGCATTTTCTGCAGATACACTTCCCGGCTCATGGGGACCGGTGATGCTGCGATGACGGCTTTCCCCGTCTCTGCATCCTGCCACAGAAGATCAATGACCTGCAATGCCAGCATTTTTGCGGAATCCACATACGCCTGAACCGGATCGTTCACCAGAAAATCATCGGTGTGGGCAGTTCCCGCAAAGCCCCGGAAATAGGCGTGCAGCGACGGCATGATCATACTGACATCACCCATATCGGTAGAGGCTTTCCGGTAGATCCCGCGGGTGAACGGCGCGCCCGGCGCAATATATCCTTCCAGATTTTTCTGGTGGATATCATCCAGCAGGCTGTACGCGATGAGTGGCATAAAACCGAACAGATTCCGGACTTCCGCTTTTCCGCCGAAGGCGATCGCTGCACCGTGTACGCAGCGATCGACTTTTCCGGAGGCATCGCTGATCGCTTCGGGGGTGGCGCCCCGCACCTGTATCGTATAGACGGCTTTGTCGGGAACCACATTGACCGCTTCGCCGCCGCCGGAGATGTAGCCGTGGATGCGGATATGGTCTTCATCGCGGAAGGTATCGCGCTGTGAATCCAGCATATCCAGTGCGCTGCGCATCATGGAAACTGCATTGATCCCCAGTTCCGGATACGCGCCCGCGTGAGCGGATCTGCCGTGGAAGATCAGTTGTTTCATCACAAAACCGTTGAAGCCGGATGGCGTAAAGTTTTCCGCTCCGGCGTGAAGCATCACAGAAATATCGATGTCGTCAAAGACGCCTTCCGCGATCAGTTCCGATTTGCCGCCGAAGAACTGCAGTTTCCCCGATTCGATCAGACTTGCGATATACGGCTGGTTCTGACATTCTTCCGAGGGCGTGGCAATGAAGGACACCGTGCCGGAAAGATGTGCCAGAACTTCCGGTTTGCTGATGATCTCCGCACAGGCGAGCATCGCATTGAGCGCGGCGTGATGTCCGCACGCGTGAGCCGCCCGGGTTTCCGGATCGGCAAAGGGGTGGTTGGGGACGATCAGGGCATCCAATTCCCCAAGAACGGCAAGGTGCGGACCCGGCTTGCCGGTGGGGAGATCTGCGCGTTTGCCCGTAATGGCAAGTCCGCTCTGCGTTTCAAGTCCGAGATTTGTAAAATGTTCTTGAACAAATGCGGCAGTCTTCTGTTCGCAATAAGCCAGTTCCGGCATCCGGAGCAGTTTTTCTCCGTTGGCGATCCACCGTTCCCGATTGGCGTCGAGATAACTGCATACAAATTTTTTGAGTTCGTCTTTTGTCATCGGGTCGATTCCACTGATGCTTTATTTTTTATTTTCCTTCAAAAATTCTCTGATCCGGGCAAATGCCTGCCGCAGTTTGCTGCAATCCATGGTAAAGGCGATACGGACAAAATCATTGTAAGCGTCTCCACCGTATGCACTTCCGTGGATCAGCGCCACCTGTTTGCTCCGGAGCAGGGCAAGGGCGAAATCTTTTCCGCTCATCCCGCTGGCAGAAACATTCAGAAACCCGTAAAATGTTCCGGGGATCCCAGCGCAGGAGATCTCATCAATGGTTTCCAGTTCTTCCAGAACGCAGTTGCGGCGTTTTTCAAATTCCTGCAGAATATAATTTTCATCCGTTCGATCTGAAAGTGCTTCGATGGCGGCATATTGTGCGGGAAGCGGGGCGCAGGCAACAATATTTTCTGTCATCTGTGTCATTGTTCTGACGATCTCCTGCGGTGCCAGTGTCCAGCCGATCCGGTAGCCCGTCATGGCAAAACGTTTGGAAAAACCGTTGACGACGACGGTCCGTTCCCTCATTCCCTGCCGGGTGATGATGCTGCCGCATTTTCTGCCGTCGTAAACAAGATGGCTGTAAATCTCATCGGAGATCACTGTCAGATCATACTTCACGGCAAGTTCGGCAATACGGTCCAGTATTTCATCCGGAATGATCGCGCCTGTGGGATTGGCGGGCGAATTCAGAACGAGAACTTTTGTTTTGGGCGTGATCTTCTGTTCGATGTCTTCCGGCTGGACAACAAAGCTGTTTTCTTCGCGGGTGTTGACAAAGACCGGAGTCGCGCCCAGAGATTTTACGACTTCCCGGTAATTGATCCAGAAGGGGGTGATAATGATCGCCTCGTCTCCCGGATCCAGCAGACTCCACAAACTCAGATACGCAGATTCCATCGCCCCCACCGTCACAATGATCTCCGAGGCGGGATCGACTTTGAGCCCGTATTCTTTTTCCGCTTCAAGTGCAATTTTCTCCCGGAGTTCCAGCAGCCCGGCATTGGCACTGTACCGGGTCTTTCCGGCAAGAATGGCGGCAGAGGCGGCTTCCTGAACATTCCGGGGCGGCGGCAGATCGGGATCTCCCAGCGTCAAATCGATCACATCATTATATTTCTGTGCCTCATCATAGATCCTGCGCGGCTCGGAGGGTGTCAGATTTTTTGCATTTCGGGAAAGTAACATTGTATCACCATATTCTGAAATTGATTTTCCAGTTCCAATCAATATAGTTCAGGACGCAGAAAATACAATAGGAAAAACGGAAGATTCTCACCTGATTTTCACTGTGCCGTATTTGCAATGGTCCGCCCGGAATGCTATATTATGTCTGCGGATACCCTTTTGCGGAAGGAAAATACTTGATGATGAAATATTTATATGTGTGGCTGATCCTGCTGCTGTTCTGCGGCGGCTGTTCTGTGGATCAGGGCGCATTCGGCGCGAAATTCTGTGCAGCATACCGGAATTACGACAGCGCCGCATTTCACCTGCAGAAATATCTGGCAGAGCAGAAGAACGATTCCCCTCATTTGCAGATGTTTCTCGGTGTTGCAGAAATGTACCGGGGGAATCTTCCGGAGATGCACGCCGCATTTGAAAAGGCGGAACAGACCGGGGCGCTGCTCCGCTGCAACTGGTATATCGAAAACGGAGAACCTGAAAAAGCCGCCGCCGATCTCGCCCGCCTGAAAACGATGCTTGCCGGAGACGTCGTGCCGGAAAATTACGGATCTTACTATCGTTTTCTGGTGATCCGGGATGCATTGTCGTTGTCCCGTGATCCCGCAGAGAAACAAAATCTTCTGCAGATACTCCGTCAGGGCGCCGATCTGCTGGAGAAAAAACTTGCCGAGCTGAACCGGACACCGGGCGACGGCTTGTTTGTTTTGCGGCGCATTGGCGACCCCGCTCTGGCGAAAATCACGTTCGGGATGACGGATGATGAACTGTGCGGTCTGCTGGGAAAACCGTACAAAAATATTTTTATCGGCGGTATGCAGAAACGCCGGATCCTGATCTGGCACCGGAACGGTTCCCTGATCGGGTTCTTCTTTACGGAGAAAAGTCCGCGACTGGGAGAAGTTAAAACTGCCACGGTCTGTAAAAAGCACGGCGTGAAAAAAATGAGATTGCTCGAACGCGGAAAAACTTTATTCGGTTCGCTTCAAAAACCGTTTTATGATGAAGATTTTCGCTATACCGCAGAATACGCAGATCCCGTTGATTTTCAATGGAGTTGTCTGGATTGTTCCCTTTGAGCGGGGTGTGGCGGACGGTTTGTCAGTTTGCAAAATCGCCGGAGCGTGATATGTTACAGATCGGAAAAAACAATATCAGGAAAAATAAGATTATGATGGATTTCAAAGACTTCTCCTCGCCCATTCTGCTGCAGGGCGATGCCGTGACAGCGTACCGTGATCCCGCGGTGTATTATCTTGACGGAACTTTCTTTTTCTTTTTCACGCTGGTCGAAACGGAGCCGGACGGCAAAGTTTATCTGTATCTGGCAACATCCCGCACAAAAGATCTGCGGAATTTTACTCCGGTGGAAAAACTGACGCCCCGGGATCAGTCCCTGAATTATTCCTCGCCGGGCAATATTATCCGGTTCAACAACAAGTTTCTGATCTGCTGTCAGACCTACTGCCGGGAAAACGGCGAAAAATTCGGCAATGAAAACTCCCGCATCTGGACGCTGGAATCCGGCGACCTGATCACGTGGGGCGAACCGCAGCTGCTGAAAGTCAAGGGCGATCATGTTCCCGTTCAGGAGATGGGGCGGATGATCGATCCCTACCTCATTCAGAATCCCGAAGGCGAGTGGTATTGCTTCTACAAACAGAACGGCGTTTCTTTCTCCCGGTCCGCGGATCTGCAGCACTGGGAGTTCTGCGGCTCCACACGATGCGGCGAAAATGTCTGTATCCTCCACGACAACGGTATTTATCACATGTGGCATTCACCCCGGAACGGCGTTGGGGAAATGATCAGCACCGATCTGCTTCACTGGCAGGATACCGGCAGGCTCATCACCCTTGATCAGGAAAACTGGGATTGGGCAAAGGGCCGTCTCACTGCCGGTATGGTCCTTGATCTGCGGAATGATCCTGCCGTAGGCAAAGCACTGTTGTTTTTCCACGGGACCGGACCGGAAGACGAAAGCGTTGTGTTTGACCAGTACGCCTGTATCGGTTTCGCCTGGAGCGACGATCTGGAAAACTGGAACTGCATCCCCTGACGCTGATAAATTTCCAACTTGTAATTTTTCCCGGCGTGAAATCCGGTTGTAATCCTGATTTGTCTGATTATATTACTGCTGAAAGTATTTTAATTCTGAAAATTCAGGAGTCAGACAATGATAGTTGTGATCATTGGCGGTGTCGCCGCCGGAGCAAGTGCTGCCGCAAGATTGCGGCGTCTGGATGAAAATGCCGAGATCATCCTTCTGGAAAAAGGGCAATTCATTTCTTATGCAAACTGCGGTCTGCCATATCATCTCGGCGGCGTGATCCCGGAGCGGGATAACCTGCTGGTGATGCCGCCGGCAAAATTTGCCGCCTGGTTCCGGGTCGATGTGCGGATCGGCAGCGAAGCCGTCCGGATCGATCGGGAACGGAAATGCCTGACCGTCAGAGACAGCGGGGGCGAATACGAACTCGCTTACGATAAATTGCTCCTTGCCACCGGGGCAGTCCCCACCGGCGGAACGCCGTCGGATCGCGTCCTGCATCTGTGGACTCTGGCGGATATGGACAAAGTTGCCGCCCGGCTGAAGGATGCCCGGCGTGCCGTGATCGCAGGTGCCGGGTTCATCGGGCTGGAAGTCGCTGAAAATCTCCGGGAAAAAGGTCTGGATGTGACCATCGTTCAGCGGGGACAGCATGTTCTGCCGACGCTTGACGGTGAGATGGCGCAGCCCCTTGCAGATGAATTGAAGCGGGCAGGGATCAAAATCAAATTCGGCTGTACTGTCAAGGAATATCATGAGCAGGGCGATCATGTGGATGTGGAACTGGATTGCGGTGAGCGCATCCCCGCTGATGTCGTGATCGTATCCACCGGAGTGCAGCCCAATGCCGCTCTCGCCCGCGATTGCGGACTCACCTGCGGTGCAAAGGGACATATCGTTGTTGATGAAACGCTGAGAACATCCGATCCCCATATTTTTGCGGCGGGCGACGTGGTGGAAGTCACAGACCCCATCCTCGGCGGAAAAACTGCCATCCCGTTGGCAGGTCCGGCAAACAAACAGGGGCGGATCGCCGCCGACAACATTGCCGGCGGACATTCCGTTTACAAAGGCAGTTACGGCACCAGCGTGGTGAAAGTCGGAAATCTTACTGCGGCGGCGGTGGGGCTGACGGAGAAAAAACTGAAGCAGCTCGGTCAGGCATACCGGAAACTTTATCTGCATCCTGCGTCCAATGCCTCTTATTATCCGGGCGGAACACGCATGACTTTGAAGCTGATCTTTGGTGATGACGGTACGGTTTACGGCGCGCAGATCGTTGGAAATAAAGGGGTTGACAAGCGGATCGACAGTATTGCGCAGGCTATGCGGAATCATCTGAAAGCCCCGGAACTGGGAGAATTGGAACTGGCTTATGCGCCTCCGTACAGTTCCGCAAAAGATCCCGTGAACTTTGCCGGTTTTGTGGCTGAAAATATCCTGTCCGGCTTGACGGATGTGGTTTATCCCGATACGATCCCTGAAGATGCACTGGTGCTGGATGTCCGTGAACCGGAGGAAAATGAACTCGGAGCCATCCCCGGGGCGGTCAATATCCGCCTTGCCGATCTGCGGAACAGACTGCATGAACTTGACCGTTCCAAACTGATCGTGACCTGCTGTCAGGTGGGATTGCGCGGCTATCTTGCCGAGCGTATTCTGAAACAGAATGGTTTTAAAGCTGCCAATCTTTCCGGTGGCTGGTTGGCGTGGAAACTGTTTCATCCGGAGCCGGTGGAAACAGCACAACACATTGCCCCGAAAGAAAATACGACAACTGAGAAAGAGATGCAGCCGATGGAAAAACTGAAACTGGATGTCCGTTCCTTGCCCTGTCCGGGTCCCGTGATGAAATTGAAAGCAACGATGAACGGACTCCGGTCCGGTGAAAGTGTCCGGCTTCTGGCGGCATCCACATTTGAAGCGGATCTGCTGAACTGGGCGCGCGGTGCGGATCATGAAGTTTCGGACCTGAAACATCAGGATGGTTTTCTGGAAGCCGTTGTCCGGAAAGGCGGTGCCGCAGCTCCAGCCGCAGCATCGGTCGGCACAGGCGGAAACGATCTTTCCATCGTGCTTTTCAGCAACGATCTGGATAAAGCCCTTGCGGCATTGATCCTTGCCAACGGTTTTGCGGCGTCCGGCGGAAAAGTCAATCTCTTTTTCACCTTCTGGGGACTTTCCGTACTGCGGAAGGATCCGGCTCCGTCTGTGCGGAAAGGATTGATCTTCAAGATGTTCGGCTGGATGCTCCCGAAGGGCGCAAAGAAACTTGTTCTTTCCAAAATGCACATGCTCGGCATGGGGACCGGTATGATGAAAGCGATCATGAAAAAGAAAAATGTGCTGAGTCTGCCGGAACTGATCGCCTCTGCGAAAGATGCGGGAGTTCGATTTATTGCCTGTGATATGGCGATGGATGTGATGGGGATCACCCGTGATGAATTGATCGAAGTGGATGATGTTTCCGGAGTTGCAACTTTTGCGGAACTGGCGAAAAAGAGTGATCACACGCTGTTCATCTGACGCGGAAACAGTATCGTTCAGCTTTTTTGTATAAAAAAGGTTCCGGTGCGGATATTCTCTTGAAAAAACGCCGGGGAAATGGTATATTAAACACCGTTTACTGAATGTCAGCCGGAGTTTTTATATGTCACCGAAAGTGTTGCCTCCTGAAGTTGTCCGCAAACGGAAAATGCTGTTCCTTTTTTGCGGTGTCCTGATCCTTTTCATCACCAGTATGGCAAAAGTGCTTGTCCCTGCAACGATCTTTGAAGATCTGCAGCGGATGGGGATGGATGTTGACAGGATTTCGTCGCTCGGTGCGGCGTTTCTGTATTCTTACGCGGCAAGTCAACTTTTGATCGGTTGTTTTTCCGACCGTTACGGCGGGGTGCGTGTTCTCCTGATCGGCGGCAGTCTTTTTGTCACCGGGACGATCATTTTTCCCCTGCTGGAAAATTATTATCTCATGATCCTGTTCCGGTGTCTGACCGGATTCGGGGCAGGGACCATCTTTCTCGGTGTGGCAAAATTACTGGCGGATCTGTTTTCTGCAAAATTCGCTATGGCGCTCGGCGTGGTGCTGATGTTCAGTTATTTCGGCCCCACAGCCGGAACGGTCCCCATGGTGAAACTGGTGGAAGCCATCGGATGGCGCTGGGCGATGATCCTGCCCGGTGCGGTGGCGTGTGTGCCGCTGATGACCATTATCCTTTTTGCCAAAGGGACGATCATTCCGGTGAAACGGGGTCAGACGCTGATGCCGCTGCTGGTCATGCTCCGGAGCAGAAATCTGTGGTTTCTCTGTTTCGGCTGTGCCACGGTGTACGGCGCGTACTACGCTCTTGTGGGGCAGATCGGACAGAAGATCTTTACGGACCTTTACGGGCTTGAGCCGGGCAGGGGCGCACTGTGTATGATGATCCTGACGATCCTTGTCGCCGTCAACAATGTCGTCGGAAATCTGCTGCTGAAACTTTTCGGCAACCGCCGTAAAATGGTGATCCTCACCGGTGTTGCCGTATCTTTTGCGGGGATCCTTCTTGCACGGTACGGATTTTATGCCGGATGCGGATGGGGGCTGTTCATGACATCTGCGGTGCTGATCGCTTTTCCTGCAGGATTTTTCCCTCTGTTCAGTACGGTCGCAAAAGAACTGTTTTCAAACCGGTACACTGCCATGGCGGTGGCATTCCTGAATTTTATGGCGTTTGTTTTTATTTCCGCCTATCAGAATATTGCCGGGGTGATCCTGAAAAAATATCCCACGGATGCCGTTACTCTGGCATTCCCGGTGATGGCTTACGAAGCTGTTTATCACTTCTTTATCGCCGGAGCGGTGGTCAGCCTGATCGCGGCGCTTCTTGTACCTGAAACAAAAGACCGGGTGCGGGAGTGAACTTTTTGCCGGAATAAATCACGGAAAAGATTTTCCGGGGGTTGACATATCGGCGGAACTGTGATATTATACCTGAAAAATCACGCATATACGGAACTTGAAAATCCAAGAGGAGAAGATTTACGATGAATATGGATTCATTTCAGCAGGTGGCATTCAATGCTGATTTTTGTGTAGTCGGCGGCGGTATGGCGGGGATCTGCGCGGCTGTTGCAGCAGCGCGGCGCGGTGCAAAAACCGTATTGGTTCAGGATCGTCCCGTGCTGGGCGGCAATGCGTCCAGTGAGATCCGTATGTGGATCTGCGGTGCAGTCGGCGTCAACGTGAAGGAAACCGGTATTCTGGAAGAGATCCAGCTGGAAAATATGCGTTACAATCCCTCGCTGCAGTACAATATCTGGGATCATATCCTGATGACTTTTGTGCAGCGTCAGCCCAATCTGCGTCTGATGCTGAACTGTACCTGCGACGGCGTGATCATGGATGGCGACCGCATCAAATCCATCACCGCCTGGCAGCTCACCACCCAGAAACGCTATACCATCACCGCAAAATATTATGCGGACTGCTCCGGTGATTCCGTCCTCCGGGTGTCCGGTGCGGAATTCCGTATGGGCCGTGAAGCAAGATCTGAGTTCAACGAAAGTCACGCTCCGGAAGAGGCGGACAGCAAAACGATGGGCAACTCCATTCTGATCCAGACGAAATATACCGATACGCACAAACCTTTTGAAGCACCTCCCTTTGCTCATGTGTTTGAAGAAAAAGGTTTCCATCGCGGTCTGGATCCCAGAGACAACTTCTGGTGGATCGAGACCGGCGGCGAGCAGGACAGTATTGCAGATGCGGAGGAGATCCGCGATGATCTGCTCAAAATCGTGTACGGCGTCTGGGATCTTGTGAAGAACAATTCCAAAGGCATTGCCAGAAATTACGACATCGAATGGATCGGTGCTCTGCCGGGAAAACGGGAAAATATCCGCTACGTCGGCGATCATATCCTGACGCAGAACGATGTGGAAAAACAGGGAAAATTCGATGATATGGTCGCATACGGCGGCTGGTCGATGGACGATCACCATCCGGCGGCGTTCTATCACCACGGCGCACCTACGATCTTCCATCCCGCACCGTGTCCCTACGGCATTCCCTTCCGCAGTTTGTACTCCAAAAATATTGCGAACCTGTACTTCGCCGGCAGAAATATTTCCGCTACGCACATGGCGATCAGCTCCACCCGCGTTATGGGGACTTGCGCCATTATGGGGCAGGCGGTCGGTACCGCTGCCGCGATCGGCGTCCGCGACAACCTGGATCCCAGAGGCGTCTATGAAGAACGGATCACCGAACTGCAGCAGACCCTGATGGATGATGACTGTTGGCTGCCGTGGCACAGCCGCGAGATCCCGAAGATCTCCAGAAATGCCAAACTGATCGCAGAATCCGAAGGCGATGTGGAAGTCCTGCGGGACGGTCAGGAACGCGGTATCCCCGGACCGTTGCCCAACAAGCAGAACGTGACGCTGGATTCTCTCCGCGCAGGCGGCGAGGGCAATCCCGAACCCCACCGTTTTACAGCGGATTTCGGCAGCTACATCGAATACCATTTCGATAAACCGACCATTGTCAATGAAGTGCGTATCGTTTTCGACAGCAATGTGCGCGATATGGGGGTCAAGCGTATGGAATGTTCCTATCCCAAGGGCGGTTACGATGTGGAACTGCCGGAAACACTGGTCAAGGAATTTGCTGTCAAGATCCAGAAGAAAAAAGATTCCAACGACTGGAAAGAAGTCGCGTATGTGGAAGACAACTTCAAACGCCTTGTCCGTATTCCCATCAACGAAAAAGTCACGGCTGTCCGCCTGATCCCCGAAGCATCGTGGGGTGCAGACGCCGCCTACATCTATTCCTTTGATGTGCGCTGATTTGAGCCGGAGCGGATTATGAAATTCAAATATCTCGGAACTGCCGCCGCGGAAGTCGTTCCCGCACTCTGGTGTACCTGCGATACCTGCAGAAAATGCCGTCAGAACGGCGGAAAAGACATCCGCCGCCGTGCCTCCTATCTGATCGATGACGATACGATGGTTGATTTCGGACCCGATGCAAACTGGCAGGTCCGGGAATTCGGGATCGATCTCTCTGCCATCAAGCGTCTGCTCATCACTCACCCCCACGAGGATCACCTTGATCCCGTGGAGCTTATGTGGCGCAGACCCGGATTCAGTGTGGTGGAGAACACGGTCAAAGTTTTCGGTTCACACGCCGTTGCCTGTACCATCATGGAAACGGTGTCCCGCTGCTTCAACAGCTACGATATGAAGTCCCTGAAGATCGATTTTCACCCTCTGGGACATGGCAGTGATGTTACCGATGACGATATGCGGATCGTTGCCCTGACCGCCAATCATGCACCCGGCAAGGGCGCGCTTTTCTATGCTGTGTCCAGAGGCGGAAAAACCGTCCTCATCGGAAACGATACCGGTATTCCGTCCGAAGCCGTATGGAGCATCCTTGAGACGATGAAGTTTGATATGGTCTCCCTTGATTGCACCATGGCGTTTGCCGAACCGGATTGTGCCAACGGGCATATGGGCGTAAATGCCGTGCTGAAATTTGCGGACCGCCTCCGCAATGCCGGCTGCCTCAATCCCGGCTGCCGTGTGATTGCCACGCATTTTTCCCACAACGGACGCCCCCTCCAGAGTGATCTGGAAGCATTCTTTGCGCCGCATCAGATCGAAGTCGCTTACGATGGAATGACAGTCGAGATCTGACCGCCGTTCCGGAAAACGGGCATAAAAAAATCAGCATCCCGCTTTGAAGGATGCTGATTTTTTTTGTAGTCTGTTCAGACGGATCAGGGGATCAGGTTGAACGCCGTGATGATTTCCTGAATGGCGTCATCGCCCATCAGTTTCAGTTCACCCAGACGGGATGCCGTGATCGCGCTCTGTGCGCTGTATTCAGCCACTTCCAGACGGTCCAGCGCCTGAAGCAGATTTGCTCCGGCGGAAAGGATGAAGTCGTTGCGGATGAGCAGCACCGGCATACGGGGGGAGATGGTTTTCGTAATGGTTTCCGGCGTGCGGAAATCCGTGCCGAAATCGAAGCAGGGCATTTCGCGGAGCAGCAGATAGCTTTCCGGGATCAGCTTGGTATCGAAGGGCATACGGGCGGCACCGAAAGCCGTCATTGCTGCCGGGTGGGCAAAGATGAGAGCATTGAGTTCCGGCTGGGCATCAAAGATCTGTTTGACGAGCCATGTATTGTTTTCCAGTCCCATATCGCCGCTGTATTCCGTGCCGTTGACAATGATCAGGTCTTCCGGCTGGATGGTGCCGCGGTCTGCGTTTTTGGAGGTCATGATGAAGCCGGTCTTTGTCCGGACTGCACAAGTGCCGTCTGCGCAGGTGAAAAGTTTCTGGCGGTAGGCGCGTTTGGTGATCTCGCAGACTTTTGCCGCGAGAGCCAGATCTTCCACGCCCGGCTGGATCCGTTCCACCTGTTTGAATCCGCAGTTGCGGCAGGTGAGTGCTTCTGCAACTTCTGCATCGGAAAGGCTGTTGATACCGCCGAGGATGGTGGCATTGCTGGCGATCCGTGCGGTCACGTCATAGGTTTCAAAACGGCGGAAAGCGTCAGCCATATCCACGCCGCAGACAACGGCGCCGTGATTTTCCAGCAGCAGAGCTTTGTAGCCTTTTGCGAATTCGTCTTTGATTTTTCCGCCGAGGACCATGGAGCCGGGGCAGCCATAGCCAGCCATACCCGGTTTATCCACAATGGCTTTTGCGCCGGGGATCACATTCATATCCGGAACCTGTTTGGCAATGGACCAGGCGACCAGCATGGGCGGATGTGCGTGGACAACTGCGCGGGCTTCGGGACGGGATTTGTAGATGCCCTGATGGAAGGGGTATTCCACGGAGGGACGGTGTTTGCCGATGATGGTGCCGTCCGCTTTGACACACATGATGTCGGCGGGGGTCAGGGTGCCTTTATCCACACCGCTGGGGCTGATCCACATATCGCCGTTTTCGTCGAGAATGGAGAGATTGCCGCCGCTGATGGTGGTCATGCCGCAATCATAGATGCGTTTCATGTAGCGGACGATCTGGTCTGCCGGATGTTCGTAATTGATCCTGCTCATTTTTCAGTATCCTTATTGAAGTTTGTTTGGTGTTGCGATGTAACGCATATACTTTAGCATCAAAACTGTATTTATTCAAGGTCTGACCTGTTTTTTCGTGAATCAAAGTCCCAGACAGACAATGGCAAGACCGCAGAGCATCACAGTTCCGCCTGCGATTTCAGGGGCAAACCGTTCCAGCCACGGGAAACGCAGCACATTCAAGCCAAATCTCCCGGTGATCACTGCGGCAAGCATTGTGACAATGGTGGCAACACTGAATGTCAGCGCCACCAGGATCACACTCATTGTGCCGAGAACGGCAGATGCTGTCAGCAGCGGCAGGAGAGCTTCACAGGGACCGAGGACGAAAATAATGAATACCACCCAATAGGAAAGACTGCTGTTGTTTTCCGGGTGGGAATGTGTTTCCGTCCGGTGTTTCCAGCGTTTGTGCAGAGAATGAAGGATCAATGCCGCGCCCATACCGATCATGGCATAAGCGGCGATATCGCCCCGCCACGCTTCCAGCCATTCCAGACGGGATTCCGTCAGGATCTCCGCAAAGAGGATGAAGCCCAGCGCCAGTACAATGGCACTGCCCACATGCCCGATCCCGCAGAGGATGGTCCAGAACAGCGTTTTGCTCCAGCCGTAGTTGCGGCTTTTGGAAATTGCCACGAATGGCAGATAATGATCCGGACCTGCAATGGTGTGGATCATTCCGGTGAGAACAGCGGTCAGCAGCAGTGCCGCCAGAGTCGTTTCTTCGTTCATAGTTGAGTTCCTCGATTATTTAACAGTGATCTTCCCGAGGATATGCAGCAGTCTGCCGTCAACGATCCGGGTTTCCACATTGGTCGCAAGGCGTACTGCGTAATCCGGGCGGTAACGGAGAGACGCTTCCGCATCCGGCAGCCAGAACGCCAGTTCGTATTCACCGGCGCTGATATGTTCCGGCAGGGGTGCGCTGTATGTGATCGTGTGACGGAGTACATCATCCCGTTTGCCGTGGACCGGTGCGGGTTGGAGTTTGCGGCAATCCGTATCTGCAGGCAGTTCCACGATCTGATCTTTTCCCAGCAGAACAAATTCAGGGGTCCGGCTGTTGATCATTGTGGCGAAACCCGTATTCTGCAGCACCACAGACGCTGTAAAGGGGATATTCCTTTCCGCTTCCGCATCGAAACATGCTTCCGGCATTGCCAGCCGGTAGCCCAGATGGTCGCGGATGAATTCAAAAGCGGATCGTGAACTGACGCCCGCGAAATAATCCGGATCGAAACGGATGGCATGTTCTTTCAGCAGCTCCGGTGTGATCTGCTGTTCCTTCCATATGTCGATGGTCCATTTTTCCGGATTCTGATCCAGTTCGGAAAAACCGTGGACCAGACTGAATGTGGTGTAGTGATGATGAGTGAACCGTTCAATGGCAAGGATCCCGGTCGCATCCTCCGGCGAGGAATACTGTCCGGTCCAGAACAGTTCGCCGTCCACCGGCATGAAATATCCCTCCTTTGCCACACCATCGAACTCCGGATTCCCGGGGGCGGAATGGGGCGGATCAAAAAATGTTCCGCCGTCCCAGTAATTTGCCAGAGTGCCGTCATTGAAGAAGCCGATCCTTGCGTGGGGTGCGTTGGTGAACGCGGTATCTTCCGTGATCTCCTTCAAGTCGCCCAGTTTCTCCAGAGCGGCGGTCCGGTATCTCATGCAGCGCATCATCGTGAACCGGCTTTCCGGCAGGAGTTCCAACGTGCCGGTCATGATTTTTGCCACGGCATCGGGATCTTTTTCCAATCCGAGCGCAGAGGAATGAAATTCGCCCCACAAGCCGAGCCACCCGGTCTGGAGAACATAGATCACATCAATATTTTTGCGGATGATGTCTTTCAGCTGCGCCATGTGCTGCATCAGCCTGTCCAGTGTGGGACCATAGGGCGCGCCATCGTATTCGTATGCAAAACGGAGCAGAAATTTGATGCCGTCCCGGCGTGCCCGGTCAAAATCCGCCTGAAGCTGCTGCAATACATCATCGCCGATGGGGGAATCGTGATACTGTGTCAGATAACAATACGCCTGTGCGATGGTCACGCCGTCCGTTTTGTACCGCGCCACCGGCCAATGATCGGTCACATGGGTGAATTTCTGTGTGGTGGACGCTGTTTTACCGACGCCGATCTCAAAGCGGAATCCCCGTTCCGGATTCCAGAAACCGTTTCTGCCGTCCGGATCTCCCGGTCGGAGACCGCGGAATGTTTTTCTGATCTGCTGTTGTGACATGACTGCTGTCTTTCATTTATCCGTTGTGAGGACCGAGGACGCGTCCGCCGTCGACAGGCACATCGATCCCGGTGATGTAACCGGAATCGTCCGAAGCCAGATAGACGATGGCGCGGGCGACATCTTCGCCGAGTCCGGTATGTCCCAGCCATGTGCCGCCTGTGGAGCGGACCTTGTCTTCGATCAGACCCGGCGAAACGCTGTTGACGGTGATGCCGTCTTTCGCCAGTTCCATAGCCATGGTCTTTGTGAGCATAAGCACTGCCGCTTTCGCGGCGGAATATGCGCTGTAGCCCGGCAGCCCCACCAGACCCGCAATGGATGCAAGATTCACGATCCTGCCGTATTTGTTTTTGATCATATCTGCCGCAAAAACTTTGGAGAGCCGGAACACACTGTGCAGATTCACATTGATGGTGTTGACCCATTTATCATCATCTGTTTCCTGTACGGTCCCGGCGGGCCACGCTCCGGCGTTGTTGACAAGGATGTCCACTTTTCCGGCATCCGCCAGAATGGCTGCCGCCGCTTTCCGGATGTTCTCCGGATCAGATACATCCATCTGGACACCGAATGCGTCCGCCCCTTCGCTCCGGAGCAGGGATACAAAGCCGTTCAGCCGTTCCATATTGATGTCGGCGAGATACAGCCGGACATTATGTTTTGCAAATTCTCTTGCGACAGCCTGACCGATTCTTCCGGCTGCCCCTGTGATCACCGCAGTACGCTGTTCAAATTTCATGATCTATCCTTCGGCTTTATTTTTTATACGGATAACGGGAGCCCAGCCGCTCCAGTTCCGTATTTCTGTGGTTCATTCTGAAATCAAATTTTGCGGGCACTTCCACCTCTGCCGGATCAAGTTTTCTGCCTTCTTTTTCCGCTTTGGCACACTGGATGGCGATATAAAGATCGGAAAGTGCGCCTTCGCCTTCGCGGAGCTGCGGCAGTTCCAGACCGCCGTCTTTCAGCAGGACAGTCTCCGCCTCTTCCGGATGACCGGAGAGCAGCAGGGCTTTAGCGTACAGGATCTGGTTGGCGGGATTCGCCTGTTGTTCCGCCGACAATTCCCGGAAACAGCGGACTGCCAGATCGTAGCATTTTGTATTGCACATCGTCTGCAGACCATCCTTGACCAGAGTGGGATCGTTGCTGTAAAATCCTTCACTGAAATATGCGGCGGCGCGTTCCCCGTCTCCGGTATAAAGGGCGTTATGCGCCAGTGCGAACGCGGCAGTATAGCTCCGTTCCCGCGCCCGGGCATTGCAGAAATACTGTTCCGCCCGTTCATGATCGTTCCGGAAGAAAAAGTTCAGCCCCAGATGCAGATCCCGGTGGGGATTGGCGGGCGCTTTTTTCAGCAGTTCAAAAAAGTCATCCTGCAGCATATACGATGGCGGGGGATCCCCCATATCCTGATCGGGCAGTTCCCCGGTGCGGATCAGTTCGTGCCAGATCGCCGGTTCGGTATCGTCAGTATCAAAATCGAGATGCGGCGCAAAACCGCCATTGCTGCCGCAGCGTTCTTTTTCCAGTGCGCCCCAGCCGGATGCTCTGTAAATGATCTCTTCCGCAGGCTGCAGGGCGAAAGCTTCTTTTGTTTCTGCCAGCAGGTCGTCCATCATTTTCCGGGGGAGGGCGGCTTCCAGTTTTTCCGCAACTTCTTTTCCGGCATCCGCCCACGGACCGTGTACTTTTTCCGGATCGGTTTGGATTGCACCGTATGCTTCGAGCCATTCCCACGCGGTGTACGGGGGCATGGGCAGACACTCCATCTGTGTATGAGCTAATCCCGCCTGGATCTCCACATAGGGTTTGCCGTCGGGAGATGTCAGCCGTTTCTGCCAGCTGATCCCGCCGGAAGATCTGCCCCAGACAAAAAGTTTGCGTCCTTTCAGCCGGTCGGTGGAGCATTGACACAATCCCCAGCCGTCGCCGTAGATCGCCGCTTCAAACTTGCGGTCCTGCGGCGCGATATGGTAAAAGAAATCCCGTGCAGTTGCGTGATTGCCCGGATAGGTACAGTCGAATCCTTCCGGTTCCGGCAGTTTCAAACGGCGGAGCGCCTGATGCCGTTCTGAATCATAAGTGTTTGCGAATGCGTGAGTTGCAGAGGTGACGATCCTCAGGTCGTCTGCATCGTCCACAGCGATATTGGACCACCAGTACATGGGGATCGTTCTGCAGTGGTGATTGTGGATGCGGGTGCGGACAAACAGAAATTTTGAATCCTCCGGCAGAAAAAATTCCATCTGGTATGCCACGCCGTATTCCCGGCTGAACTCATAGAGCCGCAGAACGGGTGTCCCTTTGAATGTTTTTGCTTTCGCCATAAACATGGTCCGGCAGGTCCGTACATGATGTCCCCGTGTGCCGATATTCCATTCCACGCCGCCGGAACACCAGGCGTTGCAAATGGCAAGGTTTCCGGGCTTGACGACCGGGTTTTCTGTCAGCAGATCCCGGTTGTTGATTTTGTCGTAAAGAGACCAGAGTTTTCCGCCCAGTTCCGGGAGAAAAGTTGCTTTCAGGTAATCGTTTTCAAGAACTGCGGTTTTCCACACGCGCGGTGTCAGTTCGCTGTTGTACCGGTCCTGAAGTTTTGACGGCATGGCATTGGGGCGCAAGCCGAAATTCAGAAAGAGTTCCGCATCTTCTCCCACATCGTATTTCATGTTGAAACTCAATGTGTTCTGCATAGCGGGCAGGGGACATTCACCGGAGATGTCCACACCGGGAATGATCTTATTTTCCAAACGTAATTCTGTCATGAGGAAACCTTTATGTTTTGTGTTTTCGAGTCCGTGAATATGTCAAAATTCCGTCTTGGGGTAAAATGTAGCATAACGGCTCCGGAATACAAGAGGAAAACGGGAAAATCTGATTGTTTTTTCGGGGATGGCATACAAAAAAACGGATCCGCAAAAAATGTTGCAGATCCGTTGCGATTTTTCAGTGCCGGATGAGGGCGGTTATACCGGTTTCACGACTTTCAGACCGGAGGAGATGCGCAGGTCTTTCACTTTGTCGATAAAGGCTTTCATGTGAGGCTGCTGAAGATGTTTCTGCAGGTGTTCGGCGCTTTCCCAACATTCCACATAAATACATTCGTCCGGATCCACCGGGGCATCGATCCCGGCATCGGTGGCTTCGTTCAGATGATAAAATACGCAGCCTTCTTCGGCGCGGACATTTTCATAATTGGCTTTTGCCGCAGCGATAAATTCCGCTTTGCAGCCCGGTTTCAATTTGGATGTGGCGATCACAAAAATCATAGCATTTTCTCCTTCTGTTGTGGTTTGTGTTTGAAAATTATAGCACGCCGCCGTACTTTTTCAAGCCCTGCACCTTTTTTTTCTCTGTTTCAGCAAGTTTTTGCTTGAAATTACAACACAGTGTGTTAACTTATGCAAAATGGACGCAAGGAATTCCGCACGGCGTACCGCAATGGCAATACCGTAACGGACCGCTGTTATGCTCCCGGTTTCCGCCTCGCACTCATTCCTGTGAAATAACGACTAAGATGGAGAACGTGATGAGCAGTATCCCGCTTTACGAACAGACGATCCCGTGGGAAGCAAATTATGACGAACGGCGTGTCCCTGCGGTGGAGATCCCGGATCCCCTTCGTATGGCTGATGGTTCCGTCATCACCACGGCGGATGAGTGGATGGAGAAACGCCGTCCGGAGTTGATCCACGCCTTTCAGAACATCATGTACGGCACCCCCCTGCCGCCTGCAACATCTTTCACCAGCCGTGTCCTCAGCGAAAAACTGCTTGGCAATTACGGGAAACGGCAGGAAATCGAAATGACATTCACCGGACCCACCGGCAGAACATTGCAGACGATCATGCTCCTTTATACGCCTCTGACCGATCAGAAAGTTCCTGTGTTTGTGGGGCTGACTTTTCATGGAAATCACGCCGTGGAGACGGATCCTGCCATCATCCCGACCGGCAGAAAAGAAGTTGCCCGCGGCTTTGTTGCGCGGCGTTATCCGGTGGAAACGATCCTGAAGCGGGGATACGCGATCGCCGCCGCCGCATACCACGATTTCTATCTGGATAAACCCGGACCGGACGGCTGGGAAAACAGCGTTTATCCTCTTTATTATGATTCTGTCGTTCCCCGCCCGCCCCATGCTTCCGCCATCAATGCGTGGGCGTGGGGGATCTCACGGATGCTGGATGTGCTGACAGAATCCTGTCCGCAGATCGACAGCGGAAAAGCCATTGTTTATGGCCACTCCCGGCTGGGAAAGACTTCCCTCTGGACCGGTGTGATCGATGAACGGTTCAAACTCACCTGCGTCAATAATTCCGGCTGCGGCGGCGCAGCGCTGGACAGACGCCTTTTCGGGGAGACCCTTTTCTCCATGATGGGCTGCTGCAACGATTATACATTCTGGTTCTCCGATCAGCTTCAGCCCTATGCACGCACACCGGAAAAACTTCCCTTCGATCAGCACGAACTGATCGCCTGTATCGCTCCCCGCAGCGTGGCTGTCCACAGCGCGATCCTGGATACATGGTCGGACCCCAAGGGGGAATATATTTCCACTTATCACGCCGGGAAAGTGTTCCGTCTGTTCGGATTGAGTGTGCCGGAAGATCCGGAACAGCCCATTGTCGGAACACCGGTCGGCGGCGAACTCAGTTACTATATCCGGAACGGCGGACATGACATATTGGAAGAGGATTTTCTGCACTATATGGATCGTGCCGACCGTATTTTCAAAATGTATTGAAAGAGATCAGGGAAAATCACCATGAAACAGAACGTACCACCCATCCGCCCCGATTACGATCAACCCAATTATGACACAGACCGGATCGCCCCCTATACGCTGGAAGATCCCCTGTGTTTTGCAGACGGTTCCCCCGTAAAAACGCCTGCCGACTGGCTGAAACGCCGTCAGGAGATCCTTTCGATCTTCGCCTCGGAAATGTACGGACAGGAACCGCCCGCGCCGGAACAGCTCGTGATCGATACGGCAGAGGAAAAAGTCGGCGCGCTTGCCGGATTCGCCGTGCGTACTCAATACAAAATGTACTTCAACGCGGACCGCACCGGACCGTGCATCAACTGGCTGCTCTACCGTCCGCGTCATGTCAAAGGTCCGGTTCCGGTGATCCTGTTCCTCAATTTCCGTGGAAATTTTGAAATGACATACGATCCTGAGATCCCCCGTCTGGAAGCCTGGATCCGGGAAGGGACCCGTGTGGAAGATCACAAAGCAACTGAAGAAAACCGGGGCAGAGAGTGTGATCCCGATTCCGCTTTTGTGTTTCCCATCGGCACCATCATTGCCCGCGGCTATGCCGTTCTGACCGCCTGTTATGCGGAAGTTTCCCCCGATCCCACCGATTACGAAACGGAAGAACGGTACCGGCAGGATACATTCGCCTACACCGGCGTATTCTCCCTCTGGGGTGAACGGGATGATGAGCGGACCGATAATCCCACTGCGCTGGGTGCATGGGCGTGGGCGTTGTCACGCGGACTTGATCTTGCCGCACAGAATCCCGCACTGGATATTTCCCGGTCGGTGGTGACCGGCTGCTCACGGCTGGGGAAAGCCGCCCTTCTGGCTGCCGCCCGGGATGAACGGTTTGCGGTCTGCGTGCCGAATCAGTGCGGCGGTAGTGGTGTCTGCCTTGCCAAACGGGATTACGGTGAAAATATTGCTACCGAGATGAGGATGTTCTCTCACTGGTACTGCAAAGCATACGGAAAATATCAGACCAATCCTGCTGAATTACTGACATTCGATCAGCACATGCTTGTGGCAACGATTGCCCCGCGGTATCTGCTGGTGCAGGGCTTCAGTTCTTCTCCGTGGATGGACCCGGAAGGTGAATACCTTGCCTGCCGCGCCGCATCGCCCGTCTGGGAATTTCTCGGGAAACCCGGTATGCCCGGTGAGGCGTATCCCGATGATTACGATACCGGCGCTGTCGGCTCCCATCTGGGCTACATCCGCCGCTCCGAAGATCATGGGCTTTCTGCTTATGACTGGCATTGGATGATGAACTTTGCGGATCGCGCTTTTGCAAATAAAAACTCATAACATTAAGGAAAAAACGAAAAAAGTGAAACAGCTCCTGTGTCTTCTGCTCTGTTGGTCTGCACTGAATATTTGTGCGGCAGACCTGTTGTTTGATCTGGTTGTCCGCGATGGTGTCATTCTGGATGCCGTAAGCGGAAAAAAGCCGGTGGTCCTCCGGAATGTATCTGTGACGGAAGACCCGGAAAAGGGCGCTGTCCTTGCCATCGGCAGTGAACAGGCGCAGATCGATTACCGTTATACGGGTGACCCCGATATTCTCAAGGGGAAAGGGCTTACCATTGAAATGACGGTCAAGAGCGATGAAGCGCTGAACGGTGGCTGGTTCATCAGTTTCGGACTCGGCTGTCTGAATTTCAGCAACAATAAATCTTCCAGTGCCTGGATCAATATTGCGCCCACAGTGAAGATTTATGTGGAACCGGAAATGAAAAAACAGCGGTTCGATTATTATCCCATGGCAACCCGATACAACGGACTGACCCCGCTGGAAAAGGGCAAATGGAATCACGTGGCGTTTGTCTTTGATGAAAAAGAACGGTTCCTTTATTCCTGGGTCAATGGAAAAATCGACCGGGATACTGAACTTACCAAAGACTCTCCCAAATATATGAAGTTCCAGAAAAACGGGCTCATTCGCTTGTGCTCCGGTTTGAAAAATGCACAAGTTGCCAATCTCCGGATCTATGCCGGTCCGAAACATCCGGCTGATACTCCGGCTGTCCGCTGTTATCTCAATCAGCTCCCGTGGCAGAAAAAAATGGTGCTGACACTGGACCGTATCAATTACCGTCTGCCGCTGCCGCTGGAGGCTGTGGTGACCTGTCAGGGAAAAGTTCTGGCACAGAAAAAAATTACGGAACACGGGACGAGCCATCTGGAAATGGCAATTCCCGCGCTGCCTGACGGGATCTATCCGCTGGAACTGACGCTGAAAAATAATGGCAAAACCCTTTTTGAATGTACAAAGGAATTTTGCAGTACGCCCGTTCCGGAAAACGGAAAAGTCCGTATCAATGCCGACAACAGCATCAGTTACAACGGCAAAAAGATCATGCCCATCATCCTGTACGGCGTCCTTGAGGAAGATCAGAAAAAGATCCGGGATCTTGGATTTAATGTGGCAGTTCCCAAAAATTTCAACAGTTATTTCTGGGGGATTCAGGCGCGTGAGATGAATCTGATGGTCCCGTGGATGAAAAGTGCTGTGAATAACGGACTTTATCTTCAGATCGCTCCGGATAAAAAAGATAAAAACTTTGCCGAATATATGCCCGTTTACCGGAATATGCCTAATATGCTTTACTGGTACAATGCTTCCGAACCGTGGAAAGACTGGGAATATTTCCGGGATAATTACAACGCGATCCGGCAGAACGGCAGCGAATTTCCTATCATTTCCGTTCAGTGCAACAGCATACACATGAAAAATACGGCACCCACCTGCGACATCGTTGCGTGTGATCCCTATCCGGTTCCCAATGTGACGCTGCGTTCGGTGGCAGGTCTGACCAGAGCTTCCAAACAGGCAAGTTTCGGTTACAAGCCGGTCTGGACGATCCTCGGCTGTTATCAGGGAAAGATCCCGACCATGCAGGAATTGCGCTGTATGTCTGTTCTCGCCCTGACCAACGGCGCAAAAGCTCTGGGGATCTATTCCTGGGATGAACGCCGCAAAAAAATGCTGAAGAATTATTATACCGGAAATTATCCGGAAACGATTGCCATGCTCAAGGCGTGGGCGGATGAGATCCACAGCGTGGAACACATTCTGCTGGAAGGGGATCTGCCCGGAAAGATCATTGATCAGACCGTACAGCCGGCGATCCACGCATCTGTCAAAAAAGGTCCCGACGGAAAATATTATCTCCTCGCGGCAAACGACCAGCGCTGTCCGGAAAAGGCGGTATTCACATTACCGGCATCCGTTCCCCGGAATTGTGTGGCGACGCCGCTGCCGGTGTTCGGGTATGCCGGAAACAGCATCACCTTTGAAAACGGCAAAGCGGAAGCAGAACTTCCCCCGCTCGCCGCCGCAATTTTTGAGCTGAAAACACCGTAAAGGCTTCAGCCGCTGATTTCAGCAGCGACCTTATAAAAAAAACAGGACCGCCGGATTTTTTCAGCGGTCCTGTTTTGTATCGGTGGATTTGGTAAACGATCAGAGTTTGCCGTTATCCAGCAGCCATGTGAGGGCTCTGGTGAGACCTTCTTCCGTGGAAACTTTGGGATCGTAACCGAGGATCGTCCGGGCTTTCGTCAGGTCAAAGCACATGTGCAGACGGAGAAAATCCAGACCGAAGTGGATACGGATATGGGGATAGATGCGGATCAGATCTTCATCATCCACTTCAATGATTTCGGAAGAACTGTTCAGCAGATTCATGGCAGTTTCCAGATATTTGCCCAGAGGAATGGCACGCTTGCTGGAAATATTGAAGATCTCGCCGCGGACCGCATCCGGTTTGTTGATCGCCAACGCAAAGGCGGACGCCAGATCCCAGTTGTAGCCGGACTGCACCAGAACATCTTTGCAGCGGGGAATGAACAGCGGTTCGTTGTTCTTCAGTTTCTGATAAAATTCAATTTTCCTGCCGCCCCAGAGTTCCAGCGGGATCACCGTTTCGCCGATGATGTTGGTGGGACGGAAGATCGTGATGGGGAATTTGCCCTGATCAAACTGGGAAAGCGCTTCAATATCCCACTGGGACTGATGGAAAAAGTTCAAGCCCGTATCTTCACGCCACGGGTGATTTTCATCCGCAGGCAGATACTGCAGCGGCACATACGCGCCGGTGGAGGAGCAGAACATCACGTTTTCCACATCGGGGAAATGTTTCTGGATAATGGGGATCATGCGGATGTTGCCGAGAGTATCGATCACCACATCCGGCTTCAGGGCGCTCAGCGTTTCCAGATAGGCTTCATCGTATTTATCGCCTTTGATAAATTCCACTCCGGTCAGATCCACATAGCCATCGCGGGGACGGACCGTACCGCGGCAGGAGCCGATAACGTGATGTCCGTCACGGACAGCCAGATTGGCGATACGGGATCCGATTTCGCCGGTCGCACCGAAAATCAAAACTTTACGACTCATTTTTGTGTTTTCCTGTATTGATCGTTGTTCTGGGTTCATTGCTTGTTTTGTTGTTTTTTCTGTTCCATTTCCGCTTTTTTCCGGACCAGGACCGACAACATGAAGGCTTTATCTTCATCGCTTTCATCACGGAGACTTTCCCGGTCTTCCGCGATCTTCGTCCAGTATGCCTGAACATCTGCGTGGACAGCTTCCGGAAAATATTGCGCCAGAAATTGCAGCAGGTCGCGGATCAGTTCCGCTTCCTCCTGCGTGAATGTCTTGAAAAATGTATCAATGGTACCGGCGAGGGCAGGGGCGAGCCATTGCGCTTCCAGTGCCCAGGACAGCGGCATCAGGTCCCGCATGAACATGTCCGCTTCGGGGATCCGGGCAGCTGTCCCCGCAGGGATCATGGGATTGCAGCAGGGATTGGTTTTATCCTGCTTCACGATCCTGTCGTAAACCTGATCCAGAATGGCAAAAAAGATCTCTGCATATTCTTTCTTCCGGTCATCACTGAAATAGCGGGGATTGTCGGAGATGGCATCCGCTATGGCAGATGCAGTTTCGTAAACGGGGTCCGCATTGACGCGTTTGAACACATTGTCCAGGCGTTCCTGCAACGCATCAATATCACGCATGGTTTGTGTGAAATCTTCACTCATAAAGGCAACTCCATATTCATCAGATATCCGGGTGATCTCCTAATATAGCATATTATGATATCGACGCAAGTATGATTCGGAAAAAATCGCTTTTTTTTGCAAAATGCGCTTGACTTTGTGCGGTGGTGTAGTATATTAAGAGCATCGACAGGTTCGATATGTGCATCCATAGCTCAATTGGATAGAGCGGCTGACTACGGATCAGCAGGTTTGGGGTTCGAATCCCTATGGATGCACCATTTTTTTGCTTTTTTTGGGGCGGATATACATTGATTCACAATCATCCCGGGGAGGACCGAATGAAACATACTGAAAAAACACATATATTGGATGACCGTCACTGGTTTGATGCCTGTAAAACCGTTTGCTTTTCCTGCAAACACATAAAATGCTTTGCATACCACATCTGCGCCGCTTACCCGGATGAAATCCCGCCGGAGTACTGGAACCGGGAAAAGAAGTGTCCGAAGATGGAAAAAAGAACGGACAGTGACGAAAAAACTCGCAACTGAAAAAAATTATCGCTCGCAGGTGAAATACCCCGCGTGCTTTTTTGGGGCGGATATACATTGATTCACAATCATCCCGGGGAGGACCGAATGAAACATACTGAAAAAACACATATATTGGATGGCGGGTACTGGTTTGATCCCTGCGAAACTGTTTGTAAAACGTGTAAGCACATGATAAGTTTTTGGGACTACACCTGCGCCGCTTACTCCGGGAAAATCCCGCTGGAATACTGGAACCGGGAAAAGAAGTGTCCGAAGATGGAAAAAAGAACGGACAGTGACGAAAAAGCTCACAACTGAAAAAATTACCGCACGCAGGTGAAATACCCCGCGTGCTTTTTTGTGCAGAAACAGAAAAAAATCCCGTCCGGTCCTGTGTTCCGGGCGGGAAAGAGAATGTGATGTTTGCGCCGTCTTATTTGTCGGTCTTGAGCTGATCAAGAACGCTCCACGGAGAATCTTCCGGCGCCACCGGCGGTTCATCACCGTTGTCGGCACAGCCGCAGTCGCCGTCATTCAGATTTGCACCGCATTTCGGGCAAAGTCCCTGACAATCTTCCGCGCAATAAATATAATCCGGCAGAGCCAGCAGCAATTCTTCGCGGACTTCGTCCGTCAGATCGACTTCCTGTTCGGGCACATTTTCGTGGAAAAGGCACATTTTTGACGCCGTGACCGGGATAACGATCTTTTTCATGCATCTTGCGCAGGTCGTTTCCAGATCAAAAGTGGCAGAGCCGTTGACAAGCAGATCCTGTCCGGTTTTGCTCGCATAAAGCTGATAGGTGATGTCTGAAACTGCGGTCATCTCCGGCGCTTCCGGAGCGGCATTGAGATCAAGAATATCCCGTGTTTCAGTGCCGTCAAAAAACAGCGGTTCGTCGCCGATATGGCAGGTATTGACTTTGATCATATATTGTTCTCCTCTTTTTTACTGCGGATGGCATTCGCGACAAATTCCGGTACAAATGCAGAAATATCACCGCCCCGCGCTGCGATCTCCTTGATCATGCGCGAACTCACAAACGAGTATTCCGGACTGGGCATCATAAAGACCGTTTCGCAATGGGGATTCAGCGTACGGTTCATCAATGCCATCTGAAATTCATATTCAAAGTCCGACACGGCACGCAGACCGCGGATCACTGCCGATGCGTTGAATTCTTCCACAGCATCGACCAGCAACCCCTGAAAACTGGAAATCTCAATATTTTTGTGTTCGCGGCACGCATGACGGAGCAGCTCCATCCGTTCTTCAAAAGTGAAAAGGGGCTTTTTTTCGGAGTTGGATGCCACTGCGATGATGACGCGGTCAAAGATCCGTGCAGCACGGAACGCCACATCCAGATGTCCATTCGTTACCGGATCAAAACTGCCGGGATATAAAATTGTTCTCATATTCAGTCAACTCCTTGCTGTTGATTCAGATGTTTCAGGATCTCCTGCCATACGGCACAACGGTATTCCCCGCTCCTGCAGTCGTACAGCGCAATTTCCTGCGTATTCAAAAATGCCGGCAGTGCATGAAGGCGTACACCATCCTGCACAAAATCACGCCGGTCGTGAAAATGTCCGATAAAAATCTCCCGGATGCCTTTCTGCCCCGCCGACTTCATCAGCCGGAGAACGCCGCTTTCCGGAAAATGTTTTTTATTGACCATGTTGCTTGTCTTGAGGGACAAACGGACCCGCTGTGTCAGTGCCGGACCGAAGGCGCGCCCCGTGAGAAACAGCAGCAGCATGGTAAAAAGATTACGGATCCCGATCCGCAGAAACAGATACGGCACATCCCTGCGGTTGATCCTGTCGCCATGTGTAAAGAGCAATCCGCCGCGGCGGATATGGCTCCGCGAAACGGTCCCGAAACAGGCAGTTTTGCGGAGCGACTGATAAAATTCGTGGTTGCCCTCGCAGAAGATCACATCCCGCAGCGCAGATTGTTCTCTGCACCAGTCCGTGAATCTGATGTGGAGATCGTCCTCATATCTCTTCAAGGCGATCCACAGCTCAAAAATGTCGCCGAGGAACACGATCCCCACGGACGGCGGCAGTTGGGCCGCTTCATCCAGAAAACGGAAGAAACGGACAGCGGCATCGTCGCCTGCGATGTGGGAATCTGCCACAAATAAATATTGGTCAGCTGATTTTCTTTTCATAATGACAATAATATATCACAAAATCCTGAAAATGCCAAAAAAGGACGCATCTTTTTACGAAAAGGGCTTGAAAAAATGGAAAACGATGGCATATTATGGACATTCCGAGCCAGCATAGCTCAGTGGTAGAGCTACTGATTTGTAATCAGTGGGTCGCGGGTTCAAATCCTGCTGCTGGCTCCATTTTTTTTGCCCGGAATCTGCCATCCTGAAAAATTTTCCCGCGTGATCTGTTGAACCGGTCCGGGATCAGGGCAAAAAAAAACCGGCAAGATGCCGGTTTTTTTCATCAAGCAATCAACTCGAAAGATTACTTTTTCGCAGCTTTCCCGGCTTTGCAGGAGAGTGCATCATAGGTATCTTTGGAGATGAATTTCGTCAGATTGGTACCATCGTTGTCAACAGCTCTGACAGCATAGCGTTCCTGAACACCAGTGGAGGTCTTTCTCTTGTAGACGACCTTTTCGCATTTTGCGTCGGCGATTTTGACTTTCGCTCTTTTCTTCACGTTGTAGAATTCCATTTTCCTACTCCCTACGTTGGTTTTGAAGGTTATTTGCGCACATTTTGTGCCCGTCTCAATACAACTTTACATCACATCTTAACAAATGCAAATCAAAAAATCAAAAAAAACAGACTTTTTTTCATAAAAATCAGTTTTTGTATCTGTTTTTTGCATTTTACAACTATTTTTCAGCATTTTTCTGTCGGAAAATAGATTTTGATGTCGAATGTGTCTGCCGTGATCCTGCGACATTCTTCCAGACTTTCCGCTTCGCCTGACGCCAGAAGTTGTCCCAGAAGATTGCCGATCGCTGTCGCTTCCACCGGACCTGCATAAACCGGGATCCCGATCTTATCTGCCGTGAGCTGCATCAGAAATTCATCTTTCGTGCCGCCGCCCAGAATGTGCAGTTTGTCGTATTTTGTACCTCTGAGTGCTTCCAGTCCACGCAGTTTATCGCGGAAACATTCTGCCAGCGATTCATAAACGCAGCGCAGCAGTTCGCCTCTTGATGCGAATCCGCCGCAGGCTTTACTGATCCGTTCCGGCATATTTCCCGGCGCTGTAAAGACCGGATCATTGGGATCGAACCGCTTGTCCGTTTCCGTTGCCATGGCAAGATCACACATTTCGTTGAAGGTGATGGGATCTCCTTCCTCGTTCCAAGTGCGGCGTGTTTCCTGAAGAAGCCACGTGCCGGTGATATTGGTAAGGAAACGCAATGTCCCCGCAATACCGCCTTCATTGGTATAATGTGCCTGATATGCCGCTTCGGATGTTTCCGGCGACATGATCTCTGCGCCGAGCAATGCCCAGGTGCCGAGGCTGATATAGGCGGCATTGCCGACCGGATCCGGTGTTGGCAGGGCGGCAACAGCACTGGCAGTGTCGTGGGAACAGCATTTGACACTGGGGATCTGCGGGATACCCAGTTCGCTGCTGATCTCTCTGCTGACGGATGCGCTCAACGTACAGGGTTCCACGATCTCCGTGAGAATACCTGCCGGAATGGCAAGATCTTTCAGCAGACTGTGTTGCCACTGCCGGGTATGGGGATCAAGCAATGCACCGGTGGAGGCGATGGTGTATTCCGTTGTCATATCTCCGGTCAGCATTGCAAGCAGGGCATCCGGCATAAACAGCATTTTTGCATCGTTGCAGAAATCTTCGGGGTGATCCTGTGCATCGGCAAAAAGCTGATAGACGGTGTTGAACGTCAGGAGTTGGATCCCCGTCCGGGCGTAACATTCTCTGCCGGAAACGATTTTGTGGACATCGTCCATTGCCGCGGCGAAACGCGGATCCCGGTAGCAGTACGGTTCCCGGACCGGTTTGCCGTCTCTGAAAAAGACCACATCCACGCCCCAAGTATCCACAGAAAATGTGGAGATGTCCGGGGCAAATTCAAAAGCCTTTTTCAAGCCGGTTTTCAATTCGGCGCAGAGGGATTTGAAATCCCAGTAAAAGCGGTCGTCCTTTTCATAGGGATGGTTCGGAAAACGGTGTACTTCCTTCAGATGGAGTTTCCGTTCACTGTCGAGCCACCCGACAATGGCGCGTCCGCTGGAGGCGCCCAGATCGAAAGCCAGATGTCTGGTCGGTTGTTTTGTCATGGTGCTTATTTCCGTTTGCTCTGAACGTTTTTCTCGTAGTCCAGCACATCTGCCATGTAATCGTAGCCGACTTTGCGTCCTTCCGATTCGCAGAAGTAATCATAAACTGCCTGCCACGGCATCGCTTTGAGTTCTTCCAGCATGGCGAGACGGGCGGTATAATTTCCGGCATTTTCCCATTTCTGCAACTGCGCCCGGGGTTCCAGCAGGGCTTTGCAGAGTGCTTTCTGCATGTTGCGGGTCCCGATGATCCATGCGGCAAGACGGTTGATGGTGGCGTCGAAATAATCCAGCCCGATATTGACCCGGTTCAGGGCGTTGCAGCGGACGATCTCTGCTGCGATCTGCTGAAGTTCATCATCGAATGTGACAACGTGGTCGCTGTCCCATCTGACCGGACGGCTCACATGGAGCAGGATCTGATCGGCGAAAAGCAGCATGCTGCTGAGTTTGTCGCTGATGACTTCCGTGGGGTGGAAGTGACCGGAGTCCAGCGTCAGCATCAGGTTGTTTTTGACAGCGTAACCCAGATAAAATTCGTTGCTGCCGATTGTGCAGGATTCAACGCCGATCCCGAAGAGTTTGCTTTCGACGGCGTCGCGCATATATTTGGGGTTCTGCTTCACCGCAAGGATCTTGTCCAGAGAATCGGCGAGGCGTTTTCTTGCACCGTAACGGTCAACGGGCGTATCTTTGAAACCGTCGGGGATCCAGATGTTCATATTGCAGCATTTGCCCAATGCTTTCCCCATGGCGGCACTGATCTCGCGGCATGCGATACAGTGGTCGATCCAGAATTTTCGGATGTTTTTATCGGGATGGGACAGCGTCAGACCGTCGGCGGCTTTGGGGTGCGAAAAGAATGTGGGGTTGAAGTCCAGCCCGATTTTTCTTTCTTTTGCCCAGGCGATCCAGTTTTTGAAATGTTCCGGTTTGATTTTGGAACGGTCAACAGGTTTTTCAGATTCCAGATAGATCGCATGAAGATTCATGCGGACCGTGCCGGGTGTCAGCTCCAGAAATTTATCGAAATCCGCACGCAGTTCTTCCGCATTTCTGGCTCTGCCGGGGTAGTTGCCGGTGCAGAGTGTCCCGCCGGATGCGCCGCCGGTGGATTCAAAGCCCATCACATCGTCTGCCTGCCAGCAATGAACGGAAACGGGAATGGTTTTGAGTTTTGCGATCACGGCATCTGTATCGACGCCCAGTGCAGCATATCTTTCTTTCGCTGCGGCGTATGCCTGAGCCACTGCGGAGCATTTTTGTTTTTTTACAGCCATTTTGAAAATCCTTTCGTTGTCTTTATTGTTCGTTGAATGAATTTGTTATTTTATTCCTGTTCAGATTCCGTCTTCTGTTTTCTGTATTCCGCGCGGAATTTCAGCCGGATCCGTTTCTGCACATACACTGCACAGAGATAAACGGTAACGGCGGAAAGAGCGGCGAATGCAGGAGCCAGTGCGAGACTTCCCAGCAGCCATTCCCAGATACGCAGCAGAAGTCCGCGTCCGAGAGTGTTCCAGTTGAAATCGGTAAGCCATTCTCCGTGCCGCAGAAAATATCCCAGTTCAATACAGAGAAACGGGGTCAGCGGCGAAAGCGTGAACGGATGCTGGATCATAAACGCCAGAAAACGGTTCTGCCGGAAAACCGTAGCCAGATAAAGAACTACCGGGGTATGAAATCCGAATAAGGGCAGAACCGCACAATATGTGCCGGTAAACGCCGCCGCCGCCAGAGAGGTGGGCGAGGCATTTTCGTTGACGAGATAAGTGAAAAACTGTTTCGGGCGGAAAATGGAAAATTTCAGCTGGGGCAGGGGACTCAGATTCTGTTTCCGGTAGGGCAGAAGACATAATCCCAGCAGCTTGATGTGAGTGCGCAGATGGCGTTTTTTCTGTACTTCCGGCAGCTGGGTGTTGTAGCGGATCCGCAGAGAACGTATTTCCAGATTCGCCCACGCCGCCCGTACCAGCAGTTCCGTTTCGTAATCAAACTGTTCCAGATCGCTGATTTTGAGTTTGTTGATGTATTTGACGGGGTAGGCGCGGAATGTGCTTGCCGCATCTCCCACGCGCAGCCCCGTTTCCAGCCGGAACATCACATTTGCAAATTTCCGGGTGGGCAGTTCGCCTTCTTTGCCGTTATCGTCTTCCCCCACGGCAAAGTTGCGGCTGCCGACTGCCAGCGTATAATCATTTTTCTGCAGACAGGTGGTGAACGCTTCGATGTCTTCGGGATAATAATGACCCGTGGGATCAAGCAGGATCATATAATCGATGCCGCGTTTTTCCAGAAGGTCCAGCGCCGTCCGGAACATGGCGCGTCTGCCTGCCGTCTGATGAATGATCTCCACACCATCCGGCACGGAAACACCTTCCGTTGTGCCGTCTGTGACCAACACTTTGATTTTCTGCTGTGCCGCACGGAAAATAATATTCTGTACCGTATCCGAATTTTCCGTGACCGGTATGACGCAGCAGAATGTGTACATATTTACCCTTACCCAGTGTGTTTGATCGTATCCTGAAGGCACATCTTTATTTCATAATATATATGGGTGCAAAGATATGTCAAGGGCAGAGTCGCAGAAAAAAACAGGAAAGTCAGAATGCAAGAAATGAATCTGTTTTCCGGTGGGCATAAACCGATTGTGCGATCCCCAGATAGGTCAGCATCACCACCAGGAACGATCCGCCTGAACTCAAAAGCGGCAACGGTACACCGGTGATCGGAACAAGACGGATGCACATCCCGATATTGACGGCGATATGGGTGATCAGCAATGTTGCGATCCCGACACACAGGTAACACCCGAATGGATCAGGCGCGATCATGGCAGTCCGCAAAATCGAAAACAATAGAACACCATACAGGATCAACAGCGTCAACGCCCCGAGAAAACCGGTTTCTTCCGCAATGACAGGGAAAATAAAGTCGGAGTTTGCCACAGTCCGGGGCAGATAGCCGAGAGAACAATGGGTCCCCTGCATGAAACCTTTGCCGGAGAGCCCGCCGCGTCCCACTGCCAGATTCGCCTGGATCGCATTCCAGTTCCGTGTGAGCGGATCGCGTTCCGGATTCAGAAAGGTGTGGATGCGCTCCCGCTGATACGGTTCAAATACATAGAAATACACGACCGGAGCGAGGATCGCCGCCATCAGAAGCAGCGCAAGGATCCAGCGCAGTTTCAGATGCGCCGCAAAAGCAATGGCGCCGGTGACCGGCAGAAGAACAAGCGCAGTTCCCAGATCCGGCTCTTCATGGATCAGCCAGAAGGGAATACCTGTAATGATGGCAACAAGTACGCCCCACTTCAATTTGTTGATGTCTGCATTTTTCCGGGAAAGCAGCGCAGACACGGTTACGATCACAGCCAGTTTACCGAACTCGGACGGCTGAATACTGAGTCCGCCAAGCGTCAGCCAGCGACGCGCACCGAACAGCAGCGTACCGTATTTCAGCACCGCCACAAGCAGGATACAGGAAACTGGATAAATGATCAGCGTACCCGGTATCAGCCAGCGGTAATCAATAAACAGGAACGTGGTCCAGATCACCAGTCCAAAGCCCATATACATCAGTTGTTTTTTCCAGATCAGCGTTGCATGGATCCCGCCGACCTGTTGACCGGTCCCGTACACAAACAGTGCGCCGATGGCGAGCAGGGCAAACATGGGGATGATCTGAAAAAGATCAAAGCGCCGGAAAAAAGAACCCGGCACAGGTTCTTCTGCGAGCCCTGCGCCGGAATCTGTACGCATGGCAGATGCCCCCTGTGAAAAAAGGTTTTTCATCTCCATGCCCCGTTTCAGTTCATGTCAGTTCAGACCGTGCGGAATGTCTGGTCGCGGTCCGGTCCCACGGATACAATACCGATTTTTGCATCCAGCAGAGTGGCGACCCGTTCCAGATATTTCTGTGCGTTCAACGGGAGATCCGCCCAGCATTTTGCACCGGTGGTATCACTCTTCCAGCCCGGCAGCGTTTCGTAAACCGCTTCCACATTGTCCAGCAGTGTGGTGTCGGCGGGGAAGTTTTCTTCATCTTTGCCGTTGATCCGGTACGCGGTACAGATCTTGATCTCATCCAGTTCGTCCAGAACGTCCAGTTTTGTGACGGCGAGCAGATCCACGCCGTTCACCATGCAGCTGTAACGGGCGCCGACGATGTCCAGCCAGCCACAGCGGCGTGGACGACCCGTCGTTGCGCCGAATTCACCGCCTTTGTTCTGGAGAAAACTGCCGGTTTCGTTCTGCTGTTCCGTGGGGAACGGTCCTTCACCGACGCGGGTGGTATAGGCTTTCAGAACACCCCAGACCGTGTTGATGGCTCTCGGGGGCAGGGCGGAACCGGTACAGGCACCGCCGCTGGTGGTGTTGCTGCTGGTGACAAAGGGATAGGTTCCGTGGTCGATATCGAGGAACGCACCCTGAGCACCTTCCAGCAATACGCTCTTACCGGCTTTGTATGCCTTGTTGATGGATACCGTTGTATCGGTCACATAAGGCGTCAGATAATCAATTGCTTCAGACATTTCCGCCCAGGCTTTGTCCACATCCAGCACTTCCGCGCCGTGTGCGGGATAAAGTTTATTGTATTCCGCCGCTTCTGCGCGGAACTGGGCTTCAAAACGCGCTTTGTTCAGGATCTCAACACCGCGGATGCCGACACGGTTCGCTTTGGATGCGTAAGCCGGTCCGATACCGCGTTTGGTCGTGCCGATCTTTTTGCCCGGAGCCGCTTTGCCTTCGTTGTAGGCATCCAGCAGTTTGTGCCACGGCATGATCAGATGACAGCGGTTGCTGAGCTGAACATTGTCAACACTGATCCCCTGATCCACAAGACCTTTCATTTCGCTCATCAGACCGATGGGATCGACCACCACACCGTTGGCGATCACGCACGCCGTACCTTCACGGAGGATCCCGGACGGCACAAGGTGCAGCACCAGTTTGCGGTCTTCCGCTTCCACCGTATGTCCGGCATTGTTCCCGCCCTGAAAACGTACCACCATTTCCGCGTCACGCGTCAGAACGTCAATGATCTTACCTTTACCTTCATCGCCCCACTGGACGCCAACAAGCACACTGACTGCCATAATGCATTCCTATCAAAGCCCGCAATGGTTGATCTGCCGTACGCAGTGCGGATCTGCGTATGGTTTCTTCATTTTAAAACAATCACAATTACTGTACCATACTTTCCCCGTTTGTCAAATTGTTTTGCAGGAAAAACATCACCTTTTTTAACGTCTGTGCCGAAAAAAGATTTTTCACACGCGTTTTGATTTGCATTATGGCGCGTACCGTGTTATATTTCATAAAGGTGTACACCGAAAACAGATATGGATGAAATGAGGTTCAGATGCAGGAACAGGAATTGACAGCAAGTTTGGAAGATTATCTGGAGGCAATCGCGGAATTGATCGCCGTCAGCGGTCACGCTCATGCCAAGGAAATCGCTGAAAAAATGCAGGTGAAAATGCCGTCAGTCACCGGTGCTCTGCGGCAACTGGCAAAAAAGAACTTTATCATTTACAGTACCCATTTTCCCGTACAGCTCACATCCGAAGGAAAAATCGCCGCCGATCGCGTCATGTTCCGGCACAGTACCCTGAAACAGTTTTTCTCCGCTGTTCTCGGTCTGACCCCCGATGCCGCCGAAGAAACCGCCTGCCGCATCGAACATGTGGTGGATGAAGATATCGTACGCCGTTTCTCCGTTTTTACCGAAGCGATCCGGGATCGGACCGATGCTCGCGCCCTTCAGGTCTATCTCTCCGAAACACTGGATCAGCCCGATATCACTGCCCTGACCACGCTGCCCCCCGGAACCACCGCCACCTTCGACAGCATCGGAAGAAATGTGGAAGATCAGAAAAAACTGCCGTTCAAAAAAGGCGATAGCGTGGAACTGCTTTCCTTTTCCCTTGATCATTCCGCCTGCCGCGTCCGCCATAACGGAAAAAATATCAATGTCCCATGCGCCATCGCGGAAAATCTCTACGTGAAGAAAAAAGATTGACGGACCGCAAACCACCGGACTGAAATCTCCGCCCGCCGCAGGGCGCGGCTCCGCGCGGCAAACGCCGCGCACAATAAAAATGGCACAGCAGATTTCTGCCGTGCCATTTTTGTTGTCCGGCATCCGGGTGGATGCCGGGGAGCCGCGCCCTGCGGCGGGCGGTCAGCCATTTAATTTTTGAGACTGTGGATCGGTGCCGGGATATGTCCGCCTCTGTTGAGGAACACTGCCGGAGACTGGTTCCTGACGGGCATAACGGGTGCTTCACCCAGCAGACCGCCGAAGGAAACGGTATCGCCCACGCTGCATCCGTATGCGGGGATGAGGCGGACGGCAGTTGTTTTTGTATTGGCGACGCCGATAGAGATTTCGTCAGCGATGATCCCGGAGATGACATCTGCGCCGGTATCGCCGGGGATTGCGATCATATCCAGTCCCACGGAGCAGACGGCGGTCATTGCTTCCAGTTTTTCGATACAGAGTGCGCCGCTTCTTGCGGCATCGATCATCCCGGCATCCTCGGAGACGGGGATGAAGGCGCCGGAGAGACCGCCCACGCGTGAAGACGCCATGACGCCGCCCTTTTTGACGGCATCGTTCAGCATTGCGAGGGCGGCAGTCGTGCCGGGTCCGCCGCACTGTTCCAGTCCCATGGATTCCAGAATATGCGCCACGGAGTCGCCCACTGCCGGTGTGGGTGCGAGGGAGAGGTCAACGATCCCGAACGGGGAACCCAGCCGTTTGGACGCTTCGCCCGCGATCAGTTGTCCCACCCGTGTGATCTTAAATGCGGTCTTTTTGATGATCTCCGCCAGTTCTGCCAGATCGCAGCTTCCGGCGCGGCGGATGGCGGATGCCACCACACCCGGACCGGATACACCCACATTGATCACGGTTTCCGGTTCGCCGATGCCGTGGAATGCACCCGCCATGAAGGGATTGTCTTCGGGTGCGTTTGCGAACACCACCAGTTTCGCGCATCCGATGGAGCCGCGGTCGCGGGTGAGGTATGCAGTTTCTTTTATGATGCTGCCCATTTCCCGGATGGCGTCCATATTGATCCCCGCCTTTGTGGATGCGACATTGACGCTGGAGCAGACGCGTTCTGTTGTGGTCAGGGCATCGGGGATGGAGTCGATCAATGTCCGGCTGCCGTTGCTGAAGCCTTTCTGGACGAGCGCGCTGTAACCGCCGATAAAGTTGATCCCCAGTTCACGGGCCGCCCGGTCGAGAGTCTTTGCCAGCAGCAGAACGCCGTCTTTGTTCAAGCCTCCGGCGATCATGCCGATAGGGGTGACGCTGACCCGTTTGTTTACGATGGGGATCCCGTACATTTTTTCCAGTTCGCAACCGGTACGGACGAGATCCTTTGCGGAATGCATGATCTTGTCATAGACCTGATCCGCGAGCAGACCGGGTGAATTGCCGCGGCAGTCCCAGAGGGAGATCCCCATTGTGATTGTGCGGATGTCCAGGCACTCCTCACGGATCATATTCAGTGTTTCAAGTATATTTTCCTGTTCAAGCATGATGTCACCTGCTGTCAGATCTTGTGCATTGTGTTGAAAATATCTTCGTGCATCGCCTGGATCTCCAGACCGTTTTCCCTGCCCAGTGCGCTCATGCGGTCGATAAATTCCGTAAAGGGAACCGTGATGGCATCGATATCCGTGATCATGATCATGGTAAAGTATCCTTTGAGGACCGTTTGGGAAATATCAAGGATGTTGACACCGCACGCAGCACATTCCGCGCTGACTTTTGCGATGATGCCCACAGAGTCTTTGCCGACAACAGAAATAACAGCTTTCATTTCACATCTCCTTCGTCTGTTATGGTTGTGGGGTTAATTTAGCAGGAAATACAAAAAATACAAATGATTGTCTGTTTTTTTACGCTGCGGACTTTCAAAAAAGAAAAAGTATGCTATATTATACGCGTCAGGAAGAGAAAACAGAAATCAAAACAACACATTGGAGAAAAATACAATGGCAAACAAACTTATGCTCGGTCTTCCGAAAGGCAGTCTGGAAGCTTCCACAACTGCCATGTTTGCAAAGGCCGGTTACAAAATTGAAATCAATTCCCGTTCCTATTTTCCCAGCATCGATGATCCGGAGATCGAATGTATGCTCATCCGCGCACAGGAAATGTCCAAGTACATCGAAGAAGGAATCCTCGATTGCGGGCTGACCGGATTTGACTGGATCCAGGAAAACGGATCCGATGTGGTGGAAGTGGCAGAACTGGTTTACGGCAAAGTCGGCCGCAATCCCCTGCGCTGGGTGCTGGCAGTTCCCGAAGATTCCGATATCAAGTCCGTGAAAGACCTGGAAGGCAAACGGATCTCCACGGAAGCTGTCGGTATGACAAAACGCTATCTGGAAGAGAACGGCGTCAATGCCAAAGTCGAATTCTCCTGGGGCGCAACGGAAGTGAAACCGCCCCGCTTCGCAGACGCGATCGTCGAAATCACCGAAACCGGTTCCAGCCTCCGCGCAAACCGTTTGAAAATCATCGACACTCTCTGCATCAGCACCACACGCTTCATCGTCAATAAAGAAGCAATGAACGATCCGTTCAAGAAACATAAGATCGAAAATATCGCCATGATGCTGAAGGCTGTCCTCATCGCCGAAGGTAAAGTCGGTCTGAAATTGAACGTCCACAAGGACGATCTGGAAAAAGTGATCGCAAATCTGCCCAGCCTCGAACATCCGACCGTTTCCCCGCTGGCAGATGCTTCATGGTTCGCGCTGGAAACTATCGTTGACGAACATATCGTCCGCGACCTGATCCCCGAACTCAAAGCCATGAACGCAAAAGGTATCGTGGAATATCCCCTCAACAAGATCGTTGACTGAGTTCCGGTTCCGCTGCCGGACGGGCATCACCCCGGGCGGCGCGGCTCCCCGGCATCCACCCGGATGCCGGACAACAAAAAAACAGCACTGCAGTTTCTGCGGTGCTGTTTTTTTGTTGTGTGCGGTCCGGCGGGACCGCACGGAGCCGCGCCGCGGACCTTGTTCTGTTTTCAGAAATATTCCACGGGGCATCTGGGGATGGAGTAAAGGAAGCTGCGTCCGTACTGTTTTGTGATGATCCTGGGGTCGAGGACAACGATGATCCCTTTATCTGTCCGGCTCCGGATGAGTCTGCCGATCCCCTGTCTGAATTTCAGAACGGCATCGGGGATGGAATAATCCCGGAACGGGTCGCCGCCGTTTTCTGTGATCCGTTCGCATCGTGCCTGAATGAGGGGGTGATTCGGTACGGCGAAGGGGAGTTTTGTGATGATGACATTGCTCAAGGCATCGCCCGGCACATCGACACCTGTCCAGAAACTTGCCGCGCCGAAGATCACATTATTTCCGCCTTTTCTGAATTCGCTGAGCATGGCGGATCGGGACATGTCGTCGCCGTGTGTCATCAGTTTGATCCCTTTTTCGCTGAAATGTCTGTCCAGTGCATCGGAACAGTATTTGAGCATTGCGAAACTGGTAAAGAGGACGAATGCCTTTCCCTGTGTCATATCCACGAAGGACCGGATCTGTTCCACGGCGGCATCGTTATACATCCTGTCGGACGGCTGCGGCATTGTGCGTGAGACGTACAGTTTGACCTGCCGGCTGTAATCGAATGGTGAATCCAGGATCAGACCTTCGCCTCCGCAGAATCCGACACGGTGCGCAAAGTAGTCAAGTGACTCTCTGACAGCCAGAGTTGCGCTGGTGAGGATCACGGGAAAATCTCTGGTGAACAGGATCTTTCTCAAGAGTTCGGCGATATTCAGCGGTGCGCTTGTCAGTTCAATATTTCTGTTTCCGGTGAATGTGCTGTGATGTCCTTCAAACCAGTAAACCTGATCATCCAGTCCCATTTTGACGAAGGTGCTGATCTCATCCCGGAAAGCACTGCAGCGATCCAGCTGGGCGTTGAGTTCGGTTTTGAATTCGGCGCTTTCCTGTTCATCGGTGTAGGCGCGGAGCATTTTTTCCAGTTCTGTCAGCGGACCGGAGAGCGTATCTTCGTAATGGTTGTTCTGCGGGACGCGCAGACAATCTTCTCTTGTCCGTTCCAGATCCATATCGAACTGTGAAAAGAAAATGCCGGATGCGTCATGCAGAGCGGCGATCCGGGCGCGTACCGACATGGAATCGCTGCCGGGTTTGACGAGCAGTCCCCGTCCGCTTGCCGGATTGAACAGGCGGTTCAGGAAAAAGCGCAGAGATGAATTTGAAACATGGATCCCGAGATGATTTGCAGCGTTGTCTTCGAGCGTATGTGCTTCGTCAAAGATCACGGCGCCGTAAGTGGGCAGGGGACAGTTTTCCTGCATTTCGATCTCGCGGATCTTCAAGTCGGTAAAAAACAGCGCGTGATTGGTCACGACCACATCCGCTTTGTCCCAGGTCTTTCTTGTTTTCCAGTAGAAACAATCGTGATAGAAGGGGCATTTGGGACCCAGACAGTTTGCTGTTTCGCAGCAGACGCACTGCCAGAGCTGGGAGTCCACCCGGAAAGGGATCTCCGAGCGGCTGCCGTTTTCTGTTGTTCTTGACCAGACGCGGAGTTTATCCAGATCGGGCTGCAGAGATGCGAATGGCAGCAATTCTGATCCGTGTTCGCCGCTGAGCAGACCCAGTCGCCGTTTGCAAAGGTAGTTCCCTCTGCCTTTTGCCAGAACATAAGTGAAATCCAGTCCGGTCAGATCTTTCAGAAGCGGCAGATCTTTATTGACCAGCTGTTCCTGAAGCGTGATGGTCTCTGTTGTGACCAGTACCGGTGTCCGGGTGGCGCGTGCGTGATAGATCGCCGGGATCAGATAGGCAAAACTTTTTCCGACGCCTGTGGGTGCCTCCACGCAGAGATTGTGATTCTGTTCCAATGCTTCCGCCACGGCAACCGCCATCGTTTCCTGCTGGATACGCCGTTCATAAGCTCTGCCGCCGAATTCAGCCGCACGCTTGAGGGGAGAGTTCTCCGAGAAAAATTCCGTGGTGCGGACGATGGCATCGGAACGGACCTCCCTGAACGGAGCATCTCCGCTGCTGTTCTGACTTGCGGGCATGATCATTCTGCACGGTCTCCCACATATTCAAACATGGCATAATGACCGATGTTTCTGCCGACCTGACGGAATTTTTTCAATACAGCAGTCTCCGGCGAAACCGGATCAGATGCCCGGTAAAGGGCACGGCAGACTGCATGTTGCGGCACCTGTACTGCGTTGGCGATGTAGCGGTTGGAATAAACCCAGGCGGCAGTATAAAACCGTTTCAGTTGTTCCAGATGATCCCTGTTTTTTGCCGACCGGTAAAGCAGCTGCTGATTCAGGATGGGCGGCACTTCATCCGGATCGACACGGCGGAACAGAACAAAACGGCTGTTCCGTCTGCGGCAGTAATCTGCCAGATCGTCTTCTGTGCCGTGATACAGTGTCATCAGAAATTCTTCCGTGGCGTCGCGGATCACTTTGATCCCGAACTGTGGATTCATCACGACCCCGGTCCCGGCGTATGCCCGGAGCATCGGTCCGGTGGTGATGTTGGCTGCAACTCCTTTCCCCGCAAATGTTTCCGGCTGACTCCGCATCCATGCGATCAGGGCGGCAGTTTCCCCCATTGCCACATCACCCGTATAATGACGGCGGGTGTTGTACGAGATGACCGCCTCATAGCAGAACAGACCGCAGAACAGCAGCGCCGGAATACAGCCGTACCATTTTTTCAATGCTGCGGCGTAATCCCGGCAGAGCAGTGCCAGTGATGCCGCAAGGAAGATGATCAGAAATTCGTGATAACGGATAATATAGATGAACCCGATCAGAAAACCGATGGTGAACAGAATCGGCATCAATGACGCTTCACTGCGGCGTTTTGTGTACCGGCGCACCTGACCGGAAAGGAATGTTCCGGCAACAAGCAGGGCAAAAAGACCCGGTCCTGCGGGCATGTATCCCAGCACAAACTGCAGCGGACGGAAAGAAATATCCCGGATGTTCAGCGAGGGAAAGAAGGTGTTGGCACTCTCCCACGTGGCAGATGTCATGGACGGCGTCCAGAGGATCCGGGCATCGTAGGAAAGTTTTGCCGGATCAAGGGGTTTCACATTCCAGAACGCCAGTTTTGCATTCATCGCTTCGGAAAAATGACTGTAATTTGAAGCGTATTCCGGCGTGTTGACCGCAAAAAGCCAGATGCCGTAAAGGATCAGCATTACGCCCGTGGCGGCACCTGCGCGGAGATACCAGACCGGACGGTGAAGTGTTTTTTTCTGAATGTGGAAGGACAATGCGTACATGAGGAACAATGCAGGCAGAACGGTCCAGACAAGCTGCGCCCGCCACAGGGAGTAAACCTGATTGAACGGCACAAACGCCGCATTGAACAGAACGGCACCGGCGATCACCGTCCAGACATACAGTCTCGGGCGTGTCATCGGTCTGCCGAGAGTGAAACGGAGCAGTTCAAAAAGCGCCCACGCACCGAAAAGCATCTGGCAGAGGTCCCACGCAGTGAACGCCAATGCCGTGACAGCAAAGAGCAGAATATATTTCCACAGACGGGGCGATTTGTAAATGGAATATGCCAGAACCACCGCCCCCATGATCAGAGGAATGCAGAATTCACCGCGGACGATGTCCTGTCCCGTAGCCCGGGCGATTGCCGCCGGAGATACGGCATGAAGGAGACCGGCAAGGACTGCAAACCGTCTCGGACAGCCCATCACCACCAGCCAGAGAAAGATCAGTCCGGAAGTGAGACTTGCCCAGAAACGCAGTTGACCGCTCATCCATTGTGCCATACGGGGATGATCCTGAAAGCGCAGTTCATCCGCCGCCGGTTCCGGATCGGGTGCAATGGCATTTTTGAGTTGCCATCCCCAGCCGAGAAACCATTCCAGCGCCATATTCATCTGACCGTAGGGCGGAATGTGTTCGATCCCGTTCAGCAGCGGGTCACGCGCCGGGACCCCTTTGCCCAGAGCAATGTCCTGCGCATAGGTGAACATCATGGCACTTTCAATGGTGAACGGCGAAAAGTTTTTATGATATGCCGGGAGCATACCGGGCTTTTTCAGTTCGTGTGCCGGAACATCCCGGATGGCTTTGCCCAGCGCGTAAACGGAGGTGTTGTAGTGCCAGGTGCGCATCAGAAATGCCGCAAGCACACACACAAGAAAGATTGCAAATGTGATCAGACCGCGCTTCATTGATAGACCTTTCTCAACTGGGATGAGGGGATCCCCAGTTCTTCACGGTATTTCGCAATGGTGCGGCGCGCCACGGTGAATCCCTGTTCTTTCAGGATCGCTTCGATCCGGCTGTCGGAAAGCGGAGACGCCGGATCTTCATCTGCCACGGCATCCCGGATGATCTCCTTGATCCCGCGGACAGATACTTCTTCGCCGTCTTCACGTTTGTATCCGCCGCCGAAAAAGTCACGCAGCGCAACAACGCCGCGCGGCGTCTGCATATATTTTCCGGAGATGGCGCGGCTGACAGTGCTTTCGTCCCTGCCGATCTTGTCTGCGATCTCCCGCATGGTCATGGGGCGGAGCGCATCGTCGCCCTGTTCAAAATAATCGTATTGTGCGGAAAGGATCAGTTTCGCGATCCGGCAGACTGTGCTTTCCCGCTGGTCGATGTTGTGCATCAGCTGTTTTGCGGCAACGATCTTTTCCCGGATATACGTTTTTGCTTCGTCCGGAGTTGCAGGATCTTCCAGCATATCGAGATAAGTCCTGGAAAGAAGAAGGCGCGGCAATACTTCTTTGATTGCTGTGACAGTAAATTCCCCGTCCTTATTTTTGCTGACGGCGACTTCGGGGCGGATGTATGCGGTCGCACCGGGTGCCGCTGTTGAACCCGGATGAGGATTCAGGTGTTTGAGACTGTCTGTCAGTTCAGACAGTTCCTCGATGGTAATATTCATCGCCTTTGCGGTCTGGGGCAGCCGGTTTTTTGCAATATCATCCAGATGATCCCGGATCAGTTCGGGCAGACGGGGTGGATATTTCTCCGGATCGCGTTCCACCTGCAGCAGCAGACATTCTTTCAGGTCCCGGGCACCGATCCCCGGCGGATCAAATGTCTGGATCAGACGCAGTGTTTCTTCCGCCTCATCCAGAGAACAGCCGCAGATCTGGGCGACTTCTGCCGTGGCGGATTCAAAATAACCGGAGTCGCCGATGTTGCCGATGATCTCTTCCGCAACCGAACGCAGGGCAGGGGGGCAATCGGAGAAACGGAGCTGTTCCAGAAGTTGTTCCTGAAAAAACTGTTCCTGCGAGATGGAATCGAAAAACCATTGCCGTTTTTCCTCATCGGCATCACTTTCTGATTGAACCTGAAAAAAACTTTTATCTTCAAAATCCTGATCATCGGTCATTGCCCGGGTCATGGCTTGTTCCAGACTTTCGTTGAAGCCATCCCGGTTTTCATCCAGACTTTCATTCTCCCGGGGGAGCGGCAGTTCATCGCTGCCGGAGGAAAGGATTTCCGGTTCCTCCACTTCCAGCACCGGATTCTGTTCCAACTCAGTCTGAATACGCGCCTCCAGTTCGGGCAGGGCGGCGGCAAGAATATCCAGACTCTGCAGTTGATGCGGAGCAAGCGTTTGTTCCTGCTGTACTTTTTGCGATTGACTTGTGAATAGACCCTGCATATTCTGTTGATCCCTGTTTGATACGCTGTGATCCGGTACTATACTCCGCATTACGCGCGTTTACTAATGAAAAATAGAAAAAAAAGACCGTTTTTTTGCGGGGGCGTCTTGAAAAATCAGGATTCGCGGGTAAAATTATGGGGATTCACAACCACAAAAGAAAGGAGTGCAGGAGAAAAGATGTTGGAAAGTATCAGTGTTTTTCTTTCGGGCGATAACGGACAGGTGATGTACTGGGTCTGTGCCCTGGTCGGAACCTTCTTCTTCGCGTTGAGCGGGATCATGTATTTTTTCGGATTCGGCGGGATCGACAGCGATCTGGAAGCGGATGGATTTGAGGCGGCTGACACCGGACACATGGATACCGGGTTCCTGGAATTCAAATTGCTGTCCTTCAAAACGGTATTCGCCTTTGTTATGATGTTCGGATGGGGCGGTGTCCTCTTCGGCAGAGATAACGGTTACGGCGGGTTCGCCGGTGCGTTCGTATGCGGTATCATTACGATGGTGCTGACAGCGTTTCTGATCGCGCTGGTGCTGAAACTGCAGCAGGACGGCACAAAAACGCTCGGTTCCCTCTGCGGGAAGACCGGCAGTGTCTATCTTTCGATCCCCGCAAACCGTGCCGGGACCGGTAAGGTCGTGATCAATTCCGGCGATGAGACTCGCGAAGTAAAAGCCATGGCGGATGAAGCATTGCCGACCGGGACACCTGTCCGGGTGGTTTCCGTTCCGGGCGGCGGGTGTGTACTTGTCGAGCAGATCAAAGATTGAATAAAACAATAAAATCAATAAACAGAAAGGATTTTTTCAATGATGATGTCTGACCTTATTACGCCGGTACTGGCTGCCAGTGCCGCAAAGATCAGTTTCCTCGCGATTCTGATCATCGTCCTGATGATCGTGCTGCTTGCCGGTTTTCTTTCCCGGTATAAAAAATGTCCGTCGGATGCCGTTATGGTCATCTACGGTAAAACATCTTTCAGCAACCGTGCATCCAAATGTATTCACGGCGGCGCGGCATTTGTTTTTCCGGTGATCCAGGACTATGGATTTCTTTCCCTGCGTCCGATGCAGCTGGATGTGAATCTGACCAATGCGCTCTGCGCACAGAACATCCGTATCAATGTGCCGTCTGTGTTTACGGTCGGCATCAGCACCGATCAGGAATTGATGGGCAACGCGGCAAATCGTCTGCTGGGGCTCCATCCGGAACAGATCGCTGAACTTTCCAAAGATATCATTCTCGGTCAGCTCCGTCTTGTGATCGCTTCAATGACTATTGAGCAGATCAATGCGGACCGCGAAATCTTTCTGACCAACATCGAACGCAACGTTACGGAAGAACTCAAGAAGATCGGTCTTGAACTCCTGAACGTGAATATTACCGACATCACGGATGAAAGCGGATATATCGCCGCCATCGGTAAACGCGCCGCCGCAGAAGCCATCAACCGCGCCCGCGTGGAAGTTGCGGAAGAAGAACGCAAAGGCGGAATCGGTGAAGCCGAAGCCCGCAAAGTCCAGCGTGTTGCCGTCGCGGAAGCGGATTCCGCTGCCCAGTCCGGTGAAGCGGAAGCCGATAAAAAACGCCGTGTGTCTGTGAAACAGGCGGAAGCGCAGGCGATCGAAGGGGAAAATATTTCTGCCATCGAGATCGCAAAATCCAATGCAGTCCGTGCGGAAAAAGAAGCGGAAGCATACCGTTCTGCCGAAACGGCGAAGAAAGTTGCTGAAGCCAGGATCCGTCAGGCGGCATACGAAGCGGAAGAAGAAGCCCAGAAAGTCCGCGCGCGTATGGAAGAGGAAAAACAGCGTGCCGACACCATCGTCAAGGCGCGTATCGATAAGGAACAGATCGTGATCGCTGCGGAAGCCGAAGCCGAAAAACAGGCGGCGGAAGCCCGTGGTGAAGCCTCTGCCATCTTCCAGAAACTGGAGGCGGAAGCCAAAGGTAATTTCGAACTCCTCAAAGCCAAAGGCGAAGGTTACCGCAAGATCATCGAAGCCTGCGGAAACAATGCTGATGCCGCAAGCAAAATGCTCCTCATCGAAAAACTGGAAGAGATCGTCCGGCTCCAGACAGAAGCGATCCGCAACATCAAGATCGACAAAGTCACGGTCTGGGATGGTGCCGGTTCCGCAAACGGAAAAACCTCCACTGCCAATTTCCTTTCCGGCATGATGCAGAGTCTGCCGCCCCTCCATGATGTGGCGGGTATGGCAGGCGTGGATCTTCCCGCCTATCTCGGCAATGTGAAAAGTGCGGAAGAAACGGCAAAACAGCCTGACGCATAACCTGATTTTCTTGCGTATCACCGCTGAAAAACCATCCGCAGCAACTCTGCGGGTGGTTTTTTTGTGAAAAAATCGTAAAAAAATTGGATCATTTGCTTGCAATCTCAGGAAAGATATGCTATGCTTATCATTGATAAACGAGCAAATAAATAGGTCCCCACCTAAAATAACAACCACATTCTTAAAGGAGAACGTGTATGAAAAGATCGATCATCGGTCTGTTCGGTTCCGGACTCGCCAGTGTGCTTTGCGCATCTATGGCAAGTGCTGCCGAGCCGAGCCCCGTCCTGGATTTCGATTTTTCGAAATCTGCGGGTGGTGCAGTAAAAGACAGCGCATCCAGCGGTTTGACTCTCAAACTTGGTGAAGATGCAACTGTTAAGGACGGTGCCCTTGTGTTGAATCCCTCCGGCGATTCTTTCGCCGCTGCGGATCAGAACGCATTCCGCGCCTGGGCTAAAAAATTGGATGTCAGCGAAATGGCTTCTTCTTTTTGGATCCGTTTCGATGATGGCGTATTTTCCGCCGCAAGAAATTCCGATACGGCAAGTCTCGGTCTTTTCAACTGCTTCCTGGATAAAGACGGCAATATCTGCGTCAAAATCTTTTCCAAGAAAACGGAACTGCTCAAGCCCATCACGATGAAGGGTAAATTCAAAGCTGAATTCGGCAAATGGTATCATGTTGAATTTTCCTATTCCATGAACGCCCGCCGCTATGCGCTCTACATCGACGGCAAGTTCCAGATGGAAAACAACAACGTGCTGCTGCCTGAACCCGCGATCGGCGACCTCAAACTCGGCAACGGTTTCCGCGGCGCAGTCCGTGACCTCAAGTTCTACGATGCCGCGCTCGACTCCGAAGAACTTTCTCTCGCAAATGCCACGGCTGAAGATTATGATGCCCTGAAGAAACAGGCAGATGCTCTCGCAGCCGGTACGAAAAATGCCCACCTCAAGGCTTATGCCGCTGAACTGGGTAAACGCGCTCTGACCTACAAAAAACAGATCGGCAAAGTTACGACTGCCGCTCATAAACGCCTGGTCAATGCCCTCGCCAACGCCACTAAAGTGTCCGATGGCATGAACAAGAACAAAGCGATCACGGATAAGGTCCTCACCACGTTTGTGACACCTTCCACCACCAACGCTCTGTATCTCCCCTATGCTTATCCCGAAAACGGTTCTGTTTCCAATCAGATCGAACTGATCGCAGCTCAGGATGAATTTGAAACGGCTTCCGTGATCGTGTTCCCCTTCAAGCCCGTCAAGAGCTTCACCATGAAAATGGGTGACCTCACGAACGGCAAGAACATCATCAAGAAAGAAAATGCCGACATCAAGGTCGTCAAACGCTGGTACCGTGCCGGCGGTGCATGGATGTCTTATCACGTTGACCTCTACATGCGTACGCTCACGCCCGATATGATGCTGTATGATGACAGCCTGGTCCAGGTTGATGAATTCCGCCGCACCAACAAGGTCCGTCTGGAATACGCCGATGGTGCCCACTATGCTGATGTGAGTAAATTCTCCTACAACAGAACGTGGATGACCAACGGTTTCATGCATACCTTCAAGGATGCCAAGACCCTTCAGCCGACCACCCTGCGTGAAGCCGGCAGAAACAAACAGTATCTGATCACTTACAAAGTTCCCAAAGGAACCGCTCCCGGCTTCTACACCGGTAAACTTGAACTCATCGCAGACGGCAAAAATGCCGGTTTCGTTGATGTGACGATCAAGGTTCTGCCCTTTGAACTGCCCGAACCGCGTACCTACGAAGACACCAATGAGATCTTCATGAGCCATGTGAACTCCTTCGACGGCAGAGAAGCCAGTCTGAAGTATGCCATGGATCACAACATGATGCACCTCTCCGGCGTGGCAAGAACGCCCGACCGTCTCCGCATCGCAAAGAAACTGGGTTATCAGATGGATATCATCTACGAATCACCCAACATGCGCGGTCACGGCTGGGAATTCGGCGCACCCGATTCCAAACGCACGCCGGAATACGATGCCCAGATGGAACGTATGGCGCTCGCTCCGTTCCTCCGTCTGGAAAAAATGATCGACAGCTTCTTCGGTAAGAACCGCGACTACATCCTGTATCGCTGCCAGACTTCCGAATCCGGCTGGTATCCCCGTATCTCCAATGGTCCGGACCAGCTCTCCCGCGTTCTGCGCGAAAAGACGAAGACTCAGCTCTTCTCCCACGGTATGAGCAATGCTCTTCCGTTCTTCACACCGGGTATCTATGTGATGAACTCCGCCTCCAGCCGTAAGCGTGAAGATGCCGATATCTGGCACAGCTTCGGCGGTAAGGCGATCACCTACGCATTCCCGTTCCCCGGTCCCGAAAGCCCCGGTCTCATGCGCCGTACCCTCGGTCTGGAACTGTACAAACATGACCGTTTCGATGGTCACATGATGCACGGCTTCATCGGTACCAACCTGAACGAATTCACCAAGTACCCCGGCGGCGACGGTGACTACCGTCTGTTCGACATGGCGATGGCAAGTGATGACGGCGTGATCGAATGTCTCCCCTCTGTCGGTTACCGCGAAGCCTTCGACGATGTCCGTTACGCTTCCATGATGAAAATGCAGGCGGAAGATGTCCTCAAGAACAATAAGGACGAACTCTGCCGCAAAGAAGCAAGACGCCAGCTCGCATGGCTCTCCCGTGTGGACGGTAAGTTGACTGATATGGAAGCTTTCCGTATCGGTGCACAGTACCGTATCGTTGCCTTGATGAACCTCATCAAAGAACGGAAAGGAAAATAATCAATGAAAAAGCATTTCTTTTCTAAATGTCTTACGGCTGCATCTGCCGCGCTGCTGACCCTTTCCGTTTTCGGTCAGAGCGAAAAGAACATTGCAGATGTTGAATTCCGGAATCTTCCCCCGGATTTTGAAAATCTGCCGTTCCGCGAAAGCAGCAAGTGGAACTTCGGATTCCGCCCCTACGGTAAGGAATCTGCAGACTTCCTCTGGTCTGACCCCGTGCTGATCCGTGACGTTACCAGCGGTGCCGCCGCTGATGCAAAACGCCTCCCCACCGCACTCTATGTCTCCATGAATGATGACGAAATCTCCTTCATGGTGTACGGCGCTCTGAAAGACAACAAAGAACGCCTGAAAAAGGGTGAAAACGATGAAGAACTCTATCTGGAATGCTTCTTCCTCCCCGGTGGCGCAGACGATCCGCAGATCGTGAACTACCAGCACTTCGGCGTGGCTTCCAACTTCCCTGCCACTCCCCGCTGGAAACTTTCCTGGATGCGTGACGACCGCAATGTGCGTGACTACGTTTCCAGCATGAACATTGCTCCCCGCCGCAACGCAAACGGTGTTGTTCTGAAATTCTCCGTGCCCTGGATCAAACTGTGGGACAAACTCCCCGTTTTCAGCGACAAGGAAAACAACAATCACTGGCGTCTCTCTGTGATCCGCTGGGGCGGTTCCGCAGGCGGTGAAAGCTGGGGCGGTGTCGTTCACTCCCAGACCAAGTGCGGTTATCTGCGTATGCCGGACTTCACTGAAGAACAGGCTTCCCTGCTCATGAAGACCACTCTCATGAAACTCTGGGGACAGTATCAGGTCACCAAGAAACGTACCGATGTGAATCCCGCAAACGTGCCCACATCCAGATCTTACTATCGTGACAGCATTGCTCATCTGCCTCACAGCTGGATGAACATCAACGAAGATATGGAATTCGTTGAAACGATCCTGAAGCCCCTGATCGCCTCCCGCGATGCCATCGGCGCACAGATCGCAGATTTCGATTCCATGACGCTCGCCGAAAAGAAAGCGTTCTATCTCCGTGTTGCTCCGCTCCTGGGCAACTTCCATTACGATTTGGACGAAGCGTACGGCAATTATATCAAAGCCAAAATGATGAAACGCTGAGTAGAAAGGATCACAGATCATGAAACATAAAACAATATGGTTTCTTTCCTGTCTCGCTGCGGCTGTTGCTCTGGCACCCATGACTCTGGATGCAGCACCTGCAAATGAAACGAAAGAACAGCGTGAAGCTCGCCAGAAACTGGAACGGGAAAACCGCAGCAAATACAACGATCTTTATTCCAAGTTCAATACACTTTGCGCTGCCCGCAAGTTTGCGGATGCGGATCCGATCGTTACGGAAATGCTTTCCATGCTGGGCAAACCGGGTGTTGCCACGCACAATCAGGCGTGGACACAGATCCGCAATCCCCTGACATGGGGCAACGACAAAGTCGGTTTGGAAATTCTTCACCGTGTCTATGAGAACATTCTGCCGAAAGTTACCGGCGATGCCAAGATCGATGCGATCCAGAGTTATTCCGAGTTCCTCCAGAAGAACAAAAAAGGCACCGAAGAAAAGATCAAGGCTCTGTTGGCTGAACGCTACAAAGTGAAAGACATCTCTTCCCGCAAGATGGTTGAATGTCTTATCTTTGACGGCGATCTGGAAAAAGCAGAACCCGTTGCCGACAAGATGATCGCTGATGAAAAAGACATCAACAAAAAGATCTCTGTGCTGGAATGGCTCGCCAAGCGCGCATTCAACAATCTGAAGGTTTACGGCAGCAAATATTCCAACAAGTATTACAAAATGCTGTTGAATATGGAAATGGAAGCTGACAGAAAAGTCGGCATGATCCAGGATTATGCAAACTTTGCCCGTCAGTATGCGATCCTCTCTGATGAAGAGATCGATAAACTCCTTGCATCCCGTCTGACGCTCAAAGGTCTGACGAACAAAGGCAAGATCAGCAGCATCTGCTATGACATCAATCAGGCACGCTATCTCGGCGATTCCGAACTGCTGTACTCGCTCTGGATGAAATCTGTGACCATGCCCAAGACAGATGCCGAACGTATCTCCCTTTACAATACGCTCGGCAATGCCTTCTGGGATGTCCAGAAGCATCCGAAGCATCCGGAAATCTTTGAGAAATACATCCTTGCTGATGTGGATCTCTATGTCAGAGCCGATTCTTCCCACTACTACAGCAGCCACTTGAACGGCTACAACAGATTCTGCCGTGCCGGTCGTTTTGCTGAAGCTGAAAAGTTCATGAACTCTCTGCTGGTGAAATCCAGTGTGATCGTCGGTCAGAAACTCAAAGACTTCAAAGCAGCGGAAAAGAATATCGAAACGCTTGCCGCAACGGTTGACAAACTCAGAGCCGATGAAGACAAGACCCAAGATAATGCTGCCAAGAGCAAGATCCGCGATCAGAGAAACAAAGTTCAGAATACGCTCAACGAAGCGAGAAGAGATATCAACGCTGTGAAACGGAGCTACGATTCCGCACGCAGAGTTTACATCGCTACATGCGACGGCATGAAAAACATGTATGTGAACGAAGCCCAGCGTTATTATGAACCGGCTGATCCCGCAACTCTGAAAAAAGCGGTCGCGATCCTGGACAAACAGTTTGCGGCTTATGCTGACAACGAAACCAGCAGCAAGCTCCGCGTGCTTGTCAACATTGCAAAACATGCTGTGCAAGCCGGCGACTATGCCAAAGCTGAAGCTGCTGCAGCAAAAGCAAAAGAACTTCTCGGTGACAGCACGAGCAGAGAATTCCAGGCTCAGTATGCAAACACCGTGGTTCATCAGGGTCTCGCAAGATATGCGCAGGAAAAATATCAGGAAGTCATTGATATCCTCCTGCCGATCCGGGAAATCATCGACACCGGTCGCGATTTCAAAGGCGAATATTACGATGCACTGGTCCGTTCCTATGTGGCACTGGGTCAGTACAAAGAAGCTCTCAAGTACACGGATCAGATGGTCATGTTTGCTCCGGGTTACATGAAGAACCGCCTGAAGAGTCATGTTGATGAACTCAAAGAACGTGCCGCTGAAGCTGAATAAGCTGAAGCAAACGCGGTCTCTGCAGTAACATATTGCGGAAGACACCAACGGGAAAACAGCGAAAACTGTTTTCCCGTTTTTTTTGTTTTTTTTCTTGACAAAATATTGACTGGTGCTATGTTAGCGGAGTGGTCCCCGCCATCAATCATTCTTTACAAGGAGAATCATAAGAAATATGAAGAATGTATCCGTCATATTTCTCGCAGCGTTGTGCGTCGGCTTGTCCGCCGCCGATCATGCTGATCCGACTGCGGAAAAATTCCGGCAGGTTTATGACCTTTGTCCGGATAAAGTCCGCGAATATTCCAAACAGATCGCCCGCGATCTGACGGCACAGCCCCAATGGAAAGATGCACCGGCGTTTTATTATGTCGTGCCGCCCCTGTCCGATATTCCCCGCAAGCCGGACACATTTCCCGCTGATGGTGTCCCGTGCGGCGAACTGCAGATCGTTGCGGCACCCGGCGAGTTTGAACCGGCATCCATTGTATTGGCACCGGTGAAAAATGTGGATCAGTTCACGCTGAAAGCCACGGATCTGAAAGCGAAATCCGGTGCAGTGATCCCCGCATCCGCGCTGGATATCAAAGTTGTCAAAAACTGGTATCAGTCAGGGTCGGCGTGGTACGGATATTTTGCCGATGCGCTGGGCAGAACGCTTGTTCCGGAAATGCTGTTGAACGATGAAGATATGATCCGGGTCGTTCCCGCAACGAAAGATAATTATGTCCGTTATGCCAATGAAGACGGCAGCACATCCTATCAGTGGATGACGGCGAATTTTACGGTGACGAACTACACATTCAGCAATCAGGCAAATATCGGGCTGATCGCGGACGCGGAAACGCTGCAGCCGGTGGTCCTGAACAAAAATGAATTCAAACAGTTTTTTGTGACGGTGAAAGTCCCTGCCGATGCCAAAGCCGGGCTTTATCGCGGCGGGATCGGGCTGACGGCTGACGGAAAATTGATCGGCACTGCCCCGATCGTTGTCCGGGTTCTGCCCTTCACGCTGCCGGAACCGAAAACAAATTATGATCAGAATAAAAACTTTTATTTGAGTCTTTATGGTGCGAACTCGAAAAATCCGCGCATTCTGAAAAATATGGCGGATCACAACGCCCGGCATCCGCTCAGAGTCGTTACAGTCGATGTTTTTGAGCCGGAAGTTTTTGAAGAGGATGTTGCCCGCATCAAGGCTTGCGGGATTGCCACAAAACCGCTTTTCTCCTGCACAGAATCAACGGGTCTGCTGACGGATCGTCATCCTGTCGGTGCGGAAGCACGCGCACTGGAACGTTTCAGACAGATCATCAAAAAGACAGCCGCGCTCACACAGAAAACGCTGGGCCATACCGAATTTTACGGTTACGGTGTTGATGAAGGCGGCCCCGGCACCATCCGCCGTGAACGCAATGCATGGCAGGCAACGCACGATTCCGGCGGCAAGATCATGGTCACCAGCAATCCGCACCGTGAACTGCTGTTTGCGCTTGATTATCTGAATCTTCCAAGCGCACCTGCGCCGCACCGGATTGCGGAGATCCGCAAATTCCATGAATCCAACCCGGATGCCATCTGCAGCTGGTATGCGAATCCCCACAGCGGACCGGAAAATCCGGATTACTTCCGCCGACTCCACGGATTCCAGACCTACAAGACCAATTATGACCTGTCTGCCAACTATTGCTGGTGGCGTAATAACTGGAACGATGTCGCGATCCCCTACGAACATAATCTGCGCGGTTTGATCATGGTCTATGCCGGACGCGATCAGACGTTTGATACCATCGCATGGGAAGGCGTCCGTGAAGGGATGGACGACGTCAAATATGTTTCCTACATGAAGACTCTGGCGCTGGAAGCAGCCCGGAGTACGGATGGCAATGTGAAGATGCTGGGACGCCGCATCCTTTCCCGCCTTGCTTATCTTGATGAAGAACGCTATACGCTTGATACGCTGCGTATGGAGTGCATCAACAACATCCTCCGCCTCCGTGCGGCACTCAAAAAAGGAAATTGATCATGAAAAAAAGATTTATTTTTGCAATTCTCCTCGCCGGAGTGCTTTCCATACCCGCGTTTGCAGCGGAACCTGTGAGTGCGAAAGAACTCGGCGCGCAGATCGAAAAGATCCGCGAAAACCGCAAGATCCGCCGGAACCGCTGGGATCAGAAAGCGATCCATGCCGATCTGAAAGCATTTTATCAGGCGAACCGGGAACGGATCCTGTCCGATGCCGGAGTCAGTTATCTGTTCTTTATGCAGATGCTTGATAATGCCGGGCCGCTGGAAGAAGATGTTTATTTCAATGAGACCCTTGATATGATCAAGGCGGCAAATGCTTCTGTCACCGATGAAAAAGCGAAACAGAAATACATTAATCTGTACCACGATTTTGTGAGCAGAAAACTGGGCAGATACACCATGAAGGTGGAATATGACCGCTCTGCAAAACTTTATCAGGAACACCGTGATAAATTCTCCCCGCACAGCATTATGCGTTTTGTGCCGGGACAGATCTTCCAGACACTCCGTTTTACCGGAGATATGAAGAAAGTCGATGAGTATCTGAACATCCTGTTCACCATCAAAGATAACCGGCAGAATCTCCGTGAGGATCAGGTTCTGGCATTTGAAAATGAACGGCAGAGCAGACTCAGCGATGCCATCGGCAAGGTCATTGAATACGATCCCGTTCTCGGCGAACCGCTGTTCAACAAGTACGGTACCGGATTCTCTGATATTCAGAAGGGCGTCATCTATGCTGCGTTCTGTAAAGCTGCGATCGCTGCAAAAGACCGGGATATGTTTGACCGGATGCTGACAAAACTGGAAGCGCTTCAGAATGGCAGAGACAAGTTTGAACAGCTTCGTGAGGTTGCCGCCGCAGCAGGACACCGTTCTGTGTCACATGCGCTGCTGGACCGTCTTCTCGCCAAAAAAGATCTGCCCGTTGCTGAACGGTTTATGACGGTTGTCGCCAAGATCTCCTATCCTGCAAAATTCAACTATCAGTTCTATTCTCCCGGAGAATATGCCAAACAGAAAAAGAGGATGGTGGAAGCCCTGACGCTTCTGCGGACGATCCCGGTGAAAGACCGTCGCCATCAGGTCCGTTTCCGCCGTCATCTCCAATTCCTTACCAGGGCGACCGATTCCGCTTTCGGTTTCGGCGATTATGCATTTGCCGCGGAACTGGCGGCGGAGCTTATGCTGGAAGAAAAAAATCCCCAGACTCTCTGGCAGATCCGTACGGCGGAAGCACTCCGACAGAACAAACTGAAAGAAGCACAGGCGGTGATTGCCGATATTCTTGCCATGCCGAAGCTGCCTGAAAAAACAAAACGTTTCTTTGCGCCCATCGGATATTTTCTGAACGGCGGCGATTTTGACGGTTTTGACAAGGCGATGGCGGAATTCAAATTCACCAGTCCGGAAAAAATCAAAGCGATCCGTGAAGTTACCAATCTGTATTTCCTTGCAAAGAAATTTGAGGATGCCCGTAGTCTCAATCAGGAGATCTACAAAAAGATGTACCGTCCCGCCGAAACGGACAGACAGTACACGGTCAGGTATCTGAAAAATGCACCGAAAACAGCGGAAGCCTGGGCGCGTTCCGCCGATTATCAGAACTGGGGCAAAATGGAAACCCGTTTCATGGTTTATGCCGGATACGAATGTCTGCAGGACGCACTGCTGCTGAAAGATACACCGGCGGAAAAACTGAAACTGAATGATGCGAAACGGGTCGGACTGCACATTGTTTATGACGAACTCGGCGTTCATATCTATACCCGGATCAACGATCCGGATGTGAATGAAGTCAATCTCGGCAAACGCAAAGGCGCCAGTCTGGAATGGATGTTCCGTCCCGGAGATGAATATGCATATCATTCCTTCTATTTCCGCGGGATCCCGGACAACTTTGATATTCACTATGTGAACTGGGCGGCACCCACGAAAAATTACCGTCTGACCTATGATGGTATTGCGAAAGACAGCGTAACGACGCCGGAAGGTTATGCAGCCCACGTCTTTATTCCGTGGCTGATGGTCTATGACCGGCTGCCTTCGGAAAAAAATATCTGGCGTCTCGGTCTGCAGGTTTCCAACAACGGAGATTTCCGTACGTTGTCCGGTCTCGTTCACGAGATCCAGCGCGCACTCCAGCTCAAGTTTGAAATGACTGCGGCGCAGCGTACTGCTCTGGAACGGACCATCTGTATCCAGGCGTTCAACCGCTACAACAATATCCGCCGCGATCCCGGCGGAATGATCCAGAACTGGAACGATTATCTTCTGGGCGAACCGGAGTTCTACAAGCAGGAACTGGAAGGTTTGCTCGCAGAACTGGATGAAGCCGGGAAACGCCTTATGGCTCCCGCTCCCGACGGGGATATTCACGAACTCTTCATCAAATATGCGCCGCAGTGGGCAGAGATCAATTATATCATTGATGACAAGCGCACTGCATATCTGAAAAAAGGTCTGTTCACGGAATAATCCCGCCCCTGACAATCACTGCACCCGCCCGGTTTCGTACTGCCGGACGGGTGTTTTTTTGTAAAAATTTGACAAGTTTTCAAACCCGGTGTATATTAGTATGTCATTCATTGTGAACGGTTAATCTGTGAAGAGCGAAGGAGGTGTACTGAGATGAGAAAAATTTTGACCTTGATTTTTCTGTTGGCTGTTGCAGCCGGTCTTCAGGCGTCCGGAGTCGTTTTTCCCTCCCGGTTTGATGATATCATTGCATCGGCATCGGAGAAGTACGATGTGGATCCCGCTCTTGTGAAAGCAGTGATTTACCGGGAAAGCCGTTTTCAGCCGAATGCGAAAGGGACCCGCGGCGAGATCGGTTTGATGCAGTTGCGGAAATCGGTGGTGAAAGACTGGGTCAAAGCACATTCCTACGGTCATCAGCCCACGGAAGAAGAATTGTTCGATCCTTACATGAATATCATGATCGGCGTCTGGCGTCTGGGGATCGCCCTGAAACGGTGGCGCGGAAGATCCACCTCCATCGGTCTGGCTCTCTTTGATTACAATGCCGGAAAAAGTTGTGTCGCCACATGGATCGTTCATTACGACGGCGATACAAAAGCGGTGATCGACCGCGGTCCTTCTGCGGCGTATATCCGTGAAATTATGGGGAATTTTGCCGCTGCATCATCCGGCAAAGGCTTGAAATAAAACGGAAGTATGGTATATTCCTTTCTGAATAGATCGAACAGATTGAAAAAAACAAGGAAAGGTTGCCGTAAAAATGCCTGAAAATAATGTATTGGATCGTGACTTATTCGGGATCGATTGTCTGGGGGAATGTAAAATCGATTCCCCGCTGAAGGGAACAAAAGTTCATTTTTCTTCTGAACTCGGGGCTGTCCTTGTGGACAAGCATTTTTCTGAACTGGCATCTCATTACCGCAAAGATGGCAAAGTTCCCGTGTTTGAGGAAGCCGGTCCCCGTGAAAAGATTTTTCATGATCCCCGCTGGACAAAGGCGGCGATCCTCACTGCCGGCGGACTCTGCCCCGGCCTCAACAGCGTTATCAAGGGGCTGACCACCACGCTGAAAAAAACCTATGGCGTGCCGCTGGTCTATGGCATTCCGTACGGCTACGCAGGATTGAATCCGGACAGCGGTTATCCGCCGGTGATCCTGGATGAAAATACGGTGGACGATATCCACGAGCAGGGCGGTACGATCCTCGGTTCATCCCGCGGCGCACAGGACCCGGAAGTCATGCTGGAAACACTTGTCCGCATGGATATCAATATTCTGTTCTGTGTGGGTGGTGACGGAACGCTCCGCAGCGCGCATGCTCTGGCAGAAGCCGCCAAACGCCGCAGCCTCAATATCAGCATCATCGGCATCCCGAAGACCATTGACAACGATATTTGTTTTATGGACCGGACATTCGGTTTTGAAACTGCGGTCTATGCCACGAACAATGTGATCACGGTCGCCCACAACGAAGCCAAAGGTGCCAAAAACGGTGTCGGGCTGATCCATGTAATGGGACGCGATTCCGGATTTATCGCGGCGTATGCGTCTCTGGCGAACACCCACATCAATTTCTGTCTGATCCCGGAAGAAAAATTTACTCTGCGCGACGGTGAACACGCGCTGCTGCCGACTCTGTTTGAACGTTTGAAACGGCGTCATCATGCCGTGATCATTGTTGCCGAAGGGGCAGGGCAGGATCTGATCCCCGGCGACCGGGAGCTGGATAAATCCGGAAATGTGCTGAACAAAAACATCGGTGAATTTCTGAAGTCGGAGATCAAGCGTTATGCCAAAGAGACCGGCACGGAAGTTAACCTGAAATATTTTGACCCCACTTACATGATCCGTGGCGTTCCCGCCAACGGTACGGATGCCGTTTTCTGCTATCTCCTCGCCCAGAATGCGGTCCATGCCGCTTTCGCCGGACGGACCGATATGGTGATCGGACACTGGTCTGACACCTTTACACATGTGCCGATCCCGATGGCAGTGCGTGAAAGAAAGAAAATCGATCCGGAAGGCGACCTGTGGCGCAGTGTCCGCCTCAGTACATGGCGCTGATGGAGGCAATAACCATGAGAAAAATTTTTCTCCTGACATCTGCCGTTGCGGCATTCTTCAGCCTGACCGCCTGTTCCATTACGGATCCGGTGGAGGGGGAAGATACAGACCTGCTCTTCCAGTCCGAAATGGAAAAACCGCTGGAAGGCGCGGTCTCCATCCATACCATCATCAATTTCCCGCAGAAGAACGATAAAGAACTGCAGGTGAATGACTTTTACAGCAGTCAGAAAGTTACTGTGGAAAAAACACCGTGGCTGACATCTCTTGAGATCAAAGACATTATCCCGGTGGAGCGTCCCGTTTCCACACGGGGGATCTACGACCTGAAACTTGTGCTGACCGAAAAAGGGGTCCGCCAGTGGAATGCGATCGTCAAAGCGGATACGCCACAGAAAACATTTGCTTTTCTCGTCGATGGCGATTTTTATACCGCTTTTGATCCCCGCCGTATCTATCAGGCAGGAAGCAATGAAGTCGTTCTGGAAGGTCCCTTTGATAAGATCCTGACAGAAAAACTTTACCGCCGCGCCCCCCTGAACTATCTGCGGCTGCGCCGGGAGCTGGAAAAGAAACAGAAGCCGTCTGCGAAACACTGATTTTTTCTCGTTTTTCAGATGGATGCAGTTTGATTTTTCTTCCCCTGTGCAGTATATTATTGTGTGATGAAACACCAATAAACCGGAGACTTGTTTTTATGAGCAGAATCAAGCCGCTTTTGTTGTCGGCAGCAGCCGTTGTTGCCGCCGTTTTTGCTATGGGAGCCCCCAGCTCCTGTTCCCCTGAAAATTGGCTTGATCCCGACCGCTATGAGGAACTTCAGCGTCCGGCTCAAGCTAAAATTTCCATTCATCCCGTGATCAAATACCGGCATGGTGCTGAAACGGAAATGACCATCCCCACATATTCCAAACGGGAAGTCACGGTCAGTTCCCCCTGGCTCACATCCAGAGAGATCGAAAAAGTTCAGGCGGTGCCCCGCCCCTCCAAACCCGGTTATTATGACCTTGAGATCACCCTGACTCAGAAGGGCAGACGCGAATGGATCATGCTTTCCAATGCTTACGCCCATGAAGAAATGGCGTTTGTGATCGATGGCGTGTTTTACCGCGGATTCCGTCCCCGCAGACTGCTGGATGAAAACAGCGTGCTGGTCTTTGTTGACGGACCCTTCGATCCCGCGACAGCCAAAGAACTCGCCTATCATTCTGAATTCAATTATATGAAACTTAACGATAAGTAACATCAACACATCGAAAGGAAAACTTATGAAACTCAAAACGATGGCAGGAGGAATTCTTTCCGTGATGGGGTGTACCACTCTGGCGGCGGAAGAAGGTCTCTTTGACAAGATCCAAGGCACATTCGACAAGGCTGGAGCCGATGTCGCTGCAACGGTTGATAAAGCCGGTGCGGACGTGGCGGCTGCGGCAAACGAAGCAGTTTCCGGTATTACTCCGGCATTCTGGATCGCACCCATCTGTGCGATCGCAGCATTGGTCGTGGCAGTGGTCTGCTACAAACTGATGATCAAAGCCCCCGAAGGCAACGACGCGATGAAACGGATCGCCGGATTCGTTCGCGAAGGTGCCATGGCGTACCTGAAACAGCAGTACAGCAAAGTCGGTATCGTGTTTGCGATCCTCTTTGTGATCTTCCTGGTCCTTGCGTTCCTCGGTCTCCAGAATCCCTTTGTGCCGGTTGCGTTCCTGACGGGCGGTTTCTTCTCCGGTCTCTGCGGTTTTATCGGTATGAAGACGGCTACCGCCGCCAGCAGCCGTACTGCTCAGGGTGCAAGCGAAAGTCTGAACCGCGGTCTGCAGGTCGCGTTCCGTTCCGGTGCGGTCATGGGTATGGTCGTTGTCGGTTTCGGTCTGCTTGACATCACGCTGTGGTACATCATTCTTGACAAAGTCGTTTATACGGCTGAAAACATGGTCAACGGTCTTTCCCTCTGCGGTTTGCAGCTGGTTCCCGCCGGATTCGATATGAGCCACAAATTCATGGAAATCACTGCCACCATGCTGACATTCGGTATGGGTGCTTCCACGCAGGCTCTCTTCGCCCGTGTCGGCGGCGGTATCTACACCAAAGCTGCTGACGTCGGCGCCGACCTCGTCGGTAAAGTCGAAGCCGGTATCCCTGAAGACGACCCCCGCAACCCTGCCACCATCGCTGACAATGTGGGCGATAACGTGGGTGACGTTGCCGGTATGGGTGCTGACCTTTACGAATCCTATTGCGGCTCCATTCTCGCTACTGCCGCACTCGGTGCCGCCATCCCCGGCGCACTCGGTGATGCAGCTGTCCGCGTGAATGCGCCCATGATCATTGCCGGTATCGGTATCGTTCTCTCTGTTCTCGGTATCTTCGCAGTCCGCTGCAAAGAAGGTGCCAGCATGATGACGCTGCTCAAAGCACTGCGTATCGGCACCTGGGGCAGTTCCGCCCTGATCATTGTCGTTGCTGCGATCCTTGCGGCATGCGGCATTATTTCCTGGGGTATCTTCGGTGCCATCATTGCCGGTCTGGTTGCCGGTGTGGTGATCGGTTACTCCACGGAATACTATACTTCTGACGAATACAAACCCACCCAGAACCTTGCCAGTCAGGCTGTAATGGGGCCCGCTACCACGATCATTGACGGTCTGGCTGTGGGTATGCTCTCTGCTGCGGTTCCGGTCATTGCCACAGTTCTGGCGATCCTCTGCTCCTTCGCCTTTGCAGGTGGTTTCAGCTCCACCATCAACGGTCTGTACGGCATTGGTTTTGCTGCTGTCGGTATGCTCGCCACGCTGGGCATCACGCTGGCAACTGACGCTTACGGTCCGATCGCCGACAACGCCGGCGGTAACGCTGAAATGTCCCACCTTCCGCCGCAGGTCCGTGAACGTACGGACGCTCTGGATATGCTGGGCAACACGACTGCTGCGACCGGTAAAGGTTTCGCCATCGGTTCTGCCGCTCTGACGGCTATGGCTCTGCTGGCGGCTGAAATTCAGGAAATCCAGATCTGGGGTACCAAGTTCAAGAGCTTCCCCGCTGATATCACCGCAAAACTGAAATTGTCTGACATCGACAACTTCCAGGTCCTGGTTGAGTTCTATGATGTGACCATCATGAATCCGCTCTTCCTCTGCGGTCTGTTCATCGGTGCCATGGTGGCATTTGTCTTCTGCGCTCTGACCATGAAAGCGGTCGGCCGTGCCGCCGGCAGCATGGTGGAAGAAGTCCGCCGCCAGTTCCGTGAAATCCCCGGTATTCTGGAAGAAAAATCCACGCCCGATTATGCCCGCTGCGTTGCCATCTCCACTGCTGGTGCCCAGCGCGAAATGATGCTGCCCTCTCTGCTGGCGATCCTGATCCCGGTCGTGACCGGTCTCGTTCTCGGCGTCCCCGGCATCATGGGGCTTCTCGCCGGTGGTCTCACCTGCGGTTTCTCTCTTGCCTGTCTGCTCAACAACGCCGGCGGCGCCTGGGACAATGCCAAGAAGCACATTGAAAAAGGCAACTTCGGCGGCAAAAAACTGCCCAACGGTGAAAAGAATCCTGTTCACGGCGCAGCTGTGATCGGCGATACGGTCGGTGACCCCTGCAAAGATACCAGCGGTCCCTCTCTGAACATCCTCGTCAAACTGATGAGCATGGTGGCGGTCGTCTTTACTCCGCTCTTTGTCCAGTTTGCTCCGAAGATCCAGGCTCTCCTGGGTATTGCAAAGTGAACTGATTGATCGGTTTCACATCCCCTGTTTCCTTCGGGAGACGGGGGATTTTTTTTGCCGTCCCTTATAAATTTTGATGTTAAAAATATTAAACTGTCATATTTGCAAGTTTTATCAAACCCTGATTTGACAAGGTGCATTGGTGGTGCTATATTGTTAGAAATGAAATGATTTCGACTGAAACAGACTGTTATAAAATGAAAGGTGTTTTATTATGACAGAACTGAAAAATCTGAATCCCTTCCTGAAAAGGGGCAGTGAATTTCTGAATGTGAAGTACCCCATTCTTTGCGGTGCTATGACTTGGGTTTCCGAACCGCAGCTTGTGGCTGCTGTCTGTAATGCCGGATGCTTCGGCTGTCTTGCGGGCGGCAACGCGCCTGTGGAGATCCTCCGTCAGCAGATCAATGAAGTCCGCAGTCTGACGGATCATTCCTTTGCGGTCAATCTGATCACCATTGCCCCGGCGTACCACGATCAGCTTGCCATGCTGGCAGAGATGAAAGTGCCGTACATTGTGTTTGCCGGAAGTTTTCCGAAGGAAAAAGAAGTGATTGCCGCCAAGGAAACGGGCGCGAAAGTTCTCTGTTTTGCATCCACGGTCTCCATTGCGGAACGGATGATGCGTTTCGGCGCGGACGCCATTATTCTGGAAGGCAGCGAAGCCGGTGGTCATATCGGACACGTTTCTTCTGTTGTGCTGATGCAGCAGGTCCTGTTCCGTTTTGCGGAGCAGATCCCCATGTTTGTTGCCGGTGGTATTGCCACGGGTAAAATGATCGCTCATGCGCTTCTGATGGGTGCGGCGGGCGCCCAGCTCGGCACCCGGTTTGTGATGACGGAAGAATGTCGCGCCCACGAAAACTTCAAACTTGCATTCCGTCGCGCCAATGCCCGTGATGCGGTGGCTACGCCCCAGTTCGATTCCAAACTTCCGGTGGTTTCTGTCCGTTCTCTCCGAAACAAAGGGATGGATGAATTCGGGAAACTCCAGCTGCGTCTGCTCAAGGAACTGGAAGCGGGGAATGTGACCCGTCAGTTCGCGCAGGAAGAAGTGGAACGGTTCTGGGTCGGTGCTTTGCGCCGCGCGGTGGTGGATGGCGATGTGGACAACGGTTCGCTGATGGCTGGTCAGTCTGTCGGTCTTGTGGACCGTATTATGCCGATCCGTGAGTTGGTGGATGAACTCCTGACGGATGCTGATACTGAACTTGCGGTTGTGAAAAGCAAACTCAGTTGAAAAAAATAATTCCGTTTTTTTATTGAAATGCTCTTGTATTCCGGTGCAGGAGCATTTATTTTATCTCTGCCGCAGACTGAACAACAATTGGAAAGTGATATTTTATGAAGTCATTCAGGATCGATGAGCGTCACGCAGAAAGTTTTCTCCCGGCAGATAAAGAATGGAAACTTGTCTGGAACGATGAGTTTGACGGGAAGGAACTTGACCGTAGCAAATGGACATTCCGGATGAATTTCTGGGGGAAACGTTTTCCCGCTTATACGGATCAGGGAGTGGAACTGGATGGCGAGAGCCATTTGCGTCTTCATCTTGTCAAAAATGATGACGGTACATTCAGTTCACCCCATCTGCAGACCGGCTCCCTGACTTATGATATCCCGCCGGAAAATGATGTGGCATTTTATCCCTTCGGCAAACTGGAAAAGCCGTTGTTTATGCACAAGTACGGTTTTTATGAGATCCGCTGCCGGTTTCCGAAATATGACGGCTGGTGGTCTGCGTTCTGGCTTCAGGCGCCGGGGATCGGTTCCCATCCTGATCCCGGTGTTGCCGGAGTGGAATGTGATATTATGGAGAATTACCGTCTGTATCAGGAAAACACCATAGTCGGCGGCAATATCTGGGGCGGATACGGCAGAGATTGCAAAGGCTCCGGTCATTTCCGCTGGAAGCATGTGGAAACGCCGGACCGCTGGCATTATTACGCAGTGAACTGGCGTCCTGACGGCTATACGTTTTATATCGACGGAAAAGAAGTGGGGCAGATCCTGCCCGATCCTGCAAAATATGCACCGGAACTGGATGAGAACGGCAAACATTGCGGCGGCATCACCACGGGTCCGGTATCTCATGTGGAACAGTTTATTCTGGTATCGACAGAGTGCCGCGGTTACCGCTATGAAGGAAAATGTGATCCGGCGCTGAACGGTGTGGTGCTGCCGGATTACTTTGAAGTGGACCATGTCCGCGTTTTTGATGATGTTGCTCTGGAGGAGCAGACGGCTGCTGCCGGTGGGGATGTCCGCACCATGAGCGATGAAAAGCCCGTCTTCATCATCTGATCTTCCACCTTCATTTTCAGGCACAAAAAAAGACCGGCACGAAGCCGGTCTTTCTGTATCACTCGAATTGCTGCGGAAACCGTCAGCGGGAAAGGATCTCCTGGATCTTCGCGCGGTCTTCACCGGCAGCGAGGATCTCGGGGATGATGCCGTCTTCTTTGAGCTTGCTGGAAATGCTGCCCAGCAGTTTCAGATAGGCTTCCTGATCCCGTTCATCGGCAGCGAGGAAAACAACCAGATTGATGGGCTGATTGTCAAGACTCTTGTAATCTTCCACAGGAGTCTGGCAGATCGCAACGATCACGAGGGGAGAGGGGAAACCATTGACGCGGATGTGGGGAAGGGCAAGACCTTTGCCGACACCGGTGGTCATCATACGTTCGCGTTTCCAGACAGCATCACGGATCTGGTCTTCGTCCATGGTACAACGGGTTGCGGCATGCTGGACAATGTCTTCGAGGACATTTTTCTTGGTGACGCCTTGCAACAGAAGGATGGAATCCTGCTGCAGATACTTTGCAAATTCAGGTTTCATGTGTTCGTTTCCTCTCTCGTTAGAAAAAATCAAAATCGTTCCGGTATCAAATTACCACATTTTTGCCGGATTTCAAGTAGAGAAGCGGGAAAAAATGGAAAAATGTACCGTATTTTACCCGATCACGCCTTTCCGGTGGAGCCGAACCCGCCGCTGCCGCGGTCCGATTCCCCCAGTTCCGCCGTTTCGCAGAGCTGAACATCGGGCAGGGCGGCAATGACCATCTGGGCGATCCGGTCGCCGCGTTTGATCTCGTAGGGCATATCTCCGGCATTGAACATAATGCAGCAGACTTCGCCGCGGTATCCGGCATCGATGGTGCCGGGGGTATTGAGAAGCGTCATGGAAAATTTCAGTGCCATACCGCTGCGGGGGCGGATCTGCGCCTCAAATCCAACGGGCAGTTCCAGAAAAAGTCCGGTAGGCGCGAGAGTGACTTTTCCCGGCTGAACGGTCAGATCGGTACGCGATCTCAAATCGTAAGCGGCGTCATCCGCATGTGCCTTTGCAGGTTTCAGATCGAGGGCGTCATCGCTCATTTTGAATCGGATGATAGTGGACATGATCTTTTTCTCCTTTGCGGTCATGTTTTCCGGTCGATGGTGTTCCGCAGTCCGTCTGCGATAAAATGAAAGGCACAGACGCAGAAAAATACTGCCAGTCCGGGCCAGAGCATCAGATTCCAATAGGTCAGGGGATCTTCCAGTGCCTGCCGCAGCAGTTCGCCCCAGCTCGCCGTGGGGATCTGGACGCCGAAGCCGAGAAAACTCAGGGAATTTTCTGCAAGGATCGCGCCCGCAACATCAAATGCAAAACAGACAAATACCGGTCCCGCCACATTGGGCAGCAGATGCCGGAACATGATCCGGACAAAGGGGACCCCCAGAGATTCGCAAGCCTGAATATACTGCATCTGACGCTGTTTCAGAACTTCCCCGCGAACCAGCCGCGCCAATCCCGGCCAGCCGGTACAGCCCAGTACAAGGATCACAAGCAGAATGGATTGCCGCGATCCGCTGTCCAGCATCAGTGCCATCAGGATCAACAGCAGCAGAAATGTGGGAAAACAGATAACGATCTCCACCACACGCTGAACGAACAGATCAAATTTTCCGCCGAGATAGCCGGAGAACAATCCCACCGATACCCCGAGCAGCAGCGAAATGGCAGACGCCAACAGCCCCACTGCCAGCGAGACCCGCCCGCCGTAAAGCATTCTTGCAAAAACATCCCGGCCTGATTGATCGGTACCGAGCCAGTGTTCCGCCGACGGTTTTTCATAGGTGTCGGGCGATGTGGCGAAGGGACTGTACGGCACGGGCGTCCGGATGATCGTCCGGATGCCGGGCAGTTGATCGTAACCCGTGGTGTCATTGACCCGCTGAACGGTCAGGAATGGAATGATCAGCAGGATCAATGCGGCAAACATCAGCCACTTTTTTTTATGCAGGATCAATGCCGCAGGCAGAGCAAGCAGCAGATAATTGAAGATCTTTTCCACAAAGACTTCCTGTACATCCGGTGCAAAAAAATCCCGGAGCGCAGGACTGAACGGCATCCCTTCTTCCGGAATGACCAGAAGCGGCAGACCGTTGGCGATGAGGGGCGCAAGCACCGCTGTCAGAAACAGCAATGCAATGAAAATCAGCGCAACCACAGCCATACGTTCCTTTTTGAAACGCTGTACAGCCTCCTGAAACGGGGTCGGATTTTCAGTTTGTCCGGTCAAATTCAGTTCTCCGGTTGAAGGAGCATATTCAGTTCGCGGCAAAGAACAGGTGTCATATCGGCAGTATCGCCCTTCAGCAGACGCGCTTTCAGATCGGCGGGATCAAAAAATGCCACCTGATCGATCTCGCTTTCCTGGGGTTGGAACGGTCCGTCACAGACAATGGTGAACACCTGAACATTTTCCGATTCGATCTCATTGCGGATCTTGTACGCAAACAATTCTTTCAGTTCGCCGGGCAGGGGGATGCCCAGTTCTTCGCCGAACTCACGCTTTGCCGCATCAAGGTACGTTTCCCCGGAATCGAGATGTCCGCCCACGGCAGTATCCCATTTGCCCGGCTGGATATCTTTGTGCAGATTCCGTTTCTGAAGCAGGATCTGTCCCGCCGTGTTGAAAACGACAATATGGACGCTGCGGTGGATCAGAGATGGATCGCCGTGACAGCGTTTGCGCGGGGCGGTCCCGATCACTTCCCCCGTGGCATCATCAATGATGTCAAACAATTCGTCTGCGCTCATTTATCTGCCTTTGGATTTGAAAATGATTTCGCCGTTTTCCGTATCGGCAAAAATATTTTTCTTGAGTTTTCCGCTCAGGATCAGTTCGGAGAGCGGATCTTCTATCCAGCGTTCCACCGCACGGCGGATGGGTCTTGCACCGAATTCAGGCTGATAACCTTTCTCTGTCAGCAGATCGACAGCCGCATCGGAGCAGGTGAAGGTGCGCCCCTGTGCCGCCATCCGTTTGATCAGTTTGTTCAGTTCGAGTCGGACGATCTTTTTCAAATCGTCTCTGTTCAGTTTACGGAATACCAGCAGTTCGTCAACGCGGTTGATGAATTCCGGCTTGAATGCGCGTTTTGCCATATCCAGCAGGGCGGAAGACTGTTTCTCATCTGCGGCAGAACTGTCCGGCGTGAACCCGAGCGCACCGCCGCCTCTGCCCATCCGGTCGGCACCGATGTTGCTGGTCATGATGACAATGGTATTGCGGAAGTCGATTCTTCTGCCGAGGGAGTCGGTCAGTTTACCTTCTTCCAGGATCTGCAGCAGCATGTGCATCACATCCGGATGCGCCTTTTCGATCTCATCAAAAAGGACTACGCTGTACGGTCTGCGGCGGACCCGTTCCGTCAGTTCCCCGCCATCACCGTGTCCCACATATCCCGGCGGCGAACCGACCAGACGGGACACATTGAATTTTTCCATATATTCAGACATATCGATCTGGATCAGTGCTTCCGCATCGCCGAAAATAAATTCCGCCACCGCTTTCGCCAGCAGCGTTTTACCGACACCGGTCGGTCCGAGGAAAATAAAGGACCCGATGGGGCGGTTGGGATCTTTGAGATCCGCACGGGAACGGCGGAGCGCACGGGACAATGCCCGGACTGCATCCGGCTGACCGATCACCGATGCGGAAAGTTCCGTTTCCATTTTCAGCAGACGGGACATCTCGCCGGATTCGATCCGGGTCGCAGGAATGCCGGAAAGTTTCGCCATGACCTGCGCAATATCTGCAGCCGTCACGACCGGCATATTTTCATCACACTGATTCTGCCATGCTTCCTTCTTTGCATCCAGTTCCTGCCGGACGGCGCGTTCCCGGTTGCGGAGAGCGGCGGCGTGTTCAAAACGCTGTTCCACGATCGCCAGTTCCTTTTCTTCGGCAATGGCGGAAAGTTCCTGTTCCAGTTTGGAAATATCCGGCGCTTTGGGCGCATAAATGATCCTCATCCTCGCACCGGCTTCGTCCATGACATCAATGGCTTTATCCGGCAGAAAACGCCCGGAGATGTACCGGTCGGAAAGCCGTACCGCCGCTTCAATGGCATCGTCGCCGTAGCGGACACCATGGTGTTTTTCATAGACCGCACGGAGTCCTGCAAGGATCTTGATGGAATCTTCAATGGACGGCGGTTCCACAAGAACCGATTGAAAACGGCGTTCCAGAGCGGCATCTTTTTCGATGCCTTTCCGGTATTCGTCAAGGGTCGTTGCGCCGATACATTGCAGTTCGCCGCGGGACAGGGCGGGTTTGATGATATTGGCGGCATCCATGGCACCTTCTGCGCCGCCCGCACCGACAATGGTGTGGAGTTCGTCGATAAAGAGAATGATCTTTTTGCCCGCATTGCGGATCTCATCGATCACGGCTTTGATCCGTTCTTCAAATTGTCCGCGGTACTTTGTGCCTGCCACCATCAGGGGCAGATCCAGCGCATAGATCTTTTTGCCGGAGAGGATCGCCGGAACATCACCGGATACGATCCTTTGCGCCAGTCCTTCCAGAATGGCAGTTTTGCCGACACCCGCTTCGCCGATCAGGACGGGATTGTTTTTGGTCCGTCGGCAGAGGATCTGGATCACGCGTCCGATTTCATTTTCTCTGCCAATCACCGGATCAAGTTCGCCGCGTGCCGCGAGATCGGTCAGGTTTCTGCCGAAAGCATTGAGCGCGTTCAGTTCGGTATCGCCGGTCCCGGACGCTCCGGGATCATCCGGATTCTCTGATTTGTATTTCAGATTTTCGTCGGAATCGGGAATATAATCCGGGTCAAGAGCGGCAAAGACAACGGTGCGGATCTTTTCCGGAACGGCACCCAGATTCCGCAGTGCATTGGCGGCACAGCCGGAACCGTTGCGGATGATCGCCAGCAGAATATGTTCCGTGCCGATGTAATTGTAGTTCATGGACCGGGCTTCTTTCCGGGCAAGAAGCAGCACGTCCCGCAACCGGTCGGTGATAGGCGGTTCCCCTTCCTGGAGAATGGTTCCGCCGATCCCCGTACAGCGTTCGATTTCCAGCCGGAGATTATCCAGATTGATCCCGGACATCTTCAACGCCTGAACAGCCACGCCGTCGCCGAGGGCGAGAATGCCCAGCAGCACATGTTCCGTGCCGATGTAATCGTGGTTCAAGCGGACTGCTTCTTTTGCGGCGAGCTGCAGCGCCTGGGCTGCACGGGGCGTAAAATGCCGGAGGCATTCATTCAGTTCATCATCAAAATCTGGCATGGTGCGTGCATAGGGTGGATGTTGATTATTCAGCCTGATCATCCTCAGCGGGAAGCGTCAGACGGTTCTTATACAGAGGGTCGTTTACATACTCTTCAACGTTGTCCGGTGTGATCAGAACATAACGGGCGCGGAATGCCCCTTCCAGATCGTCCGGCAGATCTTCGCTCAGTTTTTTGGGCGTGCTGCTGATCATGACAAGACCGCCGATGACACCGCTTTTGATTATTTTGTGCAGGCGTTCGGTTTGATTGTTTCCGTTTTCAGCCAGAATAAAAATACGTCCGGGCTGATCAAAGGCGGAAAGGCGCCGGAATTCGTATGCGTCCGGGGGGAGACCTGCCAGATTCACAAGAACTTCGCAGTCAACGGAATCAAACGTCCTGTCGTAACTGGCAGCAAGAGAAAGAGAGCGGCTGGTAGCCATATATTTTTCGATTTCCTCCGCCGGCGCATCGGTGCCGGGCATATCCATATCGGGTACGGGCATGGCTTTGACCGTCACTTTCCCGCCGAATCCTTTTTCAAATGCCGCAATAAATTCTTTTTCCGTTTGCAGAAGTTCGCCATCGCGGGAGTTCTGATTGCCGGGCAGAATGATCGCCACCGTTTTGCCGCTGTGCTGCTGACGCACAAACTGTCCCAGATATTCACCCTGAACTTCATTGAAACGGAATTCTTTTTTCAGCAATTCGCTATCGGCACCGTCAAACGCACCGTACTGACCAGCCATGATCAGCGCAATACCGGCAAGCAGGATCAGAAAATTGCCGAAGATACGGGCTTTCGCTGTCTGGGGCGTCATCTGAAGCGCACAGAATCCGATACCGATGAGGATCGCACCGATCACGCCGCTCCAGGATGCAAACAAACATGCCAAACCGAGAACAGCCGCGCCGGTCCCGGCAAAAACGAAGATCACATTGTTGTTTTTCTTGCCGAGGAAAATGCCCGCACCCCCTGCGATCAGCAGGATGAAAGAAAGAATCGTCAGAAACATGGTTGCTGTACTCCTTTGGTTTGTTTCTCTTTGATCGTAGATAAAAATACATCAGCAATATAGCACGCGTGCGCGCATATTGCAAATTCATTTCTGCGAATAATAGAGAACAGTTGTGCCGTTCCGCCGTTCCATGATCCGGAAGGGGCGGTCAAATGGGATGCCTTCAAGTCTGGCACGGCAGAGCGCAAGGAGTCTTTCGTCAGCCGTTTTGTCCGGAACGATCTCCAATGTCATTTCCGCCAGTTCCGCATCATCGGGCAGGGAACCCGGCGAATACCACGGGGTGGAAACGACTTCAAAAATGCGTGAATCCCGCTGGATGCGGCGGGTGAATTTTGAATTGCCGGAAAGGATCTGCTTCCGCCGTTTCTGCCATTCTGAACGGATCATGGCGGCATGGCGTTCTTTCAGCCGGGCGGGAGTGACCGTCGGATCGTGCAGCACGGAGAGTACCTGAAGCATTTCAATATCTGTGATCTCCGGCAGAAAATTGGTCAGGATCCCCGCCAGTTCCAGCGGACACGCTTTGGAACTTTTTTTTGCGGCAATGGGATCGACAAGGATCATTTCGCATGAGCCGGAAGTATCGCGTACCAGCACATTTCCCGCGTGAAAATCACTGTGCCGGATGCCGTTCTGCATCATCGCCGCCATCAGATTGCGGAGTGCATCGAAAAATGCTGTCCGTTTTTCAGGATCCGCCGCTGCTGTGGCGTAAAAATATTCCAGTGCGTTGACCGTATCCTGTTCCTCTTCAGAAATCAGGATCGTCCGCCGGAATCCGTATTTGCCCAGTGCCGCAAAACGGATGCAGGGGATCCCGGCCCTGCGGAGCATTGCCGCCGCCGCATATTCCTTTTTTGCCTTGTTGCGGAATGAACATTCCTGTTTCACAAAATATACTTTGCCGCTTGGGGAAGTGATTTTCCGGACGGAGCGTTTTGCATTTTTTTTGATCAGGACACCGGTTTTGAGGCTTTCAGCAAACCAATCCTGCAGGAACACCGGATCTGTATCTTTATGCCACTTCCACGGAATGACGGCGTTGGTTTTCATTTTCCGGCACTCCGTTTTTTCAGGATCCTGTCCAGATGATTCTGAGTACACCGGATCAGTTGTTCCTTTGTGAGAAAATCGTTGTACGCGTGTGCGTGCGGGAGATAGGCGTTCAGCAGTTTTTCCGCGAGAACCGCACAGGATGTATCCTCCGTCAGAACGGCGGGATTTTTTTGCAGAAGGAGAGAACAGAACGCAGTCAGCAGCCCCAATTCTTCCAGAATGAGATGGCGCGGCGGCGTGTTGTTGAACTTCCGGACGCTGTCCAGATCCCAGATCCCGAACTCACCGGTGGACGCGATCCGGTAAAAATTATGCAGTTTCAAATCGCCGTGAACAATATGTCCGTTATGGAGTTTTGCCATGACCGTTCCGGCATATTCCAGAAAGGGATCAAGGATCTGATACGGTTCGGTTGTTGTTTTGAAAATTTTTTCCATGCCGCAGATGCCGTCCGCGGTTGTTGTGACAAGATATCCGGACTTCAGGATCAGACCGCTCCGTTTTTCCCCCACGGCAACGACTTCCGGCGTGGCAATACCGAGGCCTTTGAGCAGCAGTGCCGCTTTCGCCGCCCGGAACGCACGCGCTTTCCGGAACAGATACCGGCAGGTGAACCGGAATCCCTTGTTGTTGGTCCGTTTCAGGAAAAAGGAACGGGCGCTGCTGCGGAGTGTCACGAGCCCGGCGGTGGTCGTCGGGGAATCTTTCAGCACAACGGACAGTTCCAGATTCCGGTCGATCTGCGCGAGAAATTCCCGCAGTTCATCGTCTGCAAATTTTTCCGCCATCAGAAAACGGGCATCACCCGCCCTGAACGGGATCATTGTTCCTGTCAGATTCATTTTGACAACTCCCGATCTCTGCGTGCGATCGCCCAGATCAGTTGAAATGCAAAATCTGCAGAGGCGGCAATGGATTCACCGGATATTTTGTCGAGAGAATCCTGGGCAGTATGCCAGAAGGCGTTGCCCGGACCGAAATTGAAATCGATCAGATCAATGACGGGGATGCCGATCTTCTGGAACGGCACATGGTCGTCCAGCATCACCGGACCGCCGGGAGCAAACTGTTTCTGAACTCCGAGCCGGACCGCAGTTTGCGCAGCAAGATCTTTCAGCCACGGCGTTGTATCGGCGGGGAACCGGACATCCAGATTTTTATCGCCCACCATATCCAGCAGGATCATGGCAACACAATTTTTGTCCTGACCATTTTTTTTGAGGATTTCCGCCAATGCGCGGCTGCCGTGAAGACCATCCGTATCGGAATATTCCCGCAACGCCTCCTCGCCATCGAAACAGACAAAAAGGAGCCCGAATGGCAGTTTGTACTGATCGACATCTTCGGGCAGGGCATGGACCATGGCAAGGAGTGCCGCGACTCCGGACGCACCATCGTTGGCACCCTGAAAATCCGGCGCGAGGGGCAGAACTTTTGTATCATAATGCGCCGCAACGATCACAAAACGCTCAGATTTTGACGGATACCACGCGAGCTGATTGTAATACGCTACGCCGTTTTCACGGAAAGTGTGCGGTTCCACAAAAACTTTTCCGGTTTCCGCAAAACGGTTGTTCACCCATCGCTGTGCCGCTTCATTTCTGCCGGAGGGGCGTGGTCCGAGTTTGACCTGTTCTTCGGCGAAACGGTATGCCAGAGCCGGATCGGTTTTGGGCGGCGGACCGGGATCGAAAGGTGTTTTTTTCTGACATCCGGAAACGCCGCACAGCAGCAGGAACGCCGTCAGCAGAAGAATGATTTTGTGGCTGTAATTGCGCATCGGTCGGTCAGACTCCGGTTTTTCCGCGGTCTATGGAAACTTTCTGCCGCTGGAATGTGGGGATGTCAAGATCTTCATCCATATACTTTGAGGGCGGCGTATTTTCAAAAATACCGCGGCTGAAACTGGTCAGCGTAAATTCTTCCTGGATCAGTTCCCTGTGAGGTTCAGACAGCGGCAGTTCCTGTGTCGGGACCTGTGTTGCGGGAATGACCGGACGCTGTTTTTTCTGGGGCGGGGGATTGACATAACGGATCACGATCGCCGTCAGCTGGATCCTGCCGTTCATTGAGGGCGCGACTGCCGCTCCTGAAAGCAGTTCGATCTTCGGCGGGAAGACATCTGACGTCATTTCGATCGAGCGTTTCATTTCTGCCAGCTGCAGATCCGTTCCGCCGCTCAAAATCACAAAGGCGGCATCCGCTTTTCTGATCCGTTCCATCCCGCCGAGGAAGGGGGATTGCAGAAGCCGGTCAAGAGCAATGGCAGAGCGGTCGAGCCCGTCATTGCCGTCGGCGGCACCGATCCCGATGGAGCAATCGCAGAGTTGACCCCGCACCGGCGCCATGAATGCGGCATAATCCGCACCCAGAAGATTCCGGCAGCGCATCAGTTCCGACATGCCGAAAACGGTGTACGCCATTTCAATGGAAGACCGTTCAAACGCCTGTTCTGCGGGCAGATCGGGGGGGAGCTGCGCAAAGAGAAGATCGTTGGGCAGTGTCAGCAGAATATCCGTCATTGGCAGCAGTTCCCGCACACAGTCCTGTGCGTTGTGGCGTCTGGAATAGGATTCGAAAGAGAAGGGCGTTGTGAGCAGAAATACTGCGGGCAGTTTCAGATTCCGTGCAACGCTTGCAATGGTCCGTGCGCCGCCGGTGGCAGTGCCGCCGCCCAAACCGCCGCAGACTGTCAGAAAAGATGCTTTTTCCAGCATTTCCGAAATTGCCTGCCGTTCCCGTGCCATGGCGCGTTCACCGCGGATGATATCGCCGCCGCATCCGCCGCCGCTGTTGGAGATGCCCCAATCGACAGCGGCAGAGATCCGCAATTCAGCAGCGGACCGCAAAGTGGTATCCCTGTCGGTATCGATCAGGGCGAGGATATATTCATTGATACCGGGGAGCAGAGCGAGCTGTTCGATCATTGCCGCGCCGCTGCCGCCGATCCCCAGGATCATCGGGCGTTTTTTGTTTGCTTCGCCAGTCATTGTTCAAGTACCTTTTTTGCCCGTTTGATCTTCCCGAAAACGGTTTCACCTACGGATGAGATGATGTTCCGGACCCATGTGAGTCCGCCGGTTTCCTGGATTGCTTCGTCGTCGAGGGCATGTTTCAGCAAGCCGAGGATCGCCGCATAACACGGCATGGCATTGCTGAATCCGGTCTGTACGCCGGTGATCCCGATGGGTTCGCCGATCCGGACCGGAAATTCAAAGACCTGACTTGCCTCTTTCTGGATGCCGTCCAGCATTGCTCCGCCGCCGCAGAGGACAATCCCGCGGGTCATGCAGGGGATCAATTTCTTTTTGACGATCCCCTGTTTGATGATGGAGAAAATCTCTCTGAAACGCAGTTCGATGATCTTTTCAAAGGAATCCAGCGGGATACGCCGTTTCTTTCCGGTGACCGAAGCGGTATATTCCAGAAAGTTCGTCCCGTTCTCGCGGAGTTTGGAGATACGGTTTTCACTGAGGAATTTCAGACAGAAATCGTAAGGCAGATCAAGCCCGATGGCGAGGTCGTTTGCCACATGGGACACCCCGACCGGCAGAACGCCGGAATGATAAATGCCGTCTGCGCAAATCAGGAGATAATCGCATGCGCCCTGTCCGAAATCAATGAGCAGAACGCCCTGTTCCCGTTCTTCCTGACGCAGCACGCCGAAAGCGGATGCCACGCCGTTGAACACGGGGATGCCCTCATATTCAAAGCCGTTGTTTTCAAGGATCTGGTTTACGGTATCGATCTGCTTGCTGTCGGTTGTCAGGATGTGGAGGACCGATTCCAGCGTTCCGGCGATCTGACCGATGGGATCTTTCACCCGGCTCTGGTTGTCCAGAATGAAAAAGGAGTCATAAGAACTGAATTGTGTGACCCCGTTCGGCAGGGAGAGTCCGTTTGCTTTTTCCAGTGCATCCTGAATATGTTCCTCCGTCACTGTTCCGCCGCCGTGAAGGACCACACTGCCTCTGCCGCGATGGGATGCAATGGATGATCCGTTCAGAAGATAATAAACAAAGCGGTGTTCATTGTGACCGGGGATCATACTGTCTGCCCGTTCCAGAAGGTCTCCCAGGATCTTTCCTGCCTTTACCGGGTCAACGATGGACCCTTTTCTTACCGATCCTTCTGACGGTGCTGCTGCAAATGCCAGCACTTCCGCATTGCCGGATTCATCCCGGCAGCCATGCAGAACACAGATCTTGTCGGTGCCGAATTCGATCGCAGTGACCGGTGTCCGCGAACCGTAAGCCATATTTTTGCGCTCCTTCTCCGTAATAAAATCAAAAATAAAATATTTGTCATCAGCAATATAACGCCATTTTTGAAAGTTGCCAGTGCAGAAACGGAAAATATACAGGGAAAAGTGCATCTTTGCCATACTTTTTTTGAGTCTGTTATGGAATGACGGAAAAACCGTGGCGTTCCCTTGAAAAAGATGCAGTCCGGCGTTATATTATAAAGTTTTTATTTTACAATTACAGAAAACATAAACATATCCAGAGAAGGAACCGTGGAAAATGAGTGAAGAAACACGCAATGATGCGGCAGAAGCCGATATCATTCAGGAACAGCAGAAACAGGACGACATCTTTACCCAGCGTCTTGCGAAAAAACAGGAATTGGAAGAAGCCGGGATCCGCCCCTACGGGATCAAAGTGGACGGTCTGAAACCTGCGGCTGAAGTCATTGCAAAGTATGTGCCGGATACCGAAAATACGGAAGTGTTCAAAGTTGCCGGCAGATTGATGGGGCTCCGCGTGATGGGCAAAGCTTCTTTTGCTCATCTGAAAGATGATTCCGGCAGGATCCAGCTTTATGTTCAGCGGGAAAATCTCGGTGAAGAAGAATACAAACGCTTCAAGAAACTGGATATCGGTGACATTATTGCGGTCGAAGGCACGCTCTTCACCACAAAAACCGGTGAGATCACGCTCAAAGCAACGGCATACACCATGCTCTCCAAGATCCTCCGTCCCCTGCCTGAAAAATGGCACGGCCTCACCGATATGGAACAGCGTTACCGTCAGCGGTATCTTGACCTGATCGTGAATGACGACAGCAAAAATCTGCTCAAGAAACGGATCACGATCGTTCGTGAGATCCGTAACTATCTGGAATCCAAAGGGTTCATGGAAGTTGAAACACCCATGCTCCAGTACATCCCCGGCGGTGCGGCAGCTACTCCCTTCAAGACGCATTACAACGCCCTGAACTGCGATATGTACATGCGTATCGCGCCCGAACTGTTCCTCAAACGCCTGCTGGTCGGCGGCTTTGAAAAAGTCTTTGAACTGAACCGGAACTTCCGTAACGAAGGGATCTCCCGCCGTCACAATCCGGAATTCACCATGCTGGAACTGTATCAGGCATACGGCAACTGCGAAACGATGATGGAACTCATTGAAGAAATGGTCACCACCGTTGCCATGAAAGTTTTCGGCACACTTGAAATCAAACTGCCCAACGACAAGGTCATCAACCTGACCCGTCCGTGGCGCCGCGCGCCCTACAAAGAACTCATCTGCGAAAAGATGGGTGCGAACTGGTTTGAACTTTCCCAGCACGATAAATATCTGAAAGCGAAAGAGATCGGTGCCGCTGTGATGCCGGACTTCACCGACCTTGAGATCACTCACGAGATCTACGAAAAATTCGTGGAACACACCCTGATCCAGCCCACATTCGTGGTCCGGCTCCCTGCCGAACTTGTGCCGCTGGCAAAGAAATGTGAAGACGATCCCACGCTGGTGGATGTTTACGAACTGGAAATCAACGGTCAGGAAATCAGCCCGGGTTACTCCGAACTGAACGACCCGGTGGAACAGCGGAAACGCTTTATGGAACAGGTGACGCTTACCGGAAAAGACCCGGCACAGGCGGTGGACGGCGACTTCCTCACTGCGCTGGAATACGGTATGCCTCCTGCGGGCGGTATGGGGATCGGTATCGACCGTCTTGTCATGCTGCTTACCGGCACAGAATCCATCCGCGACGTGGTGCTGTTCCCCCAGCTCCGCCCCCGCGCCAACAACATGTAATCCAACTCTAATCAGGAGAATTTGACTTATGTATCTCGGCAGAATCGTTACTGCGGGCCTCACCCGTGACGGCAAAGCCTTTGCCGCTTACCGCGTATCTTCCCGTTCCTTCCCGAACCGTACCGCCAACCTGAAAGATCAGCAGATCTCCATCATTCCCCGCCCGGGCTGCGAAGGGGATCTTGCGAAGAATCCGTATATTGCCTACAACTGTGTCCGTCTCTGCGGCGGCATTGCGCTGGCGACCAACGGCTCCCAGACGGACCCCATCATCGAAAAGATCATCTCCGGCATGTCCGTCCGCGATGCTTTCGCTCTTTCCCTGCTGGCGATGGATTACGAAAAAGATCACCTGGATACGCCCCGTATTGCGGCGGCAGTGGATGCCAATACCGGTATCACCACGCTGGGGATCATCCGTAAAGACGCACTGCTTGTCCGTCAGTTTACTGCGAAACCCGGCGAACTGCGTTTTGTTTCCACTTACGAACTGAACAGACCCTGCGATGAAAATTTTGATGATGCATTTGATGCACTCACCGCGCAGGACGCTTGCGATTATGTGATCCGCCGCGGCAGATTCGCAGAGTTTGAAAATCCCGTGACCGCCGCCGCCGCCGTCTGGAACGGTAACGGTTACGACCTCGCTGCGCAGGATGCCTGATCTATGGCACGTGATGTGCTTGACGGATTGAATCCCCAGCAGCGGGAAGCTGCAATGACGACCGAAGGTCCGGTGCTTGTACTTGCAGGTGCCGGTACCGGAAAAACGAAAGTCATTACCACCCGGATCGCGTATATGGTGCTGGAAAAACAGATCCCGCCCGAATCGATCCTCGGTGTGACATTCACCAACAAGGCTGCAAAGGAAATGCAAGAGCGTCTCCGCAAAGTCATTCCGCCTGAGGCGGCGACAGCGGTAACGCTCGGCACGTTCCATTCTTTTTGCGCCCGTGTGCTGCGCCGTGATATCCGCTACGCCGGAAATTACGATTCCAATTACGGTATTGCCGATACTGCCGATCAGACCAGTATCGCGCGTCAGGCTGCCGCAGAACTGGGCTATTCCAAGGAAGAGATCCCGACAGCGGAAGCCGTTGCCTATATCGGCAGATGCAAGAACCGTATGTGGGGACCGGAAGATGCGTTGAACGATGCCGCGCAGAACCGCCCTGCGGAACAGATCCTTGCCGAGATCTATGAGCGGTACCAGAAATTGCTGGAACTGCAGAATGTGGTGGATTTCGACGATATGCTCCTGCTGACTGTCCGTATTCTGGAACAGCATCCGGAAGTTCTGAAACGGTATCAGGAAACTTACCGCTATCTGCTGGTGGACGAATATCAGGATACGAATGCCGCGCAGTTCCGGTTGATTCAGCTCCTTGCGGGCAGTACAAAAAATCTCTGCGTTGTCGGTGATGATGACCAGTCGATTTATGCGTGGCGCGGCGCCGATGTTTCCAATATTCTGGACTTCCCGAAATATTTTGAAGGAACAAAACAGATCAAGCTGGAACAGAATTACCGGTCCACCAATACGATCCTTTCCACGGCAAATGCTGTGATCGCACCCAATTCCGCCCGCTATACCAAAAATCTCTGGTCGGCAAAAGGGCAGGGCGAACAAATCCAGATCGTCCGCCTGAAAGATGGTGATCTTGAAGCAAAATTTGTGGTGGATGCCATTTTCAATATGGCATGTTCCGGCGAATATTCCTACCGGGATTTTGCTATTCTCTACCGTTCCAACTATCTTTCCAGAGCCTTTGAAATGGCGTTCCGTAAGATCGGTGTCCGCCCGCGGATCATCGGCGGACAGGAATTTTTCCAGCGGAAAGAAGTCAAGGATGCCGCCGCTTATCTGAAACTTGTGCTGAATCCCCGGGACGATCAGAGCCTTCTGCGGATCATTTCCCTGCCGCCCAGAGGGATCGGTGACAAAGCCATTGAAACGCTGCGGAAACTGCGTCAGGTGACAGGGATCCCCCTTTCCCAGCTGCTTGATAATCCGGAGTATCTGAAATCGATTTCTGCCGCCGCAGCCACCGGAGCAAGGAATCTTGCCGCTGCACTGCGGAATGCAAAAGAAGCCTTTTCCAGCACCGGGAATCTCTCCGGAAAAGCATGCAATTTTCTGAAAGAGACCGGCTATCTTGATGGTCTTCTGCGGATCTACAAAGATCTGAAAGAAGCGGAAACGCGGCGGGAAAACGTATTTGAATTTCTCAACTATATGAGCAAGTTTGAAGATGACCGCACCCACAGCGGCGAACCGTGTCAGCTGGCGGACTTTATCGAAAGTTATTCCCTGCTGGACGACAACGACCGGACAGAGGATGATGACGACCGGGATGCCCCCATTATGACAACGGTCCACGCATCCAAAGGACTTGAGTTCCCCATCGTGTTTGTTGTCGGCATGGAACAGAATCTTTTCCCCCACGAGCGTTCTCTGGCTGAAGGCAATGAGGAGGAGGAACGGCGTCTGTTCTATGTGGCAGTGACCCGGGCAAAGGAACAGCTGTTTCTGACTTGCGCCAAGGAACGGTACAAATTCAAGGAGTTCGTCCGCCAGATCCCGTCACGGTTCCTGAAAGATGTGCCGGATGAACTTTGTCAACGCTCCATGGCAGGGGATGATACCCTGTTCCAGATGGCAAGTGAAGAATCCCAACTCGCTGCATTTGAGGATATTATGCGCGCGCTCGGAGATGACGATGATGATGATTTCTGATCCTTGTTATATATGAATGAAAAATAAGAGGTCCCCCATGCTGAAACAAAAAATCACACATCTCATTCTTGCAACTGCTGCCGCATTCTGTCTTTGCGCCTGTTCTGATTCTCCCGCCGATCTGGTGGAAAAAGATTTTGAACTGCGTAAATTTTTTACCGGCGCTGATCTGAAAGCCAAAGTTCTTGCCGATGCAGAAGCGGAACGGAAAGCCGCCTATGATTATTTCCTCGCGGAAGAAAATGATGAGGAGATCGCCAAGGAGGAAGGTGCCGCTGCCGCCGATGCGATCCTTGACCGGTACGAAGGTTGGACCGACAGCGATTATCAGAAATCAGCCGACCGGATGCGTCGCTGGCTCGCAGGGGCAGTCCTGACCATTGAATCGGAAACGGTCACCGGCGATACAGCGGTGGTGGTTTACAACATCAAACTGCGGAATGGACTGAAGCAGGAATGTAAGGCGGAATTCAAGAAAGAATCCGGCAAATGGCGTCTGCTTCCGGCAAAAGATCTTCTGGAAAATGAGGACGGGGAAGACGATCCCGCTGAATGATCCGCACGCAGATCCGGAGCAAAAAAAATCCTGAATTGACCGTTCAGGATTTTTTTGTGCTTTTTGACCGGGTGGCTTACTTGTTTTCAGCCGTTTTCCGTACGATGGTGTTTTTGCCGTCCCAGATATAAAGCTGATCGGGATTGTATGCTGCCCATTCGCCCACAGGCTCCTGAGGCTTTCCATCGGCACCTGCGCAGAGATACATGGGGCGTGATTCCGGGGGCGCGTCAATGTATTCTTCCAGGAACCATTTTGCGAAGGTCCGGATCTCTGCCTCGATATTGTCGGTGACTTTGGGGCAGGGGGCGGAGACCATCGGCATATAGGGGATCTTGATCCGGCGGAACTGATTTTCCTGTTTGTCGGTCAGCGTGCCGAGAATGATCAAGCCGTCCAGATTGCGTTTGAAGGAGAGCCAGTGACGCAGTGTCAGACCGCCGTCAAAGTTCATTCCGATGATCACACTGTATCCGGCTTTTTCCAGTTCATCATTCAGATGGTAAAGGATATCGCCGTAAGTGAACGGATTCTGATTCAGCACGAAAACCGCGATCCGGTAGAAACGGGCAGGACGGATGTCGGACGAAACAAAGACGCCGCGTTTGGGATAACTTACAATATAATTCAGAGACTGCAGCCCCTGAAACGCAGAGAGGATGACCTGCACGCTGCAACCGTATTTTTTTGCCAGAACGCGCATGGAGGGCAATTTGGATGCCGGACGGTACTCGCCATCAAAGATCCGTTTGATGATGTCATTGGCAACCGTCATATACCGCGGAGAAAAATCCGACTGGCTGTTGCGGCTTCTGTCCGTAAAAAACAAACCCCGCTGCGCTGCACTTTCCGCTGTCTGACGGAGCCTTTTGGGGACGGTCTTCGTTTTACTGACTTTTTTATCCATTGTTTTGTAAAACTCCTGAATTGAGTTGTTGTCATCAGCCTCATCTATTTTGGTTAATATATCCCCCTTTTGATTTATTTCAACCGTAAAATCGTAAAAAAATACAGTGTTTTCGGCATATTTTACAATTTCGGCGGCTTGAAAATCAAAAAATGCCCATATCTGTTTTCCGTTATCAACCGTTTTCCGGGAACTTCTGACAACAAATCAAACTGTCAGGTGATCGGTGCCGTGTCCGCAGTACGGATTTTTTTTCGCAGATTAAATTATTGTAAAAATGGCTTTTTACGCCCCGTTTCATTCTTGACTTTCGGCGTCTGGCGGTTATATTTTATTCCTGTATAAATAAGATCGTTTGTCCCCGAATTTAAACAGGAAAGGAGTTCACAGGAATGAACTTCAAATTGAAATATGCGGCAGCATTGTCTCTCCTTGCGTTGGCATCCATGGATGTATCGGCGCAGATGGAAAAGATCACGGATGCCGTGTATCAGAAAACAGCCGGGCAGCTTTCCAGTCTCCGTGATGCTGCGAAGAATCCCTATCTGAAAAAATATCTCGACTCCGTCGATCGTAAGATGTCGGAAGCCGGTCGTGTTGCTGCTGCGCGAGTGGCAGCCGATGTGAACAGCAAGCCGGAGTTTACGGGGAAAGTGGTCCATTATGCTGTTCCCCCCATGAGCGATCTTCAGCGTCTTCCGGATCAGTATCCGCTTGACGGCAAGGCACTTGCGCCTGTCCGCATCATTTCAGCGCAGGATGAATACGAACCCGGCTCCTTTGTGGTCTATCCGCTGGAAGATCTGGGGAAAGTCGAATTCAAACTTTCCGAATTCAAGACGGCGGACGGCAAAGTTTTCCCCGTATCCGAGCTGGATCTGAAAGTTGTCAAGGTCTGGTATCAGAACGGCAACGGCTGGTACAGCTATTTCTCCGACACAGAACTCAAACTCTGTCCGGAACTGCTGCTGAACGATGAAGATTTGATCAAAGTCGATACGGAAAATGTTCAGAACTACGCCCGCCTGACAGAAAAAGACGGATCCGTTTCCTACTACTGGCTGACACCGCCGCTGGATATCGACAAGCGTGTCGGGTATCCCCCGTGGCGCTCCTTCCGTTCCTTCCAGTGTATGAAGCCCAATTTCAAGGATGCGGCAACATTGCAGCCCGTTACTCTGAACAAAGGTCAATTCAAACAGTTCTTTCTGACCGCCCACGCCACCGCAAATCAGGCGCCCGGCGTTTACAGAGGCTCCGTCTCCATGGTGAAGAACGGCGCATCTCTCGGCACGATCCCGGTCTCGGTGAAAGTGCTTCCCTTCTCCCTTCCGCCCGCCTGTACTTATGCAGATCCGGAACGGGAGATCCTGATCTCCTCCTACAGCTACATCAGTTTTGAACAGATCCTTCAGGAAAACGGCGGCGATGTGGAGCTGATGAAAAAACAGCTTTACGCCACACTGGAAAATCAGGTGAAACACAATCAGAACATGCACATGCTCCGCGGCAACGAAACGGGCTATGAATGGAATTACACGGTCGATGTGATGAAACGGGTCGGTATGCGTATGGATCATGTTATCAGCTGCAATGCACTTGCGCCGTACTCCGATCCGCTCATGCTGCGTCATCATGCAAAACAGCTGCGCCAATATTACCAGAAAGTATTCGGTCACACCAATGTCTATCAGGCGTACGGTGACGAACCGCCCACGAGTTGGGTGCGTATGATGTTCCCGCTTTATGAAGCCTATCAGAATGAAGGGATCAAATTCTTCATTGCCGGCAGGGATCAGGTTCTGTATGCAGCCGGACATATCTATGATTTCTACAACACTTCCCACTCTCCGGAAGATCCGGAAGGTGCCCGCCGCTGGAACGAGATCGGAAACGCTTATGTCTCCTGGTATGCCACGCAGCACATCGGTACGGAAAATCCCGCTTACAACCGCCGTCAGAACGGTCTGACGCCTTATCTGGCGAATTATTCCTCCTTCTGCAACTACGCGCATCATTACGGACCGTACAACGACCGCTCTCACGTTTACAAGCCTATGGTCTTTGCCTACGGCGACGGAAAGGGCGTGATCGACACGCTCCAGTGGGAAGGTTTCCGGGAAGGGATTGACGATATCCGTTATGCCACCGCCATGAAACGCCTTGCGCAGGAAGCCTCTGAACACCGGGATATGAATGTCAAATATGCCGGAAGAAACGCTCTGAAGTTTCTGGCGTTCATGAAGCCCACCAGCGATAACATGGATACCGCCCGTCTGGAAATGATCTCCAGGATCCTCGAACTCCGCGCCCTGCTGAAGAAATAAGGAGAATGATAAGATGAACAAGAAATATTACAGTATCCTCTCCGCAGCGGTGGCAGGTTTCGCTCTTGCCGGGTGCTTCTCCGGCGATGCTCCGGCTGCAGGGGACAATGTCAAAAATACCTCCGTGCAGAACAAACTTTTCGCCAAAAGCGATAGCATCCGCACCGGTAATGTGGAAGCCGCACAGAAAGCGGAGAAACCCGTTCCCGTCACTGCCGATCAGGCAAAGTATGACCGCGATTTCGATAAGAAGATCTCTGATGCCAGAGGGCTGATGTGGCGCGGAAATTATGCACAGGCGGATAAAGATCTCAATGCCCTGCTGACGGACAGCAAAGCCTCTCCCGTTCTCCGGGCAAAGATCCCCACGCTGCTGGTCGACAGCGCGTTCCGTCAGAAGAAAATTGCAGCCGTCCCCGCAATGGCGGATCAGTTTTTGAAACTGCCGTTTCTGCTTTCTGCGGACCGTGCGGCGCTGCTGCGTCAGAAAGCCAATGCATACGACCGGCTGAAAAAATACCGTGAAAAAGCGGATACTCTTCTGATCCGTCTGGAAGAAGCCATCACGGAAAATGATGCATTGCAGTCCAAGCGCGAGATCATCGGTGCGCTCAATCTTGCGGGTGACCGTCCTCAGGCGATCGCCTGCGCAAAAGAAGTGATCGCTTCGCTGGAGGATGAAAAGAAAGCGGAATTTTATGAAACGCTCCGCAAACTTTATGTCGATGCCGGTGATTTGGAAAATGCGTTCGCGGCACTGAAAGAATACGCCGTCTTGGAAAAGAATCCGGAAAAAGTTGCCACGGCAAAATTCTGGATGTCACGCTCCTGTTTCTGGGACAAGGCGTGGCAGTCCCGTCAGAGACCCCTCCTGATGGAAGTGCTGAACGATAAAAATGTGTCCCAGCGGCTCCGGGTCGATGCGTTTATTGACATTGTGAATGACATCAAGCGCGACCGCCGGGCAGATCATACCGAGATCATCAAACTGGCGAATGAAACGGTCCTGAAGATCGAAAAACTGGATCCTGCCCAGTTCGGCAGAGTCATTGATCAGCTGATGCAGAGCGCAAATGGTCCGCTGAAAAATCCGGATATGGCAAAACGGTACGCCGATTCCATTCTGAAATATCCCGAAATGCCCGCCGGTTATAAAGTGACTGCCATTGCGTTTATAGCCCGGTATTACGCCGAGAAAAATGACTTCGTTTCCGGGGAAAAGGCGGTCCTTGAGGCTTTCGCTCTGCAGAAAATGAACGACAACGAGATGGTCAAGCTCTGTCAGATTTACGCAGATCTGCTGAAATGGCAGGAACGCTGCGACGATGCGGCAAAATTCCTCCGCAGCAAGATGAATGATAAAAATAAAGAAAAATTGAGTGAAGTTCTTGCCGCACTCTATGTTTCCTTCAAGCGTCTGGACGATGCCGCCGCCGTGTGGCGCGAAGCCGGCAGACCCGATAAGGAATGGGGCGTCTATGCGGAACTTGAACCTGCAAAAGCACGCGCCATGGCACTCAAAGTTCTGGAAGATGAAAAGCAGCCGTTGAAATTCAGAATCGCCGCCACTCATTGTTTCTTTGATCCCGGTGCAGAAAACAAAGCGCTCCGGACAAAGTATGCGGATCTGTTCAAGCAGTTGCGCGGCTACCCCGGATCTGTCAAAACCGCCATCAATAATGCCGTCACCTTCGGACCCTTTGAACATGTGATCGATCTCTATGATTACCTCATTGCCAAAGGTGACTTCACATACACTTCGGATGATGTGTGGAATATGATGCAGGCGTGTGCAGTTACCGGAAACTTTGATAAACTCACCGCTTACACCAATCACGAGTCGATTACCACCAACAGCACCGCAAGCAGGGTGAAAATGGCTGACCGCCCGGTGATCCTCTTCTGTGCAAAAATGCTCAAGGATGTTCCGGATCAGAAGGGCGCATTCAAAAAGTTCTATCAGTCCTATCCGTTCCCGGCGGGTATGACCGGAAAAGAACGCTCTTCCCTGCTGCTCAAGGCCGGTTCCTTTGCGCTCAATGCACGGAAGTTTACGGTTGCGGCAGAAATCCACAAGACTTATCTTGCTCTGTACAAAGATCAGCCGCCGAAGACTTACACGCTCAAATTCGTGGATACGCCCATCCGGAATATGAACGGATTCCTGACGCATGCCGCGTCGGCTGAAAAACAGCTGATGGACCGCAAATACGGCGGAAATATGGATTTCCTCGTGACGGATGTCGCCACAGGTGACCGCGGTTCTGCCATCACCACAGCCAATGCCAACACGAAAGCAAAATACAAACCCACCGAGATCCAGATCGCATGCGATGAATTCGGTCTGCATTTCCTCTTCACTGCCTATGACGATCAGGCAAAGAAGATCGATGCCGGACTCGCAGGAGCCGGTTCATACGAAATGTATTTCTCGCCCGGCGAAAATCAGCCCCATATCTGCTTCCTGCCCGATATGAGCAGCGGCGCTCTCCACATGTGGAACAGCAATTACGATACCGACCGCTGGCATCGTCTGGACAGCGGTGCAAAAGAAAAGAATCTGCGCAGCGAACACGCCTTCACGGAAGACGGCTACCGGTTCTATATGTTCCTCACGTGGGAAAAATTCTACGATAAACTTCCCGAAGACAACGAAACATGGCTGTTTGAAAATATCCACTGGTCCCGTTTCGGCGGCAATACCTGGAACGGTCTGGAAAGCCTCCACTCCCGCTCCACCTGGGGCAGACTGGCATTTGATATTTCCGACAGCCAGATGATAAAGATCAAAAAACGCATTGCCTTCGCTGCGCTTCAGGCGTACAAGAAGGAAAAACATGCCGGGCACTCTTATGCCGGTTGCGTTGAAATGAGCGACCTGAACGATCCGGTCTTCTACAAGGAAGTCGTGAAGCCCCTGATCGCAAAACTGGATACATTCATCCCCCTCGTCAAAGAGGATATGGATGAGAAAACCGTCAATCAGCTCTTTGATGACGGCATTATCCGGAACTGGTTCGAGATCAAGTTTATCATCGGAGAACTCCGTCGGAATTATCTGATGGACAAACTTGCTGAATGATCTTCAGCGTCAAACTACAGCAAAAGATCCGGAGCGGCAGATGTCACTCCGGATCTTTTTTTGTAACTGTTTTTGTGTGATCAGAACGTCAGCCGCAGCATCAGCGGATCACAGATCCTGACCGGTTCCTCAATGCGGACCTGCAGATCGTTGAGCCGTGCAAAGGGAACTGCTTTCCAAGCGCCGTCCGGCATCAGTTTTTCCACCTGTACCGGCGTTCTTGCAAGATGCACATCCACCGTCTCCGGTTCGTCCAGAGCCATACTGATCAGACTCAGAAGTTCTCTGCCGTCTGCCAGTTTATTGTGGCGGACGAGGATCTGTTGATCGGCGTTGTCGATCCCCATTTCAAATGTGCCGCCGGCAAGAAAATCAAAGATCTTCTGCAGCCATTCGCGGCGGATGGGGCGCATGGTCTTGTAGTAAGGCATTTCCGGCGTCCACGCCACGACAGCCACTCTGCCGCCTTTGGCATTGGTGAAGAACGTCGTGCCGGGTGCGACCGGTTCATGTTCCGTTGAGCGGGCACTGCCGCGGCAGAGTTGAGTGAAGACCTGCACGGTATCAGACACCGGTTTCAGTTCCGCCATTTTTTCTTCCCACATACAGGATGCATTGAGATCGGTGGCAGGATCGTATTCGTGGCTGAAATTGAATTCGATATCGCCGTCTCCGGCTTCCACGCCCATCATCCCGGCGTAACCGCGCAGGGTCAGTGCTTTCGCCGCCTTGCTGTCGATGAGAACATTCCGTTCAAAAATGGCATCCAGTTCCGCGTCGGTCAGATTTTCCACATCCGGTTCCATCAGTGCCATAATGGGTGCTTCACCCGGCAGGGCATAAGTAATGGGGAACGCGTAGGACCCGATAAGGGGCGTATTGCAGCTTGTCCAGTTCCGCGTGCAATGGGCGCCGGAGATGGCAGGGTGCATTGCGGTTTTGACTTTGAACAGGGGGGCGGCGATCCCTTCCCATGTGGCATCGGTCATGGTCTTGAGCAGTTCGGCATAAAGACCTTTGTTCTTTCCGAGGATGTATTCGTAACGGCGCTGCGAGCCGGTATCGACAGGGTTGTTGAATTCACTTGTCCAGAGTTTGCTGCCGTTCAAGCCGCAGAGAAAACCGTTGGTCACGTGGGCGTGGAACATACGTGCGCTTTCGCTGTAATAGTTCTGGTTGAACGTATCGCTTTCCGCCACAAGATCTTTTACGCTGTCGCCGATATAATGTTTGACGCGCCAGATCATATTGGAGATCCCGTAAAAACAAAGCAGGTGTGCCATACCGTAGACCGCACAGTTGATGCGGATGAACGGTTCCGTTTTTCCCGCCAGATGCAATGCCACGGGTCCCACAAAACCGTATCCGTTTCCGGGCGTACACATACCGCAGCGGATCGCCGGATCCACGGCATCGATCGCCTCGCGGATCAGATCGGCAAAATCGATCGCATTTTTCAGACGGACATCCCCGATCTTCAGGACTTCCGGATCGTCAACGGGGCGTTCCGCGCAGATCTTTTCCAGTTCTTCGCGGGTGACTTCTCTGCCCAGTGCTTCACCGTACATTTTCAGGTGGCGTGGACAGAAACATTCTTGGTAGCGCAGTCCGAAATCGTCATCGATCAGCAGAAATGCCGCACCGGCTTTGACCGTTTCAGAGATCGCCTGCCGGATATAGTCGCAGAAGCCCGGATCCAGCATACACATACGCGGAGAGATGCTGCCGTCAATGTTTGTGATCTGCTGCCATGGTTCTTTTGTCAGGGGGACTTTGCCGTTCCAGCCGTGTCCCTGGGTACTCTGGATCAGTACGCCCAGTTCGATCCCGTGTCCGGCAATACCGGCTGCGATTTCTTTGTAAAGATTGCAGAGACGGGGGATTTTTGCAGCGGCGGGCGTACCTTCGGGGTGATAACTCAGGCAGAGTGCCACTTTATCGATCCCGGCAGTTTCTTTCTGGCGCAGAATTTCAGCAATGGTGAAATCCGCGTTGCCCGAAAACACCGGGACAACATTGAACATATTCATCTTTCTGGGTTCAGACATAAGAGATGTTCTTTCTGCTATTTATGGATTTTCTGTTTAGAGACAAACCGTTCAGAAATATAACATCACCCACAGTCAAAACAAGAACTTTTCAGAAAAAAAACGAAAAATATCAGCGGATGAAGCCGCCGCCGGTTATGGCATCATTGCTTTCCCCGTAAAAGACTGCCGCCTGTCCCGGCGTGATCGCACGCAACGGCTGATCAAAACGGACTTCGCAGGTCCCGTCGGGCAGGGGCGTGACCGTTGCCGGAGCCGCCGGACTGCGGTAACGGATCTGTACCATGGCACGGAACGGTTCCGTTTGCGGATCGACTGATTGCCAGTTCACATTTTCCGCCAGAAGCACATCCTGAAACAGCGTCTGTTCGTCCGCTGTGATATACACATTGCCGTGTGCGGCATCAATCTGCCGGACATACGCCGGAGTGCCGAGGGCAACGCCCGTCCCTTTCCGCTGTCCGATGGTGTAAGCGTGGATCCCCTTGTGACGACCGAGGATCTTTCCCGTTTCCGCATGAATAAAACAGCCGGGGTGGATCTTTCCGCCGAATTCCTGCCGCAGCATTTCCGCCAGAGATCCGTCCGGCGGCGTGAAACAGGCATCCTGACTTTCCTTCGCTTTTGCATTGGGCAGACCCAGACGGTCGGCAATGGCACGGACATCATCCTTTTCCATATTGCCGAGGGGGAAACAGGCGCGTTCCACCTGTTCCGGTGTCAGACCGAAAAGAAAATAAGATTGATCTTTTGCTTTATGGATCCCGCGGCAGAGCGCCGGGCGCCCGTGGGAAGTTAAAACCTTCTGAACATAATGTCCGGTCGCAAGTGCTTTGCATTGATTCTGTTCCGCAAATTCAAGCATCCGCCCGAACTTGAAAACCGGATTGCAGATCGCGCAGGGATTCGGCGTTTTTCCGGAATCGAACACATCCCAGCAGCGGCGCATCACCAGTTCCCGGAAATCCGACCGGAGATCCAGAAACTGCAGGGGGATCTTCAACGCATCCGCCACGCTCCTGACTTCTTCCTCCGTCCGTTCTGCTCCGGGCAGAAAGCGCATATTCACCGCCAGTACATCCAGTCCCGCCTCTTTGCAGAGATGAGCCGCCACCGCAGAGTCAACGCCGCCGCTGAACGCCAGCATGATCTTTGTGCCGGAAGGAAGACCGTGGAAGGGAGGGATCATTTGCTGCATAAGGCATCCGCCACCGTTTCAGGTGTCAATCCCCGCAGAAGAACCTGTTTATCGCGGGCAGTATCGCCGGAGATCACGCTTGCCAGAGATTTTGCAATGCCGCATTTTTTTGCCAGAAATTCGCAGAGCGATGCATTGGCTTTACCATCCACCGGCGGCGCATTCAATGTGATCTTGACCGCTGTGCCGTAAATGCCGGAAACTCCGGTCTTGGATGCACGGGGCTGGACCCGGCAGGGAAGGATCGTCCCCTGTTCCGTTTTGCGGCACAGGGGGATGATTTCTGCCGGAGTCATTCCGGAATTTCCTGTACGGGTGCTTCGGGCATGGGGATTTCAAGCAGGTCATAGATCTGCTTGGCATCCATCGTTTCTCTGACCAGCAGTTCTTCAGCCAGTTTTTCCAGCTGATCTCTGTGTTCCGTCAGGATGGCTGTCGCCCGTACTTTCTGTTCCGTCACGATCTTTTTGATCTCAAGATCGATCTCGCGGAGCGTTTCTTCGCTGCAGGATTCGTTCCGGGTGATATCCCTGCCGAGATAAATGTGTTCGGAACGTTCACCGTACTTGATGGTCCCCATGCTTTCACTCATGCCGAAAGCACAGACCATGGCATGGGCGATGTCGGTCGCATGCGCGATATCTTGAGACGCTCCGCTTGAAATGTCGTCAAGAACAAGTTCTTCCGCCACTCTGCCGCCCAGACTCATGGCAATGGTGTCAAGCATTTCGTTCCGGGTCCGGGAGTAGCGGTCAATGTGATCCATCATCATGGTCAGACCGAGAGCCTGACCGCGGGGGATGATGGTGACTTTATGCAGGGGCGTTCCGTGTTCGCAATGAATATTGACGAGCGCGTGACCGGCTTCATGGTAGGCGGTGAGTTTGCGTTCGTGTTCCGGAATGCGGCGGCTCCGGCGTTCTCTGCCGAAACAGACTTTGTCCCGCGCTTCTTCCAGATCCGCCTGTGTCGCGGCTGTGCGGTCATTCCGGGCGGCGAGAAGTGCCGCTTCATTGATCAGATTTGCCAGATCCGCACCACTGAAACCGGGGGTGCTGCGGGCGATGGCATCCAAATCGGCAGCGGGTTCCAGACGGATATTTTTCGCGTGAACGCCGAGGATCTGGCGTCTGCCGCGGATGTCCGGCAGGTCAATGACGATCTGTCTGTCAAACCGTCCGGGACGGAGCAGGGCGGGGTCAAGCACATCCACGCGGTTGGTGGCAGCGAGTACGATCACGGCACCGTCCTGAGTTTCCAGTCCGTCCATTTCCACCAGCATGGCGTTGAGGGTCTGTTCGCGTTCATCGTGTCCGCCGCCGATCCCGGAGAAACGGGAGCGACCGACCGCATCGATTTCGTCAATAAAAATCACGCTGGGTGCATTTTTGCGTGCCTGATCAAACATATCACGGACGCGGCTCGCGCCCACGCCGACAAACATTTCCACGAAGTCGGAACCGCTGATGGAGAAGAACGGCACATTGGCTTCACCAGCCACGGCTTTTGCCATCAGAGTTTTACCGGTTCCCGGAGGTCCGGTGAGCAGGGCGCCTTTGGGGATCTTACCGCCCAGCAGTTTGTATTTCAGCGGGTCTTTGAGATATTCAACGATCTCTTTCGTTTCCTCTTTCGCCTCATCGCACCCAGCCACATCATTGAACCGTGTTTTCAGTTCGTTGGGCGGGATCATGCGGGCTTTGCTTTTGCCGAACTGCATCGCACTGCCGCCGCCGCCGCGCATCTGACGGGCAAAGATGAAGTAAAGGAAAAGAATAACGATAATGCCGATGGTCAGGTTCAGAAGCAGTCCCTTCCACCAGGAATCGTTCTGCTTGTAGGAAAGATCCGGAACACTGTTCTGGAGTTCCTTGATCAACTCATCTGTTGCGGGCAGATGGACGGTGTAGGGAACGAGGGTATTCTCTTTTTCGGTGAGCTGAATGGTCTTTTCTTTTTCTGCAACCTGTTTTACGGCATTGACTTTCGCCGCATCAATTTTGCCTTCGATCAGAAAAAAGCGATCCGGCTCCGGCGTGATCACGGCAGATTGAACTGCTTTGATCCGGAGAAGTTCCGTAAATTCGCCCGGCGTCATTTCCCTGCTGTTTCCGGAATCTCCGCCGAACGCAAACAGTACAATACCTGCACCGAAAATGAACAACCATACAAGAAGCGCAACGGGAATACGTTTGCGCGGCTGTTTCTGCTGATTATCTTCGCTCATGGAACTGCAAATCCTGCAAAGAGATTATTCTGCCTGAACCGCATTTGCTGCGTTTTCAACAGCTTCCGCAGCTGCTTCCGTGACGGCGCCCGCAGACGGAGCTTCATTTTCTCTGGAATCCATGACTTTGAGGAAGAGCATAACTGCCATACCGACAAGGAGGATCGACAGAAGAACGATGATCATGATGAAGACCTTCTGGGATTTTTCCTGGGTCTTTTTGCGGGCGAAGGCGGCGGCATCGATCCGGTCGATGGTGCGGGTACCTTCGTTGGCGTTGATATTGATGTCCGTGGTCGTGCGCATGACCGTCGTCACGGATTTGTCATCACTGTCGAAAAGCATTTCGATCCCGCCCACCTGCAGCACGTCGGTGTTCAGGAGTTCCTGTTCCACGCCGGGTTCGAGCTGGACGCTGTTGACGCGGGTCCCGTTTGTGGAGCCGTCATCTCTCACGAAGCAGGTGTTGTCTCTGCGGATCAGGGTGCAGTGATTGGTGCTGACCGTGGGGTCTTTGATACAGATGTCTCTTTCATCCACGCGACCGATGGTCACGATTTCATTGGTCAGTTCAAACGTTCTGCCTCTGAACTGTTCAGAGAGAATGATCAGTTTCGGTGTTCCGTCCATAGCTTCCATAGTTTTGCTTTCCTTGGCTTATGTTGAATTTTATGTCTTTCAAAAATCAGAGCGCCGCGGCATACGCGACATATAATTATTCATTAATATATCACGATTTCTCAATTTATAAAGGTGCAACTGAAAGAAAAAAAGAAATTTTTTCTCTGACTTTTTTCAAATCGGTGTGGAAATCCTGCTGTTTGTGCTGTATATTATGCATTCAGTCTGTATTTTTTTGCAGTTTGCACATATTCAACAATTAAATAGAAAGAGAACAGAACATGGCCGAAGAACTGAAAGATGCTGTGACACTCGTCTGCAGCGAAGTCGCACCCTGCGAACAGAAAATCGAATTCACCGTTACCGCTGAAGGCGTCAGTGCAGTTTTCAAAAAAGCTGCCAAGACCGCTCAGAAACATGCCAATATCCCCGGCTTCCGCGTCGGCAAAGCTCCGCTGGATATGGTGGCAAAGCGTTATGCCTCCTACATCGCAGAAGATGCGGAAAAAGAACTTCAGGGCATTGCTTTTGAAAAACTTTCCGCCAACGAAGATGACAAACTGGATATTGTTGCGTTCGGCAGCCTTGATGCTTCTGAAAAGCCCGAAAACGGCAAAGAATATAAATTCGCCATCCAGGTGGAAACGGCTCCTGAATTTGAACTGCCGGACTACAAAGCGTTCCAGTACGAATCCACCACGGAAGAAACGGTCGATGCCCGCGTTGCATCCCGTCTGGAATACCTGAAAGGTCTCTATTCCGACTACGCCACCATCACCGGTGCGGCTCAGAAGGGCGACATGATGAAGGTTTCCTACTCCAGCGATCTGGAACTGGCTGAAGATGCTTCCGCTTCTCTCCAGCGTGCTGCCAAAGCCGATGATTCCTGGATCTGGCTCAACGAACCCGAACAGTTCCCCGGCATCATCGCAGCTCTTGAAGGCAAAGAGATCGGTGTGGAAGTTCCTGTTGCTGTTGCATTCCCCGCCGACTGGCGTGAAGCCGCTCTGCAGGACAAGACGGTGAACTACACCTTCAAGATCCATGAGATCCAGCGCAAGAGCCCCATCGAATCCGATGAAGCTCTGGCAGAAAAACTCCGCGCTGAATCTGTTGAAAAGATGATGGAAGACATCAAGTCCGGCGCTGAAAAAGAACTGGAATACGAACAGAAGGAAGCCAAAAAACAGCAGGCTCTGGAACAGCTCCTCCCCGCGATCGAAGCCGTGGAACTGCCCAAAGGTCTCCTCGCCAATACCGTCCAGCGTGAATTCCAGCGCATTGCGGAACGCCTTGTCCGCAGCGAACAGGATGTGGAAACATTCAAAGCCGACCGCGAAAAACACATGGAAGAAGCTCAGGCTGAAGCGGATAAATATCTGCGCAAGTTCTTCATTCTCCGCAAGGTTGCCAATGTGGAAAAGATCTTTGTGTCCGAAGAGGAAGTGGATGCCCAGATCAAGGGTATGTGTGCTTACATGGGCTATAAAGAAGCGGATGTTCGCAAAATGCTCAGCCGTAACGGCGGCACCGCTGAACTGCAGTCCGATATCCTGATGAACAAGGCTCTGGAAGCAGTTGTCAACGCCGCTGAATAATTTTACAGACACGAAAGAGGAGAGATCATTATGACAGTGAAAGCAGGCAGTTATTTTGTCCCGACAGTTGTTGAACAGGTTGCAGGCGGCGAACGCGGCTACGACATCTATTCCCGTTTGCTGAAGGACCGCATCATCCTTCTCGGTACTGAGATCGATGACAGCGTTGCCAACCTGATCGTTGCGGAACTGCTGTTTCTTCAGTCTGAAGATCCGAAAAAGGATATTGATCTCTACATCAATTCCCCCGGCGGTTCCGTGACGGACGGGCTTGCCATCTATGATACGATCCAGATGCTTTCCTGCGATGTCCGCACCTATTGCGTGGGACAGGCGGCAAGTATGGGCGCAGTTCTTCTCTGCGCCGGAGCAAAGGGCAAACGTTTTGCGCTGCCCAATTCCCGTATCATGATCCATCAGCCCTGGGGCGGTGCCAAGGGAACGGCTGCCGATATCGACATTCAGGCAAAAGAGATCATCAAGATGCGCACCCAGCTGAACGGGATCATTGCGCGTCATTCCGGACAGACGATCCAGAAGATCGCCCGCGATACGGAACGGGATTTCTTCATGTCTGCTGCAGATGCCGCAAAATACGGTATCGTTGACAATGTTCTCGAACCCCGTGAGCGGAACTGAGGCTGAACATGGCTGATGATAAGAAAGACTGCTGCTCGTTTTGCGGTCGCCCGTCCAAAGTCACCGGACCGATGGTGACCGGACCCGGCGGCGCAAACATCTGCAAGGATTGCGTCACGATCTGCGAAGATATGCTTTCCGGCGGCAAAAGCAGAAATGCCGGAGCGCAACAGAAAAATGCCGTGTCGGATTTTGTCCGCAGTTTGAATGTGCCGAAGCCTGCCGAGATCAAAGCTGAACTTGATAAGTTCGTGATCGGTCAGGAAGCGACAAAGAAAACTCTTGCGGTCGCCGTTTACAATCATTACAAACGGCTGCAGTCGCAGGTGAACGATCAGGATGCGGATGCCGGAGTGGAGATCGAAAAGAGCAATGTGCTGCTCATCGGTCCCACCGGTTCCGGTAAGACACTCATCGCGCGGACACTGGCAAAAATGCTTAATGTCCCGTTCTGTATCACCGATGCAACCACCCTGACCGAAGCCGGTTACGTGGGCGAAGACGTGGAAAATATCATTCTCCGTCTCGTTCAGGCGGCGGATTATGATGTGGAAAAAGCCCAGCTCGGCATCATCTATGTGGATGAGATCGACAAGATCGCCAAGAAGGGCGAAAATATGTCCATCACCCGTGACGTTTCCGGGGAAGGCGTGCAGCAGTCCCTGCTGAAAATTCTGGAAGGGACCATTTCCAATGTTCCCCCGAAGGGCGGCAGAAAACATCCCCAGCAGGAATATCTCCACGTGGATACAACGAATATCCTCTTTATCTGCGGCGGCGCATTTGTCGGTCTGGATAAGATCGTACAACGGCGTGTGGGACATCATGTTCTCGGTTTTGCCACGCCGGAAGAAGCGGCAGACCGTCAGCGCAAATGGGAGGAAGAGGAAAAAGAAGCCGCAAAAGCCATGCCTTCCACTGAACCGGAAGACTTGGTCCGTTTCGGTCTGATCCCGGAATTCATCGGTCGTCTGCCCGTCGTAACGGCGCTGGAACCACTCTCCAAAGAAGATCTGCTCAAGATCCTGGTGGAACCGAAAAATGCTGTTACCCGCCAGTATGCCAAACTGCTGGCAATGGAAAATGTGAAGCTCACATTCCGCGATGATGCACTGGAACGGCTCGCTGAACTGGCATACCGGAAAGGGACCGGTGCACGCGGTCTGCGTTCCCTCATCGAAAATGTGATGGTCGATATTATGTTCAATGTGCCGTCCGCTGATGGCGTTTTGGAATGTATCATCACTGCCGATACCGTGAACGGCGGAGAACCTCAACTCGTCCGGGCAAAGAAGAAAAAATAATGTCTGCTCTGATCCTGTTCTGGCTGCTCTTCTGCGTACTCGTTCCCGGTATGCTCTGCCGCTTGATGGTGAAAAAGCCCCTCTGGTTCGCAACGGTACGGCAGAAATTGCTGTTCGTCCTGATCTACAGCGCACTTTCCTGGCTCCTTACCAACGGACTCTGGTTTATCCCGTATCAGCTCGGATGGCTTGAGATCCGCGGTCCCGAAGCCGGTATGGCTGTCACAAGCGGTTGGCTCTATCTCTGGATCACATCCCTGCCGATGCTCCTGATCTTTACCGCTTACCGCCGTATCGCAGCTGTCATGGCGGAAAAGAAACAGACCGATAATATTCCAGCCGTCCGCGTCGCCGCTGTATGCCTGTTTCTCCTGATCTTCGTCTGCCTGTATTTCAGTCTGGCAGATTGAGGAAAAACGGGGCGCGGCACACCGGAACACAGTTCCGGCTGATCCCACACTGAACACAAAAAAACGCTCCATCCGGTTCGCCGGATGGAGCGTTTCTCATTTTTGTGTCCGGGTGGGATCAGGGCGGCGGAGCCGCCGTGCCGCGCCCCGTTTTTTTACAGTTCGATGCCGTCGTTGATGAGGGCCTGCTGGACTTTCTTGATATCCACATCCCGTTCAGAGACGCCGTCTTTGACAGCGATCGCTGCAGCTGTTCCGCATCCCTGACCGATACCGGTGCAGACGGACATGATACGGAAGTTGGAGTGTGCCTTGTGGGTACCGCAGATACATCTGCCGGCAAGGAGAAGACCTTCGATCTTTTCGGGGACACATGCGCGGTAGGGAACGGTGTAAGGTCCTTTGGAGTGGAAGTGCTGCTGGGCACCGTTTTTGTCCAGACCGGCGCCTTCGATGTTGTGGATATCGAAGTTGAAGGAGGACTTTGTTGCGATCCAGTCATCGAAGACGCGGCCGGCAACGATATCTTCCGCGGTGACGCAGTAGAGACCTTTCACGTGGCGAGTTTCGCGGACGCCCACATAACTTGCGGCGGAGATCACATAGCAGTGTTCGTAACCGGGCGCATATTCCCGGAGGAACTTGACGATCTGGGGGATCTGTTTCTGACAGGTGATTTCCGCTTCCGTCAGGGAGCGGGCATCGGTGCCGTCGATATTGATCACGTTGGTCATATTGACGACCACAACGCCGGGCATACTGGAGGCGTAGAGCAGAACGTGACCGGCGGGATGGGGCAGAATGGATTTGCCGAGAGACTGGATCTCGCCTTTGGGAACGTTCACATAGGATTCAAAGGAGCAGGGGAAGATGGCGTTTTCCATATCCACGTTCATCAGTTTGAACATGAGGGTAACGGGCTGCATCTTGTTGTCTTCTTCTCTGCCGAGCTGGAATTCAGCGCCTGCGAGAGCGGCAACGTCGCCGTCTCCGGTACAGTCGATCACCACTTTACATTCCACCAGTTCTCTGCCGGATTTGCTTTCGGTGATGACACCGGTGATGCGGTTGCCGTCTTTGCGGACCGCTGCGACCATGGTATGGAGCTGGACAGTGACACCTGCTTCTTCCATCATTTCAAACAGCACGAGACGCTGTTTTTCGTGGTTGATGACGTTGGGAGGACTGATCTTTTCGTTTTCCCATGGATCGTTCATGCAGCGTTTCAGAAGTTCGCGGAGAATGGAACTGCCGGATGTGCCGCCCCAGTGGGACATCATTCCGGGGACCGCCATACCGCCCAGCTGGGCAGTCTGTTCCAGCAGAAGGGTCTTTGCTCCGTTGCGTGCCGCTGCGATCGCCGCGCCGATACCGGCAGGTCCGCCGCCAGCCACGATCACATCATAACTTCCGACAACCGGGATCTGTTTCGCCGGTTCTTCATAAAATGCCTGTGCCATCATTCACCTCGTGTGTTGAAGGGGTTAAGGTTTATCATTCTGTTAATCAATATACCTTGCTTTTCAGGTCTGTCCTTGAATTTTTTACAGGAAACATCTTGAAAAATTACGGTTTTGATGTTTTTTCTTGTATTTTTTCAGCAGAACGGTCTTATTTTTTCAACTTTTGCAGCAAATCCAACACGTCTTCATCGCTCATGTGGCGGGGATTGGATTTCATGCTTGCACTGCGGCAGTTTTTCACGATGAAGGGGAAATGTTCGTCTGTCAGACCGTAATCCGCAAATGTGGCTAGGATGTTCAGGGCTTTTGCCAGCCGTTTGGATTCTTCCACGAATACGGCGGCGGCATCAGCAGGATCACCGCAGGATGCGGAGGGCGGCAGGAGATCCAGCGCGAAAGCCATATCCGCATAATCCCGCGCGGCGGCATCTGTATTGAATTCAAAAATGTAAGGCATCAGGACCGCGCACGCCACGCCGTGGGGAACATGGAGCAGCGACCCGACAGGATGCGCCAATCCGTGAACGGCACCCAGTCCGCAGGGTGCGAACGCCATTCCTGCGAGCATGGACCCTTCCGCCATGGCATTCCGGGCATCGTGATCTCCGCTGCAGGCGCGTTCCAGATTTTTGTCGATGAGCCGTAATGCTTTCAGCGCCAATGCTTTCGTGTAGGTTCCGGCGGCAGGATTGGTATAAGCTTCCGTTGCCTGGACAAATGCATCCAGACCGCTGGCGGCGGTGAGAACCGGCGGGCAGGAGTATGTCAGTTCCGGATCGACGATCGCGGCATCGGCAGTCATAAACGGACTGCGGAGCGATTTTTTGACTTGTGTCGCAGCATCAGTCAGTACGGAATTTTTTGTCATTTCCGCACCGGTCCCGGCAGTTGCGGGCAGGGCGGCAAAGAAGAGACCTTTTGCATCGATCGTCTTTTTGCCGGAAAAATAATCGCTGCACCATCCGTCAGCGGAAATGATGGCAGCTGCCGCCTTTGCTGTGTCGATGATACTGCCGCCGCCGATGGCGACCACCGCCTGCGCCCGGAAGTCCCGTCCCGCCGCAATGACCCGGTCCACATCTTCCAGCGGCGGTTCCGGAGCGATGCCGGAAATGATCTGTACCGACCGGTCCGTCAGCGTGGCGGCGATCCTGTCCGTTGTTCCGTCTTTCAGCAGATGCGTGCCGGACACGATCAGGATGCGTTCTGCGGCGGCAGGCAGGACAGTGTTGAGTTCTTTGACGGCGCCGCATCCGAAACAGACGCGGGCAGGGAGGTTCAGCAGGTAGGATGATGTATTCATGACGGGGGATTTTCTTCCTGTTGTTTCTGATTTGCTTCAGCTTCTTCCCGTTTCAACCGTTCGAGCAGTTTTTCCGCGGCGGAACATTCCGCATGTTTCCGGCTGGATGCTGTGGCATTTTCGGGATCGTGTTTGCCCAGCCTGACTTCCACCGTGTATACTGGCATGTGATCGGGTCCGCTGACGGAGAGGACGCGGTAGGAAGGGATCCCCATACCGCGCTGCTGTGTGAATTCCTGCAAAGCGCCTTTGGGGTTCTGACCGTTCAGGACCGATCTGGGATCGGGGATCTGCCGGTTGAGGATATTCAGGAAAAATGTTCTTGCGGCATCCAGCCCCTGATCAAGGTAGATGGCGCCGACGAAAGCCTCGAATGTATCACAGAGTGTGGAATCGCGGTCTGCGCCGTTGAGTTCGATTTCGCCCCTGCCGAGGAGGAGGTAATCGCCGAGTCCGATACTGCGTGCAAAGGCGGAAAGGGAATCCTGATTGACCAGAGCCGACCGGATCCTTGTCAGCATCCCCTCCTGCAGATCGGCATACCGTTTATAAAGTTCTTCAGTCATAAGGATCTGGACCACGGCATCGCCGAGCAGTTCCAGCCGCTGATTGTCATATTTCAGATTATGTTCAGCGGCAAAAGATTTGTGAGTGAACGCCTCCCGGCAGAGTGCGGGATCGTTGAAATGGAGTCCGAAGACTCTTTCCAGTTTTGTAAAATCGCCTGCGGACATATTCAGCTGCGTTTCTCCTGTTCAGTTTTACGGGATCTTATTTTAACATCATTAATATAGGCGTTCAATCAAAAAATGCAAGACGCTGTTCAAAACCTTTCGGGAGTTCCGTAAAAAATCCACTTGCAAAAAGGGGATAGATGCGCTATATTACCGGCGTAAAATAAGTATGAAGAAGGATTGGAATATGCCGCTGAATGAAGAAACTGACCTGCTTCAACCGCAGGTTGCCACTTATGATGAACATGATATCAAAACCCTGCAGGGTCTGGAGCATATCCGGCAGCGTCCGGGTATGTATATCGGGCGTCTGGGAGACGGTGCTTCCCCCGAAGACGGTATTTATGTTCTGTTCAAGGAAGTGATCGATAACTCCATTGACGAATATGTGATGGGGTTTGGTCGCCGGATCGATGTGACGATCGAAGAAAATACGATCACGATCCGCGACTACGGGCGCGGTATTCCTCCCGGCAAACTGGTGGATTGCGTATCCAATCTGAATACGGGCGGAAAATTTGATTCCGATAAATACCAGTTTTCTGTGGGGATGAACGGCGTCGGTACCAAGGCGGTGAATGCGTTGTCCAGCCGTTTTGTTGCGGAATCCATCCGCGGCGGAAAATCCAAGCGTGCCTTTTTTGCTTATGGAAAACTTCAGGAAGTGATCGACTCTGACACGGAAGAACGGGATGGGACGCGGATCAGTTTCACGCCCGATCCGGAACTGTTTGTCAATTACCGGATCCGGACGGAATTTGTGGAACGGCGTCTGTGGATGTATGCCTACCTGAACAGCGGTCTCTCTCTGTATCTGAACAATCAGCGCTACTACTCCAAAAACGGTTTGCGGGATCTGCTGGACAACGAGATCGAAGCCGATTCGGAACTTTATCCCATCGTTCATTACAAGGACAACCGGATAGAATTTGCATTCTGCCATGCGGCGGACAGCGGTGAAAAATATTTTTCATTTGTGAACGGTCAGTACACCACCGACGGCGGGACGCATCTTTCCGCCTTCAAGGGCGGTTTGCTCCGGGCAGTGAACGAACATTTCAGCAGCGAATTTGATGCGCGGGACCTGCGTGACGGTATTGTCGGTGCGGTTGCGGTCAAGATCAAAAATCCCGTATTTGAATCCCAGACCAAAAATAAACTGGGCAATACCGATGTGAAAGCATGGATCGAAAATACGGTCAAAACGGCAGTGATCGACTTTCTGCTGAAAAATCCGCCGGAAGCTGAAAAACTTCTGGAAAAAGTCAAGCGCAACGAAGAACTCCGCCGTGCGTTCAACAAGATCAAAAGCGGCACCAAAGAGATGGCAAAACGCCTCAGTCTGCGGAACAGTAAATTGAGCGATTGCAAATGTCATTTCGGGGATCACTCCAAACTGGCGGACAATACCATGATCTTTCTGGTGGAAGGTGACTCTGCGGGCGGCAGTCTGACCCAGAGCCGTGATGCCAATTATCAGGCAGTCTTTTCCCTGCGCGGCAAACCCCTGAATTGCTACGGCAAGAAACTGGATCAGGTCTATACCAACGAGGAACTGTACTACATTACCAAGACGCTGAACATTGATGAAGATGTGGAAAATCTGCGCTATGCCAAAGTCATCATTGCATCCGATGCCGACGTTGACGGACTGCATATCCGCAATCTGCTGATCACGTTCTTCCTGAGTTATTTTGAGTCGCTGGTCATGAGCGGTCATCTTTATATCCTTGAAACGCCTCTGTTCCGCGTCCGCAACAAACACGAGACGCATTACTGTTATACGGAACAGGAACGGGACGAAGTTGCGGCGAAACTGGGCAAATCTGCAGAGATCACCCGTTTCAAAGGTCTCGGTGAGATCAATCCGGATGAGTTTCAGCAGTTCATCGGACCGGATATCCGTCTTGAAAAGGTGACGATCGAAAACAGCAAAGGCATCCCGGAAATGCTGAAGTTCTATATGGGTGACAATACCCCGGAACGTTGGGAACATATTGTGGAACATCTGGTGTGATATTATGGCAAAGAAGAAAAAACCAACCGTTGAAGAAGAAGTGAAGACCGATGCCGTCACGCCGGAACCGGAAGAACAGTACGATGTTCCCGCAGAAGAGGAAGTGACCGGCAGCGGAGACGAACCTGAATACGAAGACGAAGACCCTGAAGCCGTCAATGCGGATGCGCGTCAATCGGCGGCATCCTCCAATTCCCGGCTCAAGGAGATGATGAATCAGAACTTCATCGAATATGCTTCCTATGTGATCAAAGACCGTGCCATTCCCGATGTGGATGACGGATTCAAACCTGTTCAGCGGCGTATCCTCTGGGCAATGAATATGGTGGACGACGGCTCGTTCCATAAAGTGGCAGGAGTCATTGGCGATACCATGAAGTTCCATCCCCACGGTGACGCATCCATCGGCGGGGCTCTGGTCTATCTGGCGAATAAGGAACTGTTCATCGAAAAACAGGGGAACTACGGCAGTATCATCACCGGCAAACCGGCAGCCGCCCCCCGTTATATTGAATGCCGTCTGACCAAACTGGCAAAAGATGTGCTGTTCAACCGGGACATTACGGAAGTTGTCGATTCCTACGACGGCAGAAATGTGGAGCCGGTTGTCCTGCCGTCCAAACTGCCCACTCTGCTGATCATGGGCGCGGACGGTATCGCTGTCGGCACCAATACCAGGATCATGCCCCATAACTTTACGGAAGTGCTTCAGGCGCAGATCGCCCTGTTGAAAGGCGAACCCTTTGTGCTGTATCCCGATTTTATTCAGGGCGGCATCATGGACGTTTCCAAGTACGAGGACGGCAAAGGAAAATTGACCGTCCGGGCAAAACTTGATATTGAAAAACGGGACATCGTGATCCGGGAGATCCCCGCCATGACTGATACCGAGCGGCTGATGACATCTGTCGATAACGCCATCAAGAAGAACAAGATCAAGATCGCCACGCTCCATGACTATACGGCAAAAGATGTGGATATTCACCTCGTTCCCATCCGCGGATACGCTCCGGAGAAGGCGCTCAATGCCCTGTACGCTTATACGGATTGTCAGCTTTCCATCTCCTGTAATCCCATGGTCATTATGGACAACCGTCCCTGCTGTCTGAGCATTACGGAGATCCTGAAACGCAATACGGAAAAACTGATCCGGTACCTTACGTGGGAACTGCATATCGAATCCGGAAAATGTCTGGAAAAGATCCTTGCCCGGACATTGGCGCAGATCTTCATTGAAGAAGGCATCTACAAACGCATCGAAAAATGCAAATCCCGCGAAGCCATGTTCAAAGAAGTCCGTACCGGATTGGAAAAATTCCGTTCCGAATGGCAGCCGCTGGTGCAGGCTCTCCATGAAAATATTCTGAATCAGCCGCACATCATCCCCATCGACAAAGAAATGCAGGAGCGTCTGGATCAGATGGCTGCAGGGATCGTGCCGGACAGCGAGATCGCGAAACTGGTGGAAATCCCCATCCGCCGTATCTCTGCGTTTGAAGTGGATGAAAACCGTGAACAGATCGCTCTGCTGCAGAAAACACTGGATACCGCACAGAAAAATCTGAAACGCATCAAGCAGTATGCTATCAAATTCCTGCAGGGACTGATCGACAAATACGGCGCCATGTTCCCCCGCCGCACCGAAATCTGCACGGACGGTTTTGAAAAAATCGATATGCGGAAAGTCGCCCTGAACAATATCCGTGTCGGCTGGGACAAAAAGAATTGTTATATCGGCACCAACGTCAAGAGTGACGACAGTATCATGTGCAGCGAGATCGATCATCTGCTGTGTATTGAACGGACCGGCGAATACAAGATCATCAACATCCCGGAAAAGATCTATATCGACCGCCTGTATGAGTTCAGAAAGTACGACAAAACAACGGAATTCGGTATCGTTTACTCCGAAAAGAAGACCGGAAAAGTCTATATGAAACGGACCGTGATCGACAAGTTCATCACGGATAAGGAATACCGGATCATACCGGACGGATGCCGTCTGGAAATGATCACTCCCAGAGCCGGAGCGATTTATGAGATCCGCGTGGATACCCCCATCAAATCGCGTCAGGTGCAGGAGATCAACCTGATGGATGCGCCGCTGCGTTCCCCGAAAGCGGGCGGTACGCCGATTTCCCTGCGGAAATTGCAGAAGATCACATTCGTCCGCTATCTGGATGAATCCGATGCTGCGGCTGAAAACGATCCCGGTCTGTTCGCGCCGGGCGAAGTGGAAACTGCCGGACCCGTGGAAGAAACACCTGTAACGGACGGCCCGCAGGAAACGGCTGAACCGGAAACTGCCGGACCCGTGGAAGAAACGCCCGCTGTCAAGCCGGAAAAAACGGTGAAGCCCCGGACGAAAAAAGAGAAAAAAGCAAAAGTCGTTGATCCTGAACCGGTAATGGAAGAATCTTCTGATGATGCCGATGCCGGAACTCCGCCTCCGCCCGCAGAGACTGCAGAAGGCGGGGAAGAGGATGAGACCTGGGGCATTCAACCCGATCTCGGATTCTGATAACAGGACCTGAATGGAACGATGAACGGCATCCTCTGACCGGGGATGCCGTTTCGCTTTCCGGGGGGATTATCTTATTATCAGGAAAAAAATAGCGTATAAAACAAGATTCACGCTTGAAAAATCAACATAACGGGTGTATTTTAAAAGTATTGTTGTATTTCAAGATCGCAACCTTTAACATAAACACCCGCAAGGAGGATATCTATGCCGGGAAAAATCAACACACAGGACGGTAACTATGCCGCCGCGTATGTCGCTTATGCAATGAGCGAAACCGCTGCCATTTACCCCATCACCCCGTCTTCGACCATGGGCGAATGGGTTGACCAGTGGGCAAGCGAACACAAGAAAAACATCTGGGGCAAGGAAGTTTCCGTTGCCGAAATGCAGTCTGAAGCCGGTGCTGCAGGCGCGGTCCACGGCTGTCTCGCAGCCGGTTCTCTGACCACGACCTACACTGCTTCCCAGGGGCTGCTCCTCATGATCCCGAACATGTACAAGATCGCCGGTGAACTGCTCCCGACCGTCTTCCATGTTACCGCCCGTGCTCTGGCATGTCAGTCCCTCGCCATCTTCGGTGACCACTCTGACGTGATGGCTTGCCGTAACACCGGTTTCGCCATGCTCTGCGCCAACAGCGTGCAGGAAGAAATGGACCTTGCTCTGGTTGCTCACCTCGCCACCTATAAAGCAAAAGTTCCCTTCCTCCAGTTCTTCGACGGTTTCCGTACTTCCCACGAAGTCCACAAATTTGAAGAGATCCCCTACGAAGATATCGCCAAGCTTGTCGAACCCAAGTACATCGAAGAATTCCGCGCCCGCGCTCTGCGTCCGGAAGATCCTGTGACGAAGGTCGGCGCCCAGAACGGCGACGTTTACTTCCAGGGCCGTGAAACGGTCAACAAATTCTACAATGCCGCTCCGGCGATCGTTCAGGAATACATGGATAAAGTTGCTGCTGTCACCGGCAGAAACTACAAACTCTTCGACTATGTCGGCGCAGAAGATGCCACCGATGTGATCGTTGCCATGGGTTCCAGCTGCGAAACCATCGAAGAAGCCATCACCTATCTGAACAGCACCCGCGGCACCAAGTACGGCTTGATCAAAGTCCGTCTGTACCGTCCCTTCTGCACGGAAGCATTCCTGGCTGCTCTGCCCAAGACTGTGAAGCGCATCGCTGTTCTCGACCGCACCAAAGAACCCGGTGCGATCGGCGAACCGCTGTATCTGGATGTCAAAGTTGCCGTCAACGATCCCGCCATCACCATCATCGGCGGCCGTTATGGTCTTTCCTCCAAGGAATTCTCCCCCTCCATGGTCCTCGCGATCTACAAGCACCTGGCTTCCGCCAATCCGTTCCACGGCTTCACTGTCGGTATCACGGACGACGTCACCAACATGTCCATCCCTGTGGATGAACAGATCGTTACCGAACCTGCCGGCACCACGAACTGCATGTTCTACGGTCTGGGCGGCGACGGTACCGTCGGTGCGAACAAGACCACCATCAAGATCATCGGTATGTACACGAACAAAGATGCTCAGGCATACTTTGCTTATGACTCCAAGAAATCCTTCGGTCTGACCTGCTCCCACCTGCGTTTCTCCGATGCTGCGATCAAGTCCACCTACCTGATCACCAGCCCGGACTTCGTCTCCTGCTCCACCGCTGCCTACATCGGCCGTTATGACCTGCTCAAAGGCATCAAAGAAGGCGGTACCTTCCTGCTGAACAGCCATTACAGCAACGACGAAGTGTTCGCTCATCTGACGCGCGATATGCAGGAAACGATCATCAACAAGAAGATCAAATTCTACAATATCAATGCTGAAGCCATCATCAAGAACATGCCCGGTCTCCGCGGCAAAGGTGCCAACACCGTTATGATGGTCGCTTACTTCAAAGTTTCCGGCATCGTTCCCTTTGAACAGGCATCCGAAGGCATGAAGAAACTCAATGCCAAGACCTTCGCCAAGAAAGGTCAGGATGTGATCGATATGAACAATCAGCTGGTGGACCTCGCTGCTGATGCCTGCCAGGAAGTTCCTGTTCCCGCATCTCTCGACGGCGTTCCCTTCTTCACTCCGGCGAAACTTATTCCGGATGATGCCAGCGAATTTGCCAAGAAGATCATCGAACCCAGCATGCACAACGAAGGCGATTCCATCCCGGTTTCCGCCATGTCCGTTGACGGCACGCTGCCCACCGGCACTGCATGCCTCGAAAAACGCGGTATCGCTCCCCGGGTTCCCCAGTGGGTCACCGCCAACTGTATCCAGTGCGGTGTCTGTGCTTCTGCATGTCCCCACGCTGCGATCCGTACGAAACTGATCGCTCCTGCTGATCTCGCCGGTGCTCCGGAATCCTTCAAGGTGAAACCCGCGATCCCCGCATGCGATGATCTCCAGTTCAAAGTTCAGGTCTATATCGAAGACTGTACCGGTTGCGGTGTCTGTCTTGACCAGTGCCCCATGGCGAAGAAAGAAGGCAAACAGGCTCTCGTCTGGTCTTCTCTCGAAGCCGAACGCGCTGCCGGCGAAAACGCAAACGAAAAATTCTTCGATGCCACTCCGGACAACGTGATGGGCAAGAACACGACTGCCACACTCAAGGGCGCCATGCTCCGCAAGCCCCTGTTTGAATTCTCCGGTGCCTGCGCGGGCTGCGGTGAAACTCCGTACGTGAAACTGATGGCTCAGCTCTTCGGCGAAAACGCGATCATCGCCAACGCAACCGGCTGTTCCTCCATCTACGGCGGTACCTTCCCGACCATTCCCTACACCAAATCCAAAGACGGTCGTGGTCCGGCATGGGCGAACTCCCTGTTCGAAGACAACGCTGAATTCGGTTTCGGTATGCGTATGGCTGTCGATTCCAACCGCGAAATGCTGAAACAGGAAGTGGAAAAAGTTCTCGCCTGTGACGGTGCCTGCCAGGATCTGAAGGATGCTCTCAGTGCTGCTATGGCTCACTGGAACAACTCCAAGACCGACGAAGCAATCGCCGCTCAGAAGACTGCCAAAGCCGCCATCGCAAAAGCCCTCGAAGGCTGCTGCTGCGAAGAAGGCAAAGCCATCCTCTCCAAGATCAGCGAACTCTCCGACTACTTCTGCGACAAGAGCGTGTGGATCATCGGTGGTGACGGCTGGGCAAACGATATCGGTTACGGCGGTATCGACCACGTTGTCGCTATGGGCAAGAACGTGAACATCCTCGTTCTCGACACCGAAGTGTACTCCAACACCGGCGGACAGTCCTCCAAAGCCACTCCGACTGCTGCAGTTGCGAAATTCGCAGCCGGCGGTAAGAAGACCTACAAGAAGAACATGGGCTTCATGTGCATGAGCTACGGCTATGTGTACGTTGCCAGTGTTTCTCTCGGTGCAGACCGCAATCAGGTCCTCAAGGCGTTCCGCGAAGCTGAAGCGTATGAAGGTCCGTCCATCATCTTCGCTTATGCTCCCTGTATCGCTCACGGTATCGATATGAGCAAGACCCAGACCGAGCAGAAACGTGCTGTTGATGCCGGTTACTGGCCGCTGTACCGCTACAATCCGGCTGCTGAAGTTCCCTTCAGCTGGGATGCCAAGGCTCCCACCGGCAGCTATCAGGAATTCATCCGCAGCGAAGGCCGTTATAAAGCCCTCGTGAAAGCCAACCCCGAAGAAGCGGAAGCCCTCTTTGAACAGGCTGAAAAAGATGCGTCCAAGCGCATGAGCTTCTATCAGGAAGTCGGCAAACTGATGTAATTCAGTACAGCAGAAATCATCAAGTTGGTTTCAAACCGGGGCAGATCATGGATCTGCTCCGGTTTTTTCGTATCTGTGTGGCGGGTGCGGCTTGTAAAAAATTGTTTTGCGTGTATAGTTACGCAGAGAATGATTTAACGGAAGGAGATAAAAATGTTTACAACACTTGCAATGAAAGATGTGATTTTTCCGGAAGATTTTCTGTTCGGGGCAGGGGGCGCCGGACATCAGATCGAAGGTGACAATATACACAGTCAGTTTCATGAATTTGAGACGAGTCATCCGGACTGGTTTCCGGTAAGGGCGGGGAAAGCCTGCAATGCCTGGGAAATGTATCCGGAGGATATCGAACTGTTCAAGTCTCTGGGGTGGAAAGTCTATCGCATGTCCATCGAATGGTCCCGGATCGAGCCGGAGATGGGCGTTTACAGTCAGGTCGCTCTGCGCCGTTATATCGATATGCTGGAACGGCTGAACGCGGCTGGGATCAAGGTTTCTGTCACGACGCATCACTGGTCGCATCCGCTCTGGTTTGAAAAAATGGGCGGGTTCCGTGACAGAAAAAACATTCCGTATTTTCTGCATCATCTCGACTGGCTGGTTCCGCAGATCAAGGACCTTGTTCACAGTTGGAATGTGCTGAACGAATTTACCAATCACGGTACGGCTCCGGCATCTTATCCCCTGATGAAAAATCTGACCGTTGCCCACGCACTGGGGTATCATACGATCAAAAAATATACCGATGCTCCGGTGAGCAGTACCCATTCCGTTATCCACTGGCAGCCCTATCGCGGCAACGATGAATTTGACAGGATCGCCGCAAAGAATCTGGACTGGGCGACAAACGGATATTTTATCCACGCACTGGAAACGGGGGAAATGGTTCTGCCTTACACGGAGGGCGAGACGATCCCCGAACTGAAAAACAGTTTCGATTACTGGGCATTGAATTATTATACCCGCCACATGGCAAGCGCCAGAACGGAAAATATGACCACCCGCCGATATGAATTTGACCGCGTCAGTATGATCAACGGCGATATCTATCACGAAGAATTTTATCCCGATGCCTTCGTTGAACATCTGCCCCGGTTCAAAAATAAACCCGTTTACATCTGTGAAAACGGCGTGGCTGCCGATGATGACCGGCTGCGGATCGTTTATCTTGCAAAACATCTCGCTGCGCTGAAAGAAGCAATGGAGCAGGGCGTTGATGTGCGCGCCTATATGCACTGGTCCGCTATGGATAATTACGAATGGGGCAGTTTCCTGCCGCGGTTCGGGCTTGTTCATGTGGACTTCGATACCTTCAAACGGACGCCGAAAAACAGCGCATATTTCTACCGGGATGTGATCCGGCAGCACGGCATCACAAAAGCTGTCCGGGAAAAATGGCTGGAGCCGTTGTGCGATTTCAAAACCTATGAGTTGCCCATCAAAAAAGGTTCATGATGGCAGAAGATGTGAACCTGACAAAATTTCTCAGTACGGCAGGCGTGGCATCCCGCCGCCGTTCCGCTGATTTGATCAAGACCGGTCATGTGACGCTGAACGGTGTGGTCGAGACCAATCCCGGGACCCGCGTTACCGGAAAAGACAAGGTGACCTGCGATGGCAGGATCGTAAGCGCACCCCGGAAACGACACTATATCATGCTCCATAAACCACGCGGATATGTCTGCACCAATAATGATGACCACGCCGCAAAAAAAGCCGTGGACCTGATCAAACTCAAAGACGGTGCCAGAATTTTTTCCGCCGGACGGCTGGATAAAAACAGCGAAGGGCTGATCCTCTTTTCCGATGACGGCGATTTTGTGGAACAACTGACGCATCCCAGACACCAGATCCGGAAAACATACGAAGTCAGTACAGATCAACCACTGACACGGAGCGATATCGAACGGATGAAACAGGGCATACAGAACGCCGGAGATCTGCTGAAGGCACTCGATGTGGTAACCCTGTCACCGACAAAATACCGTCTGGTCCTCGGCGAAGGAAAAAACCGGGAGATCCGCCGCATGATGGAGGCTCTCGGAAGAACAACAAAACGGTTGAAACGGATCGCCGTCGGACAACTGCGGCTGGGCGGACTCCCAATGGGCGAATGGCGGGAACTTACCCCCGATGAACAGAAAGCCGCACTGGCAGCACCATCAGCCGGGGCGTAATACGCGTCAGAAAGCCCGCAGGGGGATGCCGCCACGGAGCTGCGCTCCGGCAGCGCCCGCACACAAAAAAACACGGTCAGGCGGACCGTGTTTTTTGTGTGCGGGCGCTGTGGACGGCTTCAGCCGTCCTGCGGCATCCCCCTTGCGGGCGTGGTATCGGTCAAATTTTTTGGATTTTTCTCCAGACGGTATGGGGTACGGTTTTGCCCTGTGCGAGCCACTGCCGTTCAAATTCGGTTTTGATGTCGGCGATATCTTCCGGCGGTTCGCTGCTGATTTGTTCAAACAGACCGGATTCCTTGAGATTTTTCACGGTGGCGGTCATATAAGGTTCGTCGTCGGTAGCGAAATGGAATGTGCCGTCATCTTTCAGGACGCGGCGGATCTGTTCCATAAAATCGGCGGACATGAGTCTGTGTCCGGAGTGTCGGGCTTTGGGCCAGGGATCGGGACAGAGGATATGGAGTCTGTCCAGGCACTGATCCGGCAGGATGATGGACATAAGGTGACGTGCTTCCACGCGGAAACAGCGCAAGTTGTCCATTCCCCCGCGTTTCCCTTTTTTTGCGACTTTCCGGATGCGGCTGAGCTGGATATCGGCGGCGAAGATGAGTCTGTCCGGATACCGTTCAGCGAGACCGAGTGCGAGATCGCCGGTTCCGCAGCCGAGGTCCAGTTCGATCTTTGTATCTTTTGTGATGGTCATTAAATCGGACAAAAGGAGATATTTGTCATTCAGGAGAAAAATTTCTCCATCGTAATCTGTATTTTTCTTCATTGTGGACTGGCTATTTTGGTGTTTTGATGTTATATTATATGATCCGGCGATCTTTTCTTTTTAAAGTAAGCCGTCAAAATGATTTTTTCAAGTATAAACTTAATCAATACGGAAGGAAAAAGCAACTATGCGGAAAATCACGGATTGGAACGGAAAAAAAGGACTCGCAGTGGGCATTGCGTCCGATCATGGCGGATTTGAACTGAAGAAAGAGCTGTCGGCATTTCTGGCTGCAGAATTCGGCTGTGCGGTTCAGGACTTCGGTCCCTGTGCATTTGATCCGGAAGATGACTACTCCGAATTCGGCAGCAAACTCGGTATGGCAGTTTCCAAAGGCGAACTTGAAATCGGTATCCTTCTCTGCCGTTCCGGTGTCGGGATGAGCATCGATGCCAACCGTTTCCACGGTGTCCGTGCCGCCATTGCCAGCAACGAAAAAGTTGTCCGTTCCAGCCGTGAACACAACTGCAGCAACGTGCTTGTTCTGCCTGCAGATCACATTTCTGTGGATGAAGCGAAATCTCTGATCCGGATCTGGTTTGAAACGCCGTTCTCCGGTGATGCCCGCCACGTGCGCCGCCTCGAAAAACTGGAACGCGCTTCTTACGATGATATTGCCGCGGTCCGTTCTGCCGATCCTGAAATCGCTGCGTGGATCGATGCGGAAGCTGCCCGTCAGGATGACGGCATTGAGCTGATCGCGTCTGAAAACTTCACCAGCACCGCCATCCGCGCTGCCCAGGGCAGTGTTCTGACCAACAAATACGCGGAAGGCTATCCCGGACGCCGTTACTATGGCGGTTGTGAATTTGTGGACGAAGTGGAAAAAATCGCCATCGCCCGTGCTTGTGAACTGTTCGGTGCAGAAGCCGCCAACGTGCAGCCCCACGCCGGATCCCAGGCGAATATGGCAGTTTACTTTGCGCTGCTGAATCCCGGCGACACCGTACTTGCCATGAGCCTTGACCACGGCGGACACCTGACGCACGGTCATCCCATGAACTTTTCCGGCAAACTGTTCAACATCGTTCCTTACGGCGTTTCTGCGGAAACGGAAACGATCGACTACGATGAAGTGGAACGCCTTGCCATGGAATGTAAACCCCGTATGATCCTTGCGGGTGCTTCTGCCTATCCCAGAACGATTGATTTCGCCCGTCTGCGTCAGATCGCGGACAAAGCGAATGCTTATCTGTTTGTTGACATGGCTCACATTGCCGGTCTTGTGGCTGCAGGCGTGCATCCGTCTCCGGTCCCGTACTGCGATGTTGTGACCACGACCACCCACAAAACGCTGCGCGGCCCCCGTTCCGGTCTGATCCTCTGCAAAGAAAAATACATCAAAGCCATCAACAGCAAAGTGTTCCCCGGTCTTCAGGGCGGACCTCTGATGCATGTGATCGCAGCGAAAGCCATCTGCTTCAAAGAAGCGATGAGCGAAGAATTCAAAGCCTATCAGGTTCAGCTGGTGAAGAACGCAGCCGTTCTCGCACAGGCGTTGAAGGATAAAGGATTCCGTATCGTTTCCGGCGGCACGGACAATCATCTGATGCTTGTGGACCTCCGTCCGAAACATGCAACGGGCAAAGAAGTCCAAATCGCCTGCGACAAAGCCGGTATCACCCTGAACAAGAATATGATCCCCTTCGATCCCGAAAAACCCATGGTCACCAGCGGCGTCCGTATCGGTACGCCCGCCGTTACCACCCGCGGTATGAAAGAAGCGGAAATGCTCAAGATCGCCGACTTTATCGACCGCGCGGTTGCGAACAAGGACAATGAAGAAGCCCTTGCCGCCATCCGGGAAGAAGTCCGTGCTTTTGCCAAGGCATTCCCCATGCCTCAGTTCTAATCATTGGAAAGAAAGTTTTGAAATATGCTGGATATCAAACTGATCCGGGACAATCCGGAACTTGTGAAAGAAAACATCCGTAAAAAATTTCAGGAACACAAACTGCCTCTGGTGGATCAGGTTCTGGAACTTGATAAGCGCAACCGTGCCATCAAGACGGAAGTGCAGAATCTTCTTGCTCTGCGCAATGCTGCAAGCAAGCAGATCGGTATGCTGATGAAACAGGGCAAAAAAGAAGAAGCCGAAGCAGCGAAACAGGAAGTTGCGCAGAACGGAGCAAAGATCGAAGCCCTTTCCGCAGAAGAAACGGAAGTGGAAGCCGAACTGACGAAAGTCATGATGGTCCTGCCGAATATCATTGACGAATCTGTGCCCATCGGCAAAAGCGATGCGGAAAACGTGGAAGTGGAACGGTTCGGCGAACCTCTGGTGCCTGATTTTGAGATCCCGTATCATACCGAGATCATGGAATCCTTCTGCGGATTGGATCTCGACAGCGCCCGCCGTGTTGCCGGTAACGGGTTCTATTATCTGATGGGGGACATTGCCCGTCTCCACTCTGCGATCCTTGCTTATGCCCGTGACTTCATGGTGGAACGCGGCTTCATCTACTGTGTGCCGCCGTTCATGATCCGCTCCAATGTGGTGTCCGGCGTAATGAGTTTTGCCGAAATGGAATCCATGATGTACAAGATCGAAGGGGAAGATCTGTTCCTGATCGGTACCAGTGAACACTCCATGATCGGCAAGTTCATCGACCAGATCATTCCGGAAGATCAGCTGCCCATCACGCTGACCAGTTATTCTCCCTGTTTCCGCAAGGAAAAAGGCGCACACGGCATTGAAGAACGCGGCGTTTACCGGATCCATCAGTTTGAAAAACAGGAAATGATCGTGATCTGCAAACCGGAAGAAAGTATGGAATGGTTTGCAAAACTGTGGCAGAATACGGTGGATCTGTTCCGTTCCATGGAAATCCCCGTCCGCACGCTGGAATGTTGTTCCGGTGACCTTGCGGATCTGAAAGTGAAATCCGTGGACGTGGAAGCCTGGTCTCCCCGTCAGAAAAAATATTTTGAAGTCGGTTCCTGCTCCACGCTCGGCGATGCACAGGCGCGCCGCCTGAAGATCCGTGTGAACAGCAAAGACGGCAAGTATTTTGCTCATACTTTGAACAATACGGTGGTGGCACCTCCGCGGATGCTGATCGCATTTCTGGAAAATCACCTGCAGGCAGATGGCAGTGTGACGATCCCGGAAGTGCTGAAGCCCTACATCAGACTGGATAAACTTGTCCCGAAGACAAAATAATTTGATCCGGTATGCAGAAAAGACCATCGGCTGATGGTCTTTTCTGTTGATATGGAAAGAGGAACGGTCGTGTTCAAAAAAATCGTATTTATTCTGTTGGCGACAGCATTTTTTGTGGTTCCGTGGGCGTGGGCACCGGCGCGGAATTGGGCGCCGGGACTGGCGGTCCTTGCGGGGATCGTGTTTGCTGTCAGCTGGGGCAATCCCTTCAGCAAGTTCACCTCGAAAATCACTTCGACCATGCTTGGTGCGACGATCGTGGGTATGGGTTTCGGTATGGATCTGATCGAAGTCCTCCGCGCGGGCGGCAACGGTTTTGTTTACACGCTTGCCGGTATTGTGATGGGGATCGGGCTCGGTGTTCTGTTCGGAAAAATGCTGAAACTGCCGAAAAACGCCATGTATCTGGTGAGTGTCGGCACATCCATTTGCGGCGGCAGTGCCATTGCGGCGGCGGCTCCGGTCCTGAAAGCGAAACCCCACGATATTGCCATGGCATCTGCCACGGTCTTTACCCTGAATGCGGTGGCGCTGTGGGTGTTTCCCGCGGTGGGGCATGCGCTCGGATTCACGGATGTCCAGTTCGGTTACTGGGCGGCGCTGGGGATCCACGATACCAGTTCAGTCGTCGGTGCATCCATGTCCTACGGCGGGGAAGCACTGGAAGTCGGTACGACAGTGAAATTGGCGCGTGCGCTTTGGATCGTGCCGGTGACGTTGTTCCTGAGCTGGTTCATTGCGGATCGTGAAGAAGGCGAAAAGCGTCAGTTCAAACTGAAAGTGCCCTGGTTCATTCCCTGGTTCATTGTTGCGGCTGCGGTGGTCACATGGCTGCCGTCGCTGATCCCTGCTGCTGCGGATGCGGTCGCAGTGACCGGCGGTTTCATCAAGGATGTTTCAAAGTTCCTGATGATCGTGACGCTGTTCCTGATCGGAGCCAATCTGAGCCGGGAAAAACTGAAAGAACTGGGACTGCGTCCCGTGATCCAGGGGGTACTGCTCTGGATGGTGCTTTCGGTCGTCTGGTGCGTGGCGATCTGGTGCGGATGGGTGAACTGCATCCGTTGACGCACAAGACAATGGTATGCTATGAGCGGGCGCCGTGTGTGATGCACGGTTCCCGCTTTTTTTGTATCAGTCCCCGAAGCGGAACAGATCATCTTTCGTGCCGCCGATCTGCTCCAGAAAACGGATATTGGCATAAAATTCGCCAAGTTCATACAGATTGTGGGTGTCGCTGCCGAAGGCGATCTTCACGCCGTTTTCGAGACACATACGGAAAAATTCCGGTTCCGGTGAGTTGTAATGGAAGTTGACTTCTGCCGCCGCACCGTACTGTTTCAACAGCCGCATGACAGGCTCGAAGAGTTCCGTTGGGACAGGCGGATGGGACCAGCCGAAAATGCGGAAGGGATGAGCAAGCACATGGCATCCCGCAGCAAGAAGTTTTTCCGTCCGGAAGAGGAAATCCTGTTTCTGCGCTTCCCGGTCATCGCCGGCGTCCAGCCAGTGGACCGCGCCGACTTTCAGGTTGACCCGCGCGAGATCTTCCGGCAGCACAATGATGTCGCCGAACCGGTCCACATCCAGTTCAAAGCCCCGGATGAAAGATCCTTTCTGTTCCAGTTCGTCCAGCATGGCAAGATAATCTTTTGCCCGGTCCTGACGGAATGTATTGGCGAGACCGTTGCGCTGAAGGGTTTTGTTTCCGTAATCCTGACTGGTTGCGTAGAGATGACCGGAATGTTCCGTAAAGGCGAACCGTTCCAGATTGAAAAGTTTTGTCAATTCAAGCTGCCGGAAGGGATCAAGATTTTCCTGACAATAGGCGAAACGGGTATGGATGTGGGAATCGAAATAACCATCGGGCAGGGCGAGTTCTTCCAGTTGAACCGCAGTTTTCGTGCCGAATGTGACGATCATATACCGGAAGGGGGCGCGGCAGAGATCCGGTGCTTTGACGCTCCATCCGTCGGCAGTCGAAAGAGTGACTCCATCGGGCTGATTATCGACGCGCACGATCTTTTTTGACATGTCGTCCAGAGCGGCATCCATACTGAAACAGTGATCCTCCACCGTGATGGCGCCGTTGAGCAGCAGTGGCATTTCCAGTTTTTCCAGATAGGGCTTCAGTTCCGCCATGGCGTCCGCATCGTCCGGCTGATCGGTGACCGTCCCGCCGATGATAACGGCGTCCGGTTTGATCCAGCGGTTGATGCGGTGTACCGTGCGGAGCAGAAAAATATCGGCATTGCGTCCCTGTTCATAAGGGGCTGCCGGAGGATTCGTTTTGGCGTAATGCAGGTTGGAAATGACAACGATTTTCATAGGTTCAGAACTCCTTATGTTTACAGTTCAGGTTTCCGGAATATTGCCACATATTCCTGATTGCCCTTCGGACCTTTGATGGGGGAGGGCAACACATTCAGACAAGTCCAGTCTGTCTGTTCGGAAACGAAATTTTTGACTTTTTCCACGGCAGCCATCCGTACGTTTTCATCGGTAACGACACCGCCGGGTGGAACATCCTGTTTCGGTGCTTCAAACTGTGGTTTGATCAGCAGGAAAGCCATTGCGCCGGGCTTCATCAGGGCGTCCGCGGGTGGAATGGCTCTGGTGACGGAGATGAAAGAAATATCTGCGGTGACAATGTCGATCCCGTCCGGGATCTGTTCCTTCGTCAGATTTTTGATATTGATCCCTTCCCGGACGACGACCCGGGGATCGTTCCGCAGTTTTCCGTGGAGCAGTCCTTTTCCCACATCTGTGGCATAGACTTTTTCCGCATTGTGCCGCAGGAGGACATCTGTGAACCCGCCTGTGGACGCGCCGATGTCAAGCGCAGTTTTTCCGGTCAGATCCTTCTGATACTGTTCCAGGGCATCGATGAGTTTGAAAGCGCCCCGGCTGACATATTCCAGTGCGGAATCCACCAGGAGCGGCGCTTCGGGATCGATCAGTTCCGACGGCTTCCGCAGGATCATATCGGCATTGAGTCTGACTTTGCCCGCCATGATAAAACGGGCGGCTTCGTCCGGGGTTTCAAAGTGTCCGCGCTCACAAAGAAGCAGGTCTGCGCGTATTTTTTTCATCTTTTTTATCTTTTTCAGTTGAAATTTTGGCTGTTAACATATAAAGTTACCATGATGTAACTGAAATGTCAAGTTCGGAGTGTGTGAAAAATGTCAGCTTTTATCGGAGTGCTGCTGTCAACAGGGCTCGTGATCGCGGTCTTTACGATTGTTTATTGCCGCATCCGGATCCGTATTCTCCGTGTAAAACTGCAGCAGGAAATGCACAACAAGGCAGAACTGACCAACTTTCTCGGACTTTTCTCCCGGAACATCCACCGGATGGATGACGCTGAAAAATGGATGAATGTCACCGCCCGTTATGTGGCAGACCTTGTTCAGGCACAAAGCGTCTGTATTTTTCTGATCGAAAGCGGTACGGATTATCTGAGTGCAGCCGGTATCGCCGGAGCGTTCCCGCCGCTGCGTCAGATCAATACTTATGTGATGACCAAACCCAAATACATCCTTGAAGCGATCCGGAAAGAAAAGATCCGTGTGGGCGAGGGGAATATTGCCGGTGATGTGGCAGCCTCCATGCAGCCGCTGCTGATCGGGAATCCCGGAGATCCGCGACTGACGGGACTGGCATCCATGAACCCGATCACCACCCTCATGGCAGTGCCGCTGATCTATGAAGGAAAATGTACCGGTGTCGTCTGCGCCGTTGACAACCGTCGCGATCCCGATCACTCGTTCGATACGGACCAGTTCAACCGATTGAAATTTATTGCCGGTCAGATCGTTCTCGCCCAGAATATTCTGACGGCTTATTCCAATTTGAGCCGTCAGCAGCGTCTGAATCAGGAACTTGACTTTGCCCGGAATCTCCAGAGTTCCCTGCTGCCGAAGTCGTTTCCGACTTGGGGCAGGTTCAAGATCCACGCTTTCACCCGCGCATCCAAAGAGGTCAGCGGCGACTTTTATGACTTTGTGGAGATCGATCAGGACCGGCTGCTTGTGGTGGTTGGTGATGCGTGCGGAAAAGGGATCCCCGCCTGTATGATCATGGCAATGACCCGCAGTTTCGTGCGTGCCAATATCAACCGTTTCACGACCCTGAAAGAACTGCTGATCGAACTGAACAAAAATCTTTACCGCGATACCGGAGACGGCAGATACATCACCATCGGAGCCTGTCTGTTGAACAAACGGGAATCCACCCTTGAGTACGCTCGCGCCGGACATACGGAACTGCTTATTTACATCCGCAATCACATCCGCACCATCAATCCCGACGGTGCAGGTCTCGGTCTGCTGCCGGAAGATCTGGCGGAATTCGATACCTTCTGCGTTGAATTTACGCCCGATATGGAGATCATGCTGTTTACGGACGGGATCAATGAAGCCTCCAGCCCCTTCGGAGAACAGTTCGGCGTGGAACGGATCAAAAATAATTTCATGCAGTCCTGCCTTGCCAATGAAATGCCGGGCGATTCCGTCAAACGCCTGATGGAGGCTGTGGATGAATTTACAGAACAATCCCATGATCAGGCTGATGACCAGACTGTTGTGATCATCCGTCATCTCTGAACCTTGAGAAAGGAGCTAACTATGAAACGCAAACTTTCAGCCGGAAGAATTCTCTCTATCGCCGCAGCCGCGATCTTTGCGGTCATTTTTACCACAGCTTGTGAAACAACGGATCACCACCGCAAACATCACCGCAAACATCACCGCAGCGAAGACGAATACCGGGCAAGAGAACGGCTCCGGAACGACAAGATCAAAGATTACAGACCCGAAAAACGGCAAATGGAACGCGCGCCGAAAGCACCGGAAAAATCTGATTTCAAATGGAAAAAGAACAGTGAGGAAAAACGGAAACGCCTCACCGATACAAGCCGTCCGGTCCTGATCAAGGGACAGAGCGAAAGCGTGTTCAAATGGCGGGATGCACCCCGCAGTCAGCAGTTGCACGAAAAGAACAAAAACAAATACAATTTCGATAAATAAAATATAAGGATCCTCCGAACAATGAAATATATTGTGACTGGTGCTTCCGGACTGATCGGCAGCGCGGTGGTCTGGGCATTGAACAAAGCCGGTGAAACGGATATTCTTGCCGTCGATCACCTCGGCACTTCCGAAAAATGGAAAAATCTGCGTGCGCTGCGCTTTACCGATTACATGGAACGCGATGCGTTTCTGGAAAACCTGAAGAACGGCGCTTCCCTGCTGGACGGTGTGGAAGGGATCATTCACATGGGCGCCTGTTCCTCCACAACGGAAACGGATGCGACTTACCTCATCCACAACAATTTTGAATACACAAAAATTCTGGCGGAACTGGCTGTGGAAAAAGGCATCCGGTTCATCTACGCCTCCAGTGCCGCCACTTACGGCGACGGCGAACAGGGCTACAAAGATGATGAATCCCGGATCGAAGCACTCCGCCCCTTGAATATGTACGGCTACTCCAAACAGCTGTTCGATCTCTGGGCGAAACAGAATGGTCTGCTGAACAAAATCACCGGCGTAAAATTCACCAATGTTTACGGCCCCAACGAACGCCACAAAGGCGGTATGCGGTCCATGGTCTGCCGCTCCTTTGAGCAGATCAGCGCAAACGGCAGCGTCAACCTGTTCAAATCCTGCCGTCCGGATTATGCCGACGGGGAACAGAAACGGGATTTCCTCTATGTGAAAGATGCGGTGGATATGGTTCTGTTTCTGCTGAACCGGAAAGATCTGACCGGGCTTTACAATATCGGCAGCGGAAAAGCCGAGACGTGGAACAGCCTGGTGAAAGCCGCGTTCGCCGCGTTCGGGCTGGAGCCGGTGATCAATTATATTGATATGCCGGAATCCCTCAAGGCGAAATATCAGTATTACACCTGCGCGGATATGGACAAAATGCGTGCTGCCGGTTATACGAAGGAGCCGATGAGTCTTGAAGATGCCATCAGAGATGACATCCGGACCTATCTGATACCGGACAAATATCTGGGTGACGAATAAAAAGCGAACCCGCAAAACTGATTTTGCCGCAGATGAGATATAAAAATCGCATCTGCGGTTTTTTGGCATCTTTTCAGCGGTTTTTATCCATTGCAATTTTGTGATCCTTGTGTATATTAACCTCAAAAGGAACAGATTTTTTTCAGTCTCAAATAAAAGCAAAAACAGAAAGAAAGGTGCAAGACGAATGAAGAAAACGTTTCTGCTCTGTACTGTTCTTGCGTGTTTTGCCGGGATGTTGTCGGCAAATGACGCAGCAGTGGATTGTACCGTTGTCCCGGCGATGTCGCCGTACCGGCATCTGCCCGGAGAAAAGATCCTTGATGCGAAACCCGGTCCGGAGATCGGTGTGATCATGGCGAAAAATGAGATCGGGAGTGCCTCTTTTCTGCTCCGCACGAAGGATAAAGATCAGCAGAATGTGATGATCACGGTTTCCGATCTTGTATCTGCCTCCGGCGGGAAACTGCCTGCCTCTGCGGTGACGGTGCGCATCGTCAAATACTGGTATCAGGACGGAACTGCCTGGGCGAGTTATTTTGCCGACCCCAATCAGCAGGAACTGGTTCCGGAACTGCTTCTGTTCGACGATGATCTTGTCCGCGTGGACCGGGTCAAAAAACAGAATTTTCTCCGTGTCGGCAAAACGCACCGCTGGATGAATTATCCTGAAAAGATCCGCTACGGTCTTTTCAATTATCTGACGGAACCCGTGGAAGATGCAAAAACGCTTCAGCCTTTTGCGTTGACAAAGGCAGAAGGACACAAGAAATTTTTTGTGACGGTCAAGGCTCCGGAAAAGACTGCGGACGGGATCTATCAGGGCACATTGACAGTCAGGGCTGCCGGTAACGAACTGCTGACGCGGCCCCTGATCGTCCGGGTGCTGCCCTTTGAACTGCCCCGCCCCAAAACCTGGTACAACCGGGAGAAAAACTTCCTCCCCGCCATGCGTATTGCGGATGTCTGGCACGATTACATTCATGTTGACAGAGACTTCAAAAAACTGGAAGCCTTCCGCAAAATGATGTATGCCAGTATGCGCGAACACAATATCGACTACCCGCTGCATCCCGATACAGAAACATACGGCAGATTCACGCCGGAGGAGGAACAGAAGATCTTCCGTGCAAATCTGGAATGGATCCGGGATGCCGGATTCCCCCGGGATATGATGCTTGGCGGTATCAAGGCGTTTTCCTGGAATTTCCTTTATCAGAAAGAGGAAAAGTGGCCGAAAGATTGCAAAAAGAATTTCTTTGAGCGTGTGGATAATGAACTGAAGATCACCCGTGAGATCATGGGCGACCAGATCAAGATCTACCCCGAAGGCTGGAACGAACCCGGTTTGCAGACCCTCGTAAAAGAGCGTCCCACCTTCAAAGAACTGCACAAACGCGGTACATTCATCCAGACCTCCGGTAAAAATTCCCATCTCACCCGCGGCGGACACAATACGGAGATCGTCAACATGCCCGGTTTGCCGAAACCTTCCACCGCGCGTCCGTGGCACGATATGGGCAATCAGGTCACCAGTTACGCCATGCCTCATACGGGCGTGGAAAATCCGGACTACATCCGCCGGACTCACGCAGTGGAACTTTACAAAGCCGACTTTGACGGTACCTGTAATTATCATTATCTCCAGAACGGAGCGGGAAATATCTGGCGCGACACCAACGGCACGTTCCGGACCTTCTCCTTTATCTATGCCACGCCCACCGCCATTATCGATACGCTGGAATACGAAGCGTACCGGACCGGGATCGATGATATCCGTTATGCCACGCTCCTCTGTCAACTGGCGGAAGAAGCGGTGAAGAGGACGGACAATGTGGATATTTATTATGCCGGAAAACTCGCCCTGCGTTTTATTTCTCTGACGCAGGCTGACCGGGAAAATCTGGATACATTCCGGCTTGAAATGATCGAACATATTCTGAAACTCCGGAAGATGCTCGCTGCTGCGAAAGGAGAAAAATGATCATGACCTGTAAAAATATTTTGAAACTTACTCTGCTGGCTGCAGCCGTTTTACCGGCTGCTGTGCTTTCCGCTGCGCCGTGGCATACATACAATGCCAAACTCAACCCCCTGAAGCGGGCGAAAGATTATCAGGGGATCATTGACCTCTGCGAAAAAGCGCTTGCCGATAAAGATGTGCAGGGGCAGGGGCGGACTGCCGCTTTCCAGCATGTCGTGGGCAATGCCATGAAACTCAAGCAGTACGATTATGTTTTGAAAATGCTGGACGGAGTGCTTGGTACGCCGGAAGACAATCCCAAGATACAGTATTGGACCCGGCTTCAGCTTTTCGATGTGTACCGCGGTTCAAAAGTGAGGGTGATCAACCCCCGTTTGATCCCGATCGCCATGCCGATCCCGGAATGTTATCACGCCCTCCCGGAACAGAAGGGAAAAGCCGCTGAAAATACTGCGGCGGGTTATCAGAAATTCTGCGATAATTTTATCTGGGGCGTGGCAAAATTCAACGACCGGAAGAGTATGGCGGAACTGATCCGTAAAAAAGATCTGATGCCTGCCGACAGCAAGTTGAAACTCACGCTGCTTCATGAGATCCTTTTTGAAAACAAACCCGCTGCGGATGTCCTTGCCGCACACGGGGACGAACTGAAGAAATTTTCCATCAAAGAACAACATGATCTGCTCTGCGGAACCGCATCCTGCCTTCTGCTGATGGACGATCAAAACGCAACGGAGATCCTGTTGGCGGAATCGAAAAAACTGGAAGTCCCCTTCAAGCGGAATGTTTATCAGATGAAAGGTGTTCAGCGCGCCCCTGTCGGTTCCGGCGGCTGGATCATTACGGATGCATGGAATAAAATCGGCGCAACGAATTTTACGCCATACAATTACAGCGCGGCAGCCGCTCTGCTTGAAGCGGATGTGGCGTCTGAACGGGCAATCGATTCAAAGAATCTGAAAGCCGCTGAAAAGGCAAAGATCCTTGCGGAACACATGGCAACGACCACATTCCATTTCAGTTATGACGTTGCCGGTATTCATCTCTTTGTGGTCTGTCCGGAAAAAAATCTGGATCAGTTTGAGGCGAAAGGCGGCGGAGCCGGTTCGCTGGAGATCTTCTTTGCACCCGGTGAAGAAGCGGTGACCTATCAGCAGTTCATCATCAATCTTCCCACTGGAAAAATTGATTGTTATCCCAAGAATTCCATTCTCCGCACCAATCGCAATCTGGCGGATTTTATCAAGACCGATACCACCTGCCGCGACGGAAAAATGGGCGTCTATGTATTCATTCCGTGGGATTATTGTCACGATGATCTGCCCTTTGATACGGGCAAAAACTGGCGTTTCAATCTGATCCGCTGGACACCTGCGGGCGGGATCTCCTGGGGCGGCAGAGTCCACGAACCGGGCAGAATGGGAAATCTTGTCTGGGATAAACCTGCACCGGAACTGCTGCAGAAGATCCGTTCCCGTCTTGCGGTCCGTGCCATTGCCAAATATCAGCGGATCAAGGCAGACCGTCTCCAGTTCTGGCAGGACGAACTGCTGGGCGATCCGGTATTTGCAAAGGAATGTCTCGAACCCGCGTTTGCCAGTCTGGACAAAGCCGTTGCGGATTATCAGGCAGGTACGCTGAAACCGGAAGAATTTGCCGCAAAATATCAGCCGGATCTGATGGAAGCGGATTATCTGGTACAGGAACTGCGGAAAGCGTTTCTGGAGAAAAAATTTCTGCAGAATGCCCAATAATATATCGTAAGGACAGGGGCTGATCATGTTTTTCGCCCGACAGTTTTTTCCGTTCTTCAACACCCTCTTTCTGGGTGCGTTCAACGATAATCTGTTCCGGAATGCCCTGGTGGTCATGATCACATATCAGATGGGCTATGCTCCGGGAAAAGCGTCTGCCCTGTCCTTTCTTGCCATGGCGCTTCTGATGCTGCCCCAGTTCCCATTTTCCGCAATGGCCGGGGCTGCGGCAGATAAGATCCCCCAGGCGAAACTGTTCCGTCTGATCAAATTTGCAGAGATCGTGCTGATGGTACTGACACTGGCGGCATTTTATTGCCGCAGTATCTCCCTGCTGCTGATCCTGCTGTTCCTTATGGGGACCCAGTCCGCCTTTTTCAGTCCGTTGAAATACGCTTATGTACCGCGGAATCTGCCGGATGATCTGGTGCGCGGCAATGCTTATGTCAGTGCGGGGACCTATCTGGCGATCCTGTCCGGGACCATTGGCGGCAATCTGATGATCACGCTGGATAACGGCGCGGTCCTTACGGGTGCCGCCCTTGTGATCTTTGCCGTTGCCGGATATTTTGCCGCCCGTTCCGTTCCGCAGAAGGCGGCGCCGGATGCAGATCTGAAAATCAACTGGAACTGTTTTACCGGCACGGCGGCGATCCTGAAAACGGTGTTCTGTGATTTTACCATGCGCCATTGTGTGCTTGGACTTTCCATTTTCTGGATGGCGGGTGCGCTGTATGTGTCCCAGCTCGCCGGATTCTGTAAAGAGATCATCGGCGCAGATCCGAAACTGGTGATGGCGTTCACCCTGCTGTTTTCCGTGGGCGTGGCGATCGGCTCCTGCCTCTGCTCTCTGGTCCGGAAACGGTGGAATGTGCTGCGTCTTGTGGCTCCGGCGTTGATTTTGATGGGGATCTTTACGCTGGATCTTTATTTTGCATCCCACAGTTGGGAGCGGCTTGGAGCAGGGGATCAGCTTTCTCCCGTCTCCGACTTGATCCGTGTTCCGGCATTCTGGCGGTTTGCCGGTGATCTGCTGGCTCTGGCGGCATGCGGCGGATTTTATTCCGTGCCGCTGATCGCCCTGCTGCAGAAAACGGCTCCGCAGAATGAAATCGCCCGTGCAGTGGCGGCGAACAACATCGTCAATGCCGCTATGATCGGTCTCGGCACCATCTGCAGTGCTGTTCTGATGGGGGCAGGGGTGCTTTCGGTGGAAGGTATTTTCCTGCTCATCGGCTGTGTCAATTTTGCCTCGGCACTGTATCTGCTGCCGATCCGCAATAAAAAAATTTGATTTTTTCTTGATTTTTTTTGTTTTGCTGATAAGATATTTATAAGGACTTCCGTCATATCTGTCAGAACCATTCGTCATGCGCAGATGAAAAAGCAAAGGAAACGGTCGCAATGGAAATGAAAACAAAACAGGAGATCTTCAACATCCTGATCGAAGAAAATCTCGGTATGCTCCGTGCGGCGGCATACCGTTTTCTCCACGATCCCGATGAAGTGGATGAGGCAGTTCAGGAAGCCTTGCTGACGGCGTGGAACAAATTTGATCAGTTCCGGCAGACAGCAAAACTTTCCAGCTGGGTGTACAGGATCACAGTCAATATCAGCTGCGACAGATTGCGGAAACGGCAGAAAGAATCGGAAAAACTCCGTCAATATGCGGAAGCGGAACAGGCTTCGCACAATGCCGACGATCCCGGCGATGTTATGCTGACAGCGCTGTCTGAAGCCGTTGCAGAACTGCCCGACCTCTACCGGGAAGCGGTCACGGTCGGCTGTCTCGGCGGATTCTCTGCGGAAGATGCCGCATCCCTGCTCGGGTGTTCCGTCAATACGCTCTACCAGCGGGTCCACAAAGCAAAGCAGATGTTGAAAGAAAAATTGGAGGTGCCCGTATGAAAAACAGCACACCGGAAAATAAAATCGATCAGGCACTGGAAATGATGAAAGAACAGAAATGTCCGGAAAACGGATTCAAATCTGTGGAGCAGTTCAAGGCGGATTTCTTCCGCAAAGCAGAAGAGGAGAACAAAATGAAAAACGAAAAAAGTACACGCAAAAACAGCCGGTTCATCCGTTTCGTAATCACCGCCGCTGCTGCCGCAGCCGTCTGCGTCGGGACTGTGTTGTGGATGCAGACCGGAGATGAGGAAACAATCGGGCTGGAACTCGGTTGCCGTACTGCGGAAGTGAACCGCGTGGTAAGCCGCGAACCTGATAAATTGGAGAAAACGGTGGAGTGCATTGATGCCGGAGTGCCGATGCCTGAAGTCAGTTATTCACCGAAAGCGAAAATGATGGTGGGCAGAATGGCAGCCGTGGAGAGAAATGTGATGGGACGGGTCCCCGCCCCGGAGAACCCCGCCCCGGAGATTGTTCCCGCCAATACGGAAGAATATAAACACGTGGATGAAAACGGGTTCAAAACAGTTGCATCCGCGCCCCTTTCCACCTTCGGCGCAGACGTGGATACGGCTGGTTTTACCAATGTTCGCCGGTTCCTGATGCAGGACAACAGTTTGCCGCCGCAGGACGCGGTCAGAACGGAAGAATTTCTCAATTATTTCCAGTACGACTACAAAGGTCCGGCAGCCGATGGCGATGCGGCATTCCATGTGAACTTTGAATCCATGGACGCCCCCTGGTCCAAGGACCGGAAACTTCTGCTCGTCGGCGTACAGGCGAAAAAAGTGGAAAAGAAAAATCTGCCTCCGTCCAACTTTGTGTTCCTGATCGATAACTCCGGCTCCATGCGCAGTGTCTTTCCCATGGTCAAAGATGCCATGTCCACCCTTGCGGACCAGATGCGTGAAAACGACCGTATCAGCATCGTCACATACGGCGGCGGTGTCAATGTCCTGATGGATGGTGCAAGCGGCGCAAATAAAGACAGTCTGAAAAAGCAGATCGCCGAACTGACGTATGGCGGCTACACGCCCGGCGGTGCGGGGATCATTGAAGCGTACAAACTCGCCCATAAACATTTTATCAAGGGCGGCAACAACCGGATCGTGCTGATCACGGACGGCGATTTCAATGTGGGTGTCAGCAGCGAATCCGCTCTGGTGGAAATGGTGGAAAAAGAACGCAAGAGCGCCATTTACCTGAGTGCGTTCGGTGTCGGGTTCGGCAATTACAAAGACAACAAGCTGAAAATGCTTGCGAACAAAGGCAACGGAAATTACACTTATCTGGATAACGTCCGGGAAGCCAAACGGGTCATGACCAACGAAATGAGCGGTAAGATGTTCACGCTGGCAAAAGATGTGAAGTTCCAGATCGAATTCAACCCGGCGAAAGTTGCGGCGTACCGTCTGGTCGGATACGAATTGAGAAAACTGAATGATCAGGATTTCAATGACGACACCAAAGATTCCGGCGAAGTCGGCGTGGGGCACCAGGTGACCGCCGTTTATGAGCTGATCATGGCTGATGCCGCGGAAGATGTCCGGAAAAAATATCTGGGCAGTGTCGATCCCCTGAAATATCAGACCACCGGAAAGACCACCGGAAATTCCGAGATCCTGACATTCAAACTCCGCTATCAGAAGCCCGAAGGGACCGATCCCAGCCGTCTGCTGACTTTTGAACTGAAAGAAATGCCCGCTGCCACTGAAAATATCCGGTGGGCGTCTGCAGTGACCGAGTTCACGCTGCTGCTGAAAGACAGTGCGTTCAAAGAAAATGCCGACTATGCCGCTCTGCGGAAACGCGCACAGGCGAATCTGGGTGAGGATGATGAAGGCAAACGCGCCGAATTCCTTACGATGGTCCGGGCGGCGGAAGATTTGAGCGCTGATCCGGAAAAGAAATAATACGCTCGAACTGACAGCGTTCCAAATGTGTATGCTGCGGGGAAAAACTTCTCCGCAGCATTTTTTATTCCGGGATCAGGCGTTCCAGATCAACTGGATCGCACGGAACTGAAGTCCGGCTCCCGCAAGAACGAATACATGCCACAGGGCATGACAGAAATTTTTTCTCATGATGTAGAAGGGGACCCCGGCTGTGTAAGCGATCCCGCCCCAGAGCAGAAAACGGAACGGCACCGCGCCCATGGCATCGATCAGAGCCGGCATAATGACTGCACACGCCCACCCCATCAGAACGTACAGAATGATCGAAAAACCTTTGAACGGTTTTTTCTTCAGTAATTCCAGCGTGACACCGATGATGCCCAGCCCCCAGACCGCCCCCAGAACCAGATAGCCCTGCAGTTCCGCCAGAGCCCCCAGCATCAGCGGTGTGTAGGTTCCGGCAATGAGCAGATAAATGGCAGAGTGATCCAGCAGACGCAGTTTCGCCCGCCGCTCCGGATCTTTCGCCGCATGATACAAAGCCGATGCGCCGAACAGGACCAGAATGGATGCCGCATAGAGCAGAGACGCCGAAGCCATGATCCCGTTTCTGCTTTTCAGCAGCAGATCGATGCCGCCGCCCACCGCGAGAAGAACACCCAGCGCGTGGGTCCATACATTCAATCGTTCTTCTGCAGGGATATAAATTTTCGGCAGGGGATCGGACATCGTTATTTGTTCTTCCGGATCAGTTCTTCCGGCGTGATCTCCGGATGATGATAACGCTCACGGCGTTTCGTGACCTGTTTGAACTGGATCGCCTGTTTCGGACACCATTGCAGGCACGCCATGCACTGCTCGCAATGTCCGCGCCATGTGGGCATCCCGTTCATAATGATGATGTTGGAGGCGGGACAGATCTTTTCGCAAAGTTCGCAGGAATTGCAGTCTTCCGTAAGCCAGAAATATTTGTCGTAGTCGCTCATATAGGACACGGCACTCTTGCCGACCAGTTCCCCGATCATATCCAGCGGGAACAGATGGACCGGCGTATGAGATTTTTTCGACCGGATCAACTCTGCTACCTTTGTCAGCCGTTTCTCCGCCTTCTGCAGGATCTTTTCGATCTTCCGCCGGGACGGCGGAGCAGAAAGCGGAATATAATTGGACGGCATGGGGATATGGAAATACGCGTTCAGTTTGATGCCCTGTTTCGCCAGTTTCTGTTCCATGATCAAATGGGCGCTGCCCAGCATCCCGCCGGAGGTGCAGAGAGAATAGACATAGGGCTGATTGCCTTCGCCTTTCCGGATCCGTTCCAGAAATTTCAGCACAAGAGTGGGAACGCCGAAACAGTAAACAGGATGGAAGATCCCCACAGAATCCAGCCCGCTGAGATCCACGGAACTGCCGCGCTGCAGGTCTGCGATGGAGATCAGTTCAATATCGTTCCCCAGCAATGCGGCTGTTTTTTTTGCGATGGCAAGGGTGTTTCCGGTACCGGAAAAATAATAGATTCTGTGCATTTTTATTACATTCCTGCGTTAAAACGGTTTTCTTTCTGCAGAAAAATTAACATGATTTCAGTGAAAGTCAAGAAAAAACTTATAATTTCTCTGCATTTTCTTCCAGCCACCGTGCGGCATCGATGGCGGCGCGGCAGCCCATACCGGCAGCCATCACAGCCTGTCGGTACGCACAATCCGCACAATCTCCGGCGGCAAAAAGTCCGTTGATGCTGGTCATGGAAGTATTGCATTGGAGCTGGACGCATCCGGATGGGCAGAGATCCACCAGGTCGCGGATGAGGTCCGTGCCGGGGATATGCCCCAGCGCAACAAAACAGCCGTCGCATTTCAGTTCCGAGATCTCTCCGGTAACGGTATCTTTCAACGTGAGACCTGTGAGAAAATCCGTTCCGATCAAGCCGGTGACCTGTTTGTTCCAATGGAATTTGATTTTCGGTTCCGCTTTTGCCCGATCTGCCATGATCTTTGTTGCCTTGAGGGTGTCGCGGCGGTGGATCACATGGACTTCCGCAGCAAAACGGGCGAGGGTGAGAGCTTCTTCCATGGCAGAATCGCCGCCGCCGACAACGGCAACTGGCATATTGCGGTAGAACGCGCCATCGCAGGTGGCACATGCGGAGAGACCCCGTCCGATCAACCGTTGTTCATCGGGCAGCCCGAGCCATCGCGGTTCGGATCCGGTGGCAACGATCAGGGCTTTGGCAAAAAGTTCGCCGCCGTCTTCCAGAAGAATGCGTTTGTTGACGCTGCCGGAAACGGTTTCGATCTTAACGGCGGTCCGGCTTTGAAATTCCGCACCGAACCGTTCCGCCTGTTTGCGCATCAGCGCCATCAGTTCATAGCCGTTGATGCCGTCGGGGAATCCCGGAAAGTTTTCTACTTCTCCTGTTTGTGTCAGAAGACCGCCCGGCATTTTACCCGTCAGTACCAGCGGTTCAAGTCCGGCTCTGGCGGCGTAGATGGAGGCGGTGAGTCCGGCGGCACCGCTTCCAAGAATGATCAGTTGTTTTGCTGTCGTCATAGTCGTTTCCTCCTTATATTGCTGAATCAGTCTCCGGAACCGTTGGACACCGTTTTTTCTGTCAGGGGGTGACGCATAAATATTTTTTTGATGGGACTCCAGAAAGAGCCGTCCGCCTGAAGATTGTCGGTGGGGTTGAGGATGACTTTTCCGCCGCCGCATGGCAGATCCACGGCAAAATCCGGTCTGGCTATGGAAGAAAGATTATCGCGGAAGGATGCCATGATCTCCAGACCTTTTTCCACACCGGTCGCAAAATGTGCAACCCCTTCCACGGGATCGACATGGAACAGGTAATGGGGCTTGACCCGCAGATATGTCAGGTGTTTGAACAGCTGCCGCAGGATCTCCGGATCGTCATTGATCCCGGCAAGAAGGACCGCCTGATTCAGCATGGGGACGCCGTGCGCGATCAGTTTCCGGCAGGCACATTCCGCCTGAGGTGTCAGTTCCGCAGGATGGTTGAAGTGACACATGAACCAGAGCCCGTCCACGCTGCCCAGCATGGCGGCGAGTTCATCCGTGATGCGTTCCGGACAGGATGCGGGCGCCCGGGAGCAGATCCGTATGGTCCTGATTGTTCCTGTATCCTGCATCAGCCGGATCAGGTGGAGGATCTTATCGTCGGGCAGGGTGAGGATATCGCCGCCGCTGAGCAGGATATCGTCCACTTCCGGATTGGCTTTGAGCCATGCGGCGATCGCTGCAAGTTCATTATCGTCAGGTTCCGTAACGGTATCGCAGTCTGTCCGCCACAACCGTTTTCTGAAGCAGAATCGGCACCGTGCGAAGCAGTGACCGGTGGTCAGCAGAACGGCGCGGTCTCTGTAGGTGCGGATGAGGTGAGGGAAGGGGGAGAGCGTGGTCTCGCCCAGCCCGTCCATATCCAATCCGGCGGATTCCCATTCGCGCACATCTGCCAGATACAGCGGGGCGAGTTCCGGATGATCTGCGACCAGTTGTCTGCAGTAAGGATTCAGTTGTTCCGGATAACGTTTTTTTACATTTTGAAGGATCTGTTCCGTATTCATCGGTGATTCCATATTTTTTCAGTGATGTTCTGCCTGTACTATACACGCAAAGATGCAAAAAATCCAGTAAAAAAAGTTGCAGTTTTCTTTTTATGTGCTATTGTATGGTGCTATTGTGAAATTTGAAAGATCGGGGACCTGCTGATGGCATCTAAAGTTTATTTCATATCAGCGGCAAAAGCCGTCTGCGAACATTGTCATTCCAACATGGCGCGGAAACTGCTTGAAACGCTGTTGGAACAGGAACAGCCTGAATTCGGGAAAAGCGGTTTTGTGCCGCTGAAAGTCCATTTCGGGGAAAAAGGAAACCGGACCTATCTGAAACCGGCAGTTTACAACGGCGTGATCGATCTTCTGGAAGAAAAAGGTCTCCGGTCCGCTTTCATGGAAACGAGTGTGCTTTACGGCGGTGAGCGTTTTATCCGTTCCAAACACGAAAAACTGGCGGAGAAACACGGTTTTACGCGTCTGCCGGTGATCATTGCCGACGGCGAAAAGGGCGAGGATTCACTTTCTGTTCCGGTCAGCGGGACGAAACATTTTCAGACCTGCTCAGTTGCCCGCGGTCTTGCGGAACTGGATCAGATCCTTGTGATGTCCCACTTCAAAGGACACGGTCTTGCAGGCTTCGGCGGCGCCATCAAACAGTTGTCCATGGGCTTTGCTGCGAAAGGCGGCAAACTTGCCATGCACATGAATGTGAAACCGGAGATCCGAACCTGGTTCTGCAAACGCTGTAAACTCTGTACCACCAGATGTCAGGTCGGCGCGATCGATGTGACGGGTAAAAAACCGGTGATCGATCACAATAAATGTATCGGTTGCGGCGCCTGTTTTTCCATTTGCCCGCATCATGCCATTTCCATCTGGACGTGGCAGGGGATCTGCAATGCTCTGTTCCGGAAAAATCAGTTCCGGGAAAAACTGGTGGAATACGCCTATGCCGCCCATTCCGGAAAAAAACATGTCTATATCACGTATGCACTGAATGTGACAGGCGGATGCGATTGCGAGCCGCGTCCCATGCGTGCTGCCGTGCCGGATATCGGGATCTTTGCCTCACTTGACCCGGTGGCGATCGATGCCGCCTGTTATGATGCCGTGGCGAAAGCGGGCAAAAAATTCAAAGGAGCGGAGCAGTTGGACTATGCGGAGTCCATCGGGCTGGGGTCGAAAACTTATGAACTGATCGAATTGAGTATGGATTGAAAGGTGAAAATATACGTATGAAACTGATCGCTGCTGTTTTGGGTACAGTTTTGTCTCTTGCTTTGTGCGGCTGTTTCGGACCGGGTGATTTTCCTGCCGGGACGCCGGAGATCTGGCGCGATACGCCTCTGCTTGCGAATACGAGTCACGAGATCATGCCCGGAGTCGTTTGTTATTCCTGGCATTTTGAAAAAAATCCGGAACCCTCACTGATCCCGGAGCCGCCGCTGTCGCTCCATGCGGTTGTGGTGGATTGGGATGCCGCCGATGTTGTCCGTATGCGTGAAAAACTGCCGGAAGGGATCAAGCCGCTGGTCCGGATCGCGACTGATGCCAGTCTGCCGGAAAATCAACCCGGCGCTTATGTGCTGACCTGGCGCGCTACGGAATGTCCGGAGATCCAGCTTCAGTCCGCTATGGATAAAACGAAGGACCGGATCCTGTTCCGGGGTCTTCTTCTGGCGCAGAACGGAAAATCCAGATTCTCCCGGGATGTTCAGGGCAGGGACGCTTACGCTGCGGTGGGGATCAATCCCGATACGCACCGGCTTGTTCTGCTGACAGTTGACGGCGGACACGAAAAAGTACCGGGTGTCCGTTTTTCCGATCTGCCGGAATTGATGTTTGCGCTGGGGGCAAAAGATGTGCTGATGCTCCACAGCGGGGGCGGTGTGGAACTTTCTGTTGCAGATGATTCCGGAGAATTGCGTGTTGTGAACTGCCCCGCCGGCAACAAACAGTTCGATCATGCCGGAGCGCTCCCTTCTCCCGGCGCACTGTATCTGCTCAAAGCCGGAAAGTGATATTGCCCCGTGAATGACGCGATCCCCAACATCGACTGGCAGTCCCTGAGTGATTCCGAGATGCTGATGGCAGCTCTGATCATCATTGTGCTTTCCGGGTTGACCGGCGGGATGATCGCCAGAAAACTGAAACAGCCGCTTCTGCTGGGATATATCCTTGCCGGGGTGTTTGTGGGGATCGCCTACAAAGCAAGTTTCGGCGCTGCCGCCAATGATGCGCTGGATACTCTTGCCAACATCGGGGTGGCGCTGCTGCTTTTTTCCATGGGGCTGGAGTTCGATAAAAAAGATCTGAAGCCCATCCGCAATATCGCGGTCTGGGGAACATTGTCCCAAGTCCTGTTTACATTGAGTGCGGGCGGTGCCATTGCGTGGGGGCTGAGTCGTGCCATGCCGGAGATGTTTCCGGATTGGATTTCCATGCTGATTTTCGGTACGGCATTCGTTTCGACATCCACTGCGGTCGTGCTGAAAACTTTGACCAGCCGCGGTCAGATGGGGACGCTCTCCAGTAAAGTGATGATCGGTATGTCCATTGTGCAGGATCTGACCGTGATCCCGCTGTTTCTGCTGCTCAACAAGATCAATAATCTTTCCGACGGTATTCTTGTGGCGGTGAAACCGTTGGTGCTCGGCGCTGTTTTTATGGTGTTGATGATGACGGTCGGTACGCGGTATCTGCCGCTGCTGCTGCGGTTGGTGGCAAAGACCAATACCAAGGAACTGTTTCTGCTGGCGGTTACCGGCATCGCGCTCGGTGCGGGATTTCTGGCAGACTGGATGCAGGTTTCTTTCTCCTTCGGTGCGTTTCTTGCAGGGATCGCGTTGAGTGACTCCGATTACGGAAAAAAAGCCATCAGCGAACTGATGCCGGTCCGCGATATTTTTGCGATGCTCTTTTTTGTCTCCATCGGCATGATGCTGAATTGTGAATATCTGTTGGATCATTTCGGGCTGGTACTGCTGGTGATGATCGCCACCAGTTTTTCCCGGACGGTTTTTCTTGCCATCGTCACATGGTGTTCCGGATACCGGAATGTGATCCCTGTTGCCATGCTGTTCGGGATGATTGCCACATCGGAGATCGCTTTCGTGCTGATCCAGCTTGCCAGATCGGAGGGGATCTTCAACGATAAAGTCTATTCCCTTGTGCTGTGTACTGTGGTCTGTTCCATGCTCGCCGGACCGCTGATGGACAGCCTGACGTCACCCGTGTATGCCCTGCTGCGGAAAACCATCTGGAAAAACAGCCTTGTCAACAATATTTTTGTGCCGCCGCCGGACCTGACGGACCATGTGATCATTGCGGGCGGGGATAATATCGGCAGGTCGATCGCGCATCTGATGCAGGGGCTCTCCCTGCCGTATCTTCTGATCGAACCATCTTACAATTCTTACCGCAAAGCTGTTATGGATGGCTTGAACTGTCTTTTCGGGGAGCCGCATCAGCAGGTGATCCTTTCTTCTGCAGGGATCGAGCGGGCGAAATTGCTTCTTGCGGCATCCTCCGCTTTCCACGAAAACCGGGCGGTGATCCAGCAGGCGGTGAATCTGCATCCGGAGATCCCTGTTATCACCCGCGCCGACACCAATGATGAAGTGGAGATGCTGCACGGATTCCGGGTGTTTGAGATCGTTCAGCCGAAATTTGAAGCCGGTCTGGAAATGACCCGTCAGGCATTGCGTCACCTGAAAGTACCCGCGCTGGAGATCCAGAATTATATGGACAATGTCCGTTTTGCCCATTACAAGCCCCTTCGTGACGGCACGCCGGAAGATGAGATCGCCCGGAATATCCACCGTTTTACAAGCCTGATCGAATTGAACTGGATCAAACTTTCCGCCTCAAGTTCCATTGCCGGAAGGTCCATTGCGGAATCACGGATCCGCACACTGACCGGTGTTTCAGTGGTGGGTGTCATGCGTGCCGGTATGACCCTGCACAGCAACCCGGAGCCGTCTTTTGTGCTGAATCCCGGCGATATCCTTGCTGTGATCGGGACGCGGGAACAGTGCGGATGTTTTGAGGAAAGATGCGGTGCCGGTGCAGAACTCGCCGATACGCCCGCCGCCGCCGAACATGCCGGAGCCGATGCGGAAAAAGTCTGATCCGGATTATTTGCGTTTTGATATCATTTCTCCATTGAAAAATCGAGCCTTCAGGTTATAGTATAAAGATTTACTGCTGAACTTTTCAGAAAGGTCAAGAAAAAATGCAGAACAACCGGATCAAAACCGGTCTTATCGGACTCGGTCGTGCCGGGGTGCAGATGCACCTTTACGAGTTGGATCGCTTCGCCTCACTTTTTCAGTTGACAGCCTGCTGTGATGTGCTGCCGGACCGCGTGGAAAATGTCCGATCGCGCTATCCGGACGCTGCCGGATATACAGATCCCGATGCCTTTTTTGCTGATCCCGATGTGGAACTGGTGTGCATCGCGACCCCATCCAGACTCCATGTGCAGTTTGCACGGAAAGCGTTGGAGGCGGGAAAGATCGTGTTCCTGGAAAAGCCGTTTGCTCTCTCTGAGGCAGGTCTGGAACAACTCCGGCAGCTTGATAAAATGTATCCCGGAAAACTTTATCTGCGGCACAACCGCCGCTTTGAGGCGTGTTACAATCACGTGATGGAACTGATGGCTTCGGGGATTATCGGCAGCGTGACGGAAGTCAAACTCCGCCGTCTGCGCCACCGCTTTCGTGATGACTGGCAGACCCGGCTGGATTGCGGAGGCGGACAACTCAACAACTGGGCTCCCCACCTCATCGATCAGTCCCTTCATCTGCTGGGATCCGAACTGGAATCCGTCTGGAGCGATATGAGACGCGTTGCCGCCAGAGGCGATGCCGAAGACCATATCAAACTCCTTTTCCGCGGCAGAAACGGCAGGATCATTGATCTGGAGATCTCCGACGGCGTCCCCGTCGGCGAACCCGTCATCACCGTTTACGGTACACGCGGTATGCTCGTCAGCAGAGACGAACGCACGATCGCTATGACTTACCTTGATCCCGCGACCGATGTGCCGCCCGACGGCGCAAGACTGGAATCACCGCCACTCTCCGGTCCGCACGTTTATACCGTTGCGCCGGAACCCGTCTGGATCGAAAAAGAAATCCCCGTTGCCCCCGCAAACGGATACAGCATGGACGATATTTACCGGTATCTCTATGACGCCATCCGGGACGGTGTGCCGTTCCCCGTCAAAAATGAAGAAGGGTTTCAGGTGGTGGCTGTTACGCTGGATATCCGTAAAAAACATCCGGAATTCACAGCGGCGGACGATCTGCTCTGATCACAAAAAAAAGACGCGCAGGGCGCGGCACCGCGGCGGACATGACCGCCGCCGGACCTTTTTTCCGCTCAAGCCGCCGTTGGCGGCAGCGAGCCGGAAAAAAGTCCCAACGCAGAAAAAATTTTCTGCGTGGTGCCGCGCCCTGCGCGTCGATACATTCTGTTCAGACGATCACCTGACCGATCAGATCGGAGACCTGTTTGATATTGTGTTTATCCAGGTATTCATTGATCTCATTGATGACGCGGACGGGGGCGTATGGATCGGCGAAGATCGCAGTTCCCACAGCCACCGCGGATGCGCCTGCGAGGAGGAACTCCACGGCATCGTTTCCGGACATGATACCGCCCATACCGATAACGGGGATGCGGACAGCTTTTGCTGCTTCATAGACCATTTTGATGGCGACCGGTTTGATGCAGGGACCGGAGAGACCGCCGGTCACATTGGCGATTTTCGGTCTGCGTGTTTCGATATCGATCGCCATAGCGGGGATGGTGTTGATCAGGGAGATCATATCGGACCCGGCATCTTCTGCGGCTTTGGCAAAGTCAGCGATCTTTGTCACATTGGGACTGAGTTTTGTGATCAGGGGGATATTGGTGGCTTTCCGTACGGCTGACACGACTTCCATCATGCTTTTTGTATTTGTGCCGAAGGAGATGCCGCCTTCTTTGATATTTGGACAGGAAACATTGATCTCCAGGGCGGCGATCCCGTCTTTTTCTGCCTCAAGGCGTTCTGCAACGTAGGCATAATCTTCCAGTTTTTTGCCCCACATATTGACGATGACGGTGGCATTTGCTTTGCGCAGATAGGGCAGATAATGGTTGTCGTGCAGAAATTTATCCACACCCGGACCCTGAAGCCCGATGGCATTGAGCATACCGGAAACGGTTTCAGCCACGCGGGGTGTGGGATTGCCATGTACGGGCAGGGGGGCGATCCCCTTCACCACAACGGCGCCGAGATCGGAAATGGGGAAAAATTCATCATATTCCACGCCGTATCCGAATGTGCCGGACGCGGTCATAACGGGATTTTTCAGAGTCAGGGGCCCCAGTTTTGTTGTCAGATCAGCCAAGGTACACCTCCTTTGCATTGTAAACGGGACCTTCTTTGCAGGAACGGGAGTAGTGCCAGCCATCTGCATTTGTATCATCTTTGAGGCGGATCACACAGGCGAAACACGCACCGATGCCGCATCCCATCCGCTGATCGAGGCTCAATTCACATTCCACGCCCAGCGTCATTGCCAGTTTTCCCAGCGCCATGAGCATGGGTTCGGGACCACAGGCATAGATCACCGGTTTTCTGTAGCCGGCTTCCCGGAGAGTATGAGGCAGCAGTTCTGTCACAAAGCCTTTATGTCCGGCGGAGCCGTCATTGGTTGCGATCCGCACATCAAAATCCAGTGCTTTATAATCATCGATCAGGAGCAGATCCGCTTCCGTTCTTGCTCCGGTGAGGAATGCCCCTTTGCAGTTCAGGCGTTTTGCCATGAAATATGTGGATGCGGAACCGTATCCTCCGGCGATCAGGATGGGATAGATCTGATCGTTTTCAGCGGGCATGGTGTAGCCTCTGCCGAGAGGACCGAGGATCTCGCAGATCTCCCCCGGTTTCATTCCTGCGAGAAAATCGGTGCCGTACCCGACGATCTTGTAAACGATGGTCAGCGTACCTTTATCCGGATCGGCATCACAGATACTGAACGGACGGCGCAGAATGTGGTCTTTCATGGGCAGGATCCGCACATGTACGAACTGACCCGGCATTGCTTTTGCGGCGATCTCCGGTGTCCGGAACACGATCCGCCGGTATGGTCCCTGCAATATTTCATTGCTGAGGATTTCTGAAGTGTCATTCATCATAAAATTGCCTTGTCTCATATTGGTTTTCCGGCTTGATATTCTTCTTTTGAACTATATATTATACCATTGAAAAGCCTGTTTGACAAATCAGAATGGAGAAAAACTGTGGATTTACCCGAATTTATGAAACAACTGGCTCTGGATGCCGGAGCTCTGACACTGCAATATCTGGAAAACGGCTGTACCGATACCGAATCAAAAGCAACGGAAAAAGATGTGGTCACCATTGCCGACAAAGCTGCTGAAGCATTTATCGTGAACCGCTTGCGTGAAGCATATCCGGATTATGACGTGTACGGCGAGGAATCCGGCAGAAGCGGCAGCGGCGGATCACCTTACCTCTGGGTGATCGATCCCATCGACGGAACCACCAATTTTGCCGCAGGTCTGCCCGAATTCTGTATTTCCATCGGTTTGTTGAAGGATGGTGTTCCGGTGGCGGGCGTGATCTATGCGCCGCTGCTGAATCAACTTTATGAGGCGCAGACGGGATGCGGCGCAACGCTGAACGGCAAACCGATCCGTGTGTCCGGAAAAAAACGGCTGGTGGAAAGTATCGGCGTGACCGGATTCGGTTGTCTCCGGGCGAATCTTCAGAAAAACAATCTGCCGGTATTCTCCCGGATCGCACCTCTTCTGCGCGGTGTCCGCCGGTCGGGTTCGGCGGCACTGGATCTCTGTACGGTTGCTGCCGGAAATGTGGAATTTTTCTGGGAATATCCCCTCGGTCTGTACGATGTTGCCGCCGGTATGCTCATTGTCCGTGAAGCGGGCGGCGTGGTGACGGATTTCGACAACGGAAACCGGGTGCCGGAACGGGGCGTTCTCGCCTCCAACGGACTGCTCCATGAAACAGTCCGCGCCATGATCCTTGAGGACGATTACAGACCATGAGCCGTTCCCTGCCGACCGTTGCAAAGATCCTTCTTGATCTTGCGCTTGACCGCCCCTTCGATTACAGCGTGCCGCCGGAACTGGCGGACCGTCTCCGCGTGGGGATGCTGGTGAGTGTTCCCTTCGGCAGGGGAAAAGGGGAACGGGAGGGATGCGTTGTTTCGCTGACGGACCGGTCCGATTATCCCGTCAGTGATCTGAAGCCGATCCTTGCGATCCGCAATGAAAGACCGTCACTGCCGGATGCTCTTCTGAAGTTGGCGGACTGGATGGCGGAATATTACTGCTGTACCCGCGAACAGGCGTTGCGGAACCTGATGCCCGGCGCAGTCCGCAGCGGAAAAATCAAACCGAAAAAAGAATTGCGATTCTATCTTGCGGATGCGGCGGAAGCGGCAAAATATATTGCCGGTGCGAAAAAACAACAGGAAAAACGCGCCGCCATGCTGAAACAGTTGTCGGTCCGCCCCGGCTCCACAGCAGATCAGTTGATTCGCGCCACCGGACTGGGAAAAAGTGTTCTCGACGCTCTGGTGAAAGCCGGACTGGTCAAGAAAGAAGCGGAACAAATCGACCGTGACCCGTTCAAGGGGATGAAGGTCATGAAGACGGAACCGCTGACACCGACGCCGGAACAGAAGGTCGCGCTCGACAAGATTTTTGATATGGCAGATCATCCCGGGGGGAAGCATGTGCTGCTGCTCCACGGCATTACCTGCAGCGGAAAAACGGAAGTTTATCTTCAGGCGATCGGGCATATTCTGGAGCAGGGTGGCGATGCCATTGTGCTTGTGCCTGAGATCTCTCTGACGCCCCAGACGGTCAACCGTTTCCGGTCACGCTTCGGTGATATGGTCAGTGTTCTGCACAGCGGTCTGACGGACGGGGAGCGTTTCGATGAATGGATGAAAGTCCGGAACGGAAAGGTCCGGATCGCCGTCGGTGCGCGATCGGCACTTTTTGCCCCCTTTGCCAATCTCAAACTGATCGTGGTGGATGAAGAACATGAAAGTTCCTACAAGCAGTCCGAAGCCCCCCGCTACAATGCGCGTGATGTCGCTGTGATGCGCGGCAAACTGGAAGGTGCGCTGGTCATTCTCGGCTCTGCAACGCCCTCCATGGAATCTTACCGGAATGCTGAAACCGGAAAATATGAGCTGGTGGAAATGCTGAAACGGAGTGATCCCTCCATCGTTCTGCCGTCTGTCCGGATCATTGATATGAAACTGGAAGCCAATGAAGAAGGGAAATCGCCTTATTTTTCCAAGATCCTGATCGATGCTGTTTACGACCGCATCCGGAACGGGGAGCAGACGATCCTGTTTCTGAACAAGCGCGGTTATGCACGGCAGATGATGTGCGAAGCCTGCGGCTATGTTGCCATGTGTCCGGATTGTTCGGTGGCATACACCTATCACAAACATACGGAAACATTGTCCTGTCATCTCTGCGCCTCCACGATCCTTGCGCCGGAGATCTGTCCGGTCTGCGGCTCGCAGGAGATCCGGTATTCCGGAGCGGGAACGGAGCGGATCGAAAATGTCTGCCGCGAATTGTTTCAGGGCGCCCGGATCGCCCGGATGGATTCCGATACCATGACGCGGCCCAGTCTGTATGAAAAAGTTTTGACATCATTCCGTCGCGGCGATATTGATATTCTCATCGGTACCCAGATGATCGCGAAGGGATTGGATTTTCCCAATGTGACGCTGGTGGGGATCGTCAATCCCGATCTCGGTCTGATGATGTCGGATTTCCGTGCAGTGGAACGCAGTTTTCAGCTGTTGGCGCAGGTGGCAGGCAGGGCAGGGCGCGGTTTCATTCCCGGAGAAGTCATCATTCAGACGCGTCTGCCGTACAATCCCGCCATACAGTTCGCCGCTGAACACGACTACAAAGGTTTTTACAAGGAAGAGATCCAGATCCGTCAGGAGTTCAATTATCCGCCGTTCACTCATCTGGCGGTTCTGCATTTCGACGGCATGGACGGCGCCGCCACCTTGAGTGCCGCCATGAATTTTACGGAAGCGATCGGCAGCGAATTTGATCCGAAAGCCGTTTCCATATCGGAGCCTTGTCCCGCACCGCTGGAACGGATCAAGGGAAAATACCGGTTCGTCTGTGTGGTCCACGGCGAAAAACTCGGTATCTTCCGCCGCCGTCTGCGTGCCGTGATCATGGAGTGGCGCAGACAGCACAGGGATATCGAATTTTATGCCGATATCGACGCCCTGAACCTGATTTGATTTTTTGACAGGATTTTTTCTCACGCTTACTTGAAAAGATGATGCAACTGCGGTATCTTTATTCGCATATTTGGTTATGATGACAGGATGGAAAAAAATGGACAGTATTCAACTTGAAATGAATTTTAACGGAAATGACCGTAATATTTTCAAAAACAATCTTGATAACGGTACATTTCAGATTTTGACAGAACTTCCTCTGCCCAAGGCAGATACGCCCCCCGCAGAAGCCGCTGCCCGCTATGCGGACCTTGAATATCTCATTATGGGCAGAAAAGAACCCGCCGGGATCGCATTCATTGATGATGCCCCGGACGCTGTGGACCCTGTTCTTTTTGCATCCACCCTGTGTCAGATGGACCGTGACCGGCATGTGATCTATCTCAGCGGCAGAAACCGTACGGTACAGCAGATCTACGAAATGGTCCGGGTGGCGACCGGTGAAGGATTCAAGAATTTCTGTGCGGTCTCCGGTACACCTGTTGCCGGGGAGACTGCCGCGCAGACCTCCAAGCGGAAATTTGCAGAAAGCGTTCATCAGCTTGAAGTTCTGAATGAGGAATATCAGGGGAAACTGACTGTCGGCTGCACCGTCAACCCTTACAAATATACTGCACCGGACCTTTGTCTGCAATATTATAAACTGGTGAAAAAGATCAATACCGGCGCCTCGTTTGCCGTTTCCCAGTACGGTTGGGATATGATGAAACGGCAGGAAATGCTCTGGTATATGACCCAGTGTTCCCTTCATATTCCCGCCATTGCCAGAGTGTTGTTCCTGACGCCGGAAAAGGCGGAAGATATCTGTGCCGGAAAAGTGCCGGGCGTTCATATTTCCCCCGACCTGGAGCAGGTCCTCAAAAATGAAATGCAATACTCCCGGATGCAGTTTGAAGCAGCGCAGCTGCGGCGTATCCAGATCCATACGGCGGGACTCCGTCTCCTCGGTTACAGCGGGATCCAGCTTGCGGGGATCGACAGCACGAACCGTCTGCAGGTCATTCTTGACCGGATCGCTGAAGCGGAACAGGAGTTCAAAGACTTTGAAACGTGGCAGTGTGCTTACAACGAATACTACGAAAAACTGGATATGGCTCCGTATCCGTATAAGTTTTATCTGTACGAAAATCTGTTGTCGGCAGCACAGCCCCCGGTTGATCTCAATATCAATAATGCGGTCATACCCGAACCCACATCCTCGGAACGGACGCGGTACAATCTGGGCAAATTCCTTTTTGCGCACGCGGCAGAATTGCCGGCATCTGAACGGAAACTCACCAAGAAACTTCTGTTTTCCTGCAAAAGCTGCAACCGCTGCCGTCTGCCGGAAACATTCTATGTCTGCCCGGAAACCTGTCCGCTGCATCTTGCGAACGGCCCCTGCGGTGCCTCCCGTGCGAACGGATCATGCCGCTTCAATGCGAAAAAAGAATGTATTTATCTGAAACAGATGCGTCTGGTGAACGAACTGCGTGAATATTCCGCACTGGAAGAACGGATCGTACCTGATAACGGCAAGTGATCCCGCTTTCTCCGGCGCGGATGATGTGATCCCCGGCGGGGGCTCCGATCCCGTTTTTTCATAAAATCCTTTGACGCTTTCCTCCTTTGTGTTCAACCTGAAACGAACTTTCAAAGGAGGATGTTTTATGAGTGAAACGAAGGAAGCGGCAACCTGCCGCAAGATCCCGCTGACTGTCAACTGCGGTAACTTGAGTCCCGTTTATGCCGATGCGCCGGAAACGGTCATACGGCGGAAAGATGATCTGCCTGTTCTGGTGCTGGGGGAAACGGTGGTGTTCTGCCTGACATTTCTGGACGGAAACGGCGATAAAATGGTCTTTCAGAGCGGAGACACATTTGAACTTTCCGCCGATGTGGATTACGACCGCAGCGCAGATGATCCATTGATGCTGTATTCCGGCAATGACATGGTAAATCTTGCGGACGACTGGGCGGACGCCGATCCCGCATCCGGCAGGATCAGTATCCGGGTCAACTGCAATACAGAAGGTTTTGTGCAGAAACTCAATGATGCAGACTCCGTGAGAGTCCGGCTGGAAGTACGCCGTTTTTCTGCGGATTCCGCCATGCAGTCCGCACTGCTCAGCACCACTGCGACCGCATTGAACACGGTCCGGTTTGACGGCATTCCGACGGCTGTTGAATTGAGCAGTTACTATACATCGGATCAGACGGATGCTGTGTTTGCAAGAAAAACGGATCTGGCAGAAACAAGAAATGATCTTGATACCGTCCTCGCAGACTACATGACGGAGTCCGGAACGGTGGATCTGATCGATACTGCTCTGATCCCCTATGCAAAAGAGGATGATGTCGCCACCGCGATCGGCGCCGCACTTGAAACCGTTCTGTTGTCCTACTCCACAAAGAATGAGATCGCGGCGACTTATCTGCCGTTTACGGGCGGAAACATCACTGGCGGGTTGACCGTGGGGAATAATCCCGTTACGGCTCTGCCCGTTGGTACGGTCGCAGGAACGCTGTATGTGGGCGCAAGTCGGGAATTTACCACCATCGCGGCGGCGCTTGACCACATCCGGCAATCGTCCAACGGTCTGGATAAGGTGTGGAATATCCTGCTCGATCCCGGCGAATATGCACTTTCCGGAACAATTACGGGGCTGAATCTTTCCTTTGCGCCTGTGTCGGGGAGTTACTCTACAGACTGCCGGATCGTTGGAGGTGTCACTTTTCAAGACTCAAATATTACACTCGCAAATATGCACATCGGAACGGAGAGTTTATCTTCCGGGACTGCTTCAATACTTGTAAACTGCGGGTATTTTGTAGCAGAAAGATGTGTGTTTTATGCGGGCGCGAATACAGTCGGATATTCGCTGCGGTTTGACTTTTGTGCGACAGGGCAGGTGCGCAACTGCAAATTTTATGCGCCAACGGCTACTACATCAGGATCTTTCTCGTCTCTGATACTCCATTATAACTCCAGCGTTTATCTGAGTGGCAGTGAAGGTGCTTTTGTTGGCACATCTGGCGTTACCAATACCTATGCGATACAGGCAAGAACCGGTGCCTGTGTGTCCCTTTACGGACGGATCTCTGTCACGAACTTTGCCACAGGGATATGGTGCAGGGAGAGAAGTTGTTGCTTCGGACAGGGTGGGAGTTTTACATTCTCCGGCGTTACTACAAACTCATCCCCGGCAGACGGAACCGTGGGAAATGACAACTCATACATCAACATTTAAGGAGGAAATATGCAGTATTACATTGACGATCAGCGCATTATCGTTGCAGTTCACGATGACAATGTTGTCGTTCCGGACGGCGCATACCCGAATCTTACCCGTGTCAAAACAGACGGATTTTATGAACTCGATACCGTTCTGCCCGACATTCCTCCAACTCTTGCAGACTATGACAATGCAATGGAAAAGTATCTGTACGAAACCCGTTGCGCCAGAGGCTACACCACTCGTGAACCCTCCGACTACAAGGACAGCACCGTTGCCCGTTGGAGACAGGATGCCATCGACTACATCGCTTTCCGCGACGCCGTGATGTTTTACGGTCTGGATGTGCAGAACAAATTTGCAGAAAGAGGAATCGCGCCCACACTTGATGAGTTTCTGAACAATATGCCGAAAATCACATGGAGTTTTGAAGAATGAAATACAGTTTGAAAGAGATCAGAAAGAAACAGTCCCTCGCAGAAAAATATCATCTTGAAGGCAGGGAACTGCTGAAAGACTGCGATGCCATTCAGAAATATTGCAACGGCATCGGCGCCGACTGGATGCCTGCATGGCTTCGCCGGATCACGACCTGTCTGTTTCCCTCATTGGTCATTGCGGCAGATATCCATGATATCCGCTACGGACAGGGCGGGACCCACGAGGATCGCGTCCGGGCGGACGCAGAATTTCTTGTGAATGTGGAATTTATCGCATTCAGTCGCAACCGGTTGCGCCGTGCGGTCATCCGCCGTATCGGCTGGAAGATGTATGCCATGATCAGCGTGTGGGGGCGTCTTTCGTGGAAGGAGCGGCAGGCATGAACATCCCGTCAGAGATCGTCTGGGAGATCGCGCTGGTACTTGTCGGGTTCATTCTCGGCACGTTGTGGGGACACCATGCCGCCATCGGTAAGCGTGTGACTTACGCAGAGTGCCACGAAAAGCGAAAAAGTTGTCCCTGCCTGACCGATATCGATGAACTCAAAAAAACGATCAACACCATTCACCCGCCGGAAGGAACAAAATCATGTCTGGAAAATATTTTACTGCCATCGGTGCCGCTGCGCTGATGCTTGCACTGAACGGCTGCGCAGTCGGAGAGTTTGCTGAAAATCTGGAGAAAAAAAGCGTTGTGGGCGACGGCTTTGTCGCCTTGAGCCGGATCTCCGTGAGTGATCCTGCAACCGGAAGCATCACGCCGGAGATCAAAACCCTGATCGTCAGCGGAAAACTCCAATCGATCCTCCGCAATTCAAATCTGTTGAGTTACAGCCGGAATTCCACTTCGTCTGTGTTCAATGCCTCGTGCATAACGACAGTGGAGCAGCTGACCATTTCCCTGCCGGAAAACGGCAGTATGGCAGAAACGCTCAAGGCGGCAGCACTGCTCCAAACGCAGGATCAGATTGACGCCGCAAACGCGGAATAACATTTATTCCCGCCTTTTCCGCAGTCCGGCAGGTGAGTCTGATTCAAAGTCCGACATTTCACCTCCGGCTCATCTGCCGACTGCTTTTTTGAACCGCTTTTTTCCAGCGGTTGCTTCAGATCCCTTTTCTGATCTCTCTGAAGATCCCTTCCGCCTGGAAGGAATTTTTCCCGCTTTCCCGGTCGATCCCTTCCACATGGAACCGGTTGCCGTCCAGTGTGCCGGTAACGATCAGGTCTTCCCCGAACTGCATCGCCCTGTTGAAATTGATCTGGATCTCATCAAAATGGACCAGTTTTCCCGTCTTTCTGCCGATCCAGTCAAGGGTATATTCCACGTAGTACGTGTTGTTCAGATGATCGTTCAGATCGATGTGGGACGCACTGACATAATGAGTGAGGGGGTCGCTGCCTTCCACGGTGTCGATTTTACCGATCATGGGATAAAATTCTTCTCTGCCGAGATTTTCATCTTTCTTCAGTCCCAGAGCCGCAGCGGGGGGGCGGGGACGGAAGGACGGCAGTTCCAGACAGAGCCAGAAACTGGACGCATACCCGAAACGCTCTCCGCTTTTTGCACTGGAAAGGATGAACTGACGCTTGGCGAAGATCTTTTCCGTTCCGTTGTGATAGGTTTCCACACGCACGATGTCATCGTACCGGGGAGTGGAATCCAGATGGAGTTTCAGCCGGGAAAGGACCCAGATCATTTTTTTCTCGATCAGGTCGGTCATTCCGAAACCGAGTTTATCGGCGTGGATCGCGGCAATATGCTGAAGAAAGTCAAACCAGATATGACTTCTGATGGTCCCGTCCGGACCGCATTCCCCCATTTTGATCGGGAAATCCAGTGTCTGAAACTTGACATCATGATCTTCCATACTGTTTCTCCTTGTTGATTTTATTGAAATACAGCCCCTAAAATATACCACAGTTCTGGAAAATTGTCAAACGGGATGTATATTAACAGGATTATGAAAAATGACAGATACGACAAAATACGGCGGGACCTTTCCGGTCTCTGGCAGAAGATCCGATTGACGGAACGCGGGCGGCTTTCCAAAGCCTACCGCAGTTTGCAGAACGATCTGAAACATCAACCGGAATCCGTCACCGAAGAACGGATCCGGGAGATGACAGAGCGGCTTGCTGCTGCGGAAAAACGCTCTCTCGCACCTCATGCCGCAAAACTGAACTGCGAATTTTCCGCCGAACTGCCCATTACGGAAAAGATCCCGGATATCCGGTCTGCGCTGAAAGATCATCAGGTGGTGGTCGTGTGCGGGTCCACCGGTTCCGGCAAGACGACCCAGCTGCCGAAAGCCGCATTGCTGGAAGGATTCGGCAGAGCAGGGCGCATCGGTTGTACCCAGCCGCGGCGTCTTGCGGCAACGGCGCTTGCCAACCGTTTTGCGTCCGAGACTCAAGCCGTATCGGGCGAAGTCGGCTACAAAGTACGTTTTGATGATCACACCACGGAAAATACGGTGGTCAAATTTATGACGGACGGGATCCTGCTTGCGGAGACCCGGTCCGATCCCCTGCTGCTTCAATACGATTGCATCATCCTTGACGAAGTCCACGAGCGCAGCCTGAATATCGACTTTCTGCTGGGCTATCTGAAACTGCTTCTGGCACGCCGCCGGGATCTGCGGATCGTCATTTCCTCTGCCACTCTTGAATCCGGCAGGATCGCTGAATTTTTCGGCGGTGCGCCTGTGATCGAGGTGGAGGGACGGCTCTTTCCCATTGAAGATGTATGGCTGGAAGGCGAGGAGGATGAAGATTTGCCGGAAGCCGTTGCGCGCGGCGTGGAAAGTCTTCCGGCGCAAGGGGATATCCTTGTGTTTCTGCCGGGTGAACGCGAGATCCGTTCCGCGGTTGAAATGCTGGACGGCAGAAATTATCCCGGCACGGAGATCCTGCCTCTCTTCGGCAGACTCAGTTCCGCGGAGCAGAACCGGATCTTTCAGCGTCCTGGCGGCGGGAAACGGCGGATCGTACTTGCCACCAATGTGGCGGAAACGTCCCTGACCATTCCCGGCATCCGTTATGTGATCGACTCCGGGCTTGTCCGTTTGAGCCGGTACAATCCCAACAGCAACATTCAGGAATTACGCGTGGAATTTCTGTCCAAAGCCAGTGCCAGACAGCGCCGCGGCAGATGCGGCCGTCTCCGTGACGGGATCTGTATTCATCTTTACAGCGAACAGCGTCTTGCGGACGCCGATGATTATACTGCGCCGGAGATCCAGCGGTCCAGTCTTGCCGGAGTGATCCTGCAGATGGAATCCCTGAACCTGCCGGAGATCGAGTCTTTCCCCTTTGTGGATCCGCCCGGAGCCGCACTGATCCGGGAAGGGCGTATCACCCTTGAAGATCTGGGGGCGACAGACCGTGACCGCCGTTTGACATCTCTGGGGAAAGAACTTGCCGCGCTGCCTGTGGGACCCCGTATCGGCAAAATGATCCTGGAATCGAAACGCAAAGGGATCCTGCCGGAGATGCTGGTCATTGCCGCGTGGCTTTCCATTCCGGATCCCCGTGAACGGCCCTTTGAAAAAGCGAAGGAAGCCGATGCCGCCCAGCGTCAGTTTGATGCTGAAGGATCGGACTTCCTTTCTGCACTGATCCTCTGGCGGGAAATGAATAAAGTGCTTGCCCAGTCCAAGTCCGCCATGCGCCGTTTTGCCCAGAAAAATTATCTGAACTACCGCCGGTTGCGGGAGTGGTGCAATCTGGTGGAGGATCTGGCTGAACTGCTGGAATATACCGGAACGATCCCCGATCGGGAGGTGGACCCGGATGCCATTCATCTGATCCTGATGAGTGCGTTGCCCCGTCAACTCGGGATGTTCGATCCGGAAAAGAAAAGTTACATCGACCGGAACGGACGCCGTTTTCAGGTGTTCCCCGGTTCAGTTCTTGCCCGGGCAAAAGCTCCGGCAAAATGGATCCTTTCCTTTGCCATTGTGGAAACGACCCGCGCGTATGCCAGATGCAATGCTGTGGTGGATGGCATGTGGCTGGAAAAAGCCGCCCCCCATATCTGCACGAAAAGTTACGATTCCATCCGCTGGGACGAGAACAGCGGGTTTGTATCGGCGCGGGAAAAAATCATGTCCGGTCAACTGTTGATCCATCCCGGCAGACGGTGTCATTACGGGCGGATCGACCGCAAAAAAGCCAGAGAAGTCTTTATCCGTGAAGCGCTTGCGAGCGGGCGTCTTCATCTTCCGGATGTGCCGTGGATGCGTGAATTTGAACAGCGGTACCGCCACCTGAAGGATCTGGAGATCCGTTTCCGCAGACCCGAATCCATGCTGGATACGGATGGGGTGTTCCGTTGGTTTGATTCCGTTCTGCCGCCGGAGATCTGCTCTGCCGATGCGGTCCGGAAATGCCGCAGATCTTTTCTGCCGAAATGGGAAAATATGGTGTTCGACAGTGATGAACTGAAGCGGGAACCGGATTTCCCCGATCACCTGCTGCAGTCCGGGGCGAAATTCAAACTGCGTTATGTTTTTGAGCCGGGCGAACGCAGAGACGGGATCTTTCTGATGGTACCGGAGGCGGATCTGCCTCTGATCGGACAGCATACGCTGCAATGGCTGGTTCCGGGCTATCTTCATTGGAAAGTGGAAGCCATGCTCCGCAGTCTGCCCAAAGCCACCCGGAAAGAACTGATGCCCCTTGCGTCATGCACCGACCGGTTCATCAGCGCGGTGAAATCGGGAGATGTCTTTGCCGATCAGATGTTTACAGATGCGTTGTGTGATTTTCTCGCCGGAGAATACGGCGTTGTGCTCAGTGCCGCAGATTTTGATGCTTATGAGGAATTGCCATTCCACCGGATCCACCTTGCTGTAACGGACGAACGGGAAAAAATCCTGCGTGTTCTTGAGGAAGTCCCGGATGCCGCCCGGAACGGATCACGGATTGCCAAAAGCAACCGTATCGCGCGTCAGCTTCACGCGTCCGGCTGTACGGCGTGGCCTGAAGGGATCTCCCTGCCGGATGAAATATCGGTATCGCCCGATGGCAAAAAACTGGCATATCCCGCTTTGTGCGATGAAGGTTCGGGCGTAGGAGTTGCACTTTATCTCAATACATATGAAGCCGCGCAGCACCACCGTGCGGGTCTGCGCCGTCTGGTGCGTCTTGCTCTGCCCCAGATGATCCGGCATCTTGTGAATATGCCGAAGTTTCCCCACGATATGCAGTTGTCGTTCTTTCTCAATGACAAAGACTGGAAGGAGCATCTCATCGATCACGCCATAGACCGTGCGTGGGGGCGTGATCCCCTGACGATCCGGTCCGCATCGGTGTTTCAGGAGGCGCTGGAACAACTCCGCGACAATGCGGCGGAGTGTCTGGCGGAAACGGTTTCCCTGCTGGAAAATCTTTATGCGGAATACCGGAAACTGGAACGGTATCTTTACCGTCTGGATGAAGATTCGTGGTCCTATCAGGATGCCGCATTGCAGCTGGAATTTCTGTTCCGCCCCGGTTTTCTGAAGGCGGCGGACGCCGTCGATCAGTATAAGCGGTATCTGAAAGCGTTGACCATCCGTCTGGAACGTGCGGTTGCCGATCCCCGGCGTGATGAGGCGAAAGGCGATGAACTGGAATGGGTCATCCGCCAGTTCCGTCTGGCGGTCAGTGATCTGGAAAAGCCGCTGGAGGAGATGCCGTATCTTTACGATTTCTTCCAACTGCTGGAAGAAGCCCGGATCGGGATCTGGTCGCCGGAAGTGAAGACCATCCGCAAAGCCACGGTGACCGTGGTGGAAAAAGCGTGGTCGAAGATCCGGTTGTGATCCGTTACTTTTTGATCGCGATGGACAGTGCAAAGGTCCGGATCGCCAATGCGTCATTGACATTTGTCCGGAGTGTATCGCTGAGTTTTTCTGCGAGAGTCAGCATCCGCAGGGCGTCCCGTTCTTTCACATTGGGCGTATTGCCCACGTGTTCCATCAGTTCAGGATTGGGCAGGATTTCCGGCTTCATTCCACCGGAAAGCATGGCGATCTCCGCAAAAAACGCGTGAAGTACACTGATAAACTGTTCCCGCAGCCGTCTGTATTCGCAGCCGATCTCGCCGTCGCGCCGTTTTTCCAGCAGCTTCAATCCGGCACTTTCAAGTTGTCCGGCGGCTTCCAGACGCGGTTTCCATTTTTCGTCGATATGCGCCTTTGCCAGATCATCCAGTGAATTCAGGATTTTGATCAACTGAACAGCGCAATCTTCTGCGGAAACCAGATCGTTTGCAGAATCGCAAGCCAGTTTTTTGAGAACTTCCAGCAAGCCGGGAAAGATGGAAAAATCGTATGTGCAGCTGTTGTCCGTCAGGGACAGGATCTGACATCTGGAGCGGATCGTCGGCAGAAGTGCGCCCGGTCTGCCGGTGGTCAGGACGAACAGACATTTATCCGGCGGTTCCTCCAGCGTTTTGAGAAATGCGTTCTGGGCGTTGGCGTTCATGGTATCACAATCCTGAATGATCCCGATCTTCCAGCCGGAACCGGTGGAACTGCCCAGATAAAAATTCCGCTGAAAATTCCGCAATGTATCCGGTTCATCATCCGAATCGCCAATGGTGATCTGACGGGATTTTGAGGTGGGTGACAGCAGAAACAGGTCCGGAAACAAGCCATTTTTAATGGTCGTGCAAGGCTTGCAGACACCGCAGGGCGGGTTTTCCGTTCCGGAACACGCCGCCATTGCCGCCAGATAGATCGGGAATTCCAGTCTGTAATCCGGATTGGAGGTGACCAGAAGAAAGGAATGAGCCATTCTGCCGCCGCTTTTTGCATGTTTCAACGAGTCGGTGAGAAAGGGGAAAAGCTGTTCAAATTCACGCCATTCTGTCACGGAGCACCTCCATAATGTCAGCGGTCACAGCATCCATCTCCTGAGCGGCGTTGATGACGGCAAACCGTTCCGGCGCATCTTTTGCGAGCGTGAGAAAACCGTTGCGGATCGCTTCATGGAATGTCCGGCTTTCTGAATCGAACCGGTCCCGGCTCACATCGGCTCTGGCATTGGTCCGTTTCGCACCGTCTTCCGGCGAAAGATCCAGCAGCAGCGTCAGGTGGGGCAGGGTGCTGCCGCAGGCGAATGTATTGATATGATCGATCATCTTTCTGTCCAGCCCCCGGGCAAATCCCTGATAAACAATGGTGGAATCAATGAATCTGTCCGTCAGCAGGATCGCCCCCCGTTCCATGGCAGGACGGATCAGTGTCCGCACCATTTGTGCGTGACATGCCCCGAACAGCAGCAGCTCCGTTTCGGGCGTGATCTCCTCGCCGTCCTCCTTTTCCTTGAGAATGTTTCTGATCCGTTCCGCAACGGCAGTTCCGCCGGGCGACCGGGTGATGATGATCTCTCTGCCGGGGTAAAGAGTCTGCAGTTTTTCCGCGATGCGTCCCAACTGTGTGGACTTGCCGCAGCCTTCTCCCCCTTCCAGACTGATAAAAAATCCTTTGTTTTTCATATTTTTTTACCTGCGGCAGTTGCCGAATTGCAGTTTTGAATGTACATTATAGTGTTTTCTCTATAACATAACACAAAATGGCTTGATTTAAAGCCCCGGAGCAGAAAAATGGCAGCAAAACTCGGACGCAGTTCCTATCTTACCGCAAACACCGGTGATTTTGAAGACGAAATCATCATCAACGGCAGAACTTACAAAAAGGTGAATGATCTCCGTTACGGGACCAATCCCCACCAGCCCGCAGCCTTCTACCGCCCCGTGGATGTTGCCGGAGCCATTATGGATATGGAAACGCTGAAAAACGGAAAAAGCGGTCTCTCCCAGACCAATCTTGAAGATATTTCCGGCGCATTGAACATCGTCAAGTTTTTTGACCGTCCCGCCTGTGCTGTGATGAAACACGTCAATCCCAGCGGTGCCGCTGTCGCCATCCCCGGCGAAACCGTGAAACAGGTCTATATCAAAGCCCGTGACTGCGATGCACGCGCAGCGTTCGGCAGCGTGATCGCGTTCAATGTGGAAGTCGATAAGGAAACCGCAGAAGAGATCATGTCCACCTTCTGCGAATGTGTCGTTGCTCCCGCTTATACGGCGGAAGCTCTGGAAGTTTTCAACGACGGCGAAACACACAAGTTGAATAAACAGATCCGTATTCTCCGCTGCGGCGATATTGCAACTCTGCCCAAATTCGTGGGCGATAACGAAGACGGTCGCGGCAATACATTCAAAGTCCTTGCCGACGGTTCCGTTGTGATCGCCGCCCCCCTCCTGACCAATGTCCGCACCGCTGAAGATATTCCTGCCGCATCCGGCGAAAACAAGGCTTGCGGCGAACAGGTTTCCACTGTGGCACCCACGGAACAGCAGATCACGGACCTTCTGACGGCGTGGTACATCAATATCTCCGTCCGCAGCAACGGCGTTGTGATCGTGAAAGACGGTCAGACCCTTTGTGTCGGTACCGGCGAACAGGACCGCGTGGGTGCCATTGAACAGGCGGTCGCCAAATTTGCCCAGAAATACACCGGCAATGGCACGCTGAAAGGTGCGGTTATGGCCAGTGACGGCTTCTTCCCCTTTGCTGACGGTGTGGAAGTTGCTGCGGCAGCCGGTATCACCGCGATCATCGCTCCGGCAGGCAGCTTGAAAGATGCTGACGTGATCAAGCGCGCCAACGAACTCGGTGTTGCGCTCTATCATGCACCTGAACGTATCTTCTCGCACCATTGATAAACCTGTCAGGCCATCACATACGATGAACTGAGTCAATAAAAAAGTTGCTGTTGCAAAACTGTTGATATTGTCAGATAACAGCAACAAGGTTTGTCAGATTCCGCTCTCGTTATACTTCGGTGTGACAAGCCGCGAGCGGATGTGAGCGAAGCTCCCGGCGTTTGAGGAGCGATTTTGAACTTAGACAATACGATACAGGGGTGTTGCAAAACTGATTTTTTTGCAAC
>JAZNPK010000029.1:0-9799 GCA_045589595.1 Victivallales bacterium
AGGCGATCCACAACGGCAAATCAGAAGATTTCCTCTGGGATGGTCTTGCCCTGATCCATCGCGGAGAAACATCGTTTATCAATGAACCTTACGTTACTGGCGGCAACCCGGTCATGGCTGGTGATGATGTGCTTTTCAACGTATGGGACGAGATATAAATTAAGGCTTTGCAATTTAATTATTCCTTCTCCAAGGAGATTTATATGATACGACTGTTGCTTGCTATGATATTCTTATTTCCTCTGTTCCTTGCGGCGGAAACGATTATGGTCAAAACGAAATCTCCGCAGAACAGGAATGCGGTGTTTCAATACCGTGTCCCCAAAGGTTATGACAAGAACCGGCGGGAGATGTATCGGGTATTGGTGATTTTCGGTGGCAGAAATACCGATGGCAAAGCCGATGCTTCCGGTCGTATGTGTTGAAAAAATATCGTAAAAAAATGGTATTTTTTAGTCACGATAAGAGATAAGGACTTGACAAATCCAATGTTGTGACTTACGTTATCACAAAATTGTTCTACAACTGTAGCAGAGGCTCTTAAAGCAGGAAATGCCTCCATCCCTTGGTGGGATTTTTGGAGTTTATGGAATATTGTTTGGACCCCCGCCGATGTTGAAGAGTTTGCCCGTGCTATAAATAAAAAACTTGAGTGACGAGTATTATAAGTGAGGTTGTAATATGCGTATATTCTCTGTAACAATTATGTTATTTACAATTTTATCTTTATGTGCAAAAGACTTTTTGCCGCAAAGATTGCAGAAAAGGAACGAATGGATGGATTCGCTTAAACATTTTACAGGAAAAGTTTCTCCTGAAAATCAAAAAGGAATGCCAATGAGTTTTTTTATAAAGACTGGTAAAAAAGAAATCACAGCATTTGTACAAAAAGCCAGTATGCTCAAAATAGGGATGTCGGAACAAGAGGTTCTTAAATTACTTGGTAGACCCACATCAATACAAAAATCGGGATCCATTAAAGGAAATAAAACAATCATGATATTTTGGAATTATTATTTAATAAAAAAGGATGATAATGGTGTGAATGAAAAATATGACGCATATTTAATGCTTATTTTTTCTCCAGAGAAAATGGTTTTAACCAAGATTATTTTTTCCAAAGGTTCTGCCTATGTCTGATTTTTGCTAAGTTTGTATTTTAAGTTAGAGCTGTAAATGAGTAATTGGAAATATAAGTTCATTTTGAGAAATAAGGACAACTCAATAATTCCTGCGAAGAGAATATTTATCCTTTTCCTATATTCTTTTTTTGTTTTCATTTTGTTAGTGTTATTCTTATATTTCTACTTTTTGAGAAATTGAAAATGATACAGGAGTTCTACATATGACACGATTCTTGATAACAATGATATTTCTATTTCCGCTGTTGCCTTTCTGCGGAAACAATCGTTGTCAAAACGAAGGCTCCGCAGAATAAAAATGCGGTGTTTCAATACCGTGTGCCCAGAGGTTATGAGCGGCAAGACAGGGCACGGCAGGCAGCTGTTCCCGGAACATTTCCCGCATATCGCCATTGGGTTCAACCGCCGCAACATCATGAAACCGTTGCAGAAGCGCGCGCGTAAAGATACCGGTCCCCGCCCCCACATCCAGTACCCGTTCCCCCGGACACCAGTCGATGGCGACCAGCGGATACGAAGGACGGCAGCGGAAATCGTCTTTTGATTTTCCTGTAAAGATCTCTGTATTGTTCATGCCGGTACTCCCCATTTGATGCTGTTATCCAAAAATTCACTGTCGTTTTTTGAGTTGGGAAGGCGTTTCCCTGAAATGTTTTTTGAATGCTCTGGATAAATGAAACGGACTGCTGAACCCCAGACTCATTGCAATTTCTGTGATCGTATTCCCGTTCAACAGCATGGTGCGCGCCTGTTCCAGCCGTATTTCCAGATGACGCTGCATGACCGGGATCCCCCGTTCTTTCCGGTAGCGGTGCGAAAGCAGGGAAACGCTGATATTCATCTGTGTCGCCAGTTCGTTCCGGGTCAGCGGGTGATCGGCATTTTTCCGTAAAAACAGATCCACATTATCTGCAAAACCGGTCTCCTCCGCCTGCTGTTGTCTCATCCGGTGGTGAAGTTGTGCGATGAACTGGAACAAGCCGCTTTGTGCTTCATGGTAGGCATCTGCCGGGAGCGCAGCAATGGACTGAATGATCCTGCCAAAACGGTTCTCTCTGTCCTCAATTTTCAGAAAGCAGACTCCATCCGGAAAGAGTTGATCCACGCCAAGCACCTCGCCGCGCACAAATTGCAGCATGATCCCGCGACGGTCCACCCCCGGGATCTGCATAAACTCCAAATCTGCCCCCGGCTTGAAAAGCAAAATCTTCCCCGGCGGATAGCCATGCCATGTTTCTTCTCCAGCAAAACGCCATTTCTCACTGGCAGGATCGCTGGAAACCGCAAGAAAACACCCCGGTTTGATCCTGAAAGAAGCGGCACGGCGCACGCCGCGTAATGCCAGATCCCGGGCGCGCACAACCTCCGGAACTGCCGGATTCTGCAAGGAGCCGTTGTAATTATGGTAAAAGATATTCATTTTTGCATTTCTGTATATGTTTTTTGCATTTTTCTGCATTGACAGATCAAATATTCTGCTCTATAATATATCTGTATGGAGCGAAAAATCAAGATAAAGGAAAAAAATCATGGATTATCAAACGGCAGAAAAACTCAGCTGGCTGGAATTGGAAACGCAAAGTGTTCACACCGGAGTCAAGCCCCGGTCCGTTCATTTCCCGTTGAATCAGCCTTACCGGGATCATTTGATCTTTTGCGACTGCGCATTCAATGTGTACCGGCTGGAGGTTCCGCCGGACATGAACAGCCTGTCGCCGGAAACCCCAGATATCGTTTCAGCGTTACAGCTGCCCATGCTCTCTTTTGCGTTTGATGATCCGGCTTTTATTCCGGATTTCCGGCAGAGCATCTGGGAACGGATCGGCGGCGCGTACCCCATGGCACGGGGGGCTTATTACGCCACACAGATGCAATACGATCTGGAATATACCATTGATCCGGATACAGACCTCGTTTATATCCGCTGCAGTATTACCAATCATGACAGCGTTCCCCGGAACGGCGTGATCCGCTGCTTTCAATCCTGCACCGGGGAAAGGGATGTAATGGAGTATCATTATTTCCCGTTCCGCTGGGATGTCTCGCACTGGGAAAAATTGAACCCGGCGGAGGAACGCCCGGAAGTCGTTGACAACAACGGCTTCGATGTGGATGAGATGAACAACTGCTCCTTCCGCAGTGAAGACTATAACACCCGGTTCGGCTGCAGCCGCCCCTATATCGTTCCTCCCGCAATGCAGCTGAAAAACAAGAAAGGACTGATGCGTTTCGCCAGAGAACTGCAGCCGGAAGAACGGGCATCCTTTACACTGGCTGTCCGATTTTCCAGCACGCAGCAGCCGTTGGAAAAAGATTTTGAAACCGTGTGCAGGAAGAACCGTACCTTCTGGGAATCACAGCGCAGTGATTGCCGGGCAGAATTTCCGGATCTCCGGGAAACGCATATTTTTCAGGCGCTGCAATGGAATTCTCTCCAGCTGCTTCTGGAGCTGCAAAGTCCCACTCTGGGAAAGGTCTGCCAACCCTCGCAGGGAGGCAGTTCCGAACGGTTTTATGTCTGGGTCTGGGAAGCGATGTGCTGTTTGCTGCCCATGGTGCGTCTGGGGCATTTCAAACCGGTACGGAAGGTATTGGATTTCATCTTCAAACTTCAGGATGGCGGAACGCCGCCGGAAGGGAATTTTCAAAGTCTGGAAGGCGCAGTCGGCACCACAGGTCCCCGCTGGGCGAATGCGTCCGGCTCGGCGCTGCTGCTTGCCGGAGAATATGCACTCTGCGCCAATGATCCGGATTTTCTGGAAGCGTTTCTGCCCAAGATGTTCCGTGCCGCCCGCTGGATCCTGGGTGAGGTCAAAGCGACCCGCTGTTACCTGCCGGACGGCAGCAGAAAATTGGGATTCGGCGTTATGCCCTTTGCTTGTGCAACGGATGCTGATAAAGGCTATATCATTACGTTTACGGATGCGTGGAGCTTTGCCGGAGTGGAACAATTCGCCCGTCTGTTGAAAAAGATCGGTCATCCGGAATATCAGGAGATCGCCGATGAAGTGGAGATCTACCGGACAGATCTTTCCCGCGCCATCGACTCCGTTCGCCGGGAGGATGGCTTTATTGACCGGAAACTTTCCGATGAGGGGACCATTGCACGCTCATTTACCGCTCTGTGCAGTTCTCTGTTGTTTCTGCTGACCGGCTTTGCCTCACCGGAGGAAGAACGGTTCCGCAAATTTATTGAATACAGCGAAAAAAAGATGTTTGACGACCGTTTCGGGGCACCCTTGTTTGATAAAATCCATTACATCGGCAATATGGAAGAAAATATGTTCTCTTTTTACTGCCGGCAGGGACAATGGAAAAAAGCATGGCTGGCAGCGGAGACCTTCCGTCAATGCGGCATGACGCCCGATCTTTATCTGATGCAGGAACGCTATTCCACGGTGGATGAAGCATTTACACCGTGGCAGCCCAATGCCAGCAATAACGGACGCTATCTCAATTTGATGATCCACCGTCTGATTCTGGAAGACGGCGAAAATGCTTTGATCCTCTTCGGCGGGATCTCACCCTCCGGACTTCTTCCCGGAAAGAATTACACACTCTCCGGGCTGCATACTGCCGGGGGAAAAATGGACTTAAGCTGCAAAGACGGCATGTTCACCCTGTCCGGAGAAATCCCCTTCCCCGCAGGGATGCAATTCATTTTCCCGGATCATTTCCGCGTTGTCAGTGACCAGTTGAAAGCTCTTCCGAACAACCGGTTTGAATTGCGGAACAGTTCCAACATGCTGAAAGGTCACATCGAGATCGACCGCTCAAAACTTTTCTGAGAGGAAATTTTTTATAGAATAATGCAAGAGTTTCCCGGAAGCTGTCAACGGCAATAAAAACGGCAATAAAACAGGAATATTATTCAATGACTTCTTCTTGATTTTGTTATTTCCGGTGTTAATGTAGCAACAGATTGAGTCCCCATCATCACAAACAGGAAAAGTCCTGTATATAAGTTTTGCTTACATCTGAATTTTTGTTGAGAAAGGAGTACAAAATGAAATTTTCAATAACGGAAAAATTCAGTTGTTCGTTTTCAGTTTATGCGCTTTCCTGTTTGCGGGAGGAGATTAATTCATGAAACAACTGTTGATAAAATTTATATTGATTATAATTTCTATTTGTGGATGGACACATATTGAGGCAAAGGATAATGTAAAAAATGAGATAAAGGCGGTTGTGTCTGAACTGAAATATTTGCCACAGGACAAATTAAAACTTGCCGCAAAAGATTTTTCTTCTTTTGTTCAAAATATTCAAAAAATTTCTCCTGAAATGAGTCCTGAAGAAATTGAAAAACTGTTGGGGAAACCAACTGAAAAATATACGCATGGACAATTTAAATCTCATAATCCTGATTTATTTACTTTTTTCAGGTACGAACTGCTTTCTACCATTTCACCAAAGCCGTTTTATCGCATTTCAATAATGTTTTCTAAAAATAAAGGAAAAATATTATCTGTATACAGTGACACTAATCTCCCGGAGTTTGCATCAAAGAAAAAATAACGCTCAGATTCAGTATCACTGTTTGTTTCTTTAACACTTTTGATAAAAACGGAACAGAGAAAATTTTTTCACGCCGTCCAATAGACACTTGAATTTTTCACTGTATGAAATTATATTCTGCACAACACACATTCAGAATGTCGTTTCAACCCGGAGAAAATTTACCGCCATGTGCCGCCCAGCCACACCGGAACGCCGTTTGCTTTTTCTGACGGTCAACAGTTCATTTTCCCACGCATCCCTGGCGCTGCCCCTGCTCCACAACGCCTGCCGGGATGTGCCACATTGGGAATGGCTCCGGTACGATATGACCATAAAAGAAGATGTCATGAGCGCGATCCGCAGCATATACGCCAGTCGCTGCGACCTGCTTGTGACGGATCTTTATCTGTTCAACCGCCGGACCGCAATGGATCTGCTCCGGAGATATCACGAACTCGATCCCGCCTGCAGGATAGCAGTGGGCGGTCCGGAATGTCTGGGCGGCGGCGCAGAGGATCTGCTCCGGGAATACCCCTGGCTGGACCGGATCTTCCGGGGCGAAGGAGAACTGATCTTCCGGGATTATCTGGAACATTTCGACGACAACAGACACAACGCAGAGATCATCGTTCCCGCCGGAACCAACGGGATCTTCAAAGACTGGAGCAGCTCCGGTTATCCCGTACGCGATCCCTTTTTCGCCACAGATAAACCATTCGTCCAGATGGAAACTTCAAGAGGTTGCCCCATGGGATGTTTCTACTGCACCAGCGGCGGCACTTTGCCCCGGTACCGCTCTCTGGAACAAGTTCGTGAAGAACTGACTCTGTTGGCATCCGAAGGCGTGAAAGAAGTGCGTCTGCTGGACCGCACATTCAATCTGCCGCAGGAGCGGGGCGCAGCGCTTCTGCAGATGTTCCGGGAGGAGTTCCCGCAAATGCATTTTCATCTGGAACTGCATCCACAATTCCTGAACGATCCCCTGCGGACGGAATTGCGCAAAGCATTGCCCGGACAACTCCATATCGAAGCCGGGATCCAGTGTCTCGATCAGCACGTTCAGAACCTTTCCGGCAGACGCAGCAATGTGACGGACGCCCTGCAGGGATTGAAATTCCTCTGCAGCCTCGATGCATTTGAAACGCATGCCGATCTCCTCGCCGGTTTGCCGCAGCAGACATGGGATCACATCCTCACTGATACAACGACCCTGATGAACGCCGGTACCGCCGAGATCCAGCTGGAGATTTTGAAAATCCTGCCCGGTACCCCCCTGCGGGACATCGCCCCGGAACACGGAATCAGATTCAATCCCGCCGCACCTTATGACGTGATGATGAGCAATACCATGTCACTGGAGGAAATACAATACGCGCGAGATCTCTCGCGGCTGCTGGATATGACATACAACAACCGCTATCTCCATCCGGCACTGACCATCATGACAACAGAATGTCACGATCCCGCCGCCCGCCTTCTCGACGCCTTCCACCGCGCCGGCGGCAATTCAGACGCACTCTGGGACCTGAAAAAACGATTCATCTTCCTCCACGATCTCTGCAGAAAAGACGGTCTGACGCAAACTCTCTCCACTCTGGCATATCAATGGCTGACAGCCGGATTCACGCCCGGTCAGGGCGCCGATCTCTTTTCCGAAAAATGCAGCAGCGTCCCCGCAGATGCCGTGCTGTGTTCCGGATCCGCCGATTGCCTCAACGCCAGAGAAACCCGTTTTTACACCCTGAAACAGAAAAATAAAACCTCTTTCTTCGCATATAACCGGTCCTTCTCCCTGAATCTGCCCGCCGCGATCTGGGAAATCCACACACACACAGTGTGTGCCTTATAGTGCCTTCTCCCAACGCCACACAGGGTGTGCCACACAGTGTGTGCCATATAGTGCCATTGCGTAACGCTATCGCTTACTTAATGGCACGATGAGACGGTCGATGTCTTTTCTTTTTTCTACCGTTTTTGCAACCACATTGCAAAAACTTACGGCAGAAAACGCCACACGACAGTGCCACACAGTGTGTGCCATGTAGTGCCTTCTCCCAACGCTTCGCTTGGTCGTCAGCACGATGAGGCGGTCGATGTTTGTTCGTTTTTCTACCGTTTTTGCAACCACGTTGCAAAAACTTACGGCAGAAAACGCCGCACGACAGTGCCACACAGTGTGTGCCTTATAGTGCCATTTCATAACGCTATCGCTTACTCAATGGCACGATGAGACGGTCAATGTTTGTTCGTTTTTCTACCGTTTTTGCAACCACGTTGCAAAAACTTACGGCAGAAAACGCCGCACGACAGTGCAAGTTTTCTGCTCGCGTCAAGGGCTTGCCCTTGCCGTGGTGCAGCGGCGGAACGCTGCACACAGGGTGTGCCTTTGTTGATTTAATTTGCGGGATTCAGAAGTTCTTCCAGATCCTCATCGATGCCGTCGCGGAAGATATCGGCTCTTCTGTAAATATTGCTGTCGAAGAAACTGATATCCATGGACATAATATCCATTGCGTCAGAATCGTGTCCGTAATAATCGGCAGGGCCGATATCCATGCGACTGTCCTCTTCCTGTGACGCGATGCGTTCAAAGACGCTCTGCAGCATTCTGCGGTTTTCCTGATTCTGGGAGTCAACCGTCCGGAATTTGGCAGAGGAATCTTTGTATTCATCCGCACCGCCGCCCATCGATACGACTTCCACGGTGGCTGTCAATTCCACGTTGAACTGATAGGTTTTGTCGCCGCCGATGGTGGGCGTCACGGCAAACGCATCACCGGATTCCGACGCCTTCGGTTCGTATTCGCCATCGGTAAAGACCGCTGTACCTGTCAGCGTTTCGCCGCGTGCGGTCTGCACCTTGAAGGCAGGGATCGTACTGGTGCTGAGGGGATCACCTTCTTCAATGGGCGTTCCGGCAAGCACCAGATCCGCAGGAACTGCGAGAACAATGGTCCAGCCGCTGTTGCCGCCCAGAGAAACATTGCTGTCGTCCACAGTCAATGCCGTAACCGCACTGCTGTTCCGGATCGCAACATTGCGGAATGTTTCCACGCTGCCGGTCACATCCAGTTTCCAGACGCCATCGCTGTCCAGTGTCAAAGGCGCGCTGTAATCGCTGCCGCCATCCACCCGGAACGTACCGGAAACGCCTGTCGTACTGCCCGCAGCAAAAAGTTTGACGCCTTCACCGCCGATGGTCAGATCCTGATAATCATCCGCAACCACCGATTGATCCGCGCCCGTGTAAGACACCGCGCCGTCCATGTCGGATTTACTGCCGTCCCAACTGTTTTCCGCGGCAAAGAGCTGCACCGTTCCGCTGTTGCTGAACGCACCGCCCACCGTCAGAGAACCATGCGCCGTGAGCTGTCCGCTGTTGACCGCATCGCCAGTCAGGGTCGTCGTTCCGGCAACTTCCACCGTGCCGCTGTTATCAAGACTGACGCCTTCGATACCGGCAGCCTCAAGCGTTCCGGCATTCTGAATACCTGCCGCACTCAATGCGCCGCCGACGGTCACATCTTTGGTGTTGGCGAGATCACCCGTCAGGGTCATGTCGTTGGTGACAGAAACCGTGCCATTGTTGGCGGTAAGAGCGGCTGCGGTGATCGCACTGGCGGAGAGTTTGCCGTCGCCATTGGAGATGTTCGCCGCAGACAACGCGCCGCCGACGGTCACATCTTTGGTGTTGGCGAGGTCACCAGTCAGGGTCATGTTGTTGGTGACGGAGACCGTGCCGCCGTTGGTGGCACTGTCGGCTTCGACAGATCCGGCGGTGAGACTGCCGCTGATATTGGTCAGGGCGCCGGAAAGGTTCAGCAGATTAGTCACGCTGACCGTGCCGCCGTCGTTGCTCAGGCTTACGCCTTCGACTTCCGCCGCGCTCAATGCCGTACCCGCGCTGATGGTTTGCGCCGTAAGTTTACCGCCCACAGAAACTTCTGCGGTATTTGCCAGATCACCCGTCAGCGTCATGTCGTTGGTGGCTGCGATAGAACCGGCATTAGCAGTAACAGCAGTTGCAGTGATCTCACTGGCGGAAAGTTTGCCGTCGCCATTGGAGATGTTCGCCGCAGACAACGCGCCGCCGACGGTCACATCTTTGGTGTTGGCGAGGTCACCAGTCAGGGTCATGTTGTTGGTGACGGAGACCG
>JAZNPK010000030.1:0-17893 GCA_045589595.1 Victivallales bacterium
CTGATCAATTTATGCATATCAGGGGACAAACTGCCAAAACCAAGCAGTTTCTCGACATTCAGTTTTTCTTTTTTGAATTTCCGGATGGAAATAGCTGTTCCGCACCGGCATAAAGGCGGAATCACGGCATGGACACGGGAACCATCCGGCAACCGGGCATCCAGCCGCGGATTATCCTCATTGAGCATACGTCCCACGGACTTTGCAATATTGGAAGCTGCAGCACGCAACGCCTGTTCACTGGGGAACACAGCCGGAGTCTTCTGCAGTTTTCCGCCCACTTCCACATATACCTGATGAGGACCATTGATCATAATTTCCGAAACCTCATCATTTTCCAAATATTCCCTGACCGGTCCCAAAAACAAAACCAAAAATGAATTATTATCCTCACTCATAATTTAACTCCTTGCATTATTATCTGTACCGAAATCCCCACATACGACGAACAAGTGGATCCCCAGGTAACCCTTTGCTTAAAATAGTGTTGCGAATAACAATTTGACGTTCCGCAGTAGCATCGTTATATTCTCTGTTTATCGGGATTAAATCATTCCTTAATACCCTCATTTTTGAAGAAATTGCTTCAACGATTTCTGATGGATAGTTACTGCTACTACTCAAAAACAATCCCATTCCCATAGAAATAATTTCAGCACGTAACTCACCAGAGTTGTTCAATAGTTGAGCAACCATTCTCTCTCTCTGCTCCAATATAAACACTCCACGGCGAAAGAACCCCAACAAACGTCCTCTGTGCAGCCAAGCATTATGTTTAATTTTCATGTAACTACAAAAACTGTCTAAGTCGTTTAATTGTTTTTTTATTCGCATAATTTCAGGAACAAAGGAAAAGTTTTCTCCATCATCAGGGCGATATGGTTCTGGTAAAGCTGTTAAAAAATCATAAAACAACTCAATTCCCAATATGCGATCATATTCACCAACCGGTATGTTTCGCCCTCTTGTTGGTAAGGCTTGTTGAAGCGTATCACATAAAAATACTTTTCTCATCACCTCAGGATTGTACAAATCTCCCCAAAACACATTTTCTGTTATTGTTGGAGTAAAATTATTTTTTATAAGATCAGTCGTTAACATCTTTAATTGCAGTGCTGCTGTTTTAACCGCAGTATGTTGTTTTTCAAGTTGCTTTCTAAAACTTGACAAATGGGGATCGGCAGAACACTGTTCAATACTTGGAAGATCCAATGAAATTCGTAAGGCTTCATTAAATTTCATATTGCAAACATACATAATTTGCAACCGCAATTGCTTATTAGATTTTTGCAAAGCAATCAGCGGGATAAGACACTTTTGTATGCGCAACTTCATATAACCATCTGCGTTTCCCTTTAATTGTTCTAATTTAGATATGATAATAGAATAATTATCTGATTCGATATCCAGCATCTTAAGAGTATTTTGCATTTCAGAGACAAGGAGATCATTTTTATTTTTTTGCCGCATGACCGAATGCACCTCTTTTAGCAATCTCTCTAAATATTGCGGCGCATTTTTTGCGTATCTTTGAAGATGATTATCTGTCATTTTTTCAGAAACAGAAAATTCCTGATAGGAATTTGAAGTTGAATTTATGGCATTTAATCCTGAAAAATAATAATCTAAAAGATTTTTTGCAATGCTCATTTGCTGTTTTGCTTCTATAGCTGTAGTTGCATTCCATCCCCAGAAATCAGCTCCTCCACTTTCTAAACGACCGAGGATGTGAGAAGCTTCTACCCACTGACCTTGAGACAATAAATGTTTTGCTTTTATCCATTGCTCCATTGTGCTTTTCCACAATTCCAGTGAATGCGATATATTTTCAATCTGAGTTTTATACAATTTTGCATTAGAACATGTTTTTGCCTTGTTGAGATTATTAAAAGCCAACTCAAATTGTTCCCGTTCTGCTGCCGCACGAGCCAAATCCAAATATTCATCGCTCTGTGTACTGAAATTTCTATATAACCAATAACAGCTTAACGTAATCAAAATGGTCAGAATTATAACTGCAGATGTTTTTATAATTTTTACAGGAGAATGTTCAACCGCTCCATCAAAAAATTTCAAATCGATGTAGGATAGACTAACAATATCCCCATCTTGCAATAGACGTTTGTTTTTTCCTTTTAACGGAACATTGTTTACGGATGTCCCATTACTGCTATTATTATCCCATATCCAATATTCAGCCCCATTACACGAAATTGTCGCATGGTGTGATGATATTAATGGATCTGAAATAATGATACTGCATTCCTTGTCACTTCCTAATGTGGTGTTATTTTTTTCAAGAAAAAATCGCTTCCCTTTTTGAGGGGAATTAACAAAAACAAGAGACGAAGGTTTTGATGATTTGGGAGTATCTTGTATGTTAATCTTTAATACACAGTTGCCAATCAAAAATTCATCTCCAGGAGAAACAACTTTTTCTACTATTTTTTTACTCTGATAAAAAGTTCCATTTTTACTGTTGTTATCTCTTATAATGACTTTCCCATTGGAATAATTTAAGATAGCATGAACACCGCTTACCAAATGATCATCAGCAGGAATAACCCAAGTACATTTTGAACTACGTCCGATTGAAATTTCTTTTATCAACTCAATATCTTCTGTATCAAAAAGGACATTGCCATTATATGTTAATGTAATTTGCAGAATATTAACCTTTTTCATATAAGTATCACTCCCAGCGATTTCTTCTGAGCATTTGATATCTCAAGTCTTTGGGCGAAGAAAAAACCGTTTTGCACAATTCTATAATGTTTCTAGTATCTTTTCTTTCCAATTCTGCCTGAAAAAAATTTCTTTTTTGGCTGTTATACCATTTTTTTTGTTGTTTCCGCAAAATCCTTAAAAGATCCAATGCTTGTTTTTCAAGAATTAAATTGTTTTGTGTTTGAGCACGAGCTAATACTGTTGTTATAAGCAAGTAAGTTCTTTGCCATTCAAAAGGAGCTTGTTTGGCTAAATGCTTGTTTATCTCAGACAGTAAATCTTCTGTTTCTCCAGAGATAATAGTTTCTGCTCCGTCCCAAACTGTTTCAACAAAGGTTGGAGAAAACTTCAAGAAAGGTATAGCCGAAATACTCTCAAATGCTCTTGATTTTTCACTTAAGGGTACTTCAGCAAAACGCACGAATAAATCTTGGCCGTTTCTAAACGCTATAGCATATCCAGCCCAAGAAAGCCCCTGATCATCTTTTTTAGTATAATCGGCGCCATAGCAAGGAATACCATTGTCATTACCCATATAAAATAAGTCCGACAAAGCAGAATATGTCATTTGCTTGTCTTTTTTTTGCTCTTTAGACAATGTTTCAATAAACAGGTCTTTAAGGCTTTTCCTTATATTATGACAATTGCGCTCTCTTAAGACAATAATTCTCAGAGGGACATCGCCGTTCTTCCCAAAACGTGTATTAACAATAATACTATCATTTTTCTTTACAACAGAAGAAACTCCATTGATAAATGGAACCGAAAGCGAAAACTGCCCAGTACTGAAACTACCGATCTGCGATTCTATGAAATTACCTAGAAATTGACCATTTTTATCACAAGGCCATGTTAATGTGTTTTCTACAGTTGTAAAACTGATACTGTAAAGCACGATCAATAAAGCAATTACAGAAGCAAACCCCAAGGCTATCAAGCCTAACTTTATGCTTTTTTTTCTGGAATCTTGAATTCGAAGCTGCCTGAGTTCATCAACGTTGGCTATTCTGGTTTTCATTACGTCTGTTGCAAATGTAGAATCAATTTGATTGACCTCCTCGAAAAACAATTCTTCGGAATCAGATTCATTGGCATCGCATTTTTTTGTTGCTTTCAAAAATTGCATTACTGCGGGAATTGCCGATGCAATATTTGTTTCATCAGAATCACCTATCTCGGAGATATTTTTTAAGAAAGTGTTCTTCCCAAGGGCTATTTCCATATCAGGCTGTAAACAAAAGCCAGGTTGTATAACTTTTTTGTTCCAAAAAGAACCATGTGAACTCAGGTTGGTTAGTATTATTCCATTTTCATCAACTATTATTTCCAAATGTTTTCTAGACACTTCGGGAATGTCAAGTCTTATATCGGCTGTTTGAGAACGTCCTAGTATATAAGAACCAACATCAAGCTCTTGTTCAAGGATTTTGGTTGAATTTGAAAAAATTGCAATTTTGTAATTCATCATTTCACCACATTAAAACATTTCACTGAATCCTGACTGTTGCATTTTTAAGTAAATAGGCATAAAAATGACAATAAAAACAGCAGGCATAATAAAAAGTAACATTGGAAGCATCATCAAAGATGGAGCTCTTTGGGCTGTTTGCTCTGCAGATTCCATTCTTACACGTCTAATTTCTTCTGCATTTATTTTTAAAGTTTCCACAATAGATGCCCCCATTTCGGTTCCCTGTACGACAGCATTGACCATACTGGAAAACTCAGGCAAATCAATACGTGATGCCATTGCTTTTAAGGCATCATTTTTTGAATGACCCAATTCCAAATATTTTAATGTCACAGCATACTCGTGACTTAATGGAGTTCCTGAAACATTTTCAATATAATAGCGAACTGCAGCGGTAAAATCCAAGCCAGAAGCCATTGCTGCAGTAATCAAATCGATTGAAAAAGGTATTTCACGACGTAATGATTTTTTTCTGTCTTCAGCAACATTCTGAATAGCAACTTCTGGCAAAAGCCAGCCTACAAAAGTTGCTATACAAACCCCGATCAGAAACAATGAAAGAGAAAGATTGGCAGCAATAATAAATCCTCCAGAGGTAATTGAGAGTAATAACGCCCAAAAAATCTGTGCTCCGGCAACATCGGTAACCTCTAATGGAAGATTGCCTTTTGTCAGATATTGTTGTATTGAGTCACTTTTGCTAGGAAACGCAGATAAATAGGTATCGCCACAAATATTTTTGAAGAACATAATTTCAGATGAAAAGTTTCTGTATATCATGGGAACTATAGCCGGATATCCTGCTTTTTTTCTGTTTAAAATCCAAAACCGTACACCTGTTATTATCATAAAAACAGAAATAAAAGTTAATATTTTTATTCCAAAAACGTGAATTGTCTGATCCATAATTGCCTCTTAAACCTCAATGGTTATTATTTTTTTTATGATGAAAAATCCAATTGCTTCAAGAATAAGAACAACTACAATCGAAGCAATTCCTAGAGGAGTGGTCAACAAAGGGTACATTAGATTAGAATCAAGTATATAGAGAAAGACAAAGGCAACAAAAGGTGCTGATGCCATGACAATTGCTTCAAATTTCCCTTGTGCTGTCAGCGTCTTAACTTTTGCTTGAAAACTAGTCCTTTGACGGATTGTTACAACTAAATTTCCCAGTATATCAGATAAACTACCTCCGCTCTTTTGCGTGAGTGCTATTGAGGTTATCAGCAATTGCATATTTTCATTAGGCATCCTCGAGTGCATATGTTGCAAGGCTTCAGTCAACTCAACCCCTAAACGATATTCATATAAAGCAATATTTAGTTCTTCCTGCATTACTCCTCCGATGTCTCGACCCACAATTTCTAGTGCTTGAGGTAAAGCAATACCGGACCGGAGCCCATTGTTTATCCCCAAAACAAAATCCAATATTTTGCTTTCATATTCAAGATTACGAAGAGTAACTTTTCTGGAATAATACAAAAATGGAGTCCAAAATGCCAACAATCCGCCGATTGCACTGAAAATAATAACAACGATCCATTTCGCATCAGCAAAGACAAGCAAGCAGAATACAATTATACTAGATATCAAACAGTATGTGATCTGCATCATCGTCAATTTACGTTGAGAAATAAAGTGTTCTATAGGCTTCAACTCTTTCGCATTATCAACCGTAAGAGCTTGCCCTTCCAAATCGTTAAATACAGTTCTGCTCAAAATGAAGCATACTACGGACAAAGATGTGAAAGTCAAAATTAATGTAATAATATTGATAAGTGGCATTCTAAAGCTCCTTAATTTTGTGGCACAAATACAGACATATCCAATTGTAAATCTCCCTTTTTACGTAACTTTTCAACAAACATAGGAATATTTCCAGTTGGATTATAGTATCCTGTAATTTTACCATTAGCATCATATCCGGTTTGCTTAAAAACAAAGATATCCGACAATAAAACAACATCTTTTTCCCGTCCGGTAACTTCTGAAATTTGAATTACCTTTCGACTGCCATCAGGCAAGCGATTCTGTTGAATTATAATGTTTAGTGCAGAAGCTATTTGTTCTCGAATGACAGAGAGAGGAAATTCTACTCCTGACATAAGCACCATATTTTCAACACGAGTCAAAGCATCCCTTGGAGTATTTGCATGACATGTTGTCATCGAACCATCATGTCCGGTATTCATTGATTGAAGCATATCGAGGGCTTCAGCTCCGCGACATTCTCCCACAATAATTCGATCGGGGCGCATTCTCAAAGCATTAATGACTAACTCGCGGATCGGCACTCTACCTTTCCCTTCAATATTAGCCGGACGGGCTTCCAAGCGGACAATATTTCTGTGAGAAAGTTTTAATTCTGCCGAATCTTCTATTGTGATCACACGTTCATCTTCAGGGATGTACTGAGACAAAACATTGAGCAGTGTTGTTTTGCCCGAACCTGTACCGCCTGCAACAAGAATGTTTTGTGCAGCACGAACAGCTTCTCGCAAAAAGAGATCTATCTCACGAGTCATACTGCCAAATTGAATCAAATCATCTGCTGTCAATTTCTTTTTAGAAAATTTACGAATTGTAACAGAAGTTCCATCCAATGCCAATGGAGGAATGATAGCATTCACACGGGAACCATCGGGCAAACGGGCGTCCACCATAGGACTGGCTTCATCCACATGACGTCCCAACGGTTCTACAATACGCTGGATGATATTTTGTAAATGTCGTTCATTGAAAAAACGGACTCCGGTTTCATGAATACGTCCTTTTGATTCAACAAAAATCATGTCTGGACCATTAATCATAATTTCATCAACACTCGTAGCTCTAAGTAAAGGAGAAATTGGACCAAAACCAGTCAATTCATCCAATAGGGCTTGTCTCAAGGCATCAACTGGTAAATCTTCCGGCAATTCGTGGTGTAATTCTTTCAATGTCGCATCCAATGCTGCTGTCAATTTATTGCGCATTTCATCATCTTCCAGCTGCGTTGATGCAATTTCGGAAAGATTCAACTTACTCAAAATATACGCATGTATCCGTTTTTTCAAATCCATCAATTCATCTGTATAAAGCAAATTGCTTTCATTGAATGAGAAATCAGATCTTGATTTTTCAGTCGACCTTTTTGGAGGATTTTCATCATTGATAAGTTGCAAATTAAACGATGCTATCGTCACAATATCTCCTACCTTAAATTCTTCATACTTCTTAAGTGGAGCTCCATTGAAAACCGTTCCCAACCTGCTGTTGAGATCTTCAATATAAAATTTGTGCGGTCCGCCAGATAATTTTGCATGAGTACGGGAGATCGCAAGCGCAGACAAGACAATATCATTTGATTCTGCACGTCCAATCAGCCAATCTTTGGAATTATCTCCAAGATTGATTTGTTGCACAGAGTTGTCATGAGCTGTTATTTTCAATATCATCTTGCATCTCCCATTATGTCAGAACCAACGTTCCCAAAAACTTTTCTTACTTTTTCGAATTGATTCAGAACGATTCTTTGCGTTAATTTCAGATTCGTGCAAGGTGTTTCTGGTCTCAGCAGAAGGTGGCATTTTGAGTGCAGGGGTTTTACCTGCGACCTGCGGATAAACCAAGATCAAAATCTTACTGTCGTTAAAACTTTCTCCTGTTTCAGCACAAATCCAGTTTAACACTGGAACTCTACGTAAAAACGGAATTCCTGAAGGACCGGAGACGCCTTCAGTCAATTCACGAACACCACCCAGTGCAACAGTTTCTCCAAGTTTGCACTGAATAACGGTTGAAATTTTAGACTGCTTTACATCGTAGTCACCATTGGCTTGTAAATTCGGAGTACTTACCTCAAGTTCCAAATTCAGTCTGACCATATCATCTCCAATTAATCCGCCCTTGGCTCTGAGCATAAAGCCGTAGGGAATGTTTTCCAAGCCCCCGCCATTTCCTCCACCAAGTGTGGGGGTAATGCGTACTTTTATTGTTCCACCCTCATGTACAGTCTTGAATGTGTCAGAGTCATTGCTTAAAAATGTTAAATGTCCAGAACGATGAAAACGAGAACAGCCGCTATCAGCCATCAAGTTCAAAACCGTATTGGCATTCATATTTAAATTCAAACTTCTTGAAAAATCTCCAGCAAACATTGTTCCCAACGCACTGGCGAGGTTTACATTAAGACCTTTGGCAAGGAGATTAGCCCCGATGGTACTGGTTTCAGAATTTTTCACCCCGACAAAAACAACGCCAACATCAAGGAGTGTCGGACAAACAGCAATATTCATAACAAGTTTTACGCGATTGATTTTTTCTTTGGATTTACCAATGGTAATCCATTCTTGTGTAGCAACTATTTGTTCCAGTGCAGCAATTTCGCTTTTATTGTAAACTTGCCCCTTGAGAATCAAAGTATTACCACTCATACGAAGAGAAAGTTTTCCCGGCTTGTCCGGATCTTTATCGCAGACATCATAGCCACTTTTCTCCAAAAGTTTTTTCAAGGAAAGCATAACTTCCGGTGCAGGACGAAACTGAACTAAGTTAAGTATATAGCCCTTATACTCAGGAAGAACCTTATTCAGGATGTCCCAATTAGAAAGACTTGCAATCTCACCCTTCAGAACGATTTTGTTCCTGTTTATGGAAATATCCAATTCCGGAACAGAACTTAAATCCTTGCGAAGAGCATTAAATACTTCCCGGATATTATCATTCACAGTAATGTTGTAGATTTTAGACATTCCGTTTCCGGTAACCTGCAGGTTGGATTTTCCGACCCCAATACCAATAATACGCAGCTGTAACGGCTGATCGCGCACTTTTTCGACTGAAACAATACTGTTGTCACTGATACGAAAATCTTCAACAGGGAATCCGACATTAACGATTTTAATCTCTTTGGCAGTAAGAGACAACGGTTCACTGTCTGCGGCAACTACGGAAAAGGAAATTCCCAATATCGCAAAAATTGAACATAAAATTTTCTTAAACATTGTTTATACTCCGATTATTTTTTATTTTCATTGTTTTGTTTCTGATATTTGGGAATGATGACTCTATCCAAATCTTTTGTCATCTGTTCAAATGTTTCAGCTGTAACCATACCAACATCCATACGGTTGAGAGCAGTGGGGTCATTGGTTCTGCGAAGCACAGGAACAAGTTCTGCAACTCTGGATGCTGCAATAAGAGCCTGAGCTTGCTGCGGAGGCAGAAGTACGACAATCACGCCTTCTGCATCACGTCCTTTGCTCTGGGGAACCTCAAGAATTCTTACTTTGGGAAAGAGCACCATTGTTACTTCATTTTTCTGACCGGCAGATTGAGCCCCATTCTTTAAACTGAATGTACCGATAATTGCAACTTCATCTCCGCTTTGGAGGATGCTTGTGGCCGCTTTATCGGCAATTTGAATAGCAACGGCCCATTCTCCTTCACCAACAACATTCCCCATTCCTTGAGAAAGACCAACCTCCTGCATAAAAATATAGTTACCTTTACTGATCGGCTGCTGAACCTTTTGATCAATGATCATAGAAGCTCTACTCCAGGGAATAGCCTGCGAAGGGACTGCAGATGCAGGAACTTCTTTAGGCATAATAAAGCCTTCAGAAATAGTTTCTCCTTCATTGAGATCGCGGCTGGCTGCAACGACTTTTATTGTCTGTTCAAACTTATCAGACGATGTTGCGATGATACGACTGACGGCCAAAACCGCAGCCAAGCCGAGCAATACGGCAAGAATCAATGGAATAGTGTTTTTCATTTTTTCACCCTGTTGACCTTTCTGATTTTATTATTTTTTGAAATGAATTCTTTATCCAATTCTCCCCAGGAAAAACCTGTTTTATCGGGAGAAATTCTCCAGAAATGAAATAATATCTGAGCACCATCTTTCGACCATATTTCAAATTTTTTCTTCTGCGTAGTGTCATAATAAAATGCCTGGATTTGTTTCCAACCGTTTTTAGTAAGAACATTGTCAAATTTTCGAAGTGCTGCAGAAAAGGTCATAGGAATCGAACCTAATTGTTTCCAACTGTTTGTCATTCCATTGGGCAATTTTTCTACAATAACATTCCCCGGCAGCGGTACATTCGCGGCTGATACCCCAAACATAATCATTACAAAAACAGCTGTCATTATGTATTTGATCTGTTTCATTATTTGTCACTCCATTTCACATAATCATCCAACCGCTCGTATTTTCCAATTGAATATGCACCAGACACATCTTTTACTTTTCCGGCAAGAAACGGCTCGCAATAAATTTTATGCCAAGCTGTGCCAACACCATATTTTTCACCTTCGGGCTTCTGTCTGGAGTCATCTTTTTTGCGCATAAACGTATAATATTTACCTAACGATATAGTTGATTTATCCTTGCTGTTGTTTTTTTCGTTATCCCAAATATGATTTACTGCCTTTTGCCAACCAATGGTCCAAGTTGGCAAGGTAAAGGTCAAATTGGAATTACCTTCAACACGTTGCCCCCAAGTAGTATCTTCGTTTTTTACTGAAAAACTTTTTATTTTTGTTTGATCGCCATAGTCCAAAGATTTACCGTTTCCCCTGAATACAAGTTGAGATAAAGTGTCTTTGGTAAGTTTTGTACTTACATGACGATTGCTGTTATGAGTAACGACAGTCCGGTCAGCGGAATGAAGTCTGCCTGCACAAACCTGCAAATCACCTACAAGAAATATCCCGCTGAAGAAAGCAATGTACAACGGCAGGACAAGCACCGTTTCCATCATCACGGAACCGGTGTCGCCTTTGAAAAAGTTTTTTTTGCCGTTGTTCATACTTGTTTCCTCTTATCTATGTAATGAATCAACCCATTTTTGAGCTTCTTCTGCATCCGCTGCCCGATCTTTTTTGTATATATTCAATGCATTAGCAGCCTTATCGGGCTGTGCAGTCATCATATAAGTTGCAACATGGATCATACCAAAAATACTGCGAGAAAAATTGATCACCGCAAACAGAGCCCCGGCAGCAATCAACACTGCGAGCAAAACATACTCCATTGTCACAGCCCCTGACACATCGCTTATTAATCGATGTATCAATAATGACTTTTGATATTTTTTTTTATTATTCATTATTTTTGCGTATCTCCCCTGTTCTAGGAACAGTACGTGTATTCTTAGGTGCTCGGATTTCCATGGGGCGGGCACTACGTACCTCTGGTGTACGAGCACGTATTTCCATTGGAATAGATTTTAATCTTTCTGTACTTACCTTAGTTCGAGCCGGAAGGTAAGTACCCTTTTTATAAGGCTCGATATTTTTTCTATAGTAGTCGCGTTCTCGATTATATTCTGCTTCAGCATCTTTTCTGCCTTGTTCATGAGCTTTTTGTTTTAGGTCTTCCCAAGCTTGCTTAATCTTATTATTTTTATAGAAATCTTGCTCTTTTCCAATCTCTTTACCTTCGAAAACATTCTGTAACTCTTTTACAGTAGTCATAAACAATAAAGTATCATCAATACTATTAGCAATATAATCAGGTACTATATCAAGTTCTCTTTGATATCCTTTTATGTATGTCTCAAGATCCCCATATATAATCCCGTCACATTTTTCTTTATGAGCAAGCCTTATTTCATTAGCTATTTTTGCCGCATCAATTGCAGTCCCCACATTACCCAGTGGTTTAAATTTATTTTTTGCAATTTGACTTGCCTTTTTAAACTGTTCAATGTTTTTTTCCAATTGCCTAATTCTTTTTTTAATTTTACCTGATGGGACATCACTATCACGTAGCAGCTTTTTTAACTCATCTACTTTGCTGTTCAAGCTTTCAATAACTTCTGTAGGATACAGAAATAAATCAATAAAAGCATCTGCCGCAGTACTTATATCTCCTGCTCGAGATAACAAGCCAGATATTATTTTATCAATGCTATCATATCCTGCTGTTGCTTGATCTAATTTATTGACTAATTCATCAATTTTTTTGGTACATTCCGTTATTTTTTCTCCCAATTTAGCCACCCATTCAGGATCAGAATCAGTTGTTGTGACAGAATTATCCTCAGGTGGAGTTGAATTGGTACCCGCAGATTGTTTGGCGTCTGAATCTGTTTTGCCACTGACATTATTATCCGCGCCGGATTGCTTGGGAATATTTTTCTGAACTTGATCTAAAAACTCAAGGATTTGTTTTGCTGTGTTTGTTGTTTTTTCAGGAAGCGGCGGAGTTTTGTCAGAAATACCGCCAGGAAGTTTTACTTCAGTAGGAAGCGGCGGAGTCTTATCTGAAATACCGCCGGGAAGTTTCACATCTGAGGTCGGAACAAAATCTCCGGGATAATTTCCATTATTAGAGCCAGGTTTTGATGCAGGTACAAAATCACCGAGGTCCTTATCTGTAGTTTTGGGCACTTCAACTGTTGTCGGTTCGACATTTCCGGAAACTTCTCCGGTCATTATGAGTTCCAGAATTTTAACATTAAGATTCTCTGCTGTGATCTCTTCATATTGACTTTTATTTTCATTGTGAGTTACTCCACCATAGAGTATGGTCGGCTGTTGATTAGAGGTTGTTGTATTATTTTGTGAACCTCCGCTTCCACCGGCAGATAATTTTGAAAAAGTAACTGCATCACCCGCAAAAGAAGCGTAAGCAATACCACCTATTGTAATAAAAGAAATAAAGATTTTTTTCATGATCAAAATCCTTTATGTTTATTTTTGAGATATCAAAGACTGAACCTTACGAGCACTATTTATGTCAAAAAACTCAAACTGCCACTGCGGTTTCGTGTCATCCTTGTTTACAGTAACAATTACAACAAATCTTGCGAATGCTTTATTGCTGAATGCATACAGAATATGATCTTTGCCAATCACTGTATGGCATAACCTCATTCCTTTTTGAATTTCTTTGCGGAGAGATGCGTAAGCATCCACAAAATGTTTTCCGGATTGATTTACGCTGTTTTTTATAGTATTGAGCTTACCTTCCTGAAGCATTTTTTGAATTAAAGCCATTCTTACAAAATGAGTCTTATTTTCCTTTTGCAACAGTGCAAAGGACATTTGAGATCTGGCAAGCATATTGCGTTCAACATATTTGAAATTTTTATTTGAAGCTGAAAGATATTTACTGAAAGATTGTTCTTTCAACATCATATCATTAAATTTCTTTTCCGTTTTTGCGGTTAAATCCAGTAATGCAAACATCAAAGGTTGTTTCAAAGGTAAAATACTTTCCGGATAAATTTCCCAATCAATTTTTTCTCCACGGAAATCTGAACCTGTCAGGAAACAAAAATTTTCAATACGCGGAATATCATCAATATTATCGGTTTGAAGCAAGAGTATAACATCAAGGAAAGGACTGTATAAAGCACTTATACCACTATCCATTTTTTGAGTTGGAACCATTATCAACGATGTATTAAGGAAATCAACAATACCACTGCGAATACCGGTTTTCAAACTCGTAACAGTTTCATTCCACATTTTGAATGCAGCCGGAGTCATAATTCGCCCAAATGAATTCATCGGTTTCTTTTGAGCATAGTTACGGAGAGAAGAAATTACGGCAGAAACCTTGATTGTTGCCTTATCATCCTCACTGAGACTTTTAACTTTTTTTCTTTCCTGTGCAACCGTATCAAATCCGGTCAACAGTATTGCTGCGATTGCTATACTAAAAAAAGCTTTGCAAGGTATCAAGTTATGATTAATGAGTAACATGTTTTACAGCCTCCTGATAGTTTATTTTTGTATTTTTATTGGAATCCTTTTTCGGAACAAAATCTCTACTTCCGACACTTTCAATCAGTTTTTTGAAGTCGCTGGCTAAAATTGTTGTTGTATCATTAAGAGGGATAAATGCGGCATCCCAATCTGCTTCGCATAAATTCCATGCTTCATCTATGTAACTTTTACCTGGAAGAGTATCAGGCTTTTTTATATGGTTTCTGTATTCGCCAGTTTCCCATCCGGACTCAGAATGATTGTGATAACCGGCTCGTGCGGCGGAAACAGCAACGATTTTTTGCCCTCCTCCGCCAACGGTAAATGCTGAAAAAAGTCCCTTGGAAACATTTCCCCAGGAAGCAAACGGATTACTCAATGGTATTGAAGCTGCAACTACAATAGCTCCCTCCGGCTGGAAATATTTCTTTGTAAGAACCAACGGTCTGGCTGCCTCACCAGTATAAAAGCTATCACGGAATGTTCCTGCCGTAACTAAAGACGGCGGCAAAACAATGTTTATAGGGAAATGTCCTGTCCATGGATGAACCCAACATTGTGCAAAGTTCGTCCATGAGGCTGTAAGCAAATCAACCGTATAGCCACGACAAATTCCGTTTCCGGTGATAATGTTCATCCAGGTTCCTGCCCCTTTATTAAACACAGCAGCTTTAGCAATTTCCTGTCCCCTGAATTCGCTTGCAAAATCCAAAAAATGTCTTTCGTCTGAAGATTTCAATTGAGTCATATATTGACTTGCAGAATATACTTTACTTTGAAATGCAGACTCAGGATAATTTTGCTGCATAGTATTGGATATTGCTAACTCAACCGATTGCTTCAAATTATCACGCAACAAAGTTGAAGCATTGTTCATTGCTTGGATATTACTCTTTGCTGCAGCTATTTGACGTCCAAGCCTTTGCCCCGCTGCATCAATTCCTCCTATTCCGGAAAAAAACGAAGAAGATAAACTACCAACGCTCCAATTCGTTAAATCATCCCCAATATCGCTTAAACCATCACCCAGCATATCTTTCAACAATTTGTGTATTGCATCTACAGCCTCTTTTTTTCTAAAACGTTTTTTTCTACGCTTCTTATACTGATTATCTTCAATGATTTCTTCAACCTCGTCGACAAGTCCACTTAAAACCTTATTTACATCAGTTTCATTCTCGGTAGATTCATTCTGAGTTTCATGTGTACTTTGTTCTTGTTGTAATACATTTTCAGTTTTATCTGCTGTTGTTGACGAATCCTCTGTTTCTGCTGTTTCCTCTTCTTTTTTTGTGTAATCTTCTAGAATTTCTACTATTTCTTCCTCATGCTCTTTAGTTATCTGTTTACATTTTTCCTCAAAATCATCAAATATACCTGCAGTGTCTTCTTCGCTATCGGTATTATTATCGACTTGGATATTATAATCGCTCAAATGTGAACCAAATCCATCATAAGCCTTTCTGATATTTTCTATATCCTCTTCTCCGTAGGGATTAAGTTCTATTTTTCCATGTCCTCCATTACGTCCAGCATAATAATGTATCCCTGCAACTTTTTGACCACAACAAGAAGGAGCATTGATAGACTTTACTATTTTGTCCATAATGTCCCAGGTTTTTATTGTATTCCCCAACCATTTATGCATGATGTAGTCCATCTGCATACGGGTCTGCATGACATAAGTCCATGACATTGCCTTATTGATCACCGCAATCCGGCTTAATGTATCAGCTTGCACTACTGCTCCGGAATAGGCGGCTGCATCAACTGCATTTTGTAATTTGATCCTTTTCTGAACAGTGTCGCCAACAGCATAGATTCCCATTCCGAAAAGATACAGGAACAAAAACACGACTACGCTGAAAGCAAGCGCAACCCCGCTTTCATCGCAGCATAATGTTTTTAATCTGTTTTTCAGGATTGATGTCATTTCTGGCTCTTATTTTATTATATATGGTTTGGGTAGAACGCAACGCTCTGTTAATACTAAATGTGGAGTTGTGACTCCTGCAAGTTTCAAATCGATTCCGACCGAGTGTTTTTTTTCAAATTCATATCCCGGCAGGTTCATTCCCCACCGAATGATTTGAGCAGCCAAAGGAAATTCCAACGGGAATGCAAAACGAACTTCAACCGCTTTCAGCCATTTTTCCTTTGTTTCCACTTTCACGCCCAATAAATGCGATTTCATATCATCTCTGGAATAATCTGGCATCAAAACGCCATCAATCGGCTCTTCTATTACCCCATCTTTTGTAAGTTTCCCAGTGGGAAGAATCAACCAACTTAAAACTCTTTTCGCAGCCTCTTCTGCTTTTGTTTGTTCATCTCCTGCCTTTGCTGACAAAGTTGATCTTGCCGCAGAAAATGCTGCATAATTTACTATTTGTTTTCCAATATAAATATGGGCAAATTGCAACGCCCCCATTACCATTGCCAAAAACAGAGGCATAACCAATACGGTCTCCATCAATATAGAACCGGTTCTTTCAGTAACCAATCTCATACCCACCTCTGCATAAAAAGAAGAATTCCAGTACCAAAGAAATAAATGTTCCTGCGGAAATTGCGACTCCGAAAGGAATTCTTACCGCTTCAGCTTCTTTATCCGGCAAAGATTCTTTACCCTTCTGCCGGTCATAACAAAAATTAAAAAAACAATTAAATAGATGCTTCAATCTGGCTCCATTGAGGCGCTTGGTGAGAAGCATCGAAAACCCCAGAATAACGCCAACCACACAAATCAAAAATAATGTTGCAAAAATCTGCGGAAAACCAATCAAAATTCCAACCGCAAACAGATATTTTATGTCTCCTGCTCCGGAAGCTCTCAACAGGAAAGGAATCAGAAGCAGCAATGCGGCAATGACACCTCCCAAAAATCCACTCCACAGGCAGGAGACACCTCCCCAGCCCAAACGCCAAACAAGAAAAACAAGTGCACCACTCAATGTTAAATAATTGGGCAGTGTTCTTGTCTTCCAGTCTTTCCGGGCAAGCATAAACAGCCATACAGATATGACTGCAATTTTGAGTATGGGGAGAATCATATAACAACTCTTATTTGTGCATGCTGTCGTGATATTCGGATGCCTTACCAGCATCAGTTCCTTGTGTTGTGCGAGTTGTATCCAAAGTTGTTTTTGCTCCAGAGTGATCAGCAGTAGCTCCTTTGGCCGCAGTATCAAACATACCGACAATCGTTTTACCAAACATAGCAACTGCAACAACGCAAGCTCCTGCAATCAGAACTGCAACGATAACATACTCCATCATTACAGCACCTTTTTCCTCGCCGGCGACCCGGCAAAGAGCTCTTCCCAACCATGTTTTTTTCCATCTCTGCAATCTAGTCTGTTTCATTTTCTTGTTCTCCAAGTTTTTATTTTTTTTAATCGAATCGAGAACCATTCCCGAATTCAAAAATCAATATCATGGGAACGGTTGTGCGGTCATCCACATCAACCGTCTTACCCAATTTACAAAATACGCACCAGCAATACCGAAATCACTGGCAGATGTAGCATCCGGTTTTATTCCTACCATCTGGCAGAGAAAATTACCTCCTTCCGAAAAAGCGAGCACGCCCCCAGAAAGAATCAGCATGCACATAATGACATACTCCATAAGCATTGATCCGCCAATTTCGTTATAGAAAATCATCATTTTACTTTGCCATGATCGCCTCATATCCATTCTCCTTAAACAAAAAACAGCCGCGATAATCCATTGCTGGACTTCGCGGCTGTAAAATTGGATTGATACAGTTTTTCAAGGCACAAAAAGTCTACGCCTTGAAAATCAGAAAAAGAGTGGAGTTGGTGACCGGAAAGACTTCGGTCGGGTAGAAGCAAGCCTTTATTTATAAATAAAGGCTTGCTTGCTTGCTTGCTTGCTTGCTTGCTTGCTTGCTTGCTTGCTTGCTTGCTTGCTTGCTTGCTTGCTTGCTTGCTTGCTTGCTTGCTTGCTTGCTTGCTTGCTTGC
>JAZNPK010000031.1:0-14234 GCA_045589595.1 Victivallales bacterium
AAATCTTTACTTGAAAAATCACCCGTTACGGAGTAAATTACTGTACTATTCCAAAGAAAAAATAAATGAAATGGAGCTGAAAAATGGCAGAAAAACTTGCAAGAGATACCTATCTCACAAAAAACACCGGCAATTTCCCCGAAACATTCGAGATCGGCGGTCGCCGCTATGTCAAAATCGATGATCTCAGATATGGAACGAATCCCCTTCAGCCTGCCGCAGCTTACAAGCCCGAAGGCTTCAACGGATCCATTATGGATATGGTCACGCTCAAAAGCGGAAAAAACGGGCTCTCACAGACCAACTATGAAGATATTTCCGGAGCTCTGAATATTGTCAAATATTTTGACCGTGCTGCATGTGCTGTCATGAAGCATGTGAATCCCAGTGGTGCAGCAGTTGCATGCGACGGTGAAACCCTGAAACAAGTCTATATGAAAGCACGCGATTGCGATGCACGCGCAGCATTCGGAAGCGTGATTGCATTCAATAAAACTGTGGATGCAGAAACAGCAGAAGAAATCATGAGCTCTTTTGTGGAATGTGTTGTTGCTCCTGACTTTACAGAAGAAGCACTGACCGTGTTCAACGATGGAGAACGCTTCAAACTCAACAAACAGGTTCGTATTCTCAAATGCGGTTCTCTTGATACCCTGCCCCGCTATGTCGGGGAAAATGTCGATGGACGTTTCAATACCGTAAAAGTCCTCGGAGACGGAACAATTATTCTTGCAGAACCACTGCTGACACATGTTCGTGATTTCAATGACCTGATCCCTGCTTCTGCTGAAAACAAGGCTTGCGGAATTCAGGCTTCTGCCCACACTCCCACAGAACAGCAGAAACTCGATTTGCTCACAGCATGGTATATCAACCTCTCCGTCCGTTCCAACGGTGTTGTAATCGTCAAAGATGGTCAGACTCTTTCCGTGGGGACCGGGGAACAGGACCGCGTGGGTGCTGTGGAACAGGCGATCGAAAAATTCTCCCAGAAATATACCGGCACCGCCACTCTGGAAGGTGCCGTTATGTCCAGCGATGGTTTCTTCCCCTTCTATGATGCCGTGGAAGTGGCTGCCAAAGCCGGTATCAAAGCCATTGTCGCCCCCTCCGGCTCCCTGAAAGATGCGGATGTGATCAAGCGCGCCAACGAACTGGGTGTTGCACTGCGTCACGCGCCGGAACGGATCTTCTCCCACCATTGATGACGACAAGGTGTCATGCGGCAGCCATTCAAACCCTACAAGAAACCGAAAGGTGATTTCCGGACACCGGTCCCGGATTCCAATGTCCTCAACGGCGAAGTGACCCGCGTAGTCTATACCACGGAGGACGAAAGCTATACTGTTGCCCGGATCGTGGATGGTTCCGGCAGAGAATATATGGCGGTCGGTGCGATGCCGGGTTTGACCGAAGGTCAGAATGTGGAGCTGGAAGGCAAATGGGAGATCAATCCCGAACACGGTCTTCAGCTCCGCGTTGCGGTCTGCAATTTCTCACTTCCTGCCACAAAAGAGGGGCTGATCCGCTATCTTTCTTCCGGTGTCGTGCCGGGTGTCGGTCCCAAAACGGCAAAAGCCATTGTGGACCGGTTCGGTACGGATGCGTTGGATGTGATCTCGAAGACGCCGCGCAAATTGCTTGAGATCAAAGGGTTCAGTCAAAAAAAGATCAATACCATCCGGGAAGCGCTCAGCGAAAATACGGAACTGCGGGATCTGCGGATCTATCTGGAAGGACTGGGGATCAGCCCCGCATATTTCGCCCGGATCTACAAGACGTTCGGCGATGATACGGCGCGGAAAATCCAGGAAAATCCCTATTGTCTGGCGTCGGAAGTGCGGGGCATCGGTTTTCTGCTGGCGGACAAGATCGCGCAGAAAGCGGGGATCGAAGTGAATGATCCCAAGCGGCTTGTTGCGGGCGTTGTGTATATGCTGGATCAGATCCGGTTGGCGGGTCATATCTGTATGCCCCGTGCTGATTTTCTGCCGAAACTTGCGGAAACGCTGGACGTTTCCCCGGAAGAAGCGGACCGCGCCATTGCCAGTGCGGCTCTCACCGGAAAAGCGGTGGCGGATTTTGCGCCGGACGGAACGGAAATGCTGTATTCACCGCTCTTTCTCCGCTGCGAAAATGAATTGCCGTATCTGCTGAAAAAAATGCTGATCCATCCCAGTCCCGCCGGAGGCAGATTGCTGATGATCCCGCCGGATCTCCATACAAATTTCAGTGACGAACAGTTGTTGGCGGTCCATGTGGTGACGCGTTCCGCGTTGAGTATCATTACCGGGGGACCCGGTGTCGGTAAAACGACGGTCGTTTCCGAGATCGTCCGCCGTGCCAATGCCGCCCGTCTTACGGTAGTCCTTGCCGCGCCCACGGGCAGAGCTGCAAAACGGTTGTCCGAGGCGACCGGCGCCCCTGCGTCCACGATCCACCGTTTGTTGAAATGGGATCCGGGTCAGGCGACATTTGTTCAGAACAAAGACAACCCGGTGGAAGCGCAGCTGTTTGTGATCGATGAAGCATCCATGCTGGATCTGCCGTTGGCTGTGGCGTTGTTCCGTGCGATCCCTGCCGGTGCCACGGTGGTCATCGTTGGTGACCCCGATCAGCTGCCGTCTGTGGGACCCGGCAATGTGCTGAATGATCTGATCGATTCCGGCATTTGTCCGGTCACGCGCCTGACAAAGATCTTCCGTCAGGGCGATGGCTCCGGCATCATCCGTGCCGCTCATGCGGTCAACGCCGGTATCATGCCGGAACGGACCCGTGCTGCTGCCGGAGATGTGAGCCGGGATTTCTACTGGATCGAAAAGGATGATCCCGTTGAAACTGCCGATATCCTTGTCCGGATGATCTCCGGGCGTATTCCCGACCGCTTCGGGTTTGATCCCATGCGTGATATCCAGCTGCTCTGTCCCATGAACCGGGGCGCGAGCGGGACGATCGAGATGAACCGGGTGCTTCAGAACATTCTGAATCCCGGCGACAGCAAGCCGCAATTCATGATCGGTGAACACACCTACAAAGTGGGCGACAAAGTGATGCAGATCGCCAACAATTATGATAAAAATGTGTTCAACGGCGATACCGGCTTCATCACATCCATTCATCTGCCGGGCAAAAAATTCACCGTGGATTTCGACGGGATGTCTGTGGAATATACTTTTGAGGACGCGGATCAAATCGTGTTGGCGTATGCGGTAACGGTCCATAAATCCCAGGGCAGTGAATATCCCGTGGTGCTGATGCCTCTGCTCTCCAGTCATTTCATGATGCTTCAGCGCAATCTTCTCTATACCGGTATGACCCGGGCAAAAAAGCTGATGATCCTTGTGGGCGATCCCCGGGCGGTCTCCATGGCGGTCCGGAATTTTGTGCGTGAACCGCGCCATTCGCTCCTTCTGCCGAAACTGCAAACGAAAGTGAAACTGCCATGACCGATCCCTTCAGTTACACCCCTGTCAATTATACCTTTCCGCTGGAAAAGATCCGGTCGAACGCCACCATTGTTTCCATCGGGTCCTGTTTTTCTGTGGATGTGATCGGCAGACTTCTGGGCTGCGGTTTTCACGGGAGCCAGAATCCCAACGGCATCCTTTATCATCCCTACGCCATTTCCGATGCGCTCCAGCGGATCGATCTCGGCTATACGGAAAGTGATCTCTTTTTCTTCAACGGTCTGTATCATTCCCCGATGCACCACGGATATTTTTCGGATGAAACGGTTGCCGGAGCGTTGGAGAAAATGGAAAATGCCCGGAAGCGCTTTCTCAAAAATCTGAAACGCGCAGATGTCTGCTTCATTACCTTGTCGAGTGCTGTTCAGTATTATCACAAGCCGTCGAAACGCTTTGTGGCGAACTGCCATAAATTGCCGGGAACGGAATTTGACCGGGTGCTTTCGGACAGCGTAACCTGTTCTGCATCACTGCTTTGTGTCTGCCGGAAGATCCGTGAGATCAACCCCCGCTGTAAATTGATCCTTACGTTGTCGCCGGTCCGTCATTATCCGGGTGAACTGACATTGAACGCCATTTCCAAAGCGCGCTGTCTCAATGCCATCTACCGCGTGATGGAGAAACTGGACAACACGGCTTATTTCCCCGCTTATGAGATCCAGCTGGATGAACTGCGGGATTACCGGTATTTTGCCGATGATATGCTTCATCCCAGTGAAGCCGCGCAGCAGATCATTCTTGACCGCCTTCTCGGTACCTGTTTCACGCCCGGAGCGGAAGAAGCCTTCCGTGCTGCAGAAAAACTGAAACGCGCTCAGGCGCACATCCCCGGGAGACAGAAGCCATGTCCTGCGGCGGAATCCTGAACGACGGTTCGATCTATGGCGTATGCTCCCCCTGCGACGGCAGGATCGTCGTGTCCTGCGGGCGGACAGGCAGATCTCCGGTATTTTATCATCGGGGACCCGGCGGCTTTGTCTTCGGCGATTCTCTGGAAGAACTGACATCGTTCCCCGGCTTCGACAGAAATGATCTGCGTATGGATGCCGTGCTTGATTTTCTGGCGGTCCAATACATTCCCGGAGAAAAGAGCATTTACAACCATACATTCAAACTGCTGCCGGGATATACGCTCACTTTTGACATTGCCGCCCGGACATTGCAGCTGGAGGAAACTGCACCATTCCGCAGCGGAACACGATCCGTGCCGGATTACAACCGGGCATGTGATCTCCTGCGGTCAACGTTGACCGATGCCGTAAAACAGCGTATGGATGCCGGAACAGGTGTATTCCTTTCCGGCGGACTGGATTCCGCCATCCTCTGTTCCATTGCCGCCGGGATGACTTCCGCGCCCCTTCCGGTTTATTCCGCTGTCTTTGAAGACGCCGCCTACAATGAAGGCGATGCCGCAAAAGAAACTGCCGCATGGATCCGCAGACAGACCGGTAATCCCCTGCCGGAAAAAACGGTCACAGTCACACCCGCCTGTATCGAACGTCTGACGGATGTGCTTGCCGGAACAGGAGAACCTTTTGCCGATTCCTCTGTGCTGCCCCTTGCCGCGGTCTGCGGTCTTGCCGCCGCTGACGGTATGACTTCCGCATTGACCGGTGACGGTGCGGATGAATTGTTCTACGGATATGAACGGTACCGGGTCCTGCGTCTCTGCCGGATCGCGTCTCTGATCCCCGGCAAACGGCTGATCTCCTCTCTGTTGTCGCAGGGGGCAGGGGAACGGTCCTTTGCAGGCAGACTCCGCCGTTTTCTGAATACAGCGGTCCTTTCCGGCGACGCCTCACGGTATTTTTCCATCATTTCACACAATTTCCAGGATCATTCTGCACTGCTGAACGGGGCGGGACCTCTGGCGGATGCCGTAACATCTTTCGGATCATCTCTTCCTGCGTCCGGAACGGGTGACCCCGCCGTTGCCGCCGGATCATTCGATCTGAAATATTATCTGCCCGGCGATATTGCCGTAAAAGCCAAAACCGCTTCAATACTCTCCGGTCTGGAACTGAAAACACCGGTTCTGGATGACGCCGTTGCCGATCTGGCATTGTCCCTGCCGGCAGAATATAAACTGTGCGGCTCAAGACGGAAAAAGATTTTCGGTGACGCCTTTGCCCCACAACTGCCACCCGATCTTGTGACACGGCGGAAACGGGGCTTCGGCGTTCCGGTGTCACAATGGCTGCGGAAACCGTGGCTGGAACAACTCCGGTCTGCCTTGCTGGACAGCCGGTTGATGGCGGAATGGTTTGACCGCGGCGTGATGGAGCGGATGATCTCTGAACACGAAACGGGCAGAAACGATCATGCCTATCTGCTGTTTTCTCTGCTGATGTTGTCTCTGTGGCTCACCGGTCACGGAAAAACAGGATCGTAATGATCCGTTCCGCACAAAAAATCTTTTTTCTTTTTCCGAAAAGTCATTTGCTTTTCCGGTAAAAGGTGATATAGTAACTCCATTCACTTTTCAGTGCACCCGTAGCTCAGCTGGATAGAGCGATTGCCTCCGGAGCAATAGGTCGTAGGTTCGAATCCTGTCGGGTGCACCATTTTTTTTGCCTTGCAGTTTTGATGTTTCGCCATATCATCCGATATGGTCCCTTCGTGAAATCCTGTCGGGTGCACCATTTTTTTTACCCTCATTCCGTAAAACATTTTCCGCAGAGAAAAGACGTACAAAAAAACCTCTGCTTTTCGTCGGTCCCCCCCCTTACCCCCGATCATGAGCCCGCCGAAAAGCAGAAGATCCGGAACACGGAACTGAGTTCCGCGTCCAATAAAGTGCGCCGCGTCAAAGAAAAAAGAACCGGAAACAGACAGAAAAAAACATCAGCGTGAGCCGGATCGTGCCTGAATGGCAGTCTGCCGCATCACAGCTGATGTCTTTTTACGCCGTCAAACGATCAATGGATATTGAGTTTGATCGTCTTCATCCAGCGGTATGCCAAATCGGGCCAGATATCCACCGACATCCCCCGGCGCATGATCCCGTAGCCGTGTCCGCCGTTGGGGAACAGATGCATCTCGATCGATACGCCCGCCTTGCGCAGCTGGATATACCAGGCGAGCGCATTTTCCACCTTGATCCCGTCGTCCTGCGTTTGCACGATGAAAGTCGGCGGCGTGCGTTTGTCAACCTTGACTTTCGTCTTGAGTTCCATATCAAACAATTTTCGGAGATCTGTCAGATATGCCGGGTAGATCAGCATGGCAAAGTTCGGACGGAAATTCAGTTTGTCGATCCCGTCCTTCTGTTCATAAGGTTCATCCCTGTCCGGTGCGGAAACTCTCGCCGCCAGATTGCCGCCTGCAGAAAAACCGATCACGCCGATCTTGTCGGGATCAACATGCAGTTCCTTCGCGCGGGACCGGATCACGCGGATCGCACGGGCGGCATCCGCCAACGCCGCTTCCTCACGGTTCGGGGTACGGTATTTCAACAGGAACGCGTGAACGCCGATCGTGTTCAGCCAGGCACAAATATCTGTTCCTTCATGCTTGATGGCAAGCAGTTCATATCCGCCGCCGGGGCAGATGACCACCGCCGGACGCGCCTTGTTGGAGCCGCTGGCAGGATAAAAATACATGGACGGCACTTTCACATTCCCCATGATCTCTATGCCGGGCAGCGTTTCCGGCTTGTAGATAGACTCCTTCTCCTTTTCATCGCCGGGCAGAGTCAACGCGATGTCGCGCCCCTCCCAGAGCTGAATGTGTTCCGGCAGCTGCGGCGACTGTATCTGCTGGTCTTTTCCCGCAGCAGAAAGTACGGGGATCGCAAGCAGGGCAGAAAAGACGACCGTAAAAAATCCTTTGCAGTTCATCATAAAAAAGTCCTTTATTTCTTATTTGAAGGGAACACCGTTGGCGTCTTCTTTGACGGTGCAGATCTCAACAATACACCAGATCCATGCAATGAATGAGGTGAATACCAGCAGGGTCAGAATGATCTTGGCAATGCCCTTGCCAATGTGGCCGGAATAAAAATTATGGATACCGAACCCGCCGACAAACAGCGCCAGAATAATGTAGATCAGCCGTTCTTTCTGATCGCGGAACAGAGGGGAGGGTGCTCCGCAATAGGGACACACCGCCGCTTTGCGGGAATATATCTTATTGCAATCGGGACACTGCTGCATATTGGCAGAGACTCCATTCATCATCTCAACATCCATCGTTTTCTCCTTTGTTTTTGAAATGAGTGTTGGCAATAACATAATAAGGAATACGGCAGATTGCAAACGGAAATTGCAGTTTTTTGATGTAACTTTTTTGAATTTTTGTTCTCCCGCGTGTATATTTTATAAAACCTGAAAAAGATATTCTGAAAGGAAAAATCATGCTTCTTTTTGTGATCCGTCATGGTGATCCGATATACGATCCGGATAATCTGACGCCCCTGGGACACCGTCAGGCTGAGGCGTTGGCAAAACGCTTTGCCATTCATGGACTTGACCGGATCTTTTCCTCGCCGTTGAACCGGGCAAAGGAAACGGCACGCCCCACAAGCGAAGTCCTGAAACTCCCCATTGAGATAGAAGAGTGGACCAGCGAAAATCTTGCATGGCGCGATTTTTCTGTGACTTTCCCCGATCGCGGTACCCATTGGGTCTTTGATCAGCACAACGGGATTTTTCATCAGAACGGAGATGAACTGCGGGGAAACGGGAACTGGAAACAGGCTCAATGCGTTCAACTGCTCGATGTTGATAAATGTTATGAACGCATTTCTGCCGCGTCCGATGAATTTCTGGAACGGCTCGGATACCGCAGGACAGGCACGGGGCTTTATCAGATCGTGACACCGGGTGAACAGCGTGTCGCTTTGTTCTGTCATGCGGGATTCAGTATGGCGTGGTTCCCTTATCTGCTGGGGATCCCGCCCCATCTCTTCTGGAGTTCATTCGATGTAAATCACGCAGGCGTTACCGTATTTGAATTCAAAAATCAGGAAAACGGTATCACCGCGCCGAGATGTCTGAGCTTCTCCGATAATTCCCATCTGCTGGCTTCCGGACTGCCTTACAAGTTCCAGAACCGGATCGATATTTGATGTCAGGAGGATAAAACGGTGGCTGTGATTCAATTACCTTACGGAAAAACCGGGATGACGGCGGAGATCCCCGATCAGAATCTTGCGGGCATTTACGAATCTTTTCTGCCTCCCGCGGCTGCCGATCCCGTAAAGGAAGTGGCGGATGCAATGGATCACCCCATCGGATCACCGCCGCTGGAAGATCTGGCAAAGGGAAAAAGGTCTGTTGTCATCATCGCCAGTGATCATACCCGCCCCGTTCCCAGCCGGATCATGATGCCGGAAATTCTCCGCCGACTGCGTGCAGGTAACCCGGAGATCGATGTGACCATCCTGATCGCAACCGGCTGTCACCGCGAAACGACCCGCGCAGAACTGGCAGATAAATTCGGACCTGAAATCGTTGCCCGGGAAAAGATCGTGATCCACAATTCCACCGACGACCGGATGATGATCAAATGCGGCGTTCTGCCGTCCGGCGGCGATCTTGTACTTAACAAACTCGCTGTTGAAGCCGATCTGCTTGTGGCGGAAGGATTTATTGAACCGCATTTCTTTGCCGGATTCTCCGGCGGACGGAAAAGTGTTCTGCCCGGTATCGCCGCAAAAACTACGGTTCTGGCAAACCATTGCGCAGAGTTCATCCGGAGTCCCTTTGCGCGGACCGGCAACCTTGACGGAAATCCCATTCATGAGGATATGATCTATGCGGCAAAAAAGGCAAAACTCGCCTTCATCGTCAATGTGGTCATCAACGGGAAGAAGGAGATCGTTCGGGCTTTTGCCGGAGATATGGAAAACGCACACATGGAAGGCTGCCGCTTTCTGCGGTCATGCTGCTGCGTGAAAGTGCCGGAGGCGGATATCGTTATCACAACAAACGGCGGCTACCCCCTTGATCAGAACATCTATCAGAGCGTCAAGGGAATGACGGCGGGCGAAGCTGTATGCAGGGCAGGGGGCGTTATCATCCTGGCTGCCAGTTGCGCCGATGGTCACGGCGGAACGGCATTCTGCGAGACCCTGACCCGGACCGCGTCTCCCGATGCCCTGCTCAATGAGATCAGCTCCATCCCGCGGGATCAGACAAAGCCCGATCAGTGGCAGTATCAGATCCTTGCCCGGATCCTGAACCGGTTCCATGTGATCCTCGTCACGAAAGATTGTGATCACGGAATGATCCGGAATATAAAAATGATGGCGGCATCCGATATCGGAGACGCACTGGATATGGCATTCCGGATCACCGGCGCGAACGCAAAGATCGCTGTCATTCCGGACGGTGTGTCCGTTGTTGCTGAAAAACAGTAACGCTGTTTGCGGTCAGAAATTGACCCGCTGCTCCAACTGATAATTTTTTACTTCCGCTTCCTGAATGCGTTCTTCCTGTGGCGGAGTCGGCTCATCATCCTGTTTCTGCGGTTGATTGCAGAATGCCACCAGCAGAATGCCCGCAAAGATCAGGACGATCCCGATCAGGGCTCCCGTCTGGATCTTTTCGTGATATACAAGGAACATGGCGATCTGATTCAACAGGAAAGTGCCGCCTGTTCCGATGGCGACCACATTGGCAGCCGGAAGATTCTGGTACATCCCAAGCATAAACAGAATGCTGGTCATCCCGACGGCATTCCCCAGAATGAATCCCCACCAGTAAAGATGCGGAGCAGAACTGCCCCATTTGAACAGCAGATTCGCCGCCACCTGAAACGCCAGAAACAGAATAATATGAAGATAAACCATGTTTGCATCCTTTCGTTGTTGCATTCACCATATATTACCACGACTTTCTGAAAATACCATACACGGACCGGATTTTTTTTGAAAAATCAAAAAGAACTCCCGGTCATCGTTCCATCAAGTTAGGTCGAACTGACTTTTTTTTGGTGTCTGTGGCGCAAATTTTGATGCGGATCAGTTGTAAAAAAAGCCGGAATTTGAAAAAAATCAAAAAAAATTCGTTAAAACTAATTGAATTTTTTATTTCTTGGCGTTATATTATTGGTGTTTATCGCGCAAACACTTGCGTGATTTTTTTGAAATTTGTAAGTTAGGATAAACTAATTATGAAGCCGAATATTAGTCAGAAACACCGGGCGGAGTTGTTGCGATTCCTGCTTTTGAAAACTGCTGCGGTGCGCAGCGGTATCAAGCCGGCAGAACTGCTCCGCGTGAAACATTGTTATGAAAGCCGGAACAGCGAAGGACTCCATTTCTGTCTTTACCGTCAGGATATTTTCAGAACTCTCGGACTGAATTATATTGAACTGCAGATTCAGGATCACAGTTCTCTCGTTCTGTTTTATCATCGGGAAACGCTGCACCATACTTTGCAGGAGCCTGAGAATAAACGCTTGCTCCGTCAGTTCGGGTATCCGGAAAATGCCAGTGTTGATACATGGCTTGCATATCTCCGGAAACGTTTCGGTGAAGAAAAGATCCCCCACGAAGTCGGGATCTTTATCGGGTATCCGGCAAAGGATGTAGCGGGATTCATTGAGCAGCTGTCGCCCAGACCTGTTCACCGCGGCGATTGGATGGTTTTCGGTGATGCGGTGGAGTCTTTGCGGAAAATGGAACTTTACCGTAAGGCGGAGCGGACCGCAAGCATGATCCTTGATGCCTGTGATGACCTTCATACATTTTTTGAATATACTGCAGATTTGAGGTTTCTGCAAAAAACATGAAAGATATTAGGCAAACCTAATGGACAAATAAAACCAATGGCTGTATATTATGTATGTGGAGTTGGTAAGACTTCATTGCTCTTTCCCTTGACTTGGAGTTTTGATTTATTAGCAGCAACAAACATATGATAAATACAGTCGCAAAAGAAAGGAAATGACAAAATGTCAGAAGCAAAGTGTGCCTGCTGCAGCGGGGGCACCGGAAAAAAAACGGAATTCAATATTCCGGTAAACGGCGAAAGCACACTGGCGGATCTGCCCGTTGGCGCAAAGGCGACCATTGTAAAGATCCTGCCGGAATCGCGCGGCAGTAAAAAATTTGCAGATGTGGGGATCGTCCCCGGTACGGAACTGCTGATCGAGGCTCATGCCCCCTTCGGCGGTCTGATCCGCGTTAAAGTTATGGAAACAAGTATGGCTCTCCACAAAGATGAAGCTGCCAATATCGTTTTGAAGGTGAGCTGATATGACGCGGAAACATTACAAAATCGCCCTTGCAGGAAATCCCAACTGCGGTAAGACCTGTATTTTCAATGCGCTCACCGGAGCAAGACAGCATGTCGGAAATTATCCCGGTGTTACTGTGGAAAGCAAATCCGGCAATTTTACGCTGAATGGAGTTGAGATCGAACTCATTGACCTGCCGGGTGTTTATTCACTTTCTTCGTCCTCGCCCGAAGAGGAAGTCGTATTTCAGGAACTGACAACGGACGGGATCGATCTGATCCTCAATGTGATCGATTCCACAATTCCCCAACGCAGCATGTATCTGACCACCCAGCTTGCGGAACTGCATATCCCTATGCTGCTGGTGTTCAACATGTCTGATGATGCCAAGAAAAAAGGGTTGCATTACGATATACCGAAACTGGAAAAATATTTTGGTTCGCCCATTGTCCAGACCATTGCGAATCATTCCAACGGGATCCGTCCGCTGCTCACCCGTCTGGCACAGACGCTGGACGAACTGGAAGATCACGGCGTTCCCATGCTGAGTTACGGTGCGGATATTGATGACGCCATTAATGCCGTTGCAGAAAAAATCGATGCTGTTGGCGTGGAACGCTTCAAACACATTCCCGCCCGGTTCTTTGCCATCAAACTGCTGGAACACGATTCCTGTGCAATGAAGATCCCGGAATATCAGTCTGTTCTGACTGAGGTCGATAACCAGATCAAACATCTCTGGGATAAACATGCCATCGAAGCAGATACATTTATGGCGGACCGCCGTTATGCCATGCTCGCCGGAGCGTGTCGCGATACCATCTCCATGACGCGCGAACGCAGACGGGAGATCTCAGACAAGATCGATGCTGTTGTGACCAACAAGTTTCTCGGGTTTCCTCTGTTCCTGGTGATCATGTACTTCACATTCTGGTTCACATTTACACTTGCTGATCCTCTGATGGGCTATATCGAAACATTCTTCGGCTGGTTGTGCGACACCATCAAGGATGCGTGGAATCCTGATACTCTGCCGTTCCTGCGCTCTATGATCACGGACGGGATCATCGGCGGTGTCGGCGGCGTGATCGTGTTCCTGCCGAACATCCTCTTCCTGTTCTTTGTGATCGCAATTCTGGAAGATTCCGGATATATGGCGCGCGCAGCATTCGTTATGGACGGTGTCATGCGGAAATTCGGGCTTCAGGGGCGCTCCTTTGTGCCGCTGGTGCTGGGCTTCGGCTGTACGGTCCCGGCTGTTATGGCGACCCGGACCATTGAATCCCAGCGTGACCGTACTGTTACCATTATGGTACTCCCGTTGATGAGCTGCGGTGCCCGTCTGCCCATTTATGCACTGCTGATCCCCGCGTTCTTTGCTGCCAAATATCAGGCGTTCATGATGTGGGTCATTTATCTGATCGGGATCCTGATTGCCCTGATCGCGGCAAAAATCATGAAGAACACGCTCTTCAAAGGCGATGGCGAAGTCTATCTGATGGAGCTGCCGCCCTACCGTATGCCCACGGTGAAAAGTCTGATGCTGCACATGTGGGACCGCGGCAGAATGTATCTCCAGAAAGCCGGTACCATTATTCTTGCCACCAGTATTATCCTTTATATCTGCAATACATATCCGGAAAAAGAAGTCTTCTCCCAGGATTATGAAGCGAAGATCGAAAACATTCAGAAAACAAACAGTCTGAATGATCTTCAGATCAAGGTCCTTGAAAAAAGTGATCTGCTGACTGCGGAGGAACTGAACATCGTGAAGGAATCGAAATCCATCCCGCAGGATATTCTTGACGGCTTGGCGGAATCGGAAAAAGAGATCGGTCCCCTTCAGAAAAAGATCGTGGATGCCGCGCAGACAATGAACGATGAGATCAGCGCGTTGGAAAATGCGCAAATGGCGGAACAGATGGAATATACCATTTCCGGCAGAGTCGGCAAAGCACTGGAAGTCTTTTTCAAGCCGATCGGCTTCGATTGGAAGATCACGACAGCCACCATCGGTGCATTGGCGGCAAAAGAAGTTTTTGTTGCCCAGATGGGGATCCTGTACTCGGAAGGAGAAGCCGATGAGGAATCGGAATCGCTCCGTGAACGTCTGGCATCCATCTACACGCCGTTGCAGGCATTCTGTATGATGCTGTTCTGTCTGCTTTCCATTCCCTGTCTCGCCACGTTGGCGATCATCAAACGCGAGCTGAATTCCTGGGGAATGGCATTGGCGGAAGGCGGCGGTCTGTTCGTTCTGGCGTATGTCATTACGCTGATCGTTTATCAGGCAGGTTCTCTTCTGCAGATCGGAACAAAGATCATCGGAAGCTGATGAAACGATCCTGATAAAAGATATGTTGAAGGTTGAAAGCCGGACAGCACGCGCTGTCCGGCTTTTTTATCAAATACTGTTGCGCAGAAGTTTTCCAGTTCATCGATAATCAGGACCACCGGCTGAGCCGGTGGTATGCACTGCGCCTGGAAGGCGAAATTACTGGCTGCCCGACACGGGCTCTGAATAGGACCTGCCAGTCGCATTGACTTCACGGACTGCCGCTAAAGCGGTCTGTGAAGTTTTTT